>DCVL01000065.1 GCA_002328035.1 Geobacter sp. UBA2189
TAGGTCTGGATCGCAAAACAGCAGCAAAATATTATTTATCATCTCAAACAAAAGTACTTGATCTTATACACAATATTTTAGTCCAATGGGAAGGCGTTTGTTGCTAACTGGAAAGAGGATGTTTAATCGGTTACAAAGCACCCCTTTTTTAGGTATTGGGGTAGACAGGAAGAGAAAAAACGGATCTATCCAAGACTTGATTCATCAACCGGTAGCCCTTCGCTAATCCAGGCAGCCATTCCGGCAGTAACGTTGTAAACCTTACTGTAACCCGCATCTGCAAGAAGCTGACATGCTGGAATGGTACGGTTACCCAACCTGCATACAAGTATAACTGGATTGTCAAGCGGCACCAGCTTTTTAACTTCTTCAATCCATCCCTCTGGCTCAATCATCTGCTTATTCGCATCAAACAGGGTAAGCAGATGACTTCCAGCTATTGTACCGGTTTCCTTCCATTCCTCTTTTCTGCGGATGTCAATAACAGTTACTCCTTTCTCAAGCAGATCCCGAAGAATTCTATTATCTATGTTTATTACAGCGCTATCTTTAGTCATCTCTAAACTCCACTCATCAAAAAAACAACAACAAGTGAGGAAACCTTATAGACAACAGCACTTAAGGCAAGTTGCCTAACCCAAAGAGCTGTTTGAAATAAGTATGTCTGCTATTGACAGGACAGCTCAAAGGATCAAAACTGCCCGTAAGTAGAACAGTTATAAGGAGTCGCACTGTTGAGTACTCTCCTTGTTGTTTCAAAGCAGATTTCCAGTCGTGATAGCATATCAATATTGTTCTGCTAATGCTGCACAATTTTATCGATTTACTTAATTAAACAGAACAATAAGGCATTCAAAGCAGTTTTATATGCAAGGACAGGTTCATGCTAAATAAGCTAAAGAGCAGTTTTATTGCCCAATGGCTCGTGTTGATAGCGCTGCTGGCAATTTTAGGTTTATTCGTTCTACTCAACGTCTATCAACGTAAGGAAGGCTCGATTCAGGCTGAACAGCAACAGTTGTTAACACAGGCCAGAGTTATCAACACTAATCTCTCAGCGCAACTGAAAAAGACTGATTATCTGTTAAAGATACTTGGCGAAGAATTATCCAACATACCAGCAGAAAGATGGCCTCAATCCTTTTCCAATCAACGTGTAGAACTTCTGGTTAATTCCATACCCGGTATCAATACCATATTGATCCTTGACGACAACGGGATCGTACGGCTCTGTAACAGGAAAGAATTTATCGGAAAAGATCTGGGAAAACGCAACTATTTTCTGGCTGCAAAAACCAATCAAAACTCTTCGGTATTGTCTGTATCACCACCTTTCAAGACATTATTGGGCTCTTGGGGCATTAATCTGGTAAAAGTCATCAAGGACTCCAAAGAACGCTTTCGAGGAATTGTCGTTTCAACGCTTGACGAGGAGTATTTTAAGACTCTTTTAGGGTCAGTCAACTACAGCCCTGACATGTGGGCTGCCATTGCACATTGGGACGGAACCCTGTTTTTAATGGTTCCTGAACAGAGTCAACTACAGGGTCTTAATCTGGCGGTTGCAAATACTTTTTTCAGCCACCATATAAATAGCAACAAGGTTGAAACCTTTCTGAGCGGTAAGGTGTACGCCACCGGCAAAAACCGTTTTATGGCTCAGCACACGATAAAACCACCAGGACTGGCTATTGACAAACCACTGGTTGTCGCGGTAAGCCGTGATATCGACAAGGTTTTGTTAAAATGGAGCAGCTATTCACACCAACAGTTAATCTCTTTCTGCATTATTGTTGTTGTTACCGTAACAGCGCTGGCTGCTTTTCAATGGTACCAGCGCAAACAGATTACTATTATTGAGCTTACCGAACAAAACCTGCGAGATACACAGAAACAGCTCGCCCAAATCATAGATTTTCTACCCGATGCAACCTTTGTCATAGATACCCAAAAGAGAGTTATTATCTGGAACAAGGCCATTGAAAAGATGTCCGGAGTCCTGAAAGAGGAGATGATAGGCAAGGATGATCATGAATATACCATTCCTTTTTATGGGCACCGTAGAGAGCATCTGCTGGATCTGATTGATAATGGTGATATTGCCCTTGAAAAGTTTTACTCACAAGTGCGGCGGACAGGAAATGTACTTGATGCTGAGACTTTTTGTCCCGCCCTGTACAACGGCAAAGGTGCATTTGTATGGGTCATTGGCGTTCCGCTTTATGACGCTGAGGGCAAGCGTATCGGCGCTATTGAGGCAATCCGAGACATCTCTGACCGCAAACAGGCAGAGGAACTTATGAACAAACTGAGCCATGGCATTGAGAACAGTGCCAATGGATTCTTGATAACGAATATTGATGGCTCTATTGAATATGTGAACAGAAAATTGATTCAGATGACAGGATTCTCAAAAGAAGAAGTTATTGGACATAATCCACGAATATTCAAATCAGGCAGCACCCCTGCGGAGGTCTATGTCGATCTTTGGGAAACTCTACTGTCTGGTAAGGAATGGCGTGGCGAACTTTTGAACAGGCGTAAGGATGGCACGGTTTACTGGTCTATTACATCCATCAGCCCGTTAAAGAATAATGAAGAAAAAATAACACATTTCATCGCAAATATAGAAGATGTCAACGACCGTAAAAATGCAGAGGCAACAATTGAGAGGCTCGCATATTTCGACCCGCTAACAGGTCTGTCCAATCGCAGGATGCTGCGGGATCGTCTAGATTTAGCCTTAAAGCGCAGTCGTCGCCATGGCAGCCCGTTGGCACTTCTGTATCTTGATCTGGATAGTTTTAAAAATATTAATGACGACATGGGACATTCGATTGGTGACCAGTTGTTAAAGGATATTGCTTCCCGCTTGTCGAAATTCCTTCGTGATGAAGATACTGTTTGCCGCCTGGGCGGCGATGAATTTGCCTTGATTCTTCAGGAGATCCGACAAAATCAAGATGTTGTAAGGCTGGCAGAAAAACTATTGGAGGTTGTTGCTCAACCGCTATGCCTTGATGGACGAGAGATTATAGTGACCACAAGTATCGGCATAACCATGTTTCCTAAAGATGCTGATGACGGAAACACCCTGGAGAAGAATGCCGATATAGCCCTGTACCATGCAAAGAGCGAAGGGAAAAACACCTTCAGTTTTTTCTCTGAAGAACTTAATGAAAGTTTGAGGGACAGGATTGCGCTGGAACATGGTCTGCGTCACGTACTTGAACGGCAGGAACTTGAACTGCTTTATCAACCAAAAGTACATCTGCAGACAGGCCGTGTGGCTGGAGTTGAAGCTTTACTCCGCTGGAACAGCCCTGAATTCGGCACAGTCTCTCCATTGCGCTTTATCCCTATTGCGGAAGAGACCAGACAGATTATTCCAATAGGTGAATGGGCACTGCGTACTGCCTGTAAGCAGCAAGTAGCCTGGCAAAAAGAGGGGCTGGATCTCTGTATGGCCGTAAACCTCTCAGCAGTACAGTTCAAGTCACCTGTGCTAATCGAAAGTATTACAGCCATTATAGACGAAACAGCTATATCTCCGGGATGCCTGGAATTAGAATTAACAGAAAGCGCCTTGGTGGACAAACCACTGGATGTGGTTGAAACGCTTGAAAAAATCTGTTCTTTGGGATGCAGCATTTCAATTGATGATTTTGGAACTGGCTACTCTTCGTTAAGCTACCTCAAGACATTTCCTGTAAAGGTTCTTAAAATAGACCGTTCGTTTGTCATGGATCTTGCCCACGATTCTGGAGACCGAGCCATTGCCCAATCGGTGGTCAACCTCGCTTCTAACCTTGATATGCAGACCGTTGCTGAGGGGGTTGAAAATCAGGAACAGCTTGAGATACTGCGCCAGTTGGGATGTACCTATATTCAGGGATTTGTTTATTCCCGCCCAATATCTGCAGATGCAATCCCAGCTTTTGTAAGGTCGTTGCAAGAAAAAAACTATAGACTAAGCTAAAATCCCTCTGATAATGTGTCTTTACAAGAGGAACAACCACTCCTGATTAGTTCTTTACCGATCAGTTCATACAAAACCTGAACCCTTCATCACCTTTTTGTTTCATGTCTGACATAATTCAAACGCCATCTTCCATAATTATTAATGTATGAGTTTAAAAGGATAATTTGCGAACTTGATGCTTTTGACTTATTATCTTCCGCAAATTTCAGACCTGATTCAAGGGGTAATAAATGTTTAGACAAACTATTATAAAGCAGCTTTTTGTTGGTGCATTATTAGGACTTTTTTATTTTTTGCTGCAGCTTCTTATCCGTCCCGAACCGTATACCGACTTAACGCATGAAGCTGCAAAACTGTTTAAAAGTATCGGGATTGGTATTGTCATATATCTGATTCTTTATTTTTTAAAGACGAAAAAATAAAGTAACCTGAAAACGGCAGCACTTTGCTGCTTGTTGCTTCATATCACTTGAACTGAAACTTCAAATGGACGAGGCAGCCTAACTGAAAAAAGGCACTGCTAAAAAAAGCGAAAAAATCTTTACACTACCATTAAATTGCAGAAACAGTTTTACCCCAAAATAAAGATACGGGTGATGCACTAAAGGGGTCAAAGGGCGAAAAGAGTTACACTTTGACCCCCTTTTGGAGATGCCGGCAGCTTAGAAGCGGTAACCAACACCAATACCAATCAGATGGGGATTCAGATCCAGTTTGCATTTTGTTCCTAAAACTGTAGCTTCGGTATCAACATTCAAATATTTGTAGTCGATGTTGAAATAGAGGCTTTCCGTAATTTTTATGTCAGTCCCGGCCTGTGCAGCCCAACCAATGCTATTGTCAATCTGGAAGTCTTGAACACCGTTAACTTTAGAGTTGAACGGGAATACAACGTTAAGTCCAAAACCAACATAAGGGCTGAAGGTGGAACCAGCTAGAGGGTGGTACTTGACAGTCAGGGTGGGTGGCAACAACCAAGTGGAACCAGCAAAACCATTGTTCAGTTTGATATCGTTACGGGTTACCCCCGCAATTAGCTCAGCAGAGAAATTCTTGGTAAAAAAATACTCAAGGTCAAGTTCAGGGATAATATCATCGCTTACCTTGGTATTAAGTGCACTCAATAGTCCACCAGTAGATTCATCTGGTTTTACGTAGATGGCACGTATCCGTACCCCAAATGACTTATAATCGTCGGCTGCCTGCGCCACCTGTCCTGCGCCCACCGTCAAAACTAAAGCTGCTGCTGCGATACCAAACATTTTTTTCATCGTTGTGCCCTGCCTTTCATGGGATCTAGAGAAGCAATGCTTCTCGATAAAAGTCTAATAAGATGTTTTTGGTCTTTTAGTGCATGAACTAGTCTTTTTTTTGACTTAAGTCAATAAATAAATTAATCAAATATAATAAGTTGCATATATGGAATATTAAAATGTAGCATTTTGGGAACAGCTTGGAGGGTACAAAGAGAGTGATGTGGCGGGTACTCTGTTTTCGTCAGCGTTTTTCAGTCAAAAGCGCTATGTCCATACCAGCACCATACAGAGTGACCATGTGAAGCCTGAACTACCTTGATTGAAAAAAATGGCAATGATGGGCTTTTGAAACTGGCTGCCAGATGGATGCCAGTTGCTAAATGCCTGGGACGTTTACTGGTTGAACTGCCTGAACCAAATCTTATCTGGTTTACAAGGGAAGAATTTACTGATGGACAGCTTGGCAAAATATCTATGCAATAAAGGAAAACGGCCTTGAGTCCCTATTAGAGCCATTCCGTAAAACTGGTAACAGGCGGATTATACGCTTGTAAAAAAAATAAAAACAGACTGTTTTTTTTATTATTATCGCATATATTTAAACCAATGGTAGCGCTACCTGGAAATAGAAACGAAATGTTACAAAGAGAAGCAGAAAGACTTATTTTCAGCAATGTGCGGAACGATTCATATGGAGGGCTTTATGACCGAAGATACGCCCCCAGGCTTTTTAAGGGTACATAGAAGGATTCTGACTTATTTATAAGCCATATACCCATGGAATGGGAACTGTATTACAGAAAACGAGACCCGCTTTTTTAGCGGGTCTTTCATTAATTATGCTCCTGCAAATATTTGTATTCCTCTGTCCAATCATCCTTGCGGTATTCTACCAATCTCTTCATACGCGCCTTAAAGGCGCCCCTGTAACCCGCCTGATCAGGGAAACGCTCTTTTTCCCTTACACAACGGCAGAGTTCTTTTCCCAGTTTACGGGCATTTTCGAAAAGCAGTTCCTGTTTTGGAAAGGCATTTTCAGCTCCACCCTGTGAAGCAATTGAACCGACTGACTGCGCTCCTGTAGAGTTAATAAAGCGAACCATGTACCTGATTACCTCATCATCTTCACCGCCACCTGAAGTCTCAACCACTGCAGCATATTTACCCTCCAGCTTAAGGCAGTGGACAATATTGCCACTACGGTCAAAGAGTGCCTTCAACTGTGCCGGGACACTAAATATATAGTTAGGACTTGCCAGTATGAAGGCGTCAGAATTAAGAAGACTCTCCTTGATAATCTGATAATCATCTTTTATATTGCAAATACCGGTCTTATGGCACTGTTCACAACCAGAACAAGGCGTTACCCCGATTGCTGAGAGGTCAAACAGCTCAATTTCAGCCCCTTCTTCAACTCCGGCCATAACCTCTTTAAGCAGACGACCGGTATTACCTTTCATGCCCCTAGGACTACCAATAATTACTGTTATCTTCAGCGTCCGCTTTCCCTGCGCCGCCTTTTCAGCCTCTAGACGCTTTACTTCGGCCTCCATCTCTTCGTTATACTGTGTTTCAAACATTTTATGCTCCCTGCATGAAGTAATTACCGGTAAATTCTTAATCATATTTTTTCAATCAAGAAGATGTTTTTTAAAAAACAACTCCATGGCTCCATAAAAATCAAACTGATTTTCCTCATTATGAAATCCATGGCCTTCATTTTCCTTGACCATATACTGAACTTCTACACCACGTTTTTTTAAAGCGGCAACCATTTGATCAGATTCATCCTTGTTTACACGCGGATCATTAGCTCCCTGAGCTATAAAGAGAGGGGTTTTGATCTTGTCTGCATGAAAGACAGGAGAAACAGACTCAAGAAGCTCCTTGTCCTTTTCAGGATCTCCAACCATTTCATGCATCATAGCCAGGAACGGTTTCCAGTATGGCGGGATTGTCTTCATAAAAGAGAAAAGGTTAGCAACACCTACATAATCAACAGCTGCGGCATAGAGGTCAGAAGTAAATGTCACTCCGGCAAGTGTTGCATAACCTCCATAGCTGCCCCCGTAGATCCCAATCCGTTCAGGATCGGCGATCCCTTCCTTTATAAGCCATTTGACACCATCTGTAATATCATCCTGCATCGATTTGCCCCATTGTTTGAAACTCTTTTCCCAGAAAGCTCTACCGTAACCTGTCGATCCACGATAGTTCATCTGAAAAACTGCAAAACCACGATTTGCCAGAAACTGGATCTCCGGATTGTAACCCCAGGAATCACGAGTCCAGGGGCCACCGTGAGGATTTACAATAACAGGAAGATTTTTAGACTCCCTGTTGAGAGGTACCGTCAGGTAGCCGTTAATCTCTAGGCCATCCCTTGTTTTGTATTTTACAGGCTTTATACTGGCCATATCAGCCGGATTGATTCTTGGATTTATCTCTCCCAAGCGAGTAAGGGTGTCAGTTTTCAGAGAATATATGTAGCGTACACCCGGAGTGCGATCATTGTATGCTGCAACGACAAAGGTATCCTCAGCAAGGTTTCCGTTCTGAAGAGCAACCTCATAATCAGGCAGCTTTTTCTGAAGTTTTTCAAAGAGTTTTTTTGTTTCATTGTCAAAGAAATGATGGTCTTCCTTCCAGGTATTAAAGCTTGAATAGATAAGCAGTTTACGTTTACGCGAATACGAGGCTCCTTCGAGGTCTACATCAGGGTGCTCAAATAGAGGCTCTGATTCCTTGCCTGTTTTCAGATTAAGAACTACAAGCGCTGTCTTGTCACGACCACGGTTCGATAGGACATACAAGGATTTGTTGTCAAATGTGAAGAACAGAGGCGCCACAGTGGTTCGAAAATCTGTTGTTATAATTGTCTTGAAAGCGCTCTTTTCAGTGGCACGATAAAGAAGACTACTGTTTACTCCATCGGTAGTTGTAGCTATACGTACACGACCAGCATGGTCGGTTATCCAACCTGTAATATTGCCAGGATTTTCCGCAACCAGTTCGGAGACGCCAGTTTTAACGTTTATTCGGTAAACATCAAATATCTGTGGATTTCTTTTGTTATGCTGCACCAGCATAAATTCAGGATCTTCCAGAAGCTCATCGACAACCGATGCCCTTATATTCTGGAATGGGGTAAGATCCTTGACCTCACCGTTTTTCAGGTTGACAGACAACAGATGATAATTTTCATCTCCCCCAAAGTCCTTAACATACAATATTGTGTCATTACCCTTCCAGAAGAAACCTGCTATATCCCTTTCAGTTTCTCCTGTAAGCCGTTTGGCTTTGCTAAAATCCGGTTCTTTGCCATCTGCTGCCAGAGGCAGAACATGAATGTTCTGACGCCTTTCGTAAGGTTGCATAAAGGCAAGCGTCTTACCGTCTGCCGATAGACGAAAGAATGAGCGTTCCGGCTTGCCAAAAAAGTCTTTCAGCTCGTACTGCTTATTAGTTTCAGAGGCCATAGCTGAATTGGTTAAAACAGAAAACAACAAAACATTGCAAATACCGTTTAATAATAAAGACCGTCCCATCCCCCAACCTCCGATTTTCTCAATATTATTGTGTGGAGAATACTATGATGAGATTACCTTAGAACTACACCCGCATATCCTACCACCTGGCTATAATCCCCTGTTACATCTCCGCTCGTTGTGTAATCTACAACTTCTGCAGTTTTAGCTCCAAGTTCCATGGCAGCAACAAGCATCACAGCAGAAGGGATCACCCCGCACATTGTAATACGTTTACTGCGACATACCTCAACCAATCCCTCCGGATCAAGCGCAAGAACGCGTTCCAAAGCCTGGATATCCTTCTTTTTCGCCGCCTCGGCAGATTCATAGTGAGTCATATCCGAACTTGCCAGTATCAGCACCTCTTCACTAAATTCTCTTATCGCTGAGGCGATCCCTTTTCCCAGAAACTCTGCTCCGATATAGTCACCAAATCCAAGACAGAGAGGAACAATAGAGATATCAGGACGGAGATACTGAAGGAAAGGAACCTGAACCTCTAAAGAGTGTTCGTTGCGGTGGGCAAGAGCATCCTCTTGAACAGCCGGAATCTGTTTACAAATGATTGATGCTAACCTTTTTTCAACAGGAACCAGACCTAACGGTGTTTGCCATGCATCATCAGGCGATAACGCAGCTAAAGCTCCAACACCTCGATGGTTTGGTCCAAGTATTATGATAGTTTTGGGGATGGAAACCGATGCAATAACCCGTCCGGCAGTTGCACCAGAGTAGATGTATCCAGCATGCGGAGAGATTATAGATATGGCAGAGAGTTTTTGTTTAGAGCCTGGAACAAGTTGGTCAAGCTCTTTTTCCAATTCAGATCTACTTGCAGGATAAAATTGACCTGCAACTACAGGTTGCCGGATCTTCATATTTCACCTCGCTATCTGCTATCTGCATTATTATCATCTTGAACGTCCCTTGCCAAACAGTCTACCTTCAGCAGCCATAGAGGTCAATTCCCCCCTTGCTAAATACCGTTTTCTCAGCAAATTGCTAAGAAAATTAAAGCCCGATGACATCAATGGCCACCGGGCTTTAATGGTAAAAGTTAGCAACCGTTACTTAAGTCGGTTTGCATATAGAGGAAAGTGCTTCATCATATCGTTAACACGTCTCTTTATATCTGCCAGTGCTTCATCCTTACCGATATTGGCGATAGCTTCACTTATAAAACCAGCTACTTGCTCCATTTCTGTCTCTTTTAAACCGTGTGAGCTACAGGCCGGTGTGCCGATCCGGATTCCGGATGTTACAAAAGGAGAACGGGTTTCAAATGGAACTGTGTTTTTGTTAACCGTGATGCCAGCCTTATCAAGCGCTTCTTCAGCCGCCTTGCCTGTAATTTCTGTGCCGGAGAAATTTATCAGCATAAGGTGATTATCAGTGCCTCCAGAGGTCAGTTTAAATCCTTTTTTCATCAGGGCTTCAGAAAGAGCCTTGGCATTTTTTACGATCTGCTGCTGATAGCTCTTAAACTGGGGCTGAAGTGCTTCCTTGAAGGCGACTGCCTTGGCAGCGATTACATGCATAAGTGGCCCACCCTGGATACCTGGGAATATCTGGGAGTTGATGGTCTTTGCAAACTCTTCACGGCAGAGAATCATGCCACCACGAGGTCCACGCAATGTCTTGTGGGTTGTTGTGGTTACAAATTCGGCAAAAGGAACAGGAGTTGGATGAACACCGGCAGCAACCAGCCCTGCTATATGAGCCATATCAACCATAACCTTGGCGCCTACCTTGTCTGCAATTGCGCGGAATGCAGGAAAATCGATTATCCGTGGATACGCGCTGGCTCCAACTACAATAATTTTAGGGTGATGCTCGGTTGCGAGGCGTTCAACCTCATCATAGTCAATGGTCTCTGTTGCTTCAGAAACACCGTAAGGAACAACTTTGTAAAAGCGGCCTGAAAAATTTACAGGACTTCCGTGTGTCAGGTGACCACCATGTGACAGATTCATGCCGAGTATTGTATCACCAGGCTGGCAGACTGCATTGTAAACTGCCATATTGGCCTGCGAACCTGAATGGGGCTGTACATTGGCATGATCAGCACCGAATAGCTCTTTAGCGCGTTCAATAGCCAGCTGTTCAACTACATCAACATGTTCGCAGCCACCATAGTAACGCTTACCAGGATAACCTTCGGCATATTTGTTGGTCATTACACTACCCTGCGCCTCAAGAACCGCTTCGGATACAAAGTTCTCAGAGGCTATCAGTTCCAGGTTGTATTCCTGACGTTCGGTCTCATGGCGGATAGCTTCTGCTACTTCCGGATCAAACTGGGAGAGAATAGACATTTATTGTCGCTCCTTTATGGTTTTACGCCTTTTGAAAAAAAGCGAAGCGGGACTTTTTCAAGCCCCGCTCTCGATTTAATAAACAGCCTGTTTTATTGGCAGCTCTTTTTTTCTATAGCTGTAATCTTGTCAAGACGTGCCTGATGACGTCCACCTTCATATTCCGAATCCAGCCATGCTGCAACGCATGCCATAGCCGTTTCAGGAGACAGTATCCTGCCACCCATTGCAAGAATATTGGCATTATTATGCTGTTTAGCCAGTTCAGCCATCTGCGGAGTAGTCACAAGTGCAGCCCTTATGCCTGGAACCTTGTTTGCAGAGATAGAAATACCTATACCGGTGCCACATATAACTATACCTGCATCCACCTCTCCATGAATAACCAAAAGGGCAACGGCCTCACCAAATTCAGGATAATCAACTGAATCGGCAGAATAGGTGCCTGCATCAGCAACCTCAATATCCCTGCCTTGCAAAAATTGGATAAGCACCTGCTTCAACTCAAAACCGCCATGGTCAGAACCGATCGCAATCCTCATAACTAAACCCTCTTGAAAAGCAGCGTTGCGTTAGTTCCACCAAATCCGAGGGAGTTACTCAATATATAGTCAACTTTTGCATCACGTGCGGTGTTTGGAACGTAATCCAGATCACAGCAGTCAGAATCAGGCTCTTCATAGTTTATAGTTGGAGGAACAATATTTTTGTCAAAAACCATACAGGATATGACAGCTTCAAGACCTCCAGCCGCTCCGAGAAGATGACCGGTCATGGATTTGGTTGATGAAACCATCAGTTTGGAGGCATGCTCTCCAAAAATCGTCTTTATGGCCAGAGATTCGTTGAGGTCATTAAATGGAGTAGAAGTACCGTGAGCATTTATGTAACCAACCTGTTCAGGATTTACTCCGGCATTTTTAAGAGCCATCTTCATACAACGAGCCGCCCCTTCTCCACCTTCAGAAGGCGCGGTCATATGGTAGGCATCACCGGTAAGTCCGTAGCCAACAACCTCAGCATAGATCTTTGCGCCCCGTTTTTTGGCAATTTCATACTCCTCAAGAATGACAATACCGGATCCCTCGCTAAGAATGAAGCCATCCCTCCCTTTATCAAACGGACGTGAAGCCTTCTCCGGTTCATCGTTTCTGGTAGAAAGCGCCTTCATTACGGAAAAACCGCCAATACCCAAAGGGGTAACAGTAGATTCAGTTCCTCCGGCGATCATTACATCAGCATCACCACGGGCAACAATATGGTAGGCATCGCCAATAGAATGAGTTCCTGTAGCACAGGCGGAAACAGAAGAGATATTAGGTCCTTTTGCACCGTACTTTATGGATATATGACCTGGAGCAAGGTTTATGATAAGCATCGGTATAAAGAAGGGCGAAATCTTCTTGTAACCACCTTCAAGTAAAGCTGAATGATATTTTTCAATGGTTGGCAAGCCGCCAAGCCCAGCTCCCACAAGAACCCCTACCCTCTCGGCATTCTCATCGGTAATCTGTAGCCCCGAATCCTCCATGGCAAAATGACTTGCAGCCATTGCATACTGAATAAAGAGATCCATCTTTTTGATCTCTTTTTTATCTATGAACTGTTCGGCATTAAAGTCTTTTACCTCACCAGCAATCTGCACAGGCATAGTGCTGGCATCAAAACGTGTAATTTTTCCAATACCTGAACGGCCATTTACAAGGGCATCCCAGTTTTTATGATTACCTGTACCCAAGGGAGATACAGCACCCACACCTGTAACGACGACTCGTCTCATGTCGTTTACTCCAATTTAGTAAACTGATTATTAGTAGGTTCTATAAAAAGTAAAAGAGGGGATCAAAACCCCCTCCTTTTTATACTAATCCGGCTTGAAACAAAGATTAGGTATGCTCGGTGATGTAGTCAACTGCATCTTGAACGGTCTGGATTTTTTCAGCATCCTCATCAGGAATTTCAATATCGAATTCCTCTTCCAGAGCCATTACCAGCTCAACCGTATCAAGGGAATCAGCCCCAAGATCGTCCATGAAGGAAGCATCTGACACCACTTGTGCTTCATCAACACCAAGCTGTTCGGCTATAATCTCTTTTACTCTTTTAACAACGTCAGACATCTCTCACCTCCGTGTGATATAAACCTGTATCGGTTTTATTTTTTTAAAACGTCCCTGCTTCTTAGCAAACAGAAACGACAAATGTCAAAGCAATTTTTCAGCAACCTTTGCCTTAATGTAAGATGCATGAATCATGCTACATATACATACCACCATTAACCGACAAAACATGGCCGGTAATGTATGCTGAACTCTCAGAGGCAAGAAAAACAACCGCATTTGCAATATCATCTGCAGATCCAAGTCTCTCAAGCGGAATCTGAGCTGCAAGTTCCTGACGTACCTTCTCAGGAAGTGCATCAGTCATGGCTGTCTCAATAAAACCGGGAGCAACAGCATTTACAGTAACGTTGCGCTTGGCCATCTCACGGGCATTTGATTTGGTCAGACCTATGAGACCGGCCTTGCTGGCACAATAATTGGCCTGTCCCGCATTTCCCATCTGGCCAACGACAGAAGCAATATTGATAATTCTGCCATAACGCTGCTTGCTCATAACCTTGAAGGCTGCCCTTGTGCAAAGAAAAGCACCTTTAAGGTTTACATTAAGCACAGCATCCCAGTCATCATCCTTCATCCGCATAATAAGTCCGTCACGGGTAATACCTGCATTATTAACGAGTATATCTACCCTGCCAAAGGCTTCTACAGCCTTTTCAACCATTCTTTCAACATCAGCAGCCAGCGTAACATTCCCTACAACGCCAATGGCTTTCGCCCCTGCTGCCTGAAATTCGGCAACAGCTCCATCAGTAGTAGCCTGATCAATATCCACAGCCACAATGGTTGCCCCCTGTGCTGCCAATGCCAGGGAAATACTCTTACCTATACCTCTTGAAGCTCCTGTGATTACAGCAACTTTACCTTTTGGCATTTTGTTCTGCTCCTCATAGAAATATTTTCAGGACTGTTTTTCAGCAAAGGTTATCTTTAACTCTGCATCTGTCACCAGCTTGCCATCAACTAGAGCCTTTGCGGTAAAAGACCAGATACCGCGCTTGCAACCCACTATCCCCACCTCAAAACGAAGTTGATCCCCTGGAATCACCGGCTTACGGAACCTGGCATTATCAATACCAACAAAATAGGTCAGCTTGCCATGCAGACTCTCATCTGACTTATAAGCCAGTATACATGACACCTGAGCCATAGCCTCTATGACCAATACCCCAGGCATTACCGGATGTTCCGGAAAATGGCCAGTAAAGAATGGTTCATTTATTGTCACATTTTTAATCCCTACAATGCTCTTACCAGGATCTATTTCAAGTATACGATCCACCATAAGAAAAGGATTTCGATGGGGCAATATATCCATAATCTGTTTAATGTCCATCATTGCAAAGAGCTCCTTTCAGTCTTGATGATTCAGGCTGAAACAGCCTTGATTCCGGTAGAATCTTCAATGTTGAAAAGACTCATCTCTTTGTTAATCCTTTTTACAAGCCCTGTAAGCACCTTCCCCGGACCTATCTCCACAAACCGATCCACCCCCAGGCTTATCATCTTCTCTACTGACTGTTCCCAAAGCACAGGTGCACATACCTGAGTTACCAGTAGCTGACCAACTCTTGATGGATCGTTGTTTGGAGTAGCCTCTACATTGCTTACAACAGGAAGTCCCATAGAGTGCAACAGGAGACAGTCAAGAAGCTCCTGCAGGCGAACTGCCGCAGGCTGCATCAGTGCACAATGGAATGGAGCAGATACCGGAAGCAGCATAGCCTTTCGATACCCCTTTGCCTTTGCAATGGAAATAGCCCGATTAACAGCAGTAGCATGACCGGCAATCACAATTTGACCTGGAGAGTTGAAATTGGCAGGAGATACGACCTCTCCATCAGCAGCCTCTTCACAGATAGCTGTCAAGTCATCAGAATCTATTGAAAGCATCGCAGCCATAGCCCCTACACCAACCGGAACGGCCTCCTGCATAAAGGTGCCACGGGCACGAACGGTACGAACAGCATCAGACAATTCAAAAACACCACTGCATACAAGAGCTGAATACTCTCCCAGCGAATGACCTGCAAGATAATCAGCTGTTAAGCCTGTTTCTTCGCGCAGCACTCTCAGTGCCGCAATGCTTGTCGTCAGTATGGCCGGTTGTGTATTGAATGTAAGCTTGAGATCCTCTTCAGGGCCATTAAAGCAAAGAGCCGAGAGTTTGAAACCGAGAGCTTCATCCGCCTCTTCAAATGCAAGGCGGGCAGATGAAAAATTATCAGCCAGTTCTTTGCCCATTCCAACAAATTGAGAACCCTGACCTGGAAAAAGAAAAGAAGTCTTACCCATAACAGTCCACCTTGGCTAATTATTGTATTGTCTCTACCACTTTATCAGGGCTGATGCGTAAGTAAATCCGCCCCCAAAGGCTGCCATAAGAACCAGATCACCTGGATTCAGTCTTCCGCTTCGATTGGCTTCATCAAGAGCAATAGGAATGGAAGCAGCCGATGTATTGCCGTATTTATGAAGATTTACAAAGATCCGCTCCAGAGGGATGCCTACTCTCTTACCGGTTGCTTCAATAATCCGTCTGTTGGCCTGGTGTGGTATAAGCAGCTTTACATCATCTGCAGTGCAACCGTTGGCCTCAAGTGCAGCAGTAGCGGCATCGCCCATTGCTCGAACAGCATATTTGAATACATCGTTACCTTCCATCCGAAGATAGTAAAGCCGTTCATCCATTGTCTTTTGCTCTGTTACCGGATTTCTGGTACCTAAACCAGGCAGGTACAATAGTTGCCAATGGTTTCCATTACTGTAGATATGTGTTGATAGTATCCCTTTTTCTTCCTCTGAAGGTTCCAACAGTACCGCACCAGCACCATCACCAAACAGAATACAGGTATTTCGATCAGTAAAATCCACAATACGAGTCAACAACTCTGCCCCAATTACCAGAATCTTTTTGAAGGCACCTGTTTTAATATAGGCATCAGCCATAGAAAGACCATACAGAAAACCGGAACAGGCCGCTGTAATATCAAAAGCGACGGCATTGTTTGCTCCAAGTTCATTCTGGACAATACAGGCTGTAGCCGGAAATGGGAAATCAGGGGTAACTGTGGCAACGAGGATCATATCAAGCTGTTCTGGAGAGACGGAAACCATCTCAAGGGCAGAACGGGCAGCTTTTATGGCAAGAGTAGAGGTATATTCATCTTTTGCAGCGATACGACGTTCTTTGATACCTGTTCGTGTTGTGATCCACTCATCATTGGTATCAACCATTTTTTCCAGATCTTGGTTGGTGAGAACCTTGTCGGGAACGGCTGAACCGGTCCCTGTTATACGGGCACGCAGCATATAACCCCCAAGACGGAATAGCAGGTTACGCTGATTCCGGAATATTAGACAAAAAAGAAGGAAGGCAATTTAAAAGGTGATATTAGCGATATTTAACAGAAAAGCTAGCGAGAAAACAAGGAACTGCTATCTCCGGAAAGTTTTTCAGCTATACGCTGCGTAACACCGCTTGTGGCATAATCATGAGCAAAACGTATTGCGTTTTTAATCGCCTTTACATTGGAACCGCCGTGACAGATCATACCGACTCCGTTAATCCCTATCAATGGCGCTCCGCCATATTCAGCATAATCAACGGTTTTTTTGAATCTGTTAAATGCACCACGCATAAAAAGGTAACCCATCTTGGCTACCATATCTCCCATAATCTCACGCTTCAGCATCGTTCCGGTTGCCTCAGCCAGACCTTCGGACAGCTTAAGCACGACATTCCCGACAAAACCGTCACAGACAACAACCTCAACGGTTCCTTTAAAAATATCACGACCCTCAACATATCCTGCGTAATTAAGGGAGCTTTGGCGAAGGATAGTATTGGTTTCACGAGTCAGTTCATTGCCTTTTGACTCTTCCTCACCATTAGAAAGAAGGCCTATGCGTGGATTTGAAATACCCATTGCATGCTTGGCATAAACCTGTCCCATAATGGCAAACTGCACCAGATGAGTTGCCTTGCAATCAACGTTTCCACCGACATCAAGAACCAGGGTTTTACCCTGAAGGGTAGGAAAGATCTGTGCAATGGCAGGTCTTTCAATGCCGCTTATCCGTTTTAAAACAAACATGCCTGCCGCCATTGTAGCACCGGAATTTCCGGCGCTTACAGCAGCACAGGCATTGCCTTCCTTCACAAGCTCAAAGGCAAGACGTACCGAGGAATTACGCTTTTTACGCACCGCATCAGAAGCTGAATCATGCATTCCAACCACTTCACTTGCATGATGAATGGTTATATCCAGTCCTGTAGCATTATGCTTGGCAAGTTCCTGCCTTAAACGCTCTTCATCACCAACCAGAACAACAGGAATGGCATATTCACGGGAAGCGGTAACCGCACCCTCAACCTCAACTGCAGGGGCGTTATCCCCTCCCATGGCATCAACTGCAACTCTCATAACTTAAGGATAAGTCTCAATTATGCCTGCTTCTCTAGTCCAGCAACTTCCTTGCCTTTATAGGTTCCACATGATGGGCAGGCTCTGTGTGGCATCTTTGGAGACTTACACTGAGGACATACCGACAGATTCGGAACTGTCAAAAAATCATGGGCACGGCGCATATTTTTGCGGGATTTGGAGGTCTTCTTCTTGGGTACTGCCATGGCTTTTACTCCTTTTGTTTGCGGTTATAACACCGCTTGTTGTCAACTGACTTTAAAGTTTTTTAATATTGAAAACTTTGACTGCTTAGGCTCTATGACACAATCACAGGTAGCTTTATTCAAATCCGAACCACAGGAGGGGCATAATCCTCTGCAGGTTTCGGAGCAGAGCGGTTTAATCGGAATATCCAAGATAATCTGCTCTGATATTTCAGGCATCAGGTCAATCTCTGTGCCGGAAAAAACTGAAGATACAAGATCCAGTTCACCAAGCTCAACTTCATCTTCATCTTCCTTGGCAACAGAACCCTCACTAAAAAATATTACAAAGTCAGAGGATATCAAATAATCAAAACCGGATAAACATCGTGAGCAAATCAACTGAACAGGAACAGTGACATTCCCTTGAACACGGTAATGATCAAATTCCCTAATTGCTTTTATTACGACCTGTACGGCACCTTTAAAACAACAATCCCCTTTAGCTGCTAACTCTGCAAGTACAGGAAAGGACTCAGGAGGCTCACTAAATGAAAACTCCCGAACAGACTCTCTTATGTGCTCGGTATTGATCTTCATTTGATGAAATTGCCTCTGAAGGTTAAAGGGTTAAGAAATGAGTTAATATAGTGAATAACGATATATTGTCAAGAATAATCAGCCTGATTTATCTAATCTACCGAGGTAAAAAAGCATTCTTATCAGTAATCCGCTTTAGTGCCACGACAATGAGTTTTGCAGCCTGTTCCAGATCACCAAGTGAAATCACTTCAACCGGCGTATGCATGTAACGAAGCGGTATCTTAACCAGAGCTGTTGCAACCCCTCCTCTCGAAATCTGCATAACATTGGCATCAGTCCCTGTCGCTCTGGGATTGGCCGTCAACTGAACAGCAATTTTTTCTTTCTCTGCAGAACTGTAAAGCAACTCAAAAAGTGAATGATTGATGTTTGCACCACGGGTCAGGATTGGCCCCTTACCCAGAGCAACATCCCCATTATGCTTACGTTCCACATCAGGCTGATCCGTTGCAAAATCCACTTCAACGCATATTCCTATATCTGGATTAACAGTATAACTGCTTGTAGTTCCCCCTCTTAAACCGATCTCCTCCTGAACAGATGAAACACCATACAAATCAACGGGCAGCTTTTTCTTCTCCTGGGAGACAAGCCGCAGAACCTCAGCCACAACAAAACAACCTGCTTTATCATCAAATCCCCGTGACGAAACCCTGTCCCCCTGCAAACGAATCAAGCGGCTGTCAAAGGTTACGCAGTCACCAACCCTTACAATTTTCTGCGCCTCCTTTTTATCCCTGGCACCTATATCAATGTACTGGGCATCCAGTTTGACCACTGCATCCCTCTCTTTTGGCTCTATCAGATGGATTGGGCGTTTGCCAACCACTCCGGAGACAGCCCCTTCAGCTGTATGAATATTAACAACCTTGCCAGGCGTTAAATGAGCATCCACCCCGCCAACAGCGGCAAAGTAAAGAAAACCCTTGTCATCAATATATTTTATCTGCAGCCCAACCTCATCAGAATGCCCTACAATCATGACCTTGGGTCTCTCTTTACCTTGACCCGCAATAAAGCCATAAACATTCCCCATAACATCACTGGTCACATCGCAAAAAGGGGCGATATAATCCCTGAAAACACGTTGAGCCGGCTGTTCATATCCGGAAGGACTAGGGGCATCCAGCAGATTTTCCAAAAAGTTGATAGATTCTTTACGCATTGTTATACTCCTCATATAAATAGCTGGTTACAACAGAAGATTTAACCTTTTGCTTCAAGTTTTCAATTCTTATTTCATTTTTATCAAGGGATGAATCAGGAAACAGATTTGGTATGTTCAGGCCATAGTTTTTCCATTTCATGAGGTTAGAGCGTTTATGACCTTCAACCTGAGATATCCGATCGGGATTGCAAAACAGTTTAACAGCATTTTTATCATCAAGGCCTGAAGCCAGCTTAATCACAAGGTCATGAAAAAGCTGAGCCTTTACCAATTCACCAAAAGCCGGATGCCAGCAGCCTGCAATTATAGCCCCATCAGCTGAAAGCCCATCATCCGCCTGTAATCCAATCCTTATAACCGGTATACCTGCCCTAAGAGAGAGATGCAACATTATGGCACAAGTTTTTACCCCCTCATCAAGAGTCAGGGGTTTGTAATTTCCGTTCTTGAACTGCTCAGCCAAAAGCGTACCTTCAAGCACCACTGCAGGATAAATCCTTATAATCTGGGCGCCTGCCTGAATCACACCTTTAATACCAGAGACAGATTTTGCAGATGTATCACCAGGCAGGCCAGGCAGTAATTGGGCTCCAACTAAAAATCCGGCCTCTCTCACCCTTTTAATAGCTTCCAAGCTATCAACAGCTGTATGGCCTCTTCCAGACAAGGACAGAACCTCATCATCGAGGGACTGAACCCCTATTTCAATAGTTTTAACATTATTTACCGCCAGAAATTTCAAGATCTTATCATTGAGGGCATCAGGCCTTGTTGATATTCTGACACCAGCAACAATCTTCCGAGCTATAAGCGGCTGCACAGAATCGAGCAGATATTTCTGTAGCGATTCAGGCAAAAGGGTAAAACTTCCGCCGTAAAAAGCAACCTCAACCAGCCTTCTCCTAGAGCGGCCAACCCACTCAAGGACAGTTTTCAAAACCTGTTCAGCAGTTGGATATGGTTGTTTTACCCCTGAAATAAGACGCTGATTACAGAAAAGGCAGGTATGAGGGCAACCTGAATGTGGTATAAAAAAAGGAATAATAAGGGGTGGCATCTTTTTTACCGGTCAGATGGATATGCAATACATTTTACATATCCATACAACTAACTGAAGATTAATTCCAGATAAATAGATTTGAGCTTGCTAGGGTGCGTTCTCAATCAAGTAT
>DCVL01000021.1 GCA_002328035.1 Geobacter sp. UBA2189
TTCCGCCATTTGTTTACTCCTTTCTCTGTAATCTTGTTCGTAATAAGTTACAAAACATGGTTACCAAACTACCGTTAAGCATTCCCCCTTTCGTTTTTTTTGATGTAGAAAAACATCATGCAGGCATCTTTACATACCCGAACTTCATTGACAGGGTTTCGGCAACTTCGAGCATTGATGGGATAACCTCTTGTTCAAGCCTCTCTTGAACCATCCCGAATGAAGGCACCAGCATAGTCAAAGCACCGACAACCTTGCCACCATAATCACGTATCGCAACAGCCACCGCGCATACACCCTCACCAAAACCACCAACATCAATGGCAACACCTTTTTTTCTTATTTCATCCAGCTCTAGCTGTAACTGGACGGGATCAGGCACTACAGGGTTCTTTCTACGACGTCCGTTGATACGTTCAAGAAGATCCAAAGAACTTAAAGACTTGATTACCTTGCCAGCAGCGTTAGTAAAAAAGGGGAAGCGACGCCCAACCATATCCGATGTGTTAACCTGCTGAAATGAATCAACCAGATCAAGAAAAAACACTTCGTCACGATCAAGAACTGTAAAACAGACTGCCTCTTCATGCTTGCGAGCCAACGATTCCATAACAGGATGGACTATCCTTATAAGATTGGCGTTTTTCAGAATCCTCTGAGCCATACTGAAGGAATGAAGTCCGAGGCAATAAGTTCCAAGTTGTTCATCCCTCTCAACAAGCCCCTTATCTTCAAGTGTATCCAGTAATGCTGTTATTTTTTTACGGTGCATCTTTAAAATCTTGGCAAGTTGTGGAACTGTTGCAGCCCGTTCATCAGATGCAAGGGCTTCCAACAGGTCTATAGCCTTAACTACCACCTGAGTTGTGTATGTTCCCTTGTCCCGTTCCATTTTGTTCTCCAGAGCTTTATCAAATTTTGTTTTATAAAAGATTTAATAGCATGTATATACTCATTTAATATTATGTTTTAAAATTGTCAACGAGTTTTTTATATAACCTGTTATTGTTTTTATTTTGTATTAATATCGATAGGTTAAAAATGTCAGTTTCTAATTTGTCTAATTATTATTGCAAATATATACCTTTAAAACACAAAAAATTATAAAGTTGTTTCATAATAGTGATAAACAATGGTTACACTGCTGTCAGCAAAACATAAAATCATAAAAAAGGCTGTTTAATTAACACTGTTTATGCGTCGGGAGGAGACCATGCTGGAGAGCCAGATTAGTCAGGATAGTTTCTATTTTATTGAGGTTGCATTGCTATGCGATCGTATTCCTGTTATCTGCAAGCCTGAAACCGGGCTTATTGAGATGGCTGGCCTGATGCAGGAACATAATATTTCAGGCATTGTAGTTACAGAGGGTGTCATGCCTCTGGGTATTGTTACCCTCCGCGATCTCAGACAAGTTGTTGCATCGAACCATCAGGCTATTGAGAAGATGACTGTTAAGGATCTGATGCAGACTGAACTTATAACTATCCGTCGCAAGGATTACCTTTTTAAGGCAATTTTCAAGATGGCTCGTTACAACATTCATCGGCTTGTTGTAGTTAATGATGACGGCAGCCTCGCCGGAGTTATAACCAATTCAGATCTTTTGCGTATTCAGAGCCGTTGTCCACTCTATCTCTCACAGGCTATTGAAGATTCACTAACCTTTGAACAGCTACGATCCGGCTCTATCCGCCTTATTGAATTTCTTAATTTTGTTGTTAAGGCAGGCGCAGATATTGAAAGTCTTGTCTCTTTGATTTCACATTTCAATGATTTGATGAACCTTCGGGTTATAGCTCTGCTTGAAGAGCTGGAAGATGTAAGATTACCTAGATCTGCCGCTTTTATGGTGTTGGGAAGCGAAGGGAGGGAAGAACAGACTCTAAGGACTGATCAGGATAATGCCATTGTCTACGCCGATAATGTTAGCGAAGAGGAGTTGCTTCAGATAAAGGTTTTTGCAGAACGGATGGTAGAACGGCTCGAATTTATCGGCGTTCCCAGGTGTCCTGGGGGGATCATGGCCAGCAATCCGCAGTGGTGCCATAGTATCTCAACATGGCAAAAGATAATCACTGTATGGATCAGTTCACCTACTTCAGAGAATATTGTTAGATTCGGGATGTTTCAGGATATGCGTATTATTCACGGAAACCTTTCACTGGGTAAGAAACTGCGTGAACATCTGATTGATACAAGCCAACAGCATTCGCTGTTTTTTGCACATCTTGCTTACAACGTAACCCAGTTTGAACCGCCTCTTGGACTTTTCGGCAAAATAAAACTTGAGCAGAGTCCTGAACACAAGGGAACCGTTGATCTAAAGAAAGGGGGAATATTTACAATTACCCAAGGGATAAGTCTGCTTGCTCTGTTACACAGGAATATGGGGAGAAGCACCTGGGAAAAGATTGGATGGCTTAGACAGGATAGCAAGATATCTCGGGATGATCTTGACAGCATTCAGGAGGCATTCAGCTTTCTAGTAAGATTGAGGCTGATGCTGCAACTTAATGAACTGTCTGAAGCAAAAATGCCTGGCAATCATTGTAATCCTAAAAAATTGAGCAACCGTGAACAGGAACAGTTGCGCTCTGCCTTTAAAGGTGTAAATCTCCTTATTCAGATTTTAAAGGATATCTTCCAGCTGGATCTTATAGCCCATTAAGAGGGGTGCTCAGACCGGAAAGCAAAAAGTTTGGACTTTAGTATCTGTGTGATAGAGCTCTTATCCGCCTTAATAGAAAAGAAAGAGAGAAAACAGTGAACGCCAGCAGTATAATTGTGGCTCCGGAAGGCAGATTAAGCATAAAAGAGATTACAATCCCCCCCACAACAGAAAAAATGGAAAACAATACTGCAAGAATAACTGTCATTCTGAAACCACGCGCAACTTGCAGAGCCGCCGATGCAGGCAGGATAAGCAAAGCAGAAATAAGCATTATCCCAACCAGCTTCATTGCCAAGACAACCGTCAACGCAGTAAGCGCCGCAAGAAGGTTATTCAGGAAACCTACCTTAATCCCG
This sequence comes from Geobacter sp. UBA2189, assembly GCA_002328035.1. Lineage (GTDB taxonomy): Bacteria > Desulfobacterota > Desulfuromonadia > Geobacterales > Pseudopelobacteraceae > Trichlorobacter. The sequence goes on from DCVL01000021.1 coordinate 3,031, forward strand.
CTGACAGAGGCGATCTCTTCGTTAAATGTCAGGGCAACCAACTCATTGTAGTAAAACCATAAAAGAGCCATTACTATAATAAACAAAGCAGCTGCTATCACCAGTTCTGCACTGCTTATAGCCAGTATACTACCAAAAAGATAACTGAACAGATCAACCCCATACCCCTTGCCAACTACCGCAAGCATAACACCTAGCGAGATTCCTACTGAAGATACGATACCTATTGCAGCATCACCACCAAGTCTGGCTTTTGATGCAAGCTTGAGGATCCCTATAGATACAAGGAGCATGGCAGGTAACGATACAAGGAGCATAGCTGCCCCCTGTAAGCCTGCAAATAAAGCCAGCGCAACAGCTCCGAAAGTGGTGTGGGCAAGCCCGTCACCTATAAGCGACAATCGTCTCAGCACCAGAAAAACACCGAGCACTGCACAGAGCACCCCAATAAGGATACCTGCCAACAGAGCTCGCTGAATAAATCCGTAAGAAAACATCTCAATCATAATCTGTTATGGGTGAAGGTTTTGCGGACAGCATCCTGGAGTTTAAGTCCCATTATTACTGCTGCATGAACCTTCTCTTTCTTCAATGTCTGTGGCAAATCAGGTGTTGCGAATGTTCCCCGAAAAAGGCTGTCATTTCAGGTGATTTACAAAATTCTTCAAATGTCCCCCAGAAAAGGGCTTTCTTATCCAGATAGAGCATTCTGTAGGCATATTTTCCGATAGTCCCGGAATCATGCGTTACCAGGAGCACGGTAGTACCACTAGTCTTGTTCATTTGCGAAATCATCTCATAAAAGCGTTCCCTTATCTCAGGATCCAGGGCAGCGGTAGGCTCATCCATTATCAGCAGTTCCGGTTTGTTAACCAGGGCTCGAGCCAGCATAACCCTCTGCTGCTGACCACCTGACAGTTCACCTATCAAACGATTATGAAGATGGCCTATTCCGAGAAGTTCAAGCATTTCGAGCACTTCTCTGTGATCGTCTCGACTTATACGACGCGGAAGGCGTTTACCGGCAAGCAATCCCATTTGGACAATCTCTGCCACTGTAGCAGGAAATGAGGGGTTCATATGTCCCATATTCTGAGGTAGATATCCAAGCTGATTCCACTTGGTAAAGCTTTCACTCGACTCACCCAGAATATTGATAAAGCCCTGACTTATCGGCATAAGCCCCAAAAGAGCACGCACCAACGTACTCTTACCCGAACCGTTTGGGCCTACAATTCCAAGGTATTCTCCCCTTTCAACGCTGAAGGTTATCCCTGAGAGAACCTCGACTCCTGCATGTCTACAGGTAAGATTATCTACCTTTATAAGTTCTTGCATACCAGTCCGGTTTTAAGATTTTTAAGATTCTCTTCCATAAGCTGTATAAATGTAACACCTTTTTTCATATCTTCAGGAGAGAGATTTGGAGCGGCGTATAACATAAGCACTGTTGCGCCAGTCTCTCCTGCAATGGTTCGCGCTACTCTTGGGGTAACAAGCTCTTCTGTAAAGATAGCCTTTACCTTGTTGTTCCGTACCTGTTGAACAAGCTCAGCAAGCCTGTGAGGAGTAGTCTCAAGCTCTGCAGTAACACCGGCTGCAGGGTGATACTCAAGATTATAGCGTTTTGTCATGTAGCCAAAGGCGGCATGCCCACCATGCAGCAAAATCCTGCTCTGACAGTCAGCAAGTCCCTCCTTGTAGCTCTTGTCAAGATTTGCAAGCCGCTCTGTCAGTATGCCTGCCCTGCGGCGGTACTGTTCTGCCCCCTCAGGATCAGCCGAAATGAATGCATCAAGAAGTCTGGCAACTATAGCCTGATCTATACTGAAATCCAGCCAGAGATGCGGATCAAATGACTCTTTCTGATTCTTGTGAGCATGGTTGTGCCGATTATCACCTTTTCCTGTATAGGTTGGCGCAGGCAAAAGAGAAATCCCCTCAGCTACAGAAACAACTCTTACCTTCTTACGATCAATACCAGCGAGAACCCGATCCGCCCAGGGTTCCATAAAAGGACCTATGTATACGAACATTGCCGCCCGATGAATTCTGGCAAGGTCATCAGGCCTCGGCTCAAAGTGATGCGGCCCGATACCTGGTGGCAGCAGAAGTTGAACATCCATACGATCACCGGCAATGGTTCTTGCAAAATCGTACAGAGGAAAGAGAGTAGTCACAACCACTGGCCGCGCTGGCTGCCCCGTTGTTTTATTGTTTCCCTGACATCCGAAGAGAAATAACGCCGTAATTAAAATAAAAAAAACAATTGAAAATATTTTTTTAACCATGCCAACTAACCTCCTTACGGATATTGTATTGTACATAATAGACTGCATTTCTCTTCCTTGCAATTATCCTCTTCTTGGCTATACTGTACAAGTGTTGTTCATATAAACGTTGTAAAGGAGCATAGATATGGGACTTTTCGGCGGCTCTAACAGACAGGAACTTACAGATAAAGATAATGAGATAAAGAAACTGATGCAGATGCTGGATAATGTTGACAATGTTGTAATGCTCTGCGACACAACAAGCGACAATAGTATCTTTTATCAGAACCGCCGCGCCAAAGAGCTGCTACAGCAGCACCGCTCCGAGTTGAATTCAGGCCTTAGAGGAGCTGATGTAGCAAACTCGTTTGGCAAGTCAATTCACCAGTTTCACAAGGATCCTGCACGTATCCGCCAAATATTTGCAAACCCTAAAACAAGCATGCCTCATTCTGCCGACATACCGATAGGCAACATAACACTACAGACCAAAACCTACCCTATTTGGGATCCTAATGAAAGTAACAAGGTACTCTGCTTCATGGCCTGCTGGAACGATATAACAGCTGAGAGAACCGTAAAGGAACAGCAGTACAAGGATATTGAAAGAAAAAATTATCTTGAAGAGCGGATCCATCAGATTGCAACAGCAATGGAAGAGATGAGCATGACCGTAAACGAGGTTGCAGGCAATACTACAAATGCAGCCGACTCTGCAGCTCAGGTCGCAGAATCCGCCCATGAAGGTCAACGGGTGGTAAACCAGGCTGTAAAAGGAATGCAGCAGGTTGCCGCAGTTGTCAGGTCATCTGCCCAGATAGTGGGTAATCTGGGAGCAACCTCTGAGAAGATTGGTGAAATAGTCAACGTCATAAATGAAATAGCAGATCAGACAAACCTGCTCGCACTTAACGCGGCAATAGAGGCAGCAAGAGCGGGTGAAATGGGGCGCGGATTTGCAGTAGTGGCGGATGAAGTCAGACGACTGGCAGAAAGAACAATGACTTCAACAAAGCAGATAGGCGCAATGGTAAACGAGATTCAGTCAAACACCCAAAAGGCAGTTGAATCAATAGAAAGCGGTAAGACAGAGGCAGAGAAGGGGGAACACCTCTCAAACCAGGCTGAATCATCATTGGCAGCCATTGTTGAATCGGTTGAAAACATAAAGAATCTGATTGCACAGATTGCTACCGCTTCTGAAGAACAGGCAGCTACAGCGACTGTAATTGCAGGTAACCTTGAAGAGATTTCCAGAGCCAGCTGACAGATACCACTATTATCTTCAAACGCAGAAAGCCGGAGAAACTTATCCGGCTTTCTGCATACATATATATGCATTTATTTGTTATTGCTAAAAAAACTTAAAACTAATCAGCTACACTTCCAAAATACTCACGTTCCTGGGGTGAGAACATCCTGTCAACATCCATTACTATAAGAAGCCTTTCGGTATGATTAAATACACCTGTAATGAACTCCTGATCTACGTTTCCTGAAACCATAACTGGAGGTGGCTGAATCTCGCTCGAATGGATCCTTATAACCTCTGAAACAGCATCAACTATGAATCCTGTAAGACCCCCACCGACATCCATAACCATAATCCTTGTATGACTGTCATAATCGGATTCTGGCAGACCAAACCGCTTCCGCATAGAGATGATTGGAATAACCTTGCCCCGAAGGTTGATTATTCCTTCCACATAATGAGGGGTGTTGGGCATCTTTGTAATGCCAGGCATACGGATTATCTCTCTAACCTTTAAAACTTCAACCCCGTACTCTTCATTACTGAGCATAAAACTTACCAGTTGGATCAACTGTTCGCCTGTACTGACACCTTCTCCACTCTTAACAAGGGCGGTGGTAGACATTTAAACCTCCTGCAAAAGAATTGGCCGAAACATGTTCAAATAATACCACAGTTTTTAAAAAGGGAAAATACTATTACTTTCGCACTAAAGTCAGCTTTGGCTCGTAACTACCTCCATAAACTATAAAATTGACAGCATTCATTACTGCCGAGTATAATCAGATTCTAATTATGTACTTATCAACTCTATCCATATTTTCCTATCGAGACCGTATAACGGTATATCATGCCTGAATCCCCGGGACATACAAAAGAACAGTCTGCACAAACCTATTTGATAAAACTCGGGAGCAATATCCTTGATTGGGTTGTAAAGCGCTTATCCAATCCTGAGACTGAACGACGCAACAGATTCCTTCTACTGTTTCTGACAGCCATAATTCTGACGTTTCTACTTGTGCCAAGCCACCATCTTGTTACTGCACATTACAAGACCGGAGAGATAGCCTCTTCGGATATCAGAGCCATTCAGGATTATCTGCTTGAGGACAAGATACTTACAAGCCAACTTCGCAGCAAAGCCGAAACAAAGTTTCCTGTTGTATACACATTAAATGAAACAAATGTAACAACTGTACTTTCTGCCATAAACCGTTCCATTGAGACGTTACAGGCTGCAAGGAGCGAAAAACCTGGGATTACAACCAAAGAGCTCCGTCCTCTTATTATCCCTGTTCTTAATCTCGAGCTTTCTGATCAGGAGCTGCTGGCACTGCTTAAAACAAACAATAAAGAACAGCTCTTTCAAAACCTTAAACGAATCCTCGATGATCTTTACAAACAAAAGATAGTCCTTGATGCTGAGGTATTCAGGCTTGACACAAAACGTGGAATAGAGTTCAGGACTTCAACCGGAAAGAGCGTAGGAGCCGCTACAGCCGATACCCCATTCATTGAAATTGAAAGAGCCCGGACCATAATCAGATCAAAAAAACTTGTCGGCATTACTGAAGATATCTCGAACCACCTCCTTTCTATTGTCTCAAAAATTATTGAGCCAAACCTGCTGTTTGACAGAGAGGCAACTGAATCTGTAAGGAATACTCTGCTGGAAGATGTAAAGCCTGTGCTTTACCGAATCCAGAAGGGAGAAATGATAGTACGTGTGGGGGAACGGGTTACAAGCGAGCAGGCAAACAAGCTACAGATGATATATGAAGCCAGCCAAAGTACCGGAACATTAAATACTATTTTTGGTATCTTGGGTCTGGTGCTGGTTCTGTTTTATTTTCCATACCGCTTTGCCTGCAAGAATATCCGCAAATTCAACCCTACAAACCGTGATCTCCTGGCTCTTGCAATCCTTATTGTAGGTAGTTTGTTTACCTTTAAAATAGCGCTTATGATAACCGCCAATATCGGCGCGGCATTCCCGTCTGTTTCACCTGACTCATATTCATATCTTTTTCCGTTTGCCGCTGGAGCCATGATAGTCAGGATTCTCCTGAACTCAGAAGTTGCTCTTGTTTATTGCGTCACAATGGCGCCTCTTCTGGGAATCCTGTTCAACAGCAACATGTTTGTGGTTATTTATGCCCTTTTAGGTAGTGTTGTAGGGGCGCACGGCGTACGCCAATGCCAGAACCGTGGAGTAATTTACACTGCAGGGATGAAGCTGGCTGTGGTAAATCTTGCAATGGGGATCTGTTTTCAAACCCTTGGCAGCTCTCTCTTTACCGTTCAGACCCTTTATGTAATCCTCTTCACCATGGTAGGGGCACTCATATCGGCAATGCTTGTCTCTGCATTTACCCCTCTTTTTGAAACATTATTCCACTACACAACAAACATAAAACTGCTCGAACTGGCAAATCTCAACTCACCACTGTTGAGGGATCTTATGGTAAAGGCTCCAGGGACATACCACCATAGTGTTGTTGTCGGTAATCTTGTTGAAGCAGCAGCCGAGGCTATTGGAGCAAATCCTCTTTTGGCAAGGGTAGCCGCCTATTACCATGATATAGGCAAGATGAACAAACCACTTTATTTCATTGAAAATATGCAAGGCGGAGAAAATCGGCACGATAAACTTTCCCCCCATATGTCCGCCCTAATCCTTATATCCCATCTTAAGGAAGGGGAGTTAATGGCAAAGGAAAAACGTCTGGGGCAGCCTATAATTGACATCATCCGTCAACATCATGGCACAGCCCTGATCAAGTTTTTCTATGAAAAGGCAAAGGCTCAGGCCGAGTCAACGGGTCAACAGATAGATCCTCAGGAATTTAGATATCCCGGGCCAAAACCGCAGACACGCGAGGCTGGACTGGTTATGCTTGCAGATGCCGTAGAAGCTGCCTCGCGCACACTCGTCAATCCGACAGCCGACAGAATTCAGGGGATGGTTCAGAAGCTTATTAACCGGATATTCTCAGACGGGCAGCTTGATGAATGTGAACTTACATTGAAAAATCTGCATGAGATTGCCAAAAGCTTTAACCGGATACTTACCGGAATATTCCATCACCGGATTGACTACCCTGAACCTGTACACAAGGGAACCACCGGAGGTAAAAAACATAATGGAAATACAGATACAGAACAGCCAACGAAGGCACAAGGCACCGTCACGCCAGATAAAAGCGGCAGCAACGAGGATCTTAAGCGTCTTGGAATGTCATGAAGATACCGAACTCTCAATCTCAATTGTAGGTGATCGAACCATATGCCGCCTTAACCGAGACTATCTGGACAGAGATCATCCAACCAATGTAATCTCCTTTTCCCAGCAGGAAGGAGATTTTGGCAAACTGACTCCTTATATACTCGGAGATGTTGTTATATCGGCTGATACGGCTGCAAGGGAGGCTGAAACAGCTGGCTGGACAGTCTACGAACGGCTGATCTTTTTACTGTTACATGGCATACTTCACCTCACAGGCTATGACCATGAACGTAGCGGTGATGAGGAAGCCAGAAAAATGGAAAAGAAAGAACAGGAGATCTGGAAGCTTTTAAAATCGGAACAGCTTGCAACTTTGAATTAATTATAACAAACAGAGGAGGAAATTAAAAAGTGGACGAGGGAAGCAGTCGAAGGCCGGCAGGTTTTCTTGATCGTGTAACCCGATTGGTAACCGGACGCAGAAAGATGGTTACCGAAGAGGAAATTCAAGAACTTATCGAAGCCGGCGAAGAAGAGGGGGTTGTAGACGAGAAGGAAAGGCAGATGATCAGCGCAATACTTGAACTTGACAACACTGTTGTCAGGGAGATCATGGTGCCTCGAACGGAAATGGCCACAATAAGCATCGAAGCCTCTATAAGAGAAGCCATATCTGCAATAATTGCCTGCGGACACTCGCGCATCCCCGTATATGATGGCACTCTTGATAATATTATAGGCCTGCTCTACGCAAAAGATCTGCTTAAGAACTGGGGTAGCGATGATTCGAAGATCCACCTGAAATCAGTAGTTCGTGAGCCTTTTTTTACCCCTGAGAGCAAAACCCTTGAGCTTCTGCTACAGGAATTCAAGAAGAAAAAAGTCCACCTTGCAATAGTGGTTGATGAATACGGTGGAACTTCAGGACTTGTTACCATTGAAGATCTTCTGGAACAGATCGTCGGAGATATTCAGGATGAATACGATAATGAAGAGGATCTCTACATACGTAACCCTGATGGTTCAATAACCACTGACGCCCGTCTCCCTATTGAGGATCTGGAAGAACAGTTTGAAATACAGATTGAAAGGGATAAATTTGACACCGTTGGCGGCCTTGTTGTCCATCTTGCCGATGGCATTCCTGCAGCGGGAGCTGTAATAAGAAATGAAAGTCTAAAAATAGAGATCCTCGAAGCAGATCCACGAAAGGTAAAGAAGGTTCGTATATCAATTATTGATAAATCCCTGGAGAGCTCCGGCCAGTGAATCTGACCAGTGATATACGTATCCCTTTGATTAAAGGTTCTCTCCGCCCCGCCCTTCTTGCGATTCTTTCAGGGGTCTTGATAGCTCTTTCATTTCCCAAAGCGGATCTCTCATTTTTGGCCTGGCTTGCTCTAATCCCCCTTTTAACATCTATTGAAGGCCGTTCAGCCTGTTCCGCATTCAAGCTTGCCTTCCTCTGCGGCCTGACAGCATATTCAGGTATTATCTACTGGGTTGTCATAGTAATGGGGGTCTACGGACACCTTCCACTGTTTGCAAGCATTCCTCTTTGGCTATTTCTTTCTGCCTGGCTCGCACTTTTTTATGCAGTTGCAACATGGACAACCGCCATGGGTGAAAGGTTCGGCCTTAAATCAGCCCTGATATTTCCTTTAGCCTGGGTGGCAGCTGACTATCTGAGATCTTTTCTTCTGACAGGTTTCCCCTGGACCATGCTTGGACACTCTCAGTACCGTCTGCTTCCATTGATACAGATAGCCGATATTACGGGTGTTTATGGCATTACAGGCTTGATTCTGCTCGCCAATATTGTTTTTTATCGTATTGTGAGGGCTCTGTCCGGCAGCGAGGTGCCTTATCCAGCCAAAAGCGCCATTATTTTTCTGGTACTTTTTGGCGCCACCCTTGTATACGGTTTTTCAAGACTCAATGTCACCCCTCCGACAGAAACAGGCATAAAGGTAGCACTGATTCAGGGAAATATAGATCAGGATGTAAAATGGTCTCCAGCCTTCAGGGAAAAAACTCTTGATATATATTCCAGCCTATCAAAACAGGCTGCAATTAAACAGAAAACAGATCTGATAGTCTGGCCTGAAAGCGCAGCCCCGTTCTTTTTTCAGGAAAACAGCGCAGCCTCCGATCGTATCAGAACGTTAACCAGAGAGTTAGGATCATATCTCTTCTTTGGCAGCCCGGCGGCAGAGATTCGTGATTCAGGCTACAGAAATCTGAACAGCGCATTTCTGCTTGCCCCTGATGGCTCGGAGATAGGAAGAAGAGACAAGGTACATCTTGTCCCTTTTGGCGAATATGTACCTATGGCCAAGCTGTTCCCCTTTGTGAACAAGATGGTTCATGGCATTGGAGATTTTGCTCCTGGCCAGGAAATAAAACCACTGAATTGCGGTAAGACAACTCTTGGAACACTGGTCTGTTACGAGGCCATATTCCCTGAACTGGCAAGAGCACAGGTAAATGCGGGCAGTAGAATACTTGTCAACATAACCAACGACGCATGGTTTGGAACCTCATCTGCGCCTTACCAGCACCTCTCTATGGCTGTATTCAGAGCGGTAGAGACACGCACCCCTCTCGTAAGGGCTGCAAATACCGGCATCACTTCAATTATTGACCAGAACGGACATATAAAAGGAATGACCTCTCTTTTCAAAGAGGCTGTTATGACCGGAGAAGTTCAACCAGGCAGCGCAGATGCCATCTATCTAAGGATTGGAGATCTGTTTGCGCAGATCTGCTTGGGATTAACAGTGCTGACACTTTTGTTAAAATTCATCGGGCAGCGAGATAAAATAAGGAAGCCTAAGATTGCAGAATCAAAACAAAATGCTGTTTAGAAAGAGGAGATGCCATGTCAAACAGTATCACCATTAAAACTGCCGGCATTGACGACATTCCTGTTATTCAAAAATTGGCTTATAAAATTTGGCATTCCCATTATCCAGGTATTATTACAAATGAGCAGATAGACTACATGCTGGAGGCCGGTTACTCGGCTGACGTTATAAAGCATGAAATAAATGAGGAGGGGATTACCTGGCTAAAGGCTATGGACAAGGACGAGATGATTGGATTTGCCGCATTTGGCCCTTATCTGGAAAAACAGATAAAACTCCATAAAATTTATCTCGATATCAATTATCATGGCAAGGGAATCGGGGCTGCAATAATGGCAGATGTTGAGCAGAGATCAGTCGCCTCCGGCGCCACTTCTATTGTATTAAATGTAAATAAGTACAATAAGTTGGCAATCAAAAGCTACAAGCAGAACGGTTATCAGATTGCTGAATCAGTTATACAGGATATTGGCAACGGCTTTATAATGGATGATTTTATTATGAAAAAAGAGCTGGCGTCTCACTGACCCATGCAGTTTTTGCTCTTCCCCCAATGACAACAGAAGGTATCTCTGCTATAGTTAAGGAAGTAGTTGTATCTGCGAGGAGGTAGCAATGAATATCTGTGCAGATTCCTTCAATAAAACCATTAATCCGCTCTAAGGCAATGAAGATCTAAATGAAATTTCTTCATCTTTCATTAAGAGCAAGAATGACCCTGGCAGTGGTAGGGCTGGTTCTTCTTCTGATGCTTTCAACGGCACTTATCTCTCTTAACTTCTTTGAAAGAGAGTACGAGCAGACCCTTACCTCTCATCAGGTCTCCATGCTGCAGTTGCTTGCAGACAATATTGACGGGGAGCTTAAAGGGGCTCAAGAAGCCTTGATGAACAACGCCAAAGCCATTCCAAAAGAGGCTCTTGTATCTGAAGCGGCAGCTCTTGCATGGCTTAAGAGCAGAACAGGTCTAATAACCAGATTTTTTACCAATCAGATAATGCTTGTCTCCCCTGATAGGCATATACATGCATCATATCCTGCCCTTAAGATAGATTACGCCAGCCAGCCTGCAATAAAGGCAACCTTTACTGACCACCGCCAACATATCAGTGAACCTGTAGCATGCTGTAGTGACCCGAAAGATATTGGAATCATTGTTACCGCACCGGTAATAGCAGATGATAAAGTTGTAATGGTTCTCTCCGGAAGCTTCAGCCTCCTTAAAAACAACATCCTCTCAAGATACCTGAAACATAAAACTCTGCCAAACGGCTTCGTCAGAATTATTAACAATAAACACCTTGTTGTAATGCATCCTGATTCGAAGAGGATAAATCAACCGATTGCTCTTGGCGCTGTTAAGGGCATTGACAAGGCATTCAGTTCAAAAGATGGAAAAACAGAAACATTTAGACATACAGGTATCGACAACAAAGAGCTGATCACTACAGCACAGCCACTCAAAACGGTAAACTGGCTGGTTGCCTCAAGCTATCTTTCCGAAGAAATGTACGCCCCGATAGAAAAAGCACACTATTGGTTTGTTATAGCCACTCTTGTCGGTATGGCATGCGCCACTCTTCTTGTGCTGGGAATGATGAGATTACTTACCCGCCCACTTGTACAACTGGCAGATCATTTAACACAATTGCCAGATAAAAAGGGGGATGAGAGGTTTATACATCTGCCCGTAAATGGTGAAATAGGCAATCTCACCAATGCATTCAACAAGATGGTAAAAGAGCTTGACAGCAAAAACCTGGCACTGCTCAGGGGCAAGGAACGTTATCGGATTGTCACAGAGTTTACCAATGACTTTACATACTGGATTCGTCCAGATGACAAATTTGAGTTTGTCTCGCCTGCATGCCTCACCGTTACAGGCTATACCCGTGAGGAACTTATTGCCAGACCAGAACTTATGGAAGAGATGATCTATCCTGCCGATCGACAGATGCTTAAACAGTTGCAGCTTGAAACAAGTGAAAAGGCTAAAGCAAAGGACGAAGAGATTGAATACCGTATTATAACCAAAAGCGGTAGTATCCGCTGGATTCGTCATACCTGTCGCCTGATTTTTGATGAAAACAATCAATTTCTGGGACGCCGTGGTTCTCGCACGGATATAACCGAGAAAAAGATGCTTGCCGATCAGGTATCCCATATGGTTTTGCATGACCTCCTTACAGGTCTGCCAAATCGCTCCCTGTTTGCGGATCGCCTGTTCCAGATAACAAGCAAGAAAGACCGTTACCTTCAGGAGATGACTGTAGTTCTATTTTTCGGCGTAGATCGTTTCAAGATGATAAACGACACACTGGGGCACGATGTTGGGGATCAACTTCTGATAATGCTTGCCGAGAGATTGAGAAAACTGCTGCATCCAAACGACACCTTGTGCCGGTTTGCAGGAGATGTATTTGCATTTATTCTACCGGGCAGAGAGAGCCGCCACGAAGCTGTGACCATGTCATACCGGATTCTTTCAAGCCTCACCGATCCTTTTAACGTGTCAGGTCAACAGGTCAACATAACCGGAAGCATAGGAATAGCCATCTGTCCGTTGGATGGTTGTGATACCGAAACATTGCAGAAAAGCGCTGAAACGGCAATGTATGATGCCAAGAAAACCGGCAAGAACAGTTTCAGATTCTATGCCAAGGAGATGAATGCACAGGCATCTGAAATGCTGAAACTGGATAACAGCATGCCAAAAGCTCTTAAAAACGGAGATTTCTATCTACACTATCAACCACAGATTGATCTGAAAAATAATACACTAATCGCAGTTGAAGCACTTTTACGCTGGCGCCATACCGAACTTGGGATAATTCCGCCTGACAGGTTCATTCCTTTGGCTGAAGACAGCGGCTTTATTATCAAGTTGGGAGAATGGGTTCTTCGAACCGCCTGCGTCCGTTGCGCTTCATGGCAGAGCACCAGTTCAAAACCTATAAGGATCGCTGTCAATGTCTCCGGACGTCAGTTCAATGAATCAGACTTTATAGATATGGTGGCTGCCGTTCTGGCTGAAAGCGGGCTTCCTGCAGAGCTTCTTGAGCTTGAACTGACTGAAAGTCTGCTTATTTCAAATGAACAGCAGGTATTGCAGAAACTTAAACTTCTCAAAAGTATGGGGATAAATCTTGCCATTGATGACTTCGGAACAGGCTATTCATCTCTTTCTTATCTTAAACATTTCCCACTTAATCGTCTGAAGATAGACAAGTCATTTATAAACGATATACTTACAGATCCTGACGACGCTTCAATAACCGAAGCTATAATAGCAATGGGGCATTCGCTAAAGTTAAAGGTCATTGCTGAAGGGGTTGAAACAAGAGAGCAGCTCGTATTCCTTGAAGACCGGGGATGTGATGAAATACAGGGGTACTATCTAAGTAAACCACTCTCTGAAAATGATCTGGCTCACTTCATAAAATCAAGAGAAAAAGAATAAACCACAAAAAGCAGTTTCACGCAAAGCCACAAAACGCAACATCCTAAAACAAGAAATTTTCGTTACCAAATGCCATGTTAAGGTTAATTCGTCACCTTTCCAATCTTGTCCCATGTTGGGGTTTCGTTCGGATTCTGCAGCTTAAAAAGCAGATAAGCCGCAGCTTTGTTCAATTTCTCAGTAGTTTTTACCTCATGGTTAAATCTCTCAAGCGCATTTGTAATCCGGTCCCTGGAATAATCTGTAAGAACCTCGTCATCCAATAATGTTCTTAAACTTGTCAAAACCTGCTTGTGCTGTTCTGGAGACTCCAGCTTAAGCGGATCAAGAAGAAATACCAACAACCAAGCCATTACCCTCGCTTCATTACCAACAGCAGTACTTCCGTACTGTAGCAAAGAAGATACAAGATTTTCCTGCTCTTCAATTTCAAAGGTATTCTTTCCTATATAATCACGTAGATATCGCAGAGCAACCAGGTGGTACCTTTCACCTGTGGTATTAAAAAGAAGAAGATTTGCCGCCTGTAGCTTAAGGGACTCTTCCTCTTCAGGCTTTAAGAAGTTAAGCATTATACGGGCTATCTTTTCAGATGCGACCGCAGATAATTCCTCGGTGCCAAGCTTTCCTTTTACTATTGCAAGCAGCTCTGACTTTTCCGGGTGGCTGCTGTAAACAACCGACATTATGGCATCCCTTACGTCACTCTCCTCCACAAAATCCCAGAGTTCTTCAACCTGCTTCATTATGCTTTTACGGAAACGCTTGACCTTGTCCATCTTGGAAATTTCTTCCGGTTCCCAGCTTTCAGGCCATGTATCTATATAATGGTCAACCTCATCTTCATTCCAGGTTTTATCTAGCAAAAAACTGAAATAGGTCAAAATCTTCAATTGATATACAGTGCCACCCTCCTGAAGTGGACGTATCAGGTCTTCCAGATAGCTTGTAGTCAAACCGCACGTCCCGCTACAGAGGAACCTGTATACGCTCTCCCCTTTTTCAACCTGCTTCTCAATATATTTAGCTTTAAGATGTGCACCAAGCGCTGTCGTTGAAACTTTTTTGAAGAATATTGACAAAAGGTTTGTTGCATGATGCTTAACCGGCATCTCAATCTCGTCGGAAAGGACAATATCAAGACATGCGTTAAAAATTTTGACCTGTTCCTGCTCATCATTGGAAGCATCAATGTACTGCTCCAGGATATCAATTATTTCAATAATATGAGTTCTGTTACGACTTGAAAGCAGGCTTGTAAGGGTATGTCTTAGGGAATCAGCATCAACTATACCGAAAAGAAAACGGACTGCAGAGTTACGACGGGCAGCCCCCTTATGTTCGGCAGACCTTAAAACCTGAAGGATACTTGACGCAGGGTCGGCAACCCAACCAGGGATTAAGGCTTCAAGCAGTAACTCGGCTTTTCTGCGGATATGAGGATCCAGGTCATTGACAAAATATCGAGCGATCTCAATCTTGAAATCACGAACTGCGCTGGACTCGGCAATCAGTGAGAAGGCGGTTGCCTTGTCTTTGGCAGAGAGCTTGGCCATATCCTTCTTTGCGCGAGCACTGTCATTAATCTTGATATAAAAACCGATAATATCCTTTACGCTTACTTCAGCTTCGACATCTTTCATTATTACCTCTTGATGGTTAATTAGCTGTTAATTCTGCTTATAGCCTCTCTTGCAAGGGCGTCGCAACGTTCATTCTCAGGATGACCATTATGACCTCTCACCCATTTCCATGAAACATTATGTAACTTTACCGAGTCAAGAAGTGCTTCCCATAGATCCCTATTCAATACAGGCTCTTTTTTACTGTTTGTCCAGTTTTTACGCTGCCAGGCGGCAAACCACTCTGTCATCCCTTTAACAAGGTATTGTGAATCTGTGGTTACAGTTACCTTACATGGACGGGTAAGTTGTCTCAAAGCCTCCAAAGCGGCAGTCAGCTCCATTCGATTATTTGTTGTCTGTTTTTCGGCTCCGGAAAGTTCTTTCTCTACCCCACGACAACGCAGAATAGCTCCATAGCCCCCCGGCCCGGGGTTACCGCTGCAAGCGCCATCACAGAATATCTCTACTTCAGAAAGTTTGGGTTTTGAAGCAGTCAGACGTTTACCCTCACTTGTCGGCTCTGCCAATATATGCCCCTTCCTCCTTCAGCAACTCTGCTATCCCCTGCATTACCCGCTCAACTATCAACTGATGAGTCTCCTTGCTGTCTTCCCTCTTAAAAAGGTCATCAAAATTAATCTGTGAGCCGAATATAATGGAAGCCCTGGCTCCCACACTGGGGAATTTCCAGTGATTAAGGCCTGTCAGCGCCGTAGGGATGACAGCGGGACGTGTATCATAGATAACCTTGCCAACACCTCTGTTGCCATAACCGAGAAGTCCATCCTTGTGGCGTGTACCCTCGGGAAAGAGCATTACTTTCTGATCAAGGAGCAGATCATTAAGCACCTTCCCTGCCTTTACATCCCGCTTACGTTTTACAGGAAACGCTCCCCATGAAGAATATATAAAACGCTGAAATGGCTTTTCAAACAGTTCCTCCTTTGCAGGCGCCCATACCATCTGCAACGGATGAGTCTTAAGCACTGCCCAGGGGAGAAAGATGGTCTCAAATGCTGAAATATGATTCGAGGCGAGCATTACACCGCCGGAAGCAGGAATATGCTCTCCCCCCCGAACCTTAAGGCGGTTTAAAAATGATGCATAACTTCCTACTACAAATGCAGAAAAGGTAACCCATAACCTGCGTACAAAAGAAACATTCACTGCCAGCACCTCTGCCGCAAAACTGATTTCAGATTTATATGCTCTATAGCACGCAATCCTCTATTCAGCAAGAATCAATAGATATTCCGGTAATATACCGGCATGGATTGCACTTGTTAAAAGTATAGAGTATAACTCTCAGGAAATTTAACCTTCAAGCCCATCTATAGATAGGCAAAATGAAACAGACAGAACAGAAATACCTGATTGGACGACAACCAATACTCAATCGCGATGAGAAGATCTACGGATACGAGCTTCTCTTCCGTTCAGCCGACTCTCTTGGCGCAGCAGATGTAAACGATGCATCACAGGCTACGGCCAATGTAATACTGAACACCTTATCAGGATTTGGTATACAGCAAATCCTGGGAAATCATCCAGGATTTATAAATCTGGAGCTTGAAATCCTGATGAGTGACTCTCTGGAACTGTTACCAAAGGATATGGTAGTGCTTGAACTGCTTGAAACCCTTAAAGTTACACCGGAGCTCCTGCAAAGGTGTATTGAACTTAAAGAAGCCGGCTTTACCATTGCCCTTGATGATCATGAATATTCTCCGGTTTATGAGGAACTTTACAAACTCATCGATATTGTAAAGGTTGATTTGATTGCAACGCCAGTTGATACCCTGGCTCCATCCATAGAGCATTACCAAAAATACCGCTTCAAACTTCTGGCTGAAAAGGTTGAAACAAAGGAAGAGTTTTTAAAATGCCTTGACCTGGGGTTTGATTATTTTCAGGGTTATTACTTTGCAAAACCCTCGGTTATTGAAAGAAAAAAGATAGATGAAGGAGCGACAGCCCTCCTGAAGCTTATGCGACAGCTTATGGATGAAGCTGAGATAGAAGAGATAGAAAAGACATTCCGTAGCAGTCCGGGTCTTACATACAAGCTGTTGTTGCTGGTAAACTCTGTTTCTTTTGTTGGATTACAGAAGATAAATACAGTGCGTCATGCCATAAGCATGCTTGGCAGGGCTCAGATAAAAAGGTGGGTACAACTGGCGCTGTTCGCTTCTGATGACAGCCATGCAATGGAGAACCCTCTTGTTGATATGGCAGCGGTCAGAGGAGGTATGATGGAACAGCTGGCTATTGCCTGCCCGAGACTGAGAGGCAACCCTGATGCGCCTGATCAGGCATTTATGACCGGCATACTCTCACTGCTTGAATCGCTTTATGATATTCCTATGAGCCAGATAGCAGAAGAGCTGAATCTTTCTGAGGATGTAAAGATGGCTCTTCTAAACCGTGAAGGTTATTTCGGTAATCTACTCGCTCTTACAGAATCTGTTGAACAACTTGATTTTCTTGGCGCCTCAAAACTGCTCGGTAATTTGTCAATACCTTACAATGCCGTAATGCAGGCTCAGATGAAGGCTTACAATTGGCAGGCAGGTATGGTGTAATGCCAACTCCGGTTTTTGCGGTAAGCGAGCAGAAAAACCGTTCTTTATCCGCACGAATGGCAGAGCTTGAAATTACCGAAGAAGAACTGGAGGAGCGTTTTGTACGTTCATCAGGCAGAGGTGGCCAGCACCTGAACAAGACATCCAGCGCGGTTCAGGTACGTCATATTCCCACCGGCATAGAGGCCAGGTGCGGAAGAGAACGTAGCCAGTCGCTTAACCGCTTTCTGGCACGTCGTGAACTTCTGGAAAAGATAGCTCACAGTCGTGGGCTTTTAACTAAAGAGGATGAAGAGATTAGCAGGATTCGCAAGCAGAAAAAACGCCGTCTACGCCGTTCACCAACAGGACAACAAAAGATATAAGATCAGATGATAACCAAAGACACCTTAAAACGCCTTGAGTTCAACAAGGTACTCCAATACATTGCCGTTAACGCCCGTAGTGATTCAACCGTAAGCCTCATAAACAATATAGCCCCTCTTCAATCATCTGAGATAATAACAAGGATCCACAAACAGATTGAGGAGATACGAGCCTTACTACGCCAGAGGATATCGCTTCGGATAAGCCGTTTCAGCGACATAAGACCATTGCTTGAGCAGGTCAAACCGGAGGGAGCTATACTCTCTCCTTTCGGACTGCTTGATTTCATTCCGGTACTTGCTTCACTTACCGAACTTGAGCGGCAGCTTTCCCCACGTGACGATATCGTCAATCTCAGGTTTCTGGAACCTTTTCCTGCCAACTTCAGCGATATTCTGGAACCGTTGTCAGCAACCGTTGATGATGAAGGGAAGATACTTGATACCGCATCAAGGGAACTGGCTGAAATCCGCAAGGCAAAACGGACTCTGGCCGCCAGGGTGAGAAAAAAACTTGAAGAGATCGTCCGCAAGCATGAAACAGCCATATTCCTGCAGGATGATTTTATAACCATCCGTTCAGGTCGCTGGGTTATACCGGTACGCATGGATTCCAAAGGTATGGTACCCGGAGTAGTGCATGATGTTTCCTCATCCGGCGAAACCGCTTTTATTGAACCTATTGAGATCATTCCTTTTGTAAATGAACTCGAAAACCTATCCGCTGAAGAGAAGGCTGAAGAGATCCGGATATTACGTCAGATCTCCGGATGGATAAGGGAAGATGCAAATCATATTTCAGCCTGTTTCAGAACACTTTTAGAGCTGGATCGCCTTGATTGCCTCGCAAGGTTTGCTGAACGGTTCTCCCTCTCTGTTCCTGAATTGAATGGTAATGGATATATAAGACTGCTATCGGCACGACATCCATTACTACTGACCATCAGAGCAGAGACCCCTGATGCAGCTCCAGTACAACCTCTTGATCTTGAGATGCGAGAAAGCAGCAAGGTTCTGGTAATAAGCGGACCAAACGCCGGTGGTAAAACCATAGCCCTTAAAACGGTTGGCCTGATAACAGCAATGGCTCTCTCCGGCATACCTGTCCCAGCCTCACCCTCCTCCTCAATACCAATGCTTGATTCAATTCTTGTAGATATCGGCGATGATCAGTCCATTGAACAGAGTCTTTCAACATTCTCAGCCCATGTTTCAATAATATCAAGTATCCTGAAAGATGCAGGTTCAAAAAGTCTGGTGCTGCTGGATGAACTTGGCACAGGAACCGAGCCGTTGCAAGGAGCCGCAATAGGTTCGGCTGTACTGCAGGAGTTGAGCAGATGCGGAGCTATCGTCCTTGCCACAACTCACCTGACCGAAATAGTTGGATTTGTGCAGCAAAGCCAGGGTATGCAGAATGCCGGAATGGAATTTGACAGCGTAACATGGACACCTCTATACAGGATGGTAATGGGAGAACCTGGTCAGTCGCACGCATTGGAGACGGCAAAGAGATACGGTCTGCCAGAGTCAGTGCTTAAGACTGCCTACGATCTGCTTGGTAGTACAGGTAATGCTTTTGCAGGCATCATTGAAGAACTGAGACAAAAAAGAAACACTCTTGCAGATGAACTTGCTACACAGCTTGCTGAACGGGAGAGACTGCAAAAATGGTCTGAAGAGCTGCAAAATCAGGAGGGAAGGCTGTCAGAACTCCGCCAGGAGACGATAGAAAGGGCACGCCAGGACGCCAGGGAGACTATAACAACGGCTCGTCGCGAACTTAATCAGTTGATTGAACAGTTCAAGAAAGACCGCCGTGCCGAAACAGCCGCAAGATTCAGGGATAAGGCTGAAGAGCTGGAAATCAGATTTACACCCAAGGATGATCAGACCCCTGACTCTGCTTCTCTCAAACCTGGAATGCAGGTTCATATCCGTTCACTTGAACGTGAAGCCACTATTATTACTGTCGATTTGGCAAGGCAAAAGGTAAGGGTAAGGGCTGGCAGTATTGAGCTGGAGGTTCCGGTTAACGGCATTCTGCCAAAGCAGGAAAAGACAAAAGAGATAAAGTGGGAGAGAAAACCGAAACCTTCTTTTTCTTCAAATTCAGATGACTCCTGTTCTATATACTCTTCCGAGATAAACCTTATTGGCAAGAGGGTAGATGAAGCTCTTGCTTTACTGGAGGGATTCATTGATCAGGCTATCCTGTCCGGAACAGCAGAAATTCGCATCATCCATGGCATCGGAACCGGCGCCCTGCAACGGGCAGTCAGGGAATTTCTGGAAAGAACCCCTCAGATCTCCTCTTCACGCCCAGGCGAACTATATGAAGGACGCGATGGCGCAACCATCGCCAGACTGAGCTAAAACTATGGACAACTTTCTGATTGAACTAACCGAAGAAGAGATAAAGAGAGAACGTCACAAATCCAGGGAACTCCGCAGGAGCCGCTGGTGGAAAAACAGGCTGGCTCAGGGGATATGTTACTATTGCGGCAAAAGGTTCCCACCGGATGAACTGACAATGGATCATGTCGTCCCTGTCACCAGAGGTGGCAAGGCAAGCCGCAACAACGTGGTTCCTGCCTGTAAGGAGTGTAACAGTAAAAAGAAATATCTGCTGCCAATGGAATGGGAAGAGTTTCTCTCCAGAACAGCCTCATCGGAAGAGGAAAAGAATGACACCAAGATATAAAGCTGTAATTTACGATTGTGACGGCGTGATGCTGGACTCTATCGAGTCCAACTACATATTTTACAACCGGATCATGTCAGGCCTGGGACGGCCACATATAGATCGTTTATGCACTGAATCAGAAAGGGTTCTGCACACCTATTCCTATCTGGATGTAATTGAACATTTCTTTGGCAATGACCCCGACAAGGAACAGGCTCTGGCCATAGGAAGCACCATCCGTTACAAGGAACTTATGCCCTACATGAAGCGGGAGGAAGAGCTTCTTGAGACACTGACCATCCTGAAAGGCAAGGTAGAACTTGCGATATGCACTAACAGGGCGGCATCCATGGAGATGATTATTGAGGATTTCGGGCTGGAAGGTTTTTTTGGCTGTGTTATGACTGCCGGAAAGGTGCAGAACCCTAAACCGCATCCTGAACCGCTGTTAAAGGTACTTGAACATTACAATATAAGGTCGGATGAAGCTGTATTTGTCGGTGATAGTGAAGTTGACCGCCAGGCAGCCCTGGCAGCCAAGGTTCCGTTTATAGCCTACAAATCAGATCTGCCAGCCCTGGCAGTAATTGAAAGACACAGCCAGATTCTGGACCACCTGTTCAGTTAACAGTTTCTTACTGAACATAGCGTCTGGCACCTACAAACCTGCGCTCAAAGTATGATTCGCTGACAGAGGTAATTTTTATATCCTCACCTCTTTTAGGGGCATGTACAAACTTTCCATCACCGACATAGATCCCTACATGGCTTATTGATGCCTCCGAAGAGCCAAAAAAGACCAGATCACCATCTTTCAGATCACTTTTGGATATAGGGTTGCCTGCCTTGTACTGTTCACGCGAGGTTCTGGGAATACTGACTCCGCAGAGATTGTAAACCGCCTTTGTAAAGCCGCTGCAGTCAAGGCCGTCCACCACGGTATTGCCACCCCATTGGTATGGGATCCCGACAAATCGTTCAGCCGTTCTGGCTGCAATGAAGCCAAGATCCCTTTCTCCCTGTCTGCTTGAGGGAGACTTTTGAGGAACAGGTTCCTCAATAGGCAGGCCAAGTTCATCGGTTGGAGGCGGATACGGTTTAAGAGGCTTACGAATCTCCGGTTTATTCTGTTTTATTACAGGTCTGTCGGCAGCAAAAACTACCTCTTTAGGGGGAGCAATATAGTAACTGTCAATCAGCTCGTCAGATACCAGACGTTTGGCCACATTCCTAGCCTTCTCTTTTGTTGGAAAATCCCCGAATCTGACCGCATACAAACCGTTGTCCTTGCGATAGTAGAAGGCCTCAATCCCTTTTTCCTGCAAACGACTGGTAAATCGCTCTGCATTCTTTACATCTGAAAAGGCTCCCATCTGTATAGCATATCCAAGACGACCGACCCCTTTTGCATATTTTACCGTTCCGCCACTCTTAAGTTTGTCA
Organism: Geobacter sp. UBA2189; assembly: GCA_002328035.1. GTDB lineage: Bacteria > Desulfobacterota > Desulfuromonadia > Geobacterales > Pseudopelobacteraceae > Trichlorobacter. The sequence goes on from DCVL01000021.1 coordinate 24,813, forward strand.
TGGCGCAGCCTTGATGACTGAGGAGATGCACAACCTTGCACTGCAGTAATCATCAAACAGATTAATGTAAGCCCGAATATATTAAATAATATCCTCATCCTGTTAATCCTCATCCTTCACATCACGACGGACACCCATCAAAAACGGAATAACAAAATCCTCAAGCGCACCATCAAGGACTGCGTCAGGATTTCCTGATTCAACACCAGTTCTGAGATCCTTAACCATCTTGTACGGATGCAGCACATATGAACGGATCTGGCTGCCCCACCCTATCTCCTTCTTCTCTCCTGCAATCTCCGATGCCTTGGCATTCCGTTCCTGCATCTCCTTCTCATACAGCTTGGCTCTAAGAACCTTCATCGCTGTTGCCCTGTTAAGAATCTGACTCCGCTCCGACTGGCAGGCTACAACGATGTTAGTCGGAAGGTGCGTTATCCGGACGGCTGAATCGGTGGTGTTTACATGCTGACCGCCGGAACCGCTTGAACGATAGGTATCAACCCGAAGATCAGAATCGGAGATTCGGATGTCGATATCATCCTCCTCAATCTCTGGAAAGACAAAGACCGATGCAAAAGAGGTATGACGCCGGTTATTGCTGTCAAAGGGGGAAAGTCTGACAAGACGATGCACACCTGCCTCTGCCTTTAGATGACCGTAAGCATACTCACCGGTAACACTGAATGTAACCGATTTAAGACCTGCCTCTTCACCATCCTGATAATCGGTTATAACTGTCTTCCAGCCTTTCTTCTCACAGTAACGGAGAAGCATCCTCATAAGCATCTCCGCCCAGTCCTGGGATTCTGTGCCGCCGGCACCAGAGTTTACAGAGACAAAGCAACCGCTTCTGTCATGTGTGCCGGATAACATAAGCTGGAATTCAGCCGATTCAAGTTCAAGGCGGAGACGTTCATTCATCGCATGAACCTCAGCCAGAGTGGCCTCATCTTCAACCTCTTCCCCCAGCTCAATCATCACCGCAAGGTCATCAGCCTGCCTTTTGATGGAATCAAAGGATTCCAACACCTTTTCAAGAACAGTACGTTTTTTAAGAATATCCTGAGAACCTGAAGGATCATCCCAGAAACCAGGGATAGCTATGCGGGCATCAAGTTCCTGCAGTTCTTCCCTTTTGGCATCAAGGTCAAAGTGACCTCCGAAGGGCTGTGATCCGGATGGCAAGTTCGTTAAGCAGTGATGTTTCTTCGCGGTACATGGATGCTCCTGCAATTAAAATAATTAGGGTGAGGCAGGCTTGTTCTTACTGGTTACAGTAGAATAAAGACCAGAAGATGTAGCTGAAAATGGCTCAGTTCCAATATATTCGCCGTTACTATATATGGCAGCCTGACCGGCGGGCAACGATATGCCTGTACTATTCTTAAAAGTAATCTGATATGACAGTAATGGGCCATTAGAGATCTGCAATTTTTCCAGAGACAGCTGCCATGAGGCCAGGCGGGGGGCGCCACTTACCGGCAAAGGGTACAACTGTTGTGGGTTTCCGGCTGCAAGCGCCGTTGGTACGACATTTACTGAAAATCCTTCAGGTAGTCCCTTAATTTCAGCCAGCATTGCCAATTGCAAGGTAGCATTGCCTTGAAGGCGAATTTCATAGCGGGGAATCCACCCACTGTTCTGCAACACAGCCGCAACCCTTAAACGGGCATTTGCAGGAGAGACCATAATTCTGGCTATAGCACCAACATTGGATCTGCCTGAAAAAGATGAAATCCTGGCATCAACCCGCTTAAGTTCATTCTCTGTCCTCCGTCTGGCGGTATAGACAGCCTCAAGCTGGGTAATAGCAAAATCAGTTCCCTGCCTTACGGATGCTAGAGGGTCAGGATTTGTCTTGCTTTTGCGCGGGGCTTTTGAACTTTGTGATTTTGCAGCAGCGGCAAAAATACCTTCACGATGTTCAAGCGCCTTCATCCTGTCAAGCAGGCGGTTTTTCTGTTCGGCAAGACTTTCCATCTCTTTCTGAAACCTGTCAGAGACCTTGGATGGCAAAAGCTCAACCGTGCCGATTACAGCATTGTCCAGAGGCTTTACCCTTAACGTTCCTTCCCTTATCTGGCCAGGAATCACAACTTCTGCAACCCCTTTTTTAGCGATCGTTTCAAGCTCTACGACGATGCCATCGGAAAAAACAGTCAGCTCACGCGTGGCAGCTTGGACTGAAGCTGTAACTACAAACAAGGTAAAAATAAATACAACTCCACGCAGGATCAAGGTAATCCTCCCAAATGCAAAATAGTAAGGAACTGTTCTTCCGTAATCGGCTGGATTGAGAGCCTGCTCCGGTTAACCAGCGGCATGCCGGAAAGCATGGGATGTTCACGAATCAAAGCAAGAGGCACCTCTTTGGGCAGCAATCTTTCCGCCATAAGATCCACCATATACCAGATCGGTTTATCAGGGGTTGCCTTTGGATCAAAATGCTCGGATGCCGGATCAAGTGCGGTGTAGTCAGGATAACCTTCACGCACCACCTTGCAAAGCCCTATAACTGAAGGTTCCGGTATTGAACTGTGGTAGAACAGAACCTTGTCTTCAACCTTTACCTCATCCCTCAAAAAATTCCGCGCCTGAAAGTTGCGAACCCCGTCCCAATGTTCAGTAGCATCAGGCATGGACTGTAGATCCTGAAAAGAGAAACAGCCTGGTTCTGATTTAAAGAGCCAATAGAGCATAAAGACTGTTCCTTATCCAAGCAGATGAACAAACAGGCCGCTTCTCAGTTTAGGCTCAAACCAGGTGGACTTTGGTGGCATAATCTCCCCTTTATCCGCCAGACCTATAAGTTCCTGAATACTCGTAGGATAAAGGGAAAATGCCACGGCATATTCTCCTCCATCCACCAGCCTCACCAGCTCATCAATTCCCCTGATTCCTCCTACGAAGCTTATCCTCTGATTAGTTCTCGGATTGTCTATACCGAGTAGAGGTTGCAACAGATGATTCTGAAGGATCGAGACATCCAGACTTTCCACAGTTCTGTTCTCATCAACCAGAGCAGATTTGGGCTGCAAAAGATACCATTTACCAGCCAGATACATGCCAAACTGATGGCGATTCAATGGGGATACCGGCTCTGAAGATGGTTCAAATTCAAAGGAGTTGCCAAGTTTTTCAATAAACACAGCCTCACCCATTCCATTAAGATCCTTAACCACCCTGTTATAAGGCATAATGTTCATCTGGGTTTCAGAGAAAATAACGGTCATAAAAAAATTGTACTCTTCTTCCCCTGTATGGGCTGGATTAGCGGCCTTACGTATCTCCCTTATCTTTGATGCTGCTGCACTGCGATGGTGACCATCAGCAACATAAAGTGTCGGTATATCGTTAAACAGAGCGGTAAGATGGTCAATCAGCTCAGGATCAGCCACAACCCAGAATTTATGCGAAACGCCGTCAGAGGTAGTAAAGTTGTAGTCAGGCGGTTCAAATGAGGCGCTAAAAAGTATATCCTCAAGTTCCTGGTGATTACGGAATATGTAAAATACAGGTTCATCGTTGGCATCAAGCGCATCGCTGTGCCGTATACGGTCTGTCTCCTTGTCTGCCCTGGTCTGCTCATGCTTCTTTATAACACCTGACTGATAATCATCTACAGCTGCACAGGCCACAAGGCCGGTCTGGATAATCGAACCAACCCGTTGACGATAGATGTAATAACATGGAGATGGATCCTGGATTAAAACCTTACGATCAATAAACTCCTGCAGATTCTTTTTACCCTGCTGATGAACATCGTCACTATACGGATTAACCGAGGCCGGAAGATCAATTTCAGGACGTGATATATGAAGGAATGAATCAGGGTTATCCTTTGCCATCATACGCGCCTCCTCAACGTCCATAACGTCGTAAGGCAATGAAGCAACATGAGGAGCCAAATGAACTGGAGGGCGTAACGCCTTGAAAGGTCTGATAATAGCCATAAACTACTCCTTACTCTTTGCTTAATAACATCTGTTTTTTTAAGAGCAGAATGCCAGCAAACATCCATCCTAGTCAAGTATCAACAGAGAAGAGTTCAGACAGGCTGGAACAACTATTCAACCTGATCCTTGATCTCCCTGATTATCTCAATTTGACGCTGGAAGATAAATTGTGACATCTGGCTCTCCATGTTTTTTTCGGGAGAGATAAAAAACGAATACCTGTATGGCGGGGCTTCACCGGTTATTTTGATCAGGGAGGCGGGAATATTGACGTTAATGGAATGATTCTGTTCAACCGTTTTAAGCAGAAAGCTAACCGGCATTTCTGAATCTCTTTCAAGCGGACAATAGTTATCAATCATAATGTTAAGGCCTGAGAGGGAAATATCGTTAAGTCTTCCCTCTATAATCCCCAGAGGCGATTCGATAATGACATTGGGAGCCGGCCTCAACTCAAGCCTTATGAAATTTCTCTTCTCAGCCATAATCTCTACATAGCAGAATTTTACAAAAGTAGCCGCACGTTTTCTTATATTTACATACTGCGCCTGGGCAAAGACATCATATTTAAAAATTGGTGCACGGATAAATGCTGAACGGGAATGCTCAATGGTAAATGCCTGCTGAGGCTGAACGTCAAGATCAAGAACACCTCTGTCTAGCTGGGCAATGCTTGCAGAATAGGAAAGTGGCATCCCCATGTAGTAGTTTATCAGTTTTAACGTCTGTTTGGGATTGGCTTTTAATATCGAGATTATCTCAGCCTGATCTTCGTCAAACGTCTTTTGTATACGTGTGCTGTAGAGGTCGTCCTGAGTCATTTTATCCCTGAAAATGTTTTTCCGCTGTAAATTTGATGCAGTTGTAAATTCTAGTCGTCATCTCCAAATGCCTCTATCATAGATCCATGATTTCGGCAGCTTACAAACTGGACTCCCAATCAGAATCGCTTCAGGAATGACAAATTGTAAGGGGATCAAATTTGATAGTTTTGAAAAACAGATCAAGCAGCAGAACCAGACATCTCCCGCTCCATCTGTTCAAGAACCGCTTCAGATGCGGAAAGCAAGGCAGTTTCGGCATCAACATCATCAGGCTGTACAAACCTGGGATAAAGATCCAGCTCATACTTCATACTTTTAAAGTTTACAAGACGGACGATAGCCAGCAGGGTATCATCGGAATCAAAAAATTCCGCATGGTGATTGGCCACAATTCTACTGTACAACGGAGGAATATCCCAATGATTCATAATCCTTACCCCCTGTTCAACATGCATGTCAGAAAAGACATCCAGGAGGGTTTCCCTATCAAGTTCAAGTGGCATTTCCCCGCCAATACTAATTCGTTCAAGTGCCTTCAGAAGATATAATTTGCCGATATCATGAAGAAGACCTGCCAGATAAGCTTTATCAGCAAGTTCACGGTAGCCGCAAGACAGGGCAAGCGACCTGCAACCCAGCGCACAGGCATGTGAGTGTAACCAGAGGTTCTGCATAACGCTGTTAACTACAGGATTACCTGAAGCATAAAGAGCCGCCTGTGATGCGGCCATTGCAAGGCTTGTTATCTGTCTGGCGCCAAGCCTGTTTACAGATTCCTTTATAGTTTCCGATTTGTATCGGCCTGAATATGCTGAAGAATTCGCCATTCTTAGGATTTGAAGCGAGAGTGCAGGATCCTTGTTTATTACTCCAATCACTTCATCCATCTCGACATCATGATCTGCCAACATCTGCAGCAACTCGAGTGCAACCGGATTAAACACCGGCAGTTCAATGGGTTGCAAGCAGATATGATATCTAAGATCAAGAGAAAAACCCATTTTATCCTCCTGAAATAAATTATCAGTTGTCTTTTAGGTTATTAAGCATACCCCCTTTTCTAACCGTCAAACATCCGCTTGTCAAATTTTCATTGTTTTTTGGATTATTCTTGATGCCCCCGCAATTTGTCATTCTGGAAATGTATTTAGCCGGAATCCAGTCTTTCAACTTGTAGAATTCGGATGCATCCGTATTCGCGGGATGATATATAGATATAATTGTCGAGCGTCATTCTTGAATATTGCTATTTCCTACGGCATTACAACCGTTTCTTGACAGAAAAAGGGTTCGGGAATAGCCAAAATGATAGGAGATTATTGAAGTAACAGAGTCAATCAGAAGGGAGATAATTAGAACGGCAACACGGATATCCCAATATCCAAACACCTCTTCATTTATTTTAACCTTAAGTCGTTATCTGTTTTGCCATTCCACAACAAACCCTTTCAGACGTTCCTTCTTGCTTTTTGAGACTATCTTTAAAAGGATGGGAAGAACAACACCCAAAAAGAGATCAGATATTCAAGGTATCCCTTCCCTATAACAGTCCCTGAACTGACTCCTCTGTTCTGCTCAATAGCACGATTCCAGGCTATAACTTATTCTATGACAAAAGATTCAGGTGCGCCCAAGCATACCTGCCCTCATCGCCTCATCCATCGGATAGATCCCAAAGAACGTTTTTAAAAGTGCGTTCTGTAGCTGTTTGGATTCAATTACGCCCAGTTCGGTTCCATTATGCTTTACTACCAAGCCGCCTTCAGGAGTGAAAACGAGATCCAGCACATCACCTTTCAGAAAATCTCTGGTAAACAATGCACGTAAACGTTGAGCTTCAGCGCTTTTGCTAAAAAAACCTACATTTTTTACAAAACCTTCATTAATAGCCTCGGCGAATTTATCCTTAGGTATCCTGCTATGAAGGAAATTCAGTCTCAAAAGCTTTGTCCCCTGAACATTTATAACATCCTTGGGACTTTTGGTTTTTTGGGTTAAATAGAGAGAACCTATATAAATCTTCCCAAACATCTTGGAACGCAGGCCAAAGCCGTTAAGCTGCAATGCCTGACCGTTTACTGTTGTTGAATTTTCAATCTGCACACCAAAGGCATTCAATCCAAAGGATGATGTCGGCATAGTCAATAAAACCATAAATAGTAGAATTATAAGCTTCTTCATCTGTTGATTCCCTTCTCACTTTCCAAATAACTGATTGATATTAAGCCGTTTGTTCACCTGTTTTTTCTAGATGTTTGCAGTCTTTGGCAGTTCAACTGCTGAGACTGAAGATTCCTGCACAATGGTCTTCTACCACTCCAAAACCATCAAGTACAGGTATTCACAAATCAGGAAAGGTGTCTGAAGGATGGAGCTTGCAGAACAGTCCAAGACCCTCTCTACCATTACCGGCTTCAAAGATATAACAGCCAAGATCCTCAAAAAAGGCAGCTAAGCTACAGCGAAGATCAATCTCATCCCCTATAACAAGAATGTAAATCTTTATTCATAAACTCCCAGTTTATCCGCAGATATACAAAGTTAACAGACAAAGGGGAAAGGTCAGGCAATCGGAATCTTAAATTCCCTCCCAACCAAATTTTCCGGTTCCTATCGGTACGGTTACCATAACTCTCTCGCCGGCTTTTATCTGTAGATGCTCTGCAGCCGCAAGGGTTATCATAACCACCCCGTCAAACAGGTTTTCCCTGTCATCTTCGATAACATGCAAAGGTGCAATAGTTTCTATGCCGTTTTTGGGGTTGGTAAGTGTAAATTTTTTGGAGGCACGCGCACTGTAATGACGCCAGATACTCCGGCAAGTCGCCCTGTTTACAGAAACCTGCTCCTCCATGGAATCCCAGAAAGTACCTCCGCTTTTTTCAACGATCTGTACCTGAAGCAGCATCTTGCCATTTTCTATCTGCAAAGGCATAAATGTCCAACCTGTTCCGGACTTTAAAGGCGGAGTCATCTCCTGTGACTGCGCTGAAGCTGTCTGTGCAATAGGTTGTTGTGCAGGAAGTTTTTCAAGTTTTTTAGATGCAACATTAAGCGCGATTGAAAGCACCTGAAGATTAACAGCCGGTTCGCATAGGAGGATTATGGATCTTTCTCCGGCAGTCCTGAAGATCAGTTTGCCAAGCTCAAAACGTATTTCTGACTGTTTGACCCCACCGGTTGCATCCTCAAGTCCGAACTGCTGCTCCATCAAAAGATTACCAACCCTTGAAAGCTGCGTATTGTCATACATATCCGGCATTGAACGTATCAACAGTTGTCCTGAATCATCTGTAATCATTCCGCCGATCACACCCGGAGAGGTGACAATGCTTCTTAGTACAGTTTCCATCTTGCCTCCCTAACCCTTGTTTGAGAGAGCCTGACGAATCTCAGCCTCTGCCGTTGCAACTTTAGCTTCACCGTTTAAACCTACAAACAGGTAGTTTTTAGCTCCTTCAAGGGCAATAATATGCCCGCTGGTTCCCTGGATAATGGCTCCTTTGAAATCACCCAATCCAAGCTCATCTGATATCTGCGTTGATGTTGAGACCAGATAGCCACCCTGGGCTGCAACAGATTCAACATTATTCCCTATCGACTGCAATACCTTGCCTGATTTATCGGTAAATATCACATCTTGCAAACCTGATATGCCTGACAACCGTTCTTTCATCCCCCCCTCCTTTTTAACATGCGGTTCCTCTGACGGCGCAGATTCTTTTGCAATACCAGCCGCAATCTCATCCTGCATCCTTAAGACATCAAGCAGAAGAAACTGAAAACTCTCATGCAAGGTCTGCCTGGTGGTAGTAACCTTAGGTTCAGCCCTGAAACTCCCTCCACCCCATGCGAGAATCCTGGCAAAGGCATCCTTACCTTCAAAGGCATTAAGCTGGGCATGCACGAGATCTCCATCACGAAAGAACAGGTGTCCCGATTTGTTGCCCTGCTCAACCACTATCCTGCCTGTAAATCTTCCCATTGATTTTATCTGAAGAAGATCTATCAGACTCATACCTGAAACTTCACCATCAAATCCCACTGGTTGCTGGACTGCGCCGTTCATGGCACTCTCCTTTAAGGCTTTGATATCAAAAGCAACAACTGTTTAAGTCATTTGATAAACATCTATCACCCTGTTTTTAGTAGATTAATCAGATAATTAAAATATTCAAAGTCTTGCATCTCCCAGTTTACATAAAACATCGTTTATGTCAATCGTGCAAATAGATATTGTCATTAGCAAATAGATATACAGCGTTAAAAGGCAGAGATTGACACCATGTAGCGCTATCAGGCATACTTGGCGGGCTATGGCTGGATATGGAGGCTTTGTTGATGGAACCACTTGATAAGATTGAAAATATTTCTCCTTTTGTTCACCTGCACCTGCACACTCAATACTCGCTTCTTGATGGCGCAATCCGAATAGAAGAACTTATTGATAAGGCAAAAAAATATCAGATGCCCGCTGTTGCCATTACGGATCACGGAAACATGTTTGGCGCTGTGGAGTTCTACACAAAATGCAAGAAGGCAGGGATAAAGCCAATTATTGGCTGCGAACTGTACATAGCCCCTGATTCCCGTTTTTCAAAGGATGCAAAAGGGATATCTGATGCGGCATATCATATTCTACTGCTTTGCCAGAACCTTGAAGGATACAGAAACCTCTCCTACCTTACATCTGCCGGCTACAAGGAAGGATTCTATTACCGTCCACGGATTGACAGAGAACTTCTTGAAAAACATTCTGATGGACTTATAGCACTTTCTGCCTGCCTTAAAGGTGAGCTGCCTATGCAGTGCAATCGAGGCATGACGAAGGAAGCAATGGATACCGCTCGCTGGTACAGCAAAATTTTCCCTGATCGCTATTATATTGAGATCCAGGAGAACGGAATCCATGAACAGAATACAGTAAACAGACAATTAATTGAGATAGCATCAGAACTTAACCTTCCGCTTGTAGCAACTAACGACTGCCACTACCTGAACCGTGAGGATGCAAAGGCTCACGAGGTGCTGCTCTGCATACAGACCGGCAAAACCATGTCAGATCCGACCCATATGAAGTTCTCAACTGACGAGTTCTACGTAAAAACACCGGAAGAGATGACTAAAGCCTTTCATTACGCACCTGAATCGGTAAGCAACACAGTAGCTATCGCTGAACTCTGCAATATTGAATTGCCTCTGGAGCAGGAATATTATTTCCCCCATTTTGAACCTCCTACAGGCAAAACACATGATGATATGCTGGAGGAGGAGGCGGTAAGTGGACTTAATGAACGTTTAAAGACCATCAGATTGAAATATCCTGACATGACTCCCAGCCAGGAACAGGCCTACCATGAACGTCTCAAGATAGAACTTGACTGTATCAAAGCGATGAAGTTCCCAGCCTATTTCCTGATAGTTGCAGATTTTATTAACTGGGCAAAGAAGCAGGGCATACCTGTTGGCCCAGGCCGTGGCTCTGCTGCTGGTTCATTGGTTGCCTACGCTATCCGGATTACGGATCTTGATCCACTGCCCTACAACCTGCTGTTTGAGCGTTTTCTGAATCCTGAGCGGATATCCATGCCTGATATTGACGTGGACTTCTGTCAGGAGCAGCGGGAAAAGGTTATAGATTATGTAGTTCAGAAGTACGGAAGGGAAAGGGTCTGCCAGATAATAACCTTTGGAACAATGAAGGCAAAAGCAGTTGTAAGAGATGTCGGACGAGCCCTGGATATGCCTTACGGCGATGTGGACAGAATAGCCAAGCTTATACCGGATGACCTTAAGATAACCATTGAAAAGGCAATAAAGCAGGAACCTCAGCTAAAACAGATGGCCGATAACGACCCTAAAGTAGCACAGCTTCTTGAAATGGCCAACTCACTGGAGGGACTTGCACGACATGCAGGAACCCACGCCGCAGGCGTTGTGGTTGCTCCGGATCAGCTGGAAGAGTACCTTCCGGTTTACAAGGATCAAAAGACAGGTGGCATTAACACCCAATATTCAATGAAGTATGTTGAAAAAGTTGGGCTTGTTAAGTTTGACTTTCTTGGACTGAAAAACCTTACGGTAATTCAGAATGCAGTTCTGATGGTCCGGCACGGTAAGGATCCTGAATTTGATATAACCACTCTGCGTGATGACGACAAGGAAAGCTACGATCTTATAACTGCAGGCAACACAACAGGGATATTCCAGCTTGAATCAAGCGGAATGAAAGAGATGCTTACAAAGCTTAAACCTTCTTGTTTTGAAGATGTAATCGCAGCGTGCGCCCTTTACCGTCCCGGCCCTCTTGGGAGTGGCATGGTTGATGACTTTATTGAGCGCAAGCATGGACGTAAGAAGGTGGTTTATGACCTGCCACAGCTGGAGCCGATACTTAAAGACACCTACGGGGTAATTGTCTATCAGGAACAGGTTATGCAGATAGCCCGTTCTCTGGCAGGCTACTCTCTGGGACAGGCAGATCTCCTGCGCCGAGCCATGGGTAAAAAAGATGACAAGGAGATGGCGCGCCAGAAGGGTCAGTTTCTCGAAGGAGCCCAATCGCTGGGAATTGATCTGAAAAAAGCTGAAGGCATCTTCGATCTGATGGCTAAATTTGCCGAGTATGGTTTCAACAAATCACATTCGGCTGCATATGCTCTGATAGCCTATCAGACCGCTTTTCTTAAGGCTCACTACCCTGTTGAATTTATGGCTGCTCTCCTGTCATGCGACATGGACAGCACCGATAAGGTGCTAAAAAGTATAAGTGACTGCCGTGAGCAGGGGATTGAGGTACTGCCACCTGACATAAACAGTTCAGGCCAATCCTTTACAGTGGTGGGTAACTCAATGCGTTTTGGTCTCGGGGCTGTGAAGGGAGTAGGTTCAGGGGCTGTAGAGTCGATCCTTGAGGCTCGGAAAGATGGAACTTTTATCGATCTGTACGACTTTTGCGAACGGGTAGATCTTCGTCGGGTAAACAAGCGTGTGATAGAGGCACTGATAAAATGTGGCGCGTTTGATTCCATTCATAAATTCCGCGCTCCACTTATAGCCGCGCTTGATGATGTAACCTCTGCCGGACAACGGTTTCAGGAAGAAAGAGATAGCGCTCAGGTATCACTTTTTGGAGATATGCCTGCCGTAAACAGGAACGGCACCCCACGTAAACTACCAGATATTGATGAATGGCACGACAAAGAAAAGCTGGGATATGAAAAGGAGGCTCTCGGTTTTCTGATAACAGGACATCCTCTTGACAGGTATGCAAGAGATATCAAGCAGATGACAAGCTCAGAGATATCACACCTGCCGGAACTGCCCGATGGTAGCGAGGTGCGCATTTGCGGCATTGTGACTGCCCTCAAGGAAATAGTTACAAAAAAAGGGGATCGAATGGGTTTTGTAACCATTGAAGATCTTACCGGGCAGGTGGAAGTAACCGTTTTTTCAGATATGTATATCCAGGCTGCCTCCATTCTCAAGTCAGATGATCCACTCTTGATTAACGGCAAACTCGAAAAAGGTGAAAAAGGCTGCAAAGTTCTGGTTATGAAGCCTCAGGAGGGGAATGGAAGAAAATTCCACCAAACTTCTGTAAACGGCAGCATAAAACTGTTGCAGGAAGCACAGGAGCAGCAAACCTCACGTATAAGCCTTACTTTATGCCTCCCTGAACTTTCAATCGAACAGCTTGCCCCTATCAGGCAATTACTGGAAAATCACCCTGGCAATCTGCCAGTGTTACTACAGCTTGAAATCCCAAACCGCAGCCGCACCACCATCAAACTGCCTGAATATCTTAAAGTGGCGGCAAGTGATGAATTTAGAGTAGCGGTAGAACGATGTGTCGGTTATAATGCCGCCGTTTTTGAATGAGACCTAATCAGAACTTACTCAATATGTTAATACAAGACTGGAGATAACAGTATGGCAGGAACCGTTTATATGGAATTTGAAAAACCGATTGCAGAGCTTGAAAAGAAGATAGGAGAGTTGCGTTCTCTGGGTAACAACGACCTGAAAACAGAGATTGACGCACTGGAAAAGCGTGTAGAACTTAAACGCCAGGAGATCTTTGAAAATCTTTCAAGATGGCAAAAGGCTCAGGTTGCCCGCCACATAAACCGCCCGTTCACCCTTGACTACATCAAACAGCTCTTTACTGATTTTAACGAACTGCACGGTGATCGCAATTACGGTGATGATCATGCAATTGTAGGCGGACTTGCCCGTCTGGATGGACAGCCTGTAATGATTGTAGGACATCAGAAAGGACGGGACACAAAAGAAAAGGTGTTCCGCAACTTCGGGATGCCAAACCCTGAAGGATATCGAAAGGCGTTACGTCTTTTCAAAATGGCTGAACAGTTTGGTCTTCCAATTATTACCTTTGTCGACACCCCCGGGGCATATCCAGGAATTGGAGCCGAAGAGCGTGGCCAGGCAGAGGCAATAGCACGTAATCTGCGCGAGATGTCAGAGCTTAAAGTACCTGTAATCGTTTGTATAACCGGTGAAGGCGGTTCTGGTGGCGCGCTTGCCATTGCTGTAGGGAACCGTGTGCTGATGCTGGAGCATTCAGTATATGCCGTAATCTCTCCAGAAGGTTGCGCCGCGATCCTCTGGTCTGACGGAACAAAAGGGGCGCAGGCTGCAGAGGCATTAAAACCTGCGGCTCAGGATATCATAAAGTTAGGCGTTATTGATGAGATCGTCCATGAACCGGTTGGTGGCGCTCACCGTGACCATGAAGCAACCATTCAGGCAATGGGTTCTGCCATTAGACGGCATCTGGCTGAACTGAAAGAGATGTCTCCGGAACAGCTTGTTGAAGACCGATATCAGAAATTCCGCGCCATGACACAAATGGCAGATTAACAAATACTTCATAATAAAGGGCGTCAATTTGACGCCCTTTCTATTCTCCCAGAATCTTTCTTACCTCTTCCGTATAACTATTCTCATTCCTCCTTACAACCAGCGGCGGCATAACCTGCAAGGCGCTGTTTTTACTATCTTTTACCATCTCTACAAGAAACAGCTTTGCCGAAAATTCCGGCAAACCATGAACCGTCCGCAGACGCAGGACAGCCAGCTTCTGCCTTACAGCCTCAACCATCAGGTCAGAAAGACGGTCAATATGATATACCATGCAGATCCGGCCTGAAGGTTTAACAAGATATTTTGCTACATCAAGGAAATCGGCAAGTTTTGCGGTTGTCTCATGCCTGCCGGCAAGTCTGCCCGGATCCGGATTAAGCCTTCCCATACCCGGCTTTCTGTACGGAGGATTGCTAACCACAAGATCACAGGATGAAACGGGGAGATGAGACTTAAGGTTTAAGATATCATCATTAATGACCCTTAAACGGCTGCCCAATCCGTTTAAGCGAGCGTTTTCTTCTGCAAGCAGCGACATTCCAGAATCCTGCTCAACTGCAACAACTTCAGCATCAGGCAGCATAGCAGCCATAATCAGCGCAATCACGCCGCATCCGGTTCCAAGGTCGGCTACCTTCTTTTCATCTTTCAAAGCGGTGAAGTCAGACAACAATACAGGATCAATCGTAAAACGGTAGCCCTCCCTGGGTTGCAACAGAGTCAGGCCGAACCGTTTCAGCTCGTCCCAGGTATACAGGGATGGGTCAAGAGACATTTCTATATCTCCTGCGCAAACTCCACTCTCTTAACGCAAATATTGCAAAAATGGCAAATGAGCCCAAGGTCAGCCACTTGCCGATCTTGAACGGCAATGGATCAAAACGGAATTCTACCAAGTGTCTGCCAGGCTCAAGGTAAACACCACGCAGAATATGATCTACAGGGATAATCTCCAGCGGCTTGCCATCAACTGTAGCCTTCCAGCCCGAATGATATTTTTCACCAAGCAGAAGCAGAGAGTTTAAGGTCAGATCGGCAGCAACAGCCATTTTTTCTTTATCATACTGCTTTAGCTGAACTTTCCCTAGTCCTGCTCCCTTTGAAAGGGGCTTCGTCGGAGGTGATTCAACCAAGGCTATCCTTGAAGGTTCAAATCCGGGTTCCTGCATCAATTTCAAGCGTTGAGCCGAATCAGTTACAACCCTGAGATCGGATACCAGCCAGACCTTTGGCAAAACCTTTGAGTTTTCAAGCAGTACCTCACCGCCACCTCTGAAAACCGGAAGATAACGTTCTCCAAACCTGGCCTTCTCTCTCTCATAGACCTTTTCATCAGATACCAGCCACCGGACATTCATAATATCGAGCATCGATGAATCAACTGAAAGCGCATCCAGATAATTCTGCCAGCGAACCTTCTGCACCGCATTTGGAGTAAAAAGCACCGGTATCTTTGCGCTCGCATATCGCATCGGATCCGAATCACCCAAAGGCAAAACTCTGAATTGCGGCACTTTATCTACAGCCATGTTATGGTCTTTAATCCATTTCATTGCAGGAGTTAAACTGGCCTCAGTACGATTTGGAGGTTCTGTCAGAACAAGAAACTGACGATTAACCCTCCATAGATCAGCAATCAGCATAAACAACAAAAGGGAAATCCCCAACCAGATCTGAATCCTTCGGCGTGCAATTCCAAGCAGCAGGAGCGCAGAAAACGAGGCAAGAGCAAGAGCAGTACCGGTCTCTTTTTCTATATTGAACCATCGTTGCGAGACAAGCTCAAGACCGCCCTGATAACGAGTAGGACGAGAGAGTAATTCAAAGAGCGCACCCCTTATTGATGAGCCGAAAAGTTTCTCCGTACCAAGCAGAGCTGTAAGGAGAAATGGAAAGGCTATTATCCAGAAGAACCATCTCTTGATATCTCTGGATTCCATAATTTCACCATCCCTCAGGATATCTATGGCTCGCGCAGTCAATACTGCAAGGCCAAATGCAGTCATAAACAGCATCATCTTCGGAACACGAAAACGGCTGATACCAGGCAGATAGTCATAAAGAAACTGGTAGAATGGAGTATATTTACCCATCGAAAAAAGTATGCCACCAATAACAGCTACAAGCGCAGCAACTGTTATTCTATCCTTCCTGAAAAATAGAGGAAGAGGCAAGAGCATCCAGGGGAGAAGACCAAAATAGGAAGCAGTCTGTGTAAATATCATCCTGCCCCAGTAATAGGTTTGGTCAGGATTAGGCTTGTCTCCACCTTCCTGACGGGAAAGACCGAACAGACCCGGTACAACGAGTGCAAGAGTTTCCTCAGGAGGAAGCGACCAGCTCATAGCCTCTTCACGTTCAAGCCCGCCTTTGCCCTGATTGGCGCCGGAATGGACACCACGATTGGTATCCCTTGACCATCCTGCAAGTGGAGCGAGTGAAATAGCACTGGCGGAAAGAAAAAAGAGTGTCATTAATGCTGTCATCAGCAGAGTGCGGCTGTTTTCACGAACCGTTTCACCATCAAAAATGCCGTACAGTAACCTGATGATGGTGTAAACCGCAACTGCCAGACAGGTATAATAAGCTATCTGCCAATGCGTATTGAAGAACTGGAAGGCAAGCACCATTCCGGCACAGAGGTATGGGAACCAACGCCTTGAAAGGAACCCCTTTTCGAGAAAATAAAAGACCCATGGGGCATGAGCTATCGTTGCAATCTTCATAACATGACCGGCATTTATCAGCGAGGTGTTTTCAGTGCAGAAGGAGAAAACAATACCTGCAAAAAATGAGGCCATTCTGCTGCATCCAATAAGGCGACAATAGAGGTAACTGCCTACCCCGCCAAGAAACAGATGTAAAACCATAAACCAGGCAACACTTGCCGGAGCCGGAATAAGGCCGAACAGCAGCCGCTGGTATAGGTGAAATTGCATAGAGGCCATGCCGCCGTCGTTGGTATGACCACTGTTTATGTATGGATCCCAGCCGGCGTTTGAGAGGTCAATCCGTAGCATAGACCAGAGCGGCTTGCCAAAAGCATTATTCACCCCCCAATAAAATTCGTTCAGGATATCAGGTGCCCTTACTATCTTTGATGTAAAGAGAATCGGGCTAAAAAGTGCTACAAGCAGCCCAAAAAGGAGCAACAACACCGGCAAGGTATAAGACGGCTGCCTTCTCATCTCCTTTGCAACCTGTAGTAAAACTGTTCCAGACGCTCTGCCTGAACTTCCCAGGCAAAATTGGCAGAGAGTCTCTTTGCTGCTTCAGTACCAAGCCTTCTGGCCAGTTCCGGCTCTTTCAGTAGTCTTTCAGCCGCATTCAGCAATCCTGACTCATCGCCAGACTCAACCAGGATAGCGCTTTCTCCATGCTTAAGGTACTCGCCAATCTGCCCAACCCTCTCAGCGGCTACAGCGATACCGGCAGCAGCCAGTTCCGCCAGTTTGGCAGGGCATTTCGTGCGGTTAACAAGTGTATCATCAAATGGATAGATAGCAGCATCTGAGGCTGCCAGGCAGTCAGGCAGATCTTCCGGCTTCACCCATCCGGCAAAGAGCAGATTTTTATAGAATCCACCTCTGATCGCAGCCTGTTCAAACTCTTTTTCTTCAGCATTGGGACCCTGCCCCACTACAAGGAGCTTAAAAGCAGGGAGCCGCATGGAAAGTCCCTCAACCAGGGTGTAAAGTTTCTGCTGTGAGAACTCAAAAAACCTTGTGTAAAGGAGAAGAACCTGCGAATCATCAGCAATGCCGAATCGTTGCCTGCCTTTATGACGATCCCCTTTCGGGCGAGTCAAAGGTCCATTAGGAAGATAGAGTGTTTTGGATGGAAGAGCCCCCATCCCCAGAGCCAGAGATTCCAAAGCGCGGGAGGCAATTGTAACGCCATCAGCCCAACGAGTAAGCCTCTCCTCCTGAAAGGCAAACAGCCATTTTTCCGGCTGGCTGTACGGCTGGATCTCATTCATCCCCCCCCTCCCCTCACGGTCGTCACTATCAACGACAAGGAGCGGTGTCTTCACGCCGGCAGTCCGCATCGCAACCAGAAGCATTGCAGCCAGTCCGCCAAAACCCTTAGGTTTGAAAAGATGGATTATATCAGGCTGTAAATCAAGAGCCGCACGCAGCATACGGATCGCAATAAACGGAGCTGCCAAAGCGCCCGCAGCAGGTCCAAGCAAGACATTTCTAAGCCTTACTTCTCCAAGCATCTCTACCAGGCCGGAGTCCTCCGGATTGGTATATGGAGGGGCGATTATTTCAAGCTCATGCCTGCGCCGTTGCAATTCCTGTGCAAGTGGAAGCATTCGAGCCTGCAACGTTCCCTTGGGACGGATACCAAAAGGTGCAAGAAACGCAATCTTCATTCTATCGCCCTAAACCTTTCTTGACGGTTTGATACAACGGGCTGTCAGACAAACGATAGTACAAAGGCAGAAAAGGAGAAAGCAGCGCAGACCATAAACCAAAGAACCTCCCATGCTCAAAGAATATATGACGGTGCAGCTCAACCTTTAGTTCTGGTTCCATACCTGCTGCCATTGATACCTGGCTCTTACGGTAGTAAAATCCCACCTGCGGTAGACAGAGCACCTTCCGCCCCTGCTCCAGCAGTCCCAGCCAGAAATCCCAGTCCTCCCAGCCACGCCGCAGGCTCTCATCATAGCCACCCACCTGTTGCCAGTCTGACCGGCGATAGAGCGCCGAACAGAATATCACATTACCCAGCCCCATCCGCCAACGGGAGAAACGTGGCAGCCGCCAGGAGCCTGTCTCAGCCCCGAATTTTTCGGCATGACAGTAAACTATCCCAACTCTCTGATCTGTCTCCAAAGCCGCCACGGCTTGACTGATATACTGTGACCCAATACGATCGTCAGCATCCAGCGGCAGGATATACGCACCGCTGGATGCAGCAATGCCGCTGTTACGGGCTGTAGCCAACCCACCGTTCTGTCTGCGTACAAGTCTGGTTTTTGGGTAGTCCAAGCTATCAAGAATCCTGCAGGTCTCAGGATCAGTAGAGCCGTCATCCACCACGATGATCTCCAACTCCTGATAGTCAGAGGCCAGCACCGAACCAATTGATTCAGCCAGATACTGCCCCTGGTTGTAGCAGGGTATGATTACTGAAACATCTGGCATAGTTATCCTTGTATCACAATATGATACTGCTCACAGAACCAGCCACCACCAAATTGCGACTGAGCATAGCTATATGCAGCAATAGAAATACGCTCCAGCAAATCTCTATCCTGATGCAGCTCGAGAATGGCGTCATACAATGCTGTAACAACGGCTGTCTCATCGCCAGCAGGCAACAGCCATCCGTTTTCAGCATGCCGGATATGCTCCGGTATACCACCAACTGACGTACATACTGGCACGCAGCCATGAGCCATCCCTTCCATAATTGTCAGCGGAAATCCTTCACGACTGGAGGTGATAAGTATCAGATCTGAATCGGTATAAATTTTTTCAAGCTGTTCTGGAGCAGAAACGGAACCCAAGAGGTTACAAAAACCTGCATCCCCCTTCAGAATAGATGGCTCAATATCTCCGACAAGCAGAAACTTTACATTAAGTCCATTATCCATACATAGCCTGGCAGCCCTGGCAATAAGATGGATCCGTTTTTCTTCACTCCCCCTGCCTACAAACAGAACCTGCAAGGTAGAACCAGCGGGTTTAACTGGAGGTTCAGGCGGTACAGATACTCTGTTAGAAATAACCGTGATACGCCTGTCAAACTGTTCTGGGATCCCTTCCTTACGATACCAGTCAAGCAACTGATCTCTAACACCGACAGAGATAACTACCCGTCTATCAATACGTTCCAGAACAGGCAGGGCAAACTTTTCAGCCCCCCCTCCCAGGGCATGAATAAGATCAATAGCCTCTATATTATCAGGTAGATGTGGCAATAGAAGGTAATAATAAAGTGAATTACAGCCAAAGAGACGGGCATTGGAAGTTTTTTGAATCAATCCTGCTATCAGGCCAATGCTTAATGGATAGCTATATTTCAGCAACCAACCAAAATCAAAACATGTTGCAGATGTTTTAAACTGATTTATGAATCGGAGGTCTTTGGAGCGTTTGGTAAAGAATACCCACGGACGTTCATCAGTAAAGCAGGATATTATATCGGCATGTACCTTCTCAGCACCGCCGGTATGGTAGAATGGAAAGAAGAAGAACAGACCTGAGCGATTATGCAGTGGCAACAGACGACCTATCAGCTTGCCAGCCCACACAATAAGCCTGACAACAGAATTTATAATACGATTGTTCAACTGAATTCTCCTGCACAGGAGTTCAGATATTTCACTGTATCACGACAGAATCTATCAAAACCGAACAGATCTGAAGCACGTTTTTTCATCAATACCCCCTGAGTTAAACGCAAATCAGGTTCAGACAGCAGTTGAATCATTATATTCGCAAGTGCAAGTGGATCTGCAGGTGGAACAAGAAATGGTATACCTTCATCTCCAACGGCCTCTCGCATTCCAGGAATATCGGTACCGGCAATGGCAAGTCCGGAGGCCATTGCTTCTACAACAGCATTGGGAATACCCTCGCTTGGTGAACTATGGACACAGAGGTCAGAAGCCGACAGAAGTCCGCTGACATCATCCACAGCTCCGAGAAATCTGACATTTTCAGTAATTCCCAGTTTTAAAGCCTGTTTTTCCAATGCATCGGCTCTGTCATCAAATCTGCCAGCCAGCACCAGAAGCGGTGGAATACCTTTCCATTGCTGTAGCAAAAGCATCCATGAATCAAGCAAAGTAGCATGGTCTTTGTAACTGCTCAGGTTAGCCACCATAACGGCAATCAAAACTGTTGTATCAACATTCAGCACTCTATGCCATTCACAGCTATCAGCCCGAGGTGGCGCAAGGGTAATGCCATTCCGGATTAAAGCCACTTTGTCGGATTCAATCCCAAACTTCTCAACAAGATAACGCTGTCCTCCTTCTGCATTGGCAATAAAATGCTTAACCTTGCTGACGGCATACCGATGGAACAAGGTTGGCTCAAGCAAGAGCCCTGCATCAGCCTGGTTCCACACCATCAAGCGCACTCCGCAGAGATGCCAAAACAAGGCAGCAGCAAGATTAGGTACCTTGGTAAATGAAAGTAGTATCTCAGGTCTTTCCCGTCGCAAATAAAACGCAAACCTGATCAGGTGTGGCAGACGCCGTCTCAGTCCCCAGTGCAATGGTATCGCCTTCCAGGGGATATGAGAGCCATCGCAGCAGTAAGATACAGAACCTGTTTCTTTACCCAGTCCCCATACCTTAACCTCTGCTCCTTCATCCTCTTTAAGATGACGTGCCAATAGTAATCCCTGCCGCTCGGCACCGCCCATATCAAGAGAGCCAAAAAGAAAAAGTATCCGTTTTCCAGTCAATATTGACATAATCTCAAGCGGTTTCAAAGGGTTCACATAACGCAATGATACCAGCCTTTGTCAATCCTGGAGCCAGACTGGAACCAAAGTTATAGAATGAAAGTTCAACAACCTTGAGATCTGCCATCTGTATGAGTCGGCTCAGGGTATAGGGGGTAAAATAATAACAATGTTCAGGATGTACCAATTCAACACCATGCATGGCTGTCATAAAAGCATACATATCAAAGCTGTTTGGTACAGTAAGACAAAGACGGGCATTATTACGCTGGCACAGAATACAGAGGTTGGTCAGCACCAAACCCGGATTAGGCACATGTTCAAGCACCTCAGGAAAGAGAATCAGGTCAAACTCTTGTTGTAGTTCGGATGGTATTTCATCTTCAGCTATATCAAATAAACAGTTGTTAAAATCTCCGGTAAGAAGTCGATATTTGGCAAGAACTTCTCCATTAATATCAACACCGTACAATGCTGTTGCCTGCTCTTTCAACTTCAAATGCAATAGTGTTGCGTTACTAATCTTCTGCTCAAGAAAGATCGAATCTAGAAAACCAAAATGTAGTACACGCTTACCAGAAGCAAGTGAAAGCAGATAGGCTTCACGTTCAACACAACTTTCTTCCATCTGATTGAAAGGATGTAGCAAAACAGGATCTGTCGTTTTGAGCAAACGCCTGTATGATAAATAACCACGTAAAAAGCGAATTAAGGGATACATCAGCAGATTCCTTTCAGAAACGGCCTAATCACCAGAATTTTGGTACAAGAAGCGAACGCAGGATCATTGCAGCCGCCGGCCTCTGTGTTCTTGTTGTATAACAGGCTCCATGAGCCGCAATCCAGTAAGACAGGCAGGTAGAAATCGCCGCGCCCATTGCACCATGCCCTGGTATCAGGAACAGATTAAGCAGTACGTTGCTTACTGCCCCGAGGGCGGTGCTCCAAAGAAGGGCTTTACCCAATGAAAGCGCGATAAAATGGGCGTTTCTAACAACGGTCAGGTTAGCAAAAAGTCCAGCCCAGATCAGCACAGACAAAAGAGGGGCTGAAGAGTGATAGGCAGTTCCAAACAGCAGATTAACCAGCCATGGAGAGATAAAGGTAACAGGAATGGCGACGGCATAACCAAGAAAAGCCAGAAGATTATACAATTTCTGTAATTTTAGCTGAAAGAGCTCAGGATCAGAGTTTTTCAACTTAACCATGGCGGGAAAAAGTGAAGAAACAATCGCAGTAGGTATAAAATACCAAAGTTCAGAGATCCTTACCGCAGCGGCATATTGTCCCACATCTGATGGTGAAGCAAGCATTCCAAGCATGACCTGATCGATCCTCAGATAAATCATAAGCACTATGCCAGACAGAACCATTGGCACCGATTCTGTAAACAACTTGTGAAACCATGTTCGGCTCCAACGCCAGTTATTAAAATCTTCACCATTTATCCGGTAAGCAACAAGCAACGCCACCGCTGCAAAAAAGGCTTCAGTTGCTGTAGCAATAGTAATTGCTGTAAGAGAGGCTCCGGAAAGAACCATTGCAACCTTGATGCAGGAAGAGAGGAGAAAGGCGGCAGATCTGGAAATTACACTGTAACGGGAAATAATCCTGGACTGGAACCATAGATCCGTTACATCAAGCGCCTGTAGCAATAGTGAGCTGCCCAGGACGGCAACCATCAGCATAGTCAATCTGTCATTCGGGCGAACAAGTAATAGCACAGCCAAAGCAAGTATATAAGAACTTATGCCGGCAATAAGGCGTATCAGAGATGCGGTTCCAAGAATTTTTCCCCGTTCAGAAAAATTAGTTACCAGCTCTCTAACCACGACCGACTCAAGGCCAAAAAGTGCAATCGCAGAAAACAACATTATATATGAACCGGCAAAACTGAGCTGTCCATATCCTTCCGGCCCCAGGTAACGCGCGACCCAGACGCCAACCAGCAGACCTACACCCATCCTCAGTAAGCGGTCACCCAACAACCATATTGTATTATAAAAACCAGGATTGGCAGATAAGACATCAAAACGGTTTTTAAGTGAAATACGCCACGCAAGGAAGAAAGTCATACAGTTGAAATTTCAAATTGCTGGTTGCAAATGTTGAAGGAACCACCGGTACGCATCCCACACTCCATCCTCCAGCTCAATCCGGTGTTTCCAGCCCAGTGCATGCAGACGGGATGAGTCAGCCAGTTTACGTGGCGTACCATCCGGTTTGCTGGTATCAAATGCAATTTCTCCACGATAATCAACAACCTTCTGAACCAGATGTACAAGTTCCAGGATGGAAATTTCCTGTCCTGATCCGACATTTATAAGCGCGGGGGCAGCGGGATGGTTCATAAGTTCGCTGTATTGAAGTTCGGGAAGATTCATAAGAAACAGAGATGCATCTGCCAGATCCTCGACATGCATGAATTCCCTTAGCGGACTGCCTGTTCCCCATACCTCAACAGTAAGGGCTCCAGCCATTTTTGCTTCGTGAACCTTGCGTATCAGCGCCGGCAGAACATGCGAATTTTTCAGGTCATAGTTGTCTCCAGGGCCATAAAGGTTATTTGGCATGGCAGCCAGAAAACGTGTGCCATACTGCTCATTATAGGAACGACACTGAATAACACCGGCTATCTTGGCTATGGCGTAGGCATCATTGGTTTCTTCAAGGGCAGATGTTAGAAGATGCTCTTCCCTGATAGGCTGTGGTGCAAACTTTGGATATATGCAGGTACTCCCCAGAAATAATAGCCTTTTCACATCGTTTTTCCAGGCTTCGTTTATGACATTGGTCTGAATCATCAGGTTGTCATAGATAAATTCTGCCTTGCGTGTGCTGTTTGCTATTATTCCTCCAACTCTTGCTGCTGCAAGAAAAACGTAGTCAGGCCTGGTTTCCTCAAAAAACGCAGAGACCGCAGCCTGATTACGCAGATCAAGCTCTGAATAAGTTTTAAGTGTCAGATTGTTATACCCTGACTGCTTCAGTTTTCTTACAATAGCCGAACCTACCATGCCTCGGTGGCCAGCTACAAATATGGATGCATCATAATTCATCCTGTTTCTCCTGTAATTCAAGGCATTATAACAAAACAAAAATCAGCAACCGTACATAATGACGGTTCATTTTTCAACGGCAAGCAGTTTCCTGTAAACCGATTCCAGCTCCAGTACCCTAATATCCCAGGAAAGCTGTTCAATAACCCTTCCACGCATCTGTCTTCCCCGTTGGCGTAAACCTTCCCTGTCAGAAAGAGCGTTTGAGAGGCAACGGGCAAGGTCAACTACATCCGCAAATACGGCGTATATACCATCATCACCCATAATTTCACGGTTAACAGGGGTATCAAAGGCTACAACAGGCAATCCGCAAGCCATGTAGTTCAAGAGCTTACCATTTGCCTCCGTCTCGGAAATTTTGGGTGATACCGCCAGATCAGCGGCAGCCAGTAGTTGAGGAGCGTCTGAATAATCAACCCTGCCTGTAAATGTAACAAAACTGGCAATATTCAGGTCATCAGCCAACTGACGATATTCCTCTTCAGGAAACCCCATTATCACAAGATGAAAATTTCTGCCCTGCTGAATCATAAGTCTGGCTGCATGAATCAGGAGATCCACCCCCTGATAGCTGTTCAGAAGCCCCAGATAGATAATCACTGGCACCTCTTCATCAAGTTTTAAGCGTTCTCGGGCAGCAGCACGGGAAAAATGACGAAAGACCGTTGTGTCAACACCGTCCGGCAGAGATATTACCCTTGTCTCCTGCAGCTTCCATTCTTTTATGAGTTCCCCTTTGCCAGGGGTAGAGCTGGTTATAATCTGATCAGCCAGACGATTTATCCAGCCTTCAAGGTAGCTGAACAGTTTATGAATAACAGTTCCTGACCTGAAAAAGCCATGGTTCAGTAATTCTCCGCCGAGGCTGCCCTGATAATCAAACAGTAACGGAACAGATTGAAATCTTGCCACAAACCAGCCAATAAAGGCGCCTTCATGCAGATGGGCATGTATGAGATCAGGTCTGAAGTTTTTCGCAACCTTTAGAGTGGTACAGAGAAGCAGCAGATCGATATATAGCTTATGCCATGAAGGTCCTGCATCACGCTTGCTGTACCAGGGAATCTTGAGAGTACGGTCAACCGGCACAGGGGGAAGATCACGACCCAGGTTATAGGTAACTATCCTTACCTTATGCCCTCTCGAAATCAGGGTACGTGCTTCTTCGTAGATCCTAACATGACAGCCACGATCGAAAAAATAAGGGGTAGGAGCTATCATCAGAATCTTTAATGGAGCAATGGCTTCAGTACAACCCTTTTCCAGAGCCTTGCCCCCTGACCAGTTAGACAGGCTCAGTTCATCATTTTGACCCTCATCATAACTCAGGTTCATTCAACCGTTCCCGTATAGAGTAAATAGGTTTTCCCTGTGACTCATAATAAGTACGAGCATTCAGCTCTCCAAGAAGCCCCAGGGTAATAAATTGTACCCCCATGAACAGCAGAAAGGCAGTCAGTATAAGAAGGGGATTCCGGTTCATACTGGTACCTGCAAAGAACTTCATATAAATGGTGGCTCCTCCGGTACAAAAAGCCATAATAAACGAATATATACCCCATTTACCGAAGAGCTGGATTGGCTTGGTTGCATATGAGAGAAGAAATTTAACTGTCAGCAGATCAAGAACAACACGAACTGTACGCGAGATACCATATTTACTGGCACCATACAACCTGGGGTGATGCCGTACCGGAATTTCAGCAACCCTAGCTCCGATCCGTGACGCCAAGGCTGGCACAAAACGATGCATCTCTCCGTAAAGCCCTATACCTTCAAGCACCTCACGGCGGTATGCCTTAAGCGTGCAGCCGTAGTCATGCAGATGCACATCTGTAAAACGCGAGATCAGTCCGTTGGCAATTCGTGAAGGGAGGGTACGGTTGATAAAACCATCCTGACGATCCTTACGCCAGCCTGATACCACATCATAGCCTTCCTTAATCTTTTCAAGCAGCAAAGGGATATCATTTGGATCGTTCTGCAGATCACCATCCATCGGTATTATCACATCTCCTCGCGCAGCCTCGAATCCGGCAGCCATTGCAGCGGTCTGGCCGAAATTGCGACGGAAACGGATCACACGCAGACGTTGATCTGTGGCAGCAAGTTCCTTAAGAATGGAAAATGAGTTATCTCCGGAACCGTCATCCACGCAGATTATCTCAAACTCAAGAGCTGTCGGTTCAAGGGCTTTGATAAGGGCAGCGTAAAGGAGCCTTATATTATCTTCTTCAAAATAGATCGGAACAACAACAGTCAAATCCATCAGACAACTCCCAAATCTATCAGGGCTTAAGGGAACGTACAGTTACCGGTTGGTGGTTATAGCATGATTGTCGTTTCAGAGGGAACAGAAAGCCAACTAAAAGGCCAATCCCGTTCGATACGTGCAAAAGTGGAAACAAAGGGGGAAGCAACAGCAGAATCGCTGGAGTCTTTTTCTCAGCTGCAGATAATATGGAAGAAAGTACAACGGCAACAATGTACAACGCGAGCGGGATATACCAGAAATTATTTTTTATAAACAGGATCGAAAGAAGATAAAACAGAAAGAAAAGAGGGACAAAAGGCATAATCCCGCTGTAACCTGCAATTCTGGTCTGTTCTGCCCTGCCCCTGCCATAGCGGAACATCTGCTTTGCAAAAGCTGATAAGGTTTGACGCTGACTACGAAAGACAGACAGCCCAGGGTCATGCAGCAACCGCCAGCCAGATTTTATAAAACGATCCAGAAGTTCATTCTCTTCATTTGGATAAAGCCTTTCATCAAGACCGCCCAAGGTCAGAAAAGGTTCCCGCCTCACCGCCAGGTTGCAGAGTATAAGCTCACGCTCGGTAGTTTCCCTCACAGAACCTGTCCTACGATAGCGATTACGCACCCCCCCCGCCCCAATCGGTGATGAAAGTACTGCACCAAATGCACGCTGCAAAAGCGAGTTGTCATCAGGGGTCAGTGAAGGCCCGCCAACTGCAGCCACCTTCGGATCTGTAAAGTGCCTGGCCAGACGCTTCAAGGCATCAGGAAGAACAAGCGAATCATCATCCAGAAAGTAGACGACATCTCCCCGTGCCTGCTGCACAGCCAGATTGCGCTGTCGGCTCGGTTTTGTCCCCTCTGCAATCAGAACCTCAAGGTTTTCCAGCGGCCAGTCAAGAGAGGCAATCTGTAACAGAGCTGTTGGCTCAACCCCTGGCTTAACCGGTATGACTATTGAAATTTTAGGTAAAATAGTACAATCCATTTAACAGGTTATAGATTATGCCTTCAAAACTGTCCAGAGTTCCGTTTTTACCTCGGAGTTATTAACTCTTGGCTTTACCCAATCACAAAAAACAATAGGTTGCCCTTCACTTGCACAACCAGACTATTGTGATAGAGTTTTTCTGTAGCCTCAAACCCTTGCATAACCGTTGTTCCCTTTCCTAATACAAGGACAACGGCTTCGCCAAATATAGCGTTTCGGGCTGAAACCCCAAAAAAGGCACGGCTGTCAAAGATAGCAATAATTTGCCAGCACAAGCAGATCACTACCCAAAAGGAGGAATAACAGATGTCGCACAACGGAAAACCCTGGAGCCCCTATCTGGCCGGTGCCCTGTCAGGTCTGGTAAGTATCGGTTCAGTCTGGTTTGCAGGCAAGTATTTTGGCGCTTCAACAACCTTTGTAAAGACTGTCGGCATGCTCGAACAGCTATTCAGCCCGGATCGGGTGACACAGATGGAATATTTCATCAAGGAAGTGCCCAAGGTGGACTGGCAAAGCATGTTTCTGGTGGGTATTTTCGCCGGTGCACTGCTCGCATCAATGACCGACCGTTCGTTCAAGCTACAGAAGCTGCCCCCTCTATGGGAAGGCCGTTTTGGGTCTGGCATCGGTAAACGTGGTATTGCCGCTTTTTTGGGTGGAACCGTAGCTATGTTCGGGGCACGTCTGGCAGATGGCTGACCGAGCGGTCACGGGCTGAGCGGTTCGCTTCAGCTGGCGGTAAGCGGTTTTATATCTCTGGCATGTTTTTTCATCGGAGGTATCATTATGGCTCGGATCCTGTACCGTGGAGGTGAACAATGAACCAGCTTTTCTACGGCCTGATTACCGGCTTTTTATTTGGCTTTCTGCTACAGAAGGGACGGGTGCTGCGTTACGACAAACAGGTCGGCGCGCTTCTTCTCAAGGATATGACGATTATCAAGTTCATGCTTACCAGCGTGTTGGTGGCAATGGTGGGAACCCACCTGCTGGTTGATCTGGGGCTTGCCAAGCTTTCAATCAAACCCACCATAATGGGTGGAAATATTATTGGTGGACTGCTGTTCGGGCTAGGCTGGGGTGCGCTCGGCTACTGCCCGGGCACATCGATAGGCGCAGTGGCGGAAGGGCGCTATGATGCCCTCTGGGGAGTGGCAGGTATGCTGTTCGGAGCAGCACTCTATGCCGAAGCGTTCCCGGCCATGAAAGCTAGCGTACTGACCTGGGGAAATTTTGGCAAGATCACCCTCCCGCAGCTCCTGGGAGTCAACCACTGGTTTATGATCGTACCTTTTGTGCTTGGAACACTCTTTCTGTTCCGCTGGATTGAGAAGAAAGGACTGTAGAGGAACTCACACAAACAGCTAATCAGGGGGGGGGTAGAGTACTCATTCACAAATCTTAGGCACAGCTTGCCTGCAAGCTTGCCTTTACTACCAACAAAAAGGCCAGGATAAATCCCGGCCTTTTTGTTAATTGCATAATCAATTAGAAATCAGTTCAAGCTTCCATAGCTGTGTAATCCTGAAAGTAGAATATTTACTCCAAGATAACAGAAGATTGTAGCGCCAAAACCTATTATTGAGAGCCAAGCAGCCCTGTTGCCAACCCATCCCTTTGTGAACCTCGCGTGGAGGAAAGCTGCGTAGATAAACCAGACTATAAGTGACCATGTTTCCTTGGGATCCCAGCTCCAGTATGTACCCCAGGCATAGTTTGCCCAGGCTGCACCGGTGATAATTCCCAGGGTAAGCAGAGGAAAGCCTACCATAATAGCCTTGTAGTTAAGGTCGTCCAGAACCCTTGTGGGAGGAAATTGAGACATAAGCCCACCGGCAGCTTCATTGCCTTTGGCCTCGCTCTTGGCCTTTATCAGATACATCACTGAAACCCCGCAGGCCACTGCAAATGCGGCGTACCCGAGAAAGCAGGTAATAACATGATAGAGCAGCCAGTTACTCTGCAAGGCAGGCAACAAGGGATTTATATCAGCAGGCAGGTAAAGCTGAGCCCAGGCCATCGCAAGAAGTGCAAAAGGCATTACAAAAGCCCCGATAATACGATATTTATACTTTAGATCTATTATCCCGAAGATCAAGACTGTACTCCAGGCAAAAAAGAGTACCGACTCATAGAGGTTTGACATTGGCGCATGGCCGATACCGATATCGTAAGACTCTTTCCAGCGCAAGCCCAATGCTGCCGTTTGCAACGCAAAACCAAGCCAAGCCAATAAAGAGCCTGCCAGTCCTACAGTTTTATTACGGCTGGCAAGATAACCGAAGAAAGAAATGGTAGAAAGCATATAAAAGATAGTAACCGCATTAAAGAGCTTCGCACTCAACATTTATAAAATTCCTCCGCTTTATATGTTCTGCTTTTGAAGCTCTTCAGTCAGAGCCTCAAACTGTGTCTGGAATGCCGGCTGATTTTTGCTTGCATTGCCGTAAATCCTTGCATAGCCATGCTGCACAACAATCCAGACCCGCTTGTGTGACATGAAGAAAGCTATGCAAAGACCAACACACATCATTATGCAACCGATCCAGACAACCCAGACGCCAGGATCCTTATTAACCTGCAGACCTGTGTACATACGGGCATCTGTACCGGTAAAGTTGAATATAAGATTGTCACCACGCATCTCATCGAGAGTAGGGTTATTTTTAAAGACTCTAAAGAATTTTGGTTCCTTACCATGATCACTCAAAGCAAGAACCGCAACCTGTCCTTCACCAGGATTATCAGTAAGATCCACAATAGTTACAGTACGTCCGTCAGGTAACTTGGACTGTATTCCGGGACGTATAGCCAGTTGCTCTGTCTTCCCGTTATCACGCCCTCTTACAGTAAAGTAGAAAGTTGTAGGATCATTTGCTGGCCCATAACTTGACTGATAAAATGTAATCCCCTTGTATGAAAGCGGATCATTTACAATAACACGGACATACTTATAACCAGGGATCTCTTTACCATTTTCAGTAAGCGTCAGGATGCTTTTGAATTCCTTGGGCATCTGACTGGAACCACCTCCTGGCGCGTCATAGAAAGAGACCTTGAACTGATCACACTTAACCTCAAAGCCTAAAGGAATATCCTTGTTATTACGGGCCTTGACACTGTTTATTGTCTGCCCTTCAACAAGGGTGACAAATCCCTTGTATCCCCAAATATTCCCGATAATTGCCCCTGCAAAGATCACGAGAATACTGAAATGGACTACATATACTCCCAATCGACACCATGCATTCTTCTGGGCAAAAAGGTGATAGTGACTACCATCCTTAGTAATGACAGGAGCTGCAAACTTTGAAGCCAGAAACTCCGTAAGCCTGTCTCTTGAGTCATCAACAGAACCATGAAGCTTAAACTCCTTGCCGGGGAATATCTTCTGCTGGGTTTCTGATATGGTCTTGGCAGGTTCGGTAACAAACTTAAGCACATGTGGCAGTCGCTTGATGGAACAGGAAATCAGGTTGATAGAAAATATTGCAAGCAGAGCCAGAAACCACCAGGAGTGGTACATGTCAAAGAAGCCAAGCTTGTCGTAAAACGCACGCCTGGCTGCGCTTATTGTTGCCCAATACCGTTCATCAATGTTTGGGTATTGAGGTATGATCGTTCCGATAATAGAGGTGATAGCAAGTGTAATAAGCAGGAATATTGTTAACTTGAGAGAACAGAAAAAATCCCAGATCTGCCCTGGAAAACTACGTTGATTGGTACTCACAGACGACTCCGTTAGATTGATTGTCTAAAAATTATTGCAAAAAAACATTCACGACCATTTATGTCTTGTATCAGGCGTTATAACGTATTAAGAAAAAAATGGGTAGATGTTTTTTAGAAAAAAAGGGGACGACGGAAATCCGTAGCCCCCTTTATTACAGATTTAATTAAATGATTACTTCTTGTGGCAGTCTTTGCAACCTGTAGGCCCTTTTTTCATTTCTTTGTGACAGTTTGTACAGCCTTTTGTATGTGCATAATCTTTATTTACTGCGATCTTTTTAGGTGGCATAGCCTCATGGCACTTGGTACAGCCCAGCTTCATATGGGTCTTGTGATTAAAGGAAACCTTACCAAATGAACCACCTTTGTACTCGTAGTTCTCCTGAGCTGCTGCAAAAGCTGAACCGGCAAAGGCAACAACGGCAAACATCGCAATAATAGCTTTTTTCATCCCTAAAACCTCCTTTTATTGTGTATACAAACGCTAGGAACTAAATCACAATGAACAAAACAAGTCAAGGATTACAAAAATGAATTACTTCTTGTGGCAATCTTTACAGCCTTGCGGACCTTTTTTCATATCTTTGTGGCACTTGAGGCAAAGTTTATCATGGGCAACAGCCTTGTTTATATCAATCTTCTTAATGCCACCTTCATGGCACTTGGTACAGCCCAATTTTGTATGAGCCTTGTGAGGAAATGCAACCTTGCCGAATGAACCACCCTTGTACTCATAACTGTCTTTGGCAGCAGCAAAAGCGGAACCAGCAAAAGCAACAACAGCCAACATCGCAATAAAAGCTTTTTTCATAGTTACGACCTCCTTTTTATTGAGTAAACAGCTCCAAAAAAATAAAAACATAACGACTTAAAGATGTAAAGCATTAAGCGTACCAGGTAAACAATCAGATCCGTTGCAAGGCTTTTTTACCTATATCCTTACGATACTGAACACCACGCCAGGATATTTTATCAACCCCCGTATATGCCTTTTTAATGGCATCTACAACACCATTGCCCAGTCCTGTAACACCTAGCACACGGCCACCAGCGGTAATAATCTGACCATCCTTTTCAGATGTACCTGCGTGGAATACCGTTACCCCATCAAGTTTGGAGGCTACCTCAATTCCGGTAATAATATCCCCTTTGGGGTAATCCCCGGGATACCCTTTAGCTGCCATTACAACACAAACCGCTGCCTGGTCATTCCACTCTATAGAGTGACCGGCCAAGTTTTTATCTGCAACGGCAATCAGCAGAGGTAGCAGATCCGACTTCATCCTCATCAGTAGAGGCTGACATTCAGGATCTCCAAAACGTGCGTTAAATTCAAGAGTTTTAACTTCTCCATCCTTAATCATCAGGCCAGCGTACAGAATCCCCTGATAAGGACAACCTTCAGCAGCCATACCGTCAACCGCACGCTGGACAACCTGTTCCATTGCTTTCTGGTGAATATCAGAAGTAACTACCGGCGCAGGGGAATACGCTCCCATTCCACCTGTGTTCGGCCCCTGATCATTATCAAATATAGCCTTGTGATCCTGGGCTGAAGCCAGCGGTATTATATGCCTGCCATCTGTAATGGCAAGAAATGAGGCCTCTTCACCGGTCAGAAACTCCTCAACCACGACACGTGAACCTGCATCACCAAATGCATTCCCCGACAACATATCTTTAACAGCTGAAACTGCTTCCTTTTCAGTTTGGGCTATTACGACCCCTTTTCCAGCGGCAAGACCATCCGCTTTTATTACGATAGGGGCTCCAGTCTGTTTAATAAACGCTTCAGCTTCAGTTATTTCTGTAAACACTCCATAAGCTGCAGTAGGTATCGAATATTTTTTCATAAGGTCTTTAGAAAACGCCTTGCTGGCCTCTATACGGGCAGCCGCCCTGCTGGGTCCAAAGATCTTGACTCCATATTCACGGAAGAGATCGACTATCCCAAGAGAAAGCGGCAGCTCTGGCCCCACTACCGCCAGATCGATTCCCTCCGATTTGGCAAATCCAAGCAGCTTGTCAATCTCTTCAACCTTTATAGGAATGTTTACAGCAAGCTTGGCAGTACCTGGATTACCAGGTGCACAATAAATCTTAGTTACCAGAGGAGACTGAGCTATCTTCCAGACCAACGCATGTTCTCTGCCACCGCCACCTATAACCAAAACTTTCATAGTAACACCTTTAGAAACAACTTAATATCTGTCTACGCCACCATAAACCCAAACGAGCCGTCAGTGCCTGAAATGTCGCATACCGGTAAACACCATCGCCATCCCATGCTCATTGGCAGCCTGAATTACCTCTTCATCCCTCACACTTCCACCAGGCTGGATAATGGCAGTTACGCCGGCATCTGCCGCAGCATCAACTCCATCTCTGAAAGGGAAGAATGCATCCGAGGCAAGAACCGTTCCCTTAATGGGGAGTAACGCCTTCTGTACAGCTATTTTAGACGAATCAACCCTGGACATCTGGCCTGCTCCGATACCGACAGTCTGATCCTTGCTTGTAAAGACAATGGCGTTCGATTTTACACGTTTGCATACACGCCAGGCAAAATCAAGGGCGGATAGTTCATATTCTGTTGGCTGACGTTCTGTAACCACCCTGCAATCGCTAGCCAAAACCATTCCGAGATCACGTCCCTGTAGAAGGAGACCACCAACCACACGCTTCATGTCATAACCTGTCTGCTTCTGTCCGCCAAGAAGCGGAACCTGCATTACACGCACATTCTTTTTAGCGGTAAATATTGCAAGAGCCTCTTCATCATAACCAGGAGCAATAATGGCTTCAAGGAAGGTTGAGGTCAGTTCCCGGGCAGCATCAGCATTTACTATCTGGTTAAATCCTACAATACCACCAAAGGCCGAAACAGGATCGCATTCTCTAGCCTTCAGATAAGCTGTCAGGGGAGAATCACCCAAAGCTACCCCACATGGATTTGTATGCTTTATAATTACCGCAGCAGGTTTTTCAGTAAACTCTTTCACAGTTTCAATCGCAGCATCAAGGTCAATTATATTGTTAAAGGAGAGCTCTTTGCCCTGAAGCTGTAATGCATTAGAGACTGATGGCTCATTAAAGCCGCTTTCAACGTAGAAAGCAGCAGACTGGTGAGGGTTTTCACCATAACGCAGATCCTGCGCCTTCTTGAGCTGGATAGTGAAGGTTTGAGGAAATTCAACCGGCAGATCCTCCAGCCTGGCACCCAGCCAGTTTGAGATAGCGCCATCGTACGCCGCTGTATGCTGATAAACCTTGACGGCAAGACGGAAATTTGTCTTCTCCGAGACAGCACCACCATTAGCCGCCATTTCATCCAGCACAACAGCATAGTCCGCAGAATCAACCAGAACTGTCACATCACGGTTATTCTTTGCTGCCGAACGGAGCATTGTCGGACCGCCAATATCAATATTCTCAATAGCCTCCTCAAGCGTGCAGTCAGGCTTTGCAACTGTAGCTTCAAACGGATAGAGATTTACAACCACCATATCAATCGGCTCAATCCCATGCTCCTTCATCTTGGCCTGATGCTCAGGGTTAGAGCGAATACCCAGAAGTCCACCATGAACCTTTGGATGCAAGGTTTTTACACGCCCATCCAGCATCTCAGGAAAACCTGTAAATTCAGAGACATCCTTTACAGCAAGACCTGCCTCGCGCAAAAGCTTTGCGGTGCCTCCAGTAGAGAGAATCTCAACACCGTAACCTGCAAGCGACTTTGCAAACTCAACAACACCTGTCTTGTCAGAAACACTGATAAGCACCCGTGTAATCCTAGCCATGGCAACACCCCGTTCGTAATAAGTTAGATTGTCTGATTGAATTTATCTTGGTGGAAGGTTTTTTTAGCACGCCAAACAGGCAGCTGCCAAGAGCTTTTGCTGCTTCAAAGCGTATACATAAAAACAAGATCCTTAAAGTTTCTGGCAACAAAAGACTCTCATCCAGAATTCCGGATGAGAGCCTTTATTCACCAAACGATTATTAATCTAGAGACCAAGCTGTTTAAAGAAGTCGTTTCCTTTATCATCAACAAGGATAAATGCAGGGAAATTCTCAACATCAATCTTCCATACGGCTTCCATTCCAAGCTCGGGGAAGTCAATGCACTCAACCTTTTTGATGTTCTCATCAGCCAACAGCGCTGCAGGACCACCTATAGAACCAAGGTAGAAACCGCCATACTTCTTGCAGGCATCTGTCACCTGTTGTGAACGATTCCCTTTTGCTATCATAATCATGGAACCGCCCTTGCTCTGAAGCAGATCCACATATGAGTCCATTCGTCCGGCAGTTGTCGGACCGAATGAGCCTGATGGCCTTCCTGGAGGAGTCTTGGCTGGACCTGCATAGTAGATAGGATATTTGGTCAGGTATTCAGGAACTGGCTTGCCACTGTCAAGTATCTCCTTAAACTTGGCGTGGGCGATATCACGTCCGACAACTATGGTACCGGTCAGACGAAGCGCATCTCCCACCTTAAGCTTTGAAAGTTCCTTCAGGGTTTCTGCCAAAGGCTTGGAGAGGTCAATTTTATGGCCATCATCAGGTCTGTTCATCCGGTACTCTTCCGGCAAGAGACGACCTGGATCACGATCCAGTTGCTCAAGGAAGATGCCATCACGGGTAATCTTGGCCTTCAGGTTACGGTCAGCAGAGCATGAGACTGCCATGCCGACAGGACACGATGCGCCATGACGTGGCAGACGGATTATACGGACATCATGTGCAAAGTATTTACCGCCAAACTGTGCGCCAATACCGGTCTTCTGTGCCTCAACAAGCATCTTGTTCTCAAGCTCTACATCCCTGAATGCCCTTCCATGCTCATTTCCTGTTGTAGGCAGTTCGTCATAATAACGGGTAGTTGCAAGCTTAACCGTCTTCATACAGGCATCAGCCGAAGTTCCACCTATTGCAAAGGCAATATGGTAAGGAGGACAGGCTGCAGTGCCCAGATATTTCATCTTTTCAACAAGGAATTTCTCTAATTTCTCTGGAGTAAGAAGAGCCTTTGTTTCCTGATAGAACATGCTCTTATTGGCTGAACCGCCACCTTTGGCAATAAAGAGGAATTTATAATAATCCCCATCAGCTGCCATGATGTCAATCTGCGCTGGCAGGTTGGTGCCGGTATTGATCTCTTTATACATATCTAACGCAACGGTCTGTGAATAACGGAGATTTTCTTCAGTATAAGTCTTGTAGACACCTTTTGAGATATATTCCTCATCATTTCCACCTGTCCAGATCTGCTGGCCTTTTTTGGCAACAACAGTTGCTGTGCCGGTATCCTGACAGAAAGGAAGCTCAAACTTGGCTGAAACCATGGCATTACGGAGGAAAGCAAGGGCAACCCCCTTATCGTTCTTCGATGCCTCTGGATCGGCAAGGATCTTTGCAACCTGTTCATTATGGCTTGGACGCAGCAGGAATGAAAGTTCCTTCATTGCACGATTTGTCAAAACAGTAAGAGCCTCAGGGTCAACCTTTATAACATCCTTCCCCTCAAACTGGACTACAGAGACATACTTTTCTGAACCTTCAAGCTTGTAGTAAACGGTTTCATCCTTGCCAAGCGGGAACGGCTCCTGATAAACGAACGGCTTGTCAGACATTTGGTAAACTCCTTTCGTAATGAAGGTTCGGAACAGTGTCCGATACTGTATACATAATCTTTTGCATAGTATTCAAAAGAGCCGCTTTTGTCGAGTGATAAGTTTCAGATTACATTTGGCTGATTTCTGAAACGGGAAACCTTAATGCGGTCAGGAATCAATTCCTTACCGTTACCGCCAGAACTTCAGAATCTGCGCCGGTTATTTGGGGGGTCTGCTCATTACCGGTCAGACGCCGCGCCATGTACGGCACCTGCTCGTTCAAGTAGGTCTTCATCTCTCCGGCGGTTATTTTCCCGTCTTTATTCGTGTCGGCCTCACCCTGCAACCCCTTCAGGAAGAAATAGGTAAACAGCGCGTGTCGCTTTTCCGGATACCAGGATGAAACCTCTGATGAACCAGAGCTGGCCATCAGCAGGGCTGTTGTCGGTTTGTGCGTATCCTTCACACGCGCCACCAGACTGCTGGTGCCTTTAAAGAGCATCCCCTTGGGACTGCCGCCCGAAAAGCAGGCATCCAGAACAACAGTCAGCCCCTTTGCCCTTAACTTTTCGAGATTGTTATAAAGGGTCTGCACCTTGTACCCCTGCACCTTCAGCAGCTGCGGGTTGGCATCCACCGGCACAAAATAAGCCTCGCCGTTGTCCAGATCCGGCGCTCCGTGGCCGGCGTAGTAGACAAACAGACGGGATTTACCCGGTTTAATCCACTTGTACAACTGTCCGCGATAATCGGCCTCACTGCCAAAGATACCTGTCAGACGGGTAAGTGTAGCATCCTCTGCATAGATAATATTGGCCGAATCAAAGCCCATGGTACGGGTCAGGTACTCCCGCATCACCCGGGCATCACGTATGGCATAGTCCACATCCGGCGCACCGGCAGCCGAGTAGTTTTTATTGCCGATCACCACCGCAACGTCATATTGACCGGCTTTCTGCCCCTTGGGGATGTTCTGATCAACATCCACCGACAGTCCGCCTACCACCGCTATCTCAACCTGCGGCGCCTGTTGTTCCGCCCCCTTTACAACAAACTCCTGGGCAGATTTCTGGTTGGCATTCATGGTCAGAGCCAACCGGCTTGCCGCGTTGAAACGGGGACGTGCCTCGGAAATCTTCAGCTCCACCGGAACCCGTTCGCCGTTTTTGATCCGGTTATTGGTATACAACATAAACTTGATATCCTTGAATTTGCCGGAAGGGATGCTGCCCAGCTCAAAGCGGGTCTGACCGTCACCGGCCATAAAGACATTGGCGCCTGCAATCACTTCAGCCACAACTCCCCGCGCATCCCCATGCCCCACGTTCTGCACACGGGCTGTAACCTCGCTGATCTCCATCGGCTCTATCTTGCCGTTGCCGTTCTGATCATTAATCCCCAGATCAGCCAGAATCAACCTGGGTGGCGCAAACCCCCTGGTTTGAAAGGCCAGTCGGAGAGGAGGAGGATCAAAACCGTTGGCCTCCCGCAGATCAACCATAATATTCAGATGCCCGCTGCCAAGCTCTTCCGAGGTCTTCAGCGCAACCTGTTTTACCGCCTGACCTCCGGCCGGAACTGTGCCAATAACAACCTCGCGGCTAAAGGAAAGTCCTGTCGCTTTTTTGTCCGTAGACAGAAAGGCCTTCAGGTCGTAGGCATCCCCCTTGCCGCTGTTTTTTAACGTAATAGTCAGCGTAGCAGACTCATCGGCGTCCAGTATCCGGTTGCCAGACGTCTCGCTGAAACCCACCGTAGCAGAGAGCAGAGGTGGCAGCGGGGCAACCCCCAGATTAAGGGAACCGGAAGCGGCCAGCGCGGTTGATGCATACAAAAGGCTGATTAACGGCAAATATAGCTTTTTCATGGTGACTCCCCCTTTATCTTAACTTCTTCCCCCTCACCCCTGCCCCTCTCCCTCAAGAGCGAGGGGAAAACCTTAAACCCTTCTCCCTCGAGGGAGAAGGTGGCCGAAGGCCGGATGAGGGGGGAAATACCAGCAACCGCACCCGGCTCACTGAACTGAAGGCAAGACAAGGCGGAACCCCAGGCTGCCGTGGCGATAGCCGGGTACGCCCCCGAGACGATTAGCCGACCGCACGATCCCGGCGTCGTTGAGCCAACCGCAGCCGCGAATAACGCGGGCGGAGCCTGATGATGAGCCGGTGGGGTTATCCCTGGGACTACTGCCATAGTAGTTATCAGAATACCTGTCCTGCACCCACTCCCAGACGTTGCCGGACATGTCATGGATGCCCAGGCCGTTGGCCTGCTTCTGGCCCACCGGATGGGTCTTCGACCCACTGTTGCCTGAATACCAGGCAACAGCATCAACGTCGTTGCCGCCACTGTACTTTTCGCTTTTGCCGCCGCTGCGGGCAGCGTATTCCCATTCAGCCTCGGTGGGCAGGCGGTAGTTGCTGCCGCTCTGCTGATTCAGGCGCTGGATGAACTGCTGAGCATCATTCCAGCTTACCTCCTCCACCGGACAGGTGTCACCGCATTGCGTGAAGTGGCTTTGGTTGCTGCCCATGACCCGCTGCCACTGTGCCTGGGTAACCTCATACTTGCCGATGCTGAAGTCGCTGACACAGACTTCATGTACCGGCTTTTCGTCACTCTCTCCATCACCAAAGGTGTCACCCATCTGAAAGCAACCGCCCGGCACGGCCACAAACTCCATTCCGGTGGTGGGGTCGGTAAAAGCCTGACCACCGCCGCCGCCGGCGGTCAGGCTCCAGTCCACCGTGCCGCGCAGGCCACGGGGAAAGTCCTGCAGCACATTCCAGACCAACCGCCGTCTACCGGGAGCCACGACCTTGCCGTAGTCACCTTCAAGGTGCAGGCTGTCTGCAGACTGTTTCTGGCCGTTAACGGTTACCGTAAAGCTGACCGTAGCCGGTTTGTCACCGCTAAGGGTATATTCCAACAGCATCCGGTTGCCCTGCTGAAGCGCTTTTACTTGCTGAATACGGTCAGCGGTAAAGGCACTGGTTGCAGTCAGCAGTAAAAGCAGCAACATAAGAAGAAACGGTTTCATATATGGCCCTCCATCGTTCATTTTGCACCTCTGCCCCCTCACCCCTACCCCTCTCAAAATCCCCCCGACTCGCCACACTCGTCTGCCCCCCTTTGACAAAGGGGGGATGGGGGGATTTGGTCGTATAAGGGGGAGACACTAGCGGGCAATCGCCAGCCCCTCATCTGAAGCTGCCTGTATAAGGTGTTGATCATAGGCACTAAACAGCAAATTCACCTGCTCTTTGGCTGCAACCTTCAGTGCGGCGGCAAGATGCACTGCATCATACCCACGCAAACCATGCCGTTGCACAAGGTCTGCTGCCAGCTGTTCATCAACATCCAGAGCAACTATCTGCCTCCAGTCACTACGAACCGCCTGTACCAGAAGATCAAACGTAGCAGGCTCGATCTGCCGGTTGTTATATCTTCGTGTCAATGCCGAAATCATCTCCGGCAAGGCGATCCGGCAGGTGGCAACCATATCAGCCTTGTTCACGGACCCCCTCACCGCATCTGATCCAAATTCTTCAACATACAGCTTCACCAGGCTGCTGGTATCGGCATACAGTATCATTGCCGCGCCGCGATAACCGTATCTGCAAGCGGCTCACCCTTAATGGTTATACCGCCAATACCGGCAGGCTTACCTCCGCCCCAGGATGCTGTTCCTTCTGCCAGCATGCCAAACACAGCCCTGCGCTCTGGCGTGATCGGCACCAGCAGGGCCACTTCTTTACCCCTGTCAGTTACAATCACTTCTTCACCTTTGCTGGCATAGTCAATATAGGTACTTAAATGAGCTTTAAGTTCCCGAATGCCTACTGAATACATAATCCCCTCCCATAAACAGATGTGTCCACAAAATAGCATATTCTGTGGACACAAACAACCTGATTCCACGCCTGCCCCTCTCAAAATCCCCCGACTCGTCACACTCGTCTGCCCCCCCTTTGACAAAGGGGGGATGGGGGGATTTGCCTAAAGGGCGGGCCAAAATTATTCCTCAGATCAACGTCCCGCTACAGGCATCAAACAGTAGGGAATGCAAAACAGTTGCCGGTGATGCACCGGTTTTTATCCCTACATCTCCCTGATAGAGCCTGTTAAAAAGAGCCTCCAGCTCTCTTACAGAATACTTTTTGGCCTGGACAAGCAACTCCGGCATAAAATATGGGGAGATCTTAAGCTGTTTCCCTATCTCAGCTGTCGCCATCTTCTGATCCAGCATCTCCCTTATACGCCATATACGACGGAAATGGCTGGCAAGGGCGCCAAGAATCATTATTGGCTCTTCGCCGTTTTGCAGCATTGACTGAAGGGTGGCAATGGCTCTTGCAAGATCTTTCTCTCCGATGAAACGGGCAAGTTCAAAGGCGGTAAAGTTCTTGCTCTGGCTTACAATGGCCTTTACATCATCAATCCCTATCAACTGACGCTCACCTACATAAAGCGCAGCCTTCTCAATCTGTGATACCAGTTCCTGTAGATTGTTGCCGACCATGAATCCAAGCATCTCAGCTCCGGCAGAATCAATCTTTTTACCGTAAACCGAAGCTTCACTGTTTATAAAAGGAGAAAGTTTGTTGTCGTACAGCTTTTTAAACTCAAGGGTACCCTGCTGTTTCTTGAGTTCTGCAAAGAACTTCCGCCGCATATCCGCTTTGGCAGCGATAAATATCAGACAGGTTTCAGGACAGGGGTTCGCAAGATAAGGCATCAACCCTTCCTGCGTGGGAACTGGCAGTTTATCAGCCTGTTTTACCACGACAACCCTGCGTTCACTGAACATCGGGAGAGTCTGCGATGTGTCCAGCACCTCGGTTCCCTTGCAGTCAGCCCCATAGTAGATGTTAAGGTTAAAGTCCTTCATCGATGGGTCAACGGCCTTTTCCATAAGGCGGCGTCCGGCCCGCTCCGCAAGAAACGGCTCTTCCCCATAAAAGAAATAGACCGGCAAAAAGGCACCGGTCTTTATCTGTTTTTCAAGATCCTGTTCGGTCATCAGTACTGTTGCTCAATCTTCCATATTAGTTGCTGCGCCAGTTTACGGCTTGCGGCGGTAAGTGCCGCATCCTCGCTACTGCGCTGAAGTTCAACTGTGGCGGCCACAGGGTAATCCTGCCAGGCAGAGATGGTACCTTTCCAAAACGGC
The DNA here is from genome assembly GCA_002328035.1 of Geobacter sp. UBA2189. Classification (GTDB taxonomy): domain Bacteria; phylum Desulfobacterota; class Desulfuromonadia; order Geobacterales; family Pseudopelobacteraceae; genus Trichlorobacter. The sequence goes on from DCVL01000021.1 coordinate 66,749, forward strand.
TTGGCCTCTTTGGGCTCATCCCTCTTTCTGACAGTTACATCTGCGCTGATAGTCAGACGGTATTCCTTTGCCGTATCCGTAGCTGAATAGCTTACAACTCCGGCGCCATAACCTGTAAGAGTCCCTTCAAGGATCAGATCCCCATCTTCTGGTGAGGCAGCAGGCAGTATGTTGCGCTGTTCTGCAAACTGATCAAAAACAGCCCGTTTAAGTGCAACCGATGCATTGGCGTAAACGGTTGCATTCTTGAAGTATGGCACCCATACCTTCTGATCGGCCTTAAGACGGGTTGTCGTGTCCGCAGTAAAGCGGTAGCCACAGGCCGGCAGCAAGAGAAGCAGTATCAGAGACAGAATACCAGCATGATATTTTAGAGGTTTAGGCGACAACGATATTCACCAGCTTTCCAGGGACATAGATAACCTTCCGGATCTGTTTTTCATCCGTAAACAGTTTTATCCTGTCGTCAGAGACTGCGAGTTTCTTTACAGCCTCCTCGTCAATCACGGCAGGTACGGAAAGCTTTGAACGAAGCTTTCCGTTTACCTGTACTACAATAAGCAGCTCTTCATCAATGATCGCCTCGGCATCAAATAAAGGCCAGGGGGTAGCTGAAAGCGGCGTTTTATGACCCAGCGACTGCCAGAGTTCCTCAGTAACATGAGGAATAAATGGAGCCAGCATGGCAACAACTGTTTCGAGAGCCTCTTTCATAACTGAAGCCCCCTGTGGCGTAGAGAGGCGCGACCCCTGCAAGGTATTCATCAGTTCCATTACTGCGGCTATGGCAGTATTGAAGTGGAACCTCTCATCAATATCCTCTGTAACCTTTTTGAGGGTTTTATGTACTGCGCGGCGCAGTGAACGTTCTTCATCGGTAAGCGCCGTTACATCCAGAACCGGAGCCTTTATTACTGTTTCAAGATGCTCGTGGATAAGCTTCCATACACGGTTGATAAAACGGAAGCAGCCATCAACCCCCTGTTCGTTCCAGTCAAGATCCTTTTCAGGCGGCGCGGCAAATAGCGAAAAGAGACGGGCAGTATCGGCGCCATAGCGTTTGATAAGGGCATCGGGGTCAACCACGTTCCCCTTTGACTTGCTCATCTTTGCCCCGTCCTTGATAACCATCCCCTGTGTAAGCAGATTGGTAAACGGCTCATCAACATCAACGTAACCCAAATCCCTCATAACCTTTGTAAAGAAACGGGCATAAAGGAGATGGAGCACGGCATGTTCTATTCCTCCGATATACTGGTCAACAGACATCCAGTAGCCGGCCTTCTCCTTGTCGAGCATACCACCTTCAAAATCAGGCGAACAGTAACGTAGAAAGTACCATGATGACTCAACGAAGGTATCCATTGTGTCAGTTTCGCGGCGGGCAGGTTTACCGCAGATCGGGCAGTCAACCTTGTAGAAACTTTCAAGGGTTGCCAGCGGAGAGCCCCCCTCGCCTGTAAACTTGACATCCTTTGGAAGTACAACCGGAAGATCCTTGTCAGGCACAGGGACTGTTCCACAGGAATCACAGTAGATTATAGGGATAGGAGATCCCCAGTACCTCTGACGGGAAACCCCCCAATCCCTCAAGCGGAAGTTGACTGTCTTTTTCCCTTTGCCTTCCTTTTCCAACCAATGGGCAATAGCCTCTTTGGATGTCTCGCTCTTCTGCCCGTCAAACTGCCCTGAGTTGGCCATTATACCTGGCTCTGTAAAGGCTGCTGTCATTGTTGCCGGATCAAGCTGTTCGCCTTCTGGCTGGATTACCACTACCATCGGCAGGTTATACTTTACGGCAAACTCAAAATCCCTCTGATCATGGGTAGGAACAGCCATTACGGCCCCTGTCCCATATTCCACAAGGACAAAGTTGGCCAGATAGACAGGCATTTTTTTGCCGGTAGCGGGGTTCAGACAGTATGAACCGGTGAATACACCCTCTTTTTCAAGGTCGTCAGCCGTCCGCATTATCCGATCAGTCTTCTTTACCTTCTCTATGAATGCCTCAACCTCGGAACGCCTGTCAGGGGTCGTAAGTTCCAGAGCTCTAGGGTGTTCAGGGGCTAATGACATGAATGTTGCCCCGAAAAGAGTGTCCTGTCTGGTGCTAAACACCCTGATAGGCTCTCCATTCCCTTCCAGAGGGAAATCTATCTCGCAACCGATACTCTTGCCTATCCAGTTGCGCTGCATAATCAGTACACGTTCCGGCCAACCCGGAAGTTTATTTGTAAAATCAAGGAGTTCTTCCGCATAATCCGTTATCTTGAAGAACCACTGTTCAAGCTCTTTCTGCACCACCTCAGTGTCGCAACGCCAGCAGCCGCCATCCTCAACCTGCTCGTTGGCCAGAACCGTCTCGCAGGACGGGCACCAGTTTACGAAGGACTTTTTCTTGTATGCCAGCCCTCTTTTAAACATTTCAACAAACAGTTTCTGTTCCCATCGGTAGTAGGAGACATCACAGGTAGCCAGCTCACGATCCCAGTCGTAGGACAGCCCCATCTGTTTCAACTGTTCACGCATATAGGCAATATTTTCGTAAGTCCAGACCGCCGGATGGCTCTTGTTCTTTATGGCGGCATTCTCGGCCGGCATGCCGAAGGCATCCCAACCCATTGGATGGAGCACATTAAATCCACGCATCTTTTTGAACCTGCCAACCACATCACCTATGGAATAGTTGCGGACGTGCCCCATATGGATACGGCCTGATGGATATGGAAACATCTCAAGAAGGTAATATTTCTTTCTGTCCGGTTCCTCTGTAACCTTGAACGTTTTTTGTTCCTGCCATACTTTTTGCCATTTGGCTTCAATCTCGGATGGCACATATTTATGCTCTGCTGACATCGTTTGCTCCTCTTTATTATAGTTTCATAGCTGTTCTTCAAAACCGCCAATTTCAAGGATCGCCTGATAGATACCTGGCAAGGGCGCTATACGATCAACACAGCCGGTTGCAATAGCTTCTCGCGGCATACCATAAACAACAGCGGTATGTTCTGACTCTGCCAGAACCTTTCCACCTCTCTTCTTAACCTCAACTATCCCCTTGCTCCCATCGTTTCCCATACCTGTCATAACAACTGCCAGCATCCTGCTGCCGTAAACAGAGGCGGAGGATTTAAAGAGTGTATCAGCAGAGGGGAGATATCGTTCTTCTGATGCAGCCTCCATAACCCTGATCTTTATATCTTTACCCGATTTTTCCAGTACCATATTAAAACCGCCTGGGGCGATAAAGGCAACACCGGCTTCAACCAGATCACCATCAGAAGCCTCTCTGACGGTAAAAGGTGATATCCGGTTTAGGCGTTCCGCAAATGCCTTGGTAAATCCGGCCGGCATATGTTGGGCAACTACAATTGTAAATGGATAGCTTTTTTCAAAAGAGCTAAAGATACTTTGCAGTGCAGGCGGGCCTCCTGTTGAGGCCGCTATTGCAATCAACTCAACCGGTTTATGGTTGTCAGGTTCAGGCTTTTCATTTTTTTTGACTTCATCTGCCAGGCAATCAGACAAACCGGCCTTTTTTTTGATGAGGTTGAACATTACCTGCTTCACCTTCCATTGCAGATCCTGTTCAATGCTGTTCAATTGAAGTGGATGACCCTGCTGCGGTTTTCCCACAAAATCAAGAGCTCCCATTTCCAAAGCCTTAAAAACCTTATCCGCATCAGAGAGGGCGCTTATAACAAGAACTGGCAGATTAAAACGGTTTGTCAATATACGCAGAAGCGTAAAACCATCCATGCGTGGCATCTCAAGATCCAGGGTAACCAGATCAGGTTTAAGCGAAATAACCTGTTTTATACCATCTTCGCCATCAACGGCGTAACCAGGCACTTCAACATCTGGAATAGCCTCAAGCATCTTGCTGATGGTGCGACGGCTGTAGGCCGAATCATCGACCACAAGTATCCTGAACGGTTTCACAAAATCACCCCTGCGGATGAAGGCTTCTGATAGACCATATCGTTCTTGAAATGACGCAAGGTAAATAATGTAGTTATGTTCATAAGCGATTCCGAGTGCCCAAGCAGCAGATAACCGGAACCTTTCAACATCTGATAGAAAGACTCTACTACCTTTTTCTTTACAGCATGGTCAAAGTATATAATCACATTACGGCAGAAGATCAGATCAAAACTGCCCAACATCCTCATCCTGGTGGCATCCAGCAAATTCAGATGGTTTACAGTTACAAACTTTCTTACGCTGTCAGATATCCGATAAGCACCATCTGACTGTTTTTCAAAATACTTGTTCCTGAAATATTGGTCAGTTGCACGAAAAGCAGACTCCCCGTAAACGCCCCGCCTTGCATACTGCAAAACCCGCTGGCTTATATCGGTGCCTGTTATTTCTATTGTCCATCCCTTTAGAAAGTCCATCTCAAGGAGCAGCATAGCTATGGTGTAAGGCTCTTCACCGGTTGAACAACCTGCGCTCCAGATTCTTATAGTCCTGTTATTAAGGCTGCCCTGATTTTTATTTTTGAATTCGCATATTTCGGGTATGATCTCATCACTGAACGCCTTAAGCTGATATTCCTCACGAAAGAAATAGGTCTCGTTCGTTGTCAGGAGATCCATCAACCCTTCAAGTTCCTGCTCTCTTTTGCGATTAAAGCGGAGAAACTGGTAATATTCCTTAAAAGTTTTAATCTGATTTGCAGAAAGACGCTGCATAAGCCGTTTTTCAAGCAGATAGGATTTCTGATCGTCAAACCATAAGCCACAGTGGGTATAGACGAGATCACGCAGGAGGCGGAACTCCTCTTCGGACATCTGTATCCCTGCTTCAAAGGGAGACATTATGAATTCCTGAGCAAAAGAGACCTGATTTCAGCCCTAACCAGATCATAATCTTCGTATTCAAGCGTCTTTTTCAACAACGAAATCCTCTGTTCAGGTTCCAGCTGATCCGTAGCCTTTACCGCTGTCAATCTTACATCCCAGTCAGGATGGCATAGAATATGGCTGAACCAGGGAACCAGGAGGGAATAATCATGCCGATGCAAAAGCTTGATAGCTCCTTTCAGAACATCACCATGATGATTTCCAAGATCCTGTGAAATTGGGACAAGGCATTCAGCAGTTCCTAACAGCTCACAGGCATCAATACAAGCCAGCTGCAGTACTTCACTTCCGTTTGACCAGGATTCAAGAATTTCAGGGATACTGTCATTACCGGAAAGCTTAACCAAGGTACGCAATGCCGCAGCCTGCACCCAGGGATCTTCATCCTTTATGAGCAGACGTAGAGAAGCTATCGCTTCAGGATCATCGCAGAGCGACAATGCCTCAGCAGCAGAGATCCTGACATCAGCATCCTCATCCATAAGCGCCTGTACAAGACAATGGCAACCACGCTTATCCTTTATCTCGCCGGCAGCACGGCAGGCCGACTCTCTGACAACAGACTCTTCATCCTTTAAGAGAATTGCAATACCATCAACGTTTTCAACAGCAGAAAAGATAGCGGCTGCCTCTTTCCTCTTTTCAGGTTCGAGGGACAAAGCCAGCTTTTCCGCAGCATCGTTAATCATAGCTGCATATCTTGAGCTGTAAGGGATCAAGGCCTTTATAGCAGCAGCACGAACTGAGGAATCCTCATCAGACAGCAGCTTTATCAACAATGGAGGAAAAACAGACTCATCATATCCGGCCGCCTCAGCCGCAGCTCTTCTTACCGTTGGTGAAGCATCAGTAAATGCATCCGATATAGCCGCTCTGCATCTTGATTCCTTAACAGTTCCCAAAAATCTGCAAACAGCCGCTCTTGCTTCGGCAGAATCCATAATATTCAAAGAATCAATCGCAATCGTTACTGAGCCTTCCCCCATGGATTTAAGGACACGACTCGCAGCAGGGGCAAGCCGTTCATCCGCCAAAAGCTTAAATAAAGCAACCGCCCCTCTGGGATCACCTATAATTCCCAACAGATTTACTATAGCCTCATTAAGGAGAAGATTTTCTGATGATACTGAAGATGTCAGTCGTTCCAGCAATCCATGATCACAGAATTTCTGTAATTTGCGACTTGCTTCTTGCTGTTCTGAAGGTTCAAGCCGTTTTATAACCTGTGAGAGTGAGCTGATTGCCGCCTGACTCAGGCTTGGAAGTTGAGACAAGAGTCCTTCAACAAGAAGATCAACCGCATCCAGATCACCGCCAATCTTTCCAAGACATTCATAGACCGCACGACGCAGCATATCATGGGACACAAGTTGTCTGATTACAGCAGGCAACGGCCCTGCAACACCAATCCTGCCAAGAGCTGCAAGTATGTTAAAACGAAGAAAAAGATCCTCAGCTGATTCAAGGTTATCAATCAAGACAGAGACAGCAGCTTTGTCTCCAACAGACCCAAGAGCTTCAGCCGCCGCTGCTGCTACATTAACATCACTATCAGAAAGCGCCTTGATAAGTCCTGAAACTGCCTTGTCACCACCTATGGTACCCAGAATATCGACTATCTGTTTGCGCAGGTCGTGATCATCATCATCCAGATAACGCAGCAGCAGTGTAACCGATTTCTTATCAAGCCTGCTTAACAGTTCAATTACGGCATTTCTCAGCCCTGCATTATCCTCATCACGCAAAAGATCTATCAGATGCAGCAGATCCTCATCTGTAGATATTGCAGTCAGTAAAATTTCAATTGACTTCTTCCGGACGCGCCAGCTTTCATCTCCAAGCGCAGCAAAGAGTGTATTACGACTTTCTTGCAGAGGAAGGTTGAACTGTTTCTGTACTATTCCGTAACGTACCTCTTCGTTCTTTTCATCTGACAGAGAATAATTATCAGAGCTAGTCATCAGCCCCCCCTTGGTTGTTAGACAATTCAGGATATCGGTCTGTTGCAGCAAAGAGCACATCAATATCAAGGAGAAGACAAATCTGGTCATTAACCATGGTTACAGCGATCAGATATTCGGCAACTACCCCATCAAGCATCTCTGGAGGTGGTGAAAGAGTGGAAACAGGAACGGTAAACACTTCATCCAGTTCATCAACATCAAGAGCGACAAGACGACCTGACACAGAAAGTATTATAAGCTTCCCCTGCACAGCTGTTCTTGGAGGCAGACCCAAACGGGCACGAAGGTTCAATACCGGTATAACCTGGCCACGAAGGTTTATCATCCCTTCAAGACCGGAGGTTTGTAATGGCAGACCTGTAACCTTTTGAAGAGTTACTATCTCCCTTATCCTCATAATATCTACTGCGAAGAGATTGTCCCCAAGATGAAAACCTGCCAGCTGTAGTTCTTTTATTCCAGCAGCCATACTAACAAACCTCGCCAAGTGAGCTGTCCACAACCCTTGATATATCCAGAAGAATGATCATTCTCTTACCGGTTCTACCAATGCCTGACACAAACTCACGCGACACACCTTCAAGAATGGCTGGCACCCCTTCACGCCCCTCTATTGGCAACTTGACAACATCAGTTACTCTATCAACCCTTAAACCATGGAGCCCATCAGCATAACGCACGATAATTATACGCTCCTGCACCTTGTCAAATTCTGATGACATGCCAAAACGCCTTCGCATATTAAACACCGGAACTATAACTCCCCTAAGGGAAATAACCCCTTCAATGAAGTTAGGTGTGCGCGGAACATCAGTCAACTCTCTAAGCTTGATTATCTCCTTGATATCCATGATATTTACGCCATATTCCTCATTGGCGAGGGTAAAACAGAGGAACTCTTCTGAAATCAGCTCCGGAGAATTTGAAGAGAGCTGCCGCCTCTCCGATTCAGGGGAAACTATATTACCGGAAGCAAAACGATCATGCTCTCTACCTGCCAAAATGAGAGACAATGGATCAAATGGCAAAACCAGTTCTGCAGTTTTTTTTGATACAGATTTTACAGAAACCTCAGCCGGAGGTTCCGGCTCAAAGAGGTCATCCGGTAGTGTAGAAGGTTCAGGAAGCGACGGTTCAGCCTGCCCCGAAAACTGACAATCCTGATTACAACACTCATCTTCAGGAACGACAGCCTCTTGAAGTCGAGCCTTGTTACGAATCTTTGCCAGTTCCATCAGAGTGTCACCTCATCACAAACTTCCTGTATGATTGAAGCGTCAATTACGGCAGAATCCGAACCGTACGCCACCAGAAGGGCATTTGTAGCCACTGTGTTAATCTTGCGCGGCACCCCTGTGGATAGTTCATATATCGCCTGCACAGCGTCAGGAGTAAACAGACCAGGCATCCCTCCGGCAGTCAAAATTCTGAAATCAAGGTACTCCATGGTCTCCTCAAGCGAGAGTGGATTAAGGTGAAAATGCATGGATATCCTCTGCCTCAGGGGCTCCATTGGCTGATACCGCAGAAGATTACGCAGTTCCGGCTGACCCATGATCAGAACGCTTATAAGATTCTGCTGATCAAGCTGATAGTTTGTTAGCAGTCTGATCTCGTCAAAAAGCTCAATATCATGAATGGTCTGTGCCTCATCAACTACAAGCACCGGACAGATGCCAGACTTGTAAAGTTCATATAACTTACCGGTAATCTGGATTAAGAGGTCATCCTTTGTTTTAGCAGGTTCGCCAATATCAAAGCCGAAAGCGATGGTTCTTAAAAATTCCAGCGAAGACATCCGGGGATTAAAAACAAGTACAAAACGGTAATTCGAACCACAACGATCCATCAAGGCACGGGAGAGGGTTGTCTTTCCACAACCGACATCACCTGTTAAAAGAGCAATATCACGCTCTTCAACAACGTATTCAAGCCTTGCCAGCGCCTCCTCATGTCCCTTTGAAAGAAAAAGAAAACGTGGATCCGGAGTTTTACCGAAAGGTTTTTCCTTTAATCCGAAATACTCCTTGTACACCCTACCCCCCTCCGGCACGCATGGTTTCTGAGATTATGCCACCGGCATCCAGAACCAGGATTGTGCGCTGATCACCCAAATCCGCAGCTCCGGATATGCCTTTAAGTGATTTGAAGGCGGAACCAAGGGGTTTTATTACTATATCCTGCTGCCCAAGAAGATCGTCCACGACAATACCCAGACGCTTTTCAGCCGCCCCTACCACCACAACATACTGTTCTTCAGGAGGGTTGCCTATCCGTTCTATATTAAACAGCCGCTCCAGCCGCAAAAGGGGAAGTGTCTGTTCCCTGAGGTTTACTACCTCTTTCCCCTCGACAGTCCTTATGTCTGAAGTTGAGAGGAGAATTGATTCAACAACGGATGTTATGGAAATGGCATATATGCGACCTGCGCAAAAGATTATAAGTGCCTTTATGATCGCCAGGGTTATGGGAAGTATGATTGTAAAACGGGAACCATATCCAAGTCTTGTCTCAATATCTACCATGCCTGATACTGCGGCGATATTGTTGCGGACAACATCCATTCCAACACCACGACCAGAGATATCAGTAATTTTTTCTGCTGTTGAAAAGCCTGGCAGGAAGATCAGATCCAGTATATCCCTCTCGGACATGGAAGCAGCATCTGCTATCAAACCTTTAGAAAGAGCTTTCTGCTTGATCTTTTCAATATCAATTCCTCCTCCGTCATCCTCCACCTCAATCACAACATGATTGCCCTTTTGATATGAGGAAAGACGAAGCGTGCCATGTTCATCCTTGCCGACCGCCAGACGTTTTTCAGGAGACTCGATACCGTGATCTATGGCGTTGCGGATAATATGCATAAGAGGATCAGCGATACTTTCAACTATTAATTTGTCAAGCTCAGTATCAGAGCCAAACAGTTTAAGTTCTATATTCTTTCCCTGCTCCCTGGATATTTTGCGGATTATACGGGACATCTTCTCGTACAACTGGCCAACTGGAATCATCCGTATATCCATGACCCCCTTTTGAAGATCAGCAAGACGCCGTTCAAGTTCCTTGGCCGCCTTTCCCAGATCGATAGCCATACGGGAAAACTTGTCAGCCCTCATTCTGTTAGCAATTGATGAAATAGAAGAGTGGGCAAGCACCAGCTCACCCACTATATTCATAAGTTCATCCAGCTTACCTATATCAACACGGACGGTTGAACTCATGCTCCTGGCAGAAACAGATTCATCCTGTGTTGTTGAAGGTGATGCTGGAAGTTTCTGAATGGCTGACATCCGCGGAGATTCTACAACAACCTCTTCAAAATCCTTCGTTTTTTCAGATTCAGCAATTTTATCAGACCATATGGGTGAGCCGGTTGGAGTAACGGAAACTGCCATATCTTGCAAGAGCACTGACAGTTCCTGTTCTGTCTTTTCTGTGCCAAGGAGCAGATCAAAATCAATATGCGTCTCGACCTGCTCACCAACAGATGGAAGGGTGCTGATAACCTCGCCTGCCTTTTTGAGAATATCGGTTAATGCAGCAAGCCCTGTATCAAAAGAGAGAAGTTCAAAAGATGCATGAATAACAAAGATCTTCCGCCCCTTAGAGAAGTTTTCTTTCAGGCGATGTTCTTCATACTCGGTAAGAGCCCCAGTCAATGTATCAGACAGCCCCAGTTGCTCAAAAACTGAAAATTCAGAATTGGTCTTTACCGGGTTAAGACAGGCAGAGATAGCAGCGGTATGTGCAGTTGCCGCATCCCTGTGCTGTTCAAGTGTGCCTTCAGAGCAGGCTCGTAAGAGTGTAGCCAACAGTTCAGCAGAAGAAAAAAGTATCTTTAATACAGCGTCGGAAAGGACAACCTTTCCCATCCTGAGCCAGTCAAGCAGATTTTCAGAATCATGAGCCACTTCAGATATTATTGTAAAACCAAACATCCCTGCCAGCCCTTTTAGTGAATGAGCCCCCCTGAAAATGGCATTCAGCAGGTCTGGATCTGATTCTCCATTTTCAAACATATCGGCAAGATCGGAGAGTTGAGTATTAAGCTCATCAACAATCTCCTCCGCTTCAGCAAGAAAATCCCTGACGACATTGGGAGATATGGAGGATGAAACACTCATAGAAACCTTTTGACAAGTTCGAGAAGTTTTTCAGGCTGGAACGGCTTGACAAGATATTCATTGGCTCCCAGGGAAAGACCTTTTTCAATATCCTTATGGCTCCCTTCGGTAGATATCACAATAACTGGAAGTTCCTTATAAACCTGATTGTTACGAACAAAACTAAGCAGTTCCAATCCGTTTATATCAGGCATGTTTATGTCGGTAAGTATCAGATCCACCTGCTCACGCGGGAGAACCCTTAACGCATCAAATCCGTTTGCTGCCTGAACAACCCTTATATCTCCGAGGGTTTCAAGGGTTGAAACCAGAAGAGATCGCATTGCCGTTGAATCATCAACTATCAGAATGGTAAACAGCTTCACAATACATAATCCTCCAAAAACTCAATTAAATACAATAAAATCAATAGTTTATTTTAAGTTCATCTTTAATGTTACGCAGCAGGGTTCTAAAAAGCTCCCCCTCGACATCCCCCCGCCGTGGTTTATCAAAAAACCTGTACCCCATACCGCTTATCTCCTGCTCTGCCTCAGCAAAATTAAAATCAGAAACAGCATAAACCTTTAAACCACTGAGTTTTTTATGAAGAAAGCGGATCAGGTCAAGCCCTCCAAGTACACCGGCACCATCCTTTTTGGGCATTATGATATCTACTATAAAAATAGGAGAGGAATGGGATTGGAAAACAATGTCAGTATGCTTGAAGACTTCGTCAATACGTGTAAAAACTTTTATGTCAAACCAGGTTTTAAGTTCATTAGAAATAGCATTCGCAAAAACAGAATCATCATCCACAATAACCAGTTCAGGCAATGTTGAACCAATAGATGATGATTTTACCGGTTCATCGCTGTTGGCTGGCCTTGAAACACCCTCAACGCTGTCCGATTCTTCAAGTAGCAGTCCTCCACCCATTTCCAGTATCAGTTGTAAAGGATCCAGATAAGCGGCATCAACCGTTTCAACATCCGTCTGGGAACAGTCAAATGTCCCGTCTGTCCAGGTAAACAGGGTCATCAAAACATTATGTATCTGTTCTCGAACGGTCTGCTCAATCATCTGAAGATCAACATTAAACCGGTTATGCAGTATTGAGCCTATACGTTCCTTGAACCGTTCCTGTTGTTGAATTGACAGCGCCTGTTTTACAACCTCAGGCGAAACAGAACCGTTCTTTACAAGAAGTTCTCCAAGGCTCTCTGTAAAACCGGTGGAACTTATCCTGACGAGAAGTCCATCACGAAACTCAAGAACTGCCTCTCTGCCCCTGCTTTTGAGGCTTAGCTTTCCGGTACGACGACTCACACCAATAATCTGAAGGATCTCGTCAAGCCCAAGCTCTTCAAGTTTTCCATGCAGTCCACTCTGCATCTGCATGATAATAACTCCTTTATATACTATAGTTCTTGAGTAATTTGCGTTAATGATAAACCAGAGCTGAAGATCAGTAAAGCCATATAACTATTTTGACGTTTTTCTTTCTTTACTGTTTTCAGACTTCCGTTCGCGACCACGGAAAAGCAGCCGGAATGGAGTTCCCTTGAACCCGAATGCATCACGAAATCTGTTGCCGAGATAACGTTGATACGGTGTCAATACACCGTCTGGCTGGTTGGTAAATATTGCAAATGTAGGTGGTTTGACCGCAACCTGAGTAGCAAAATAGAATTTCACTCTACGCGCATGATGCAATGGCGCATGGTGAGCCTCCACCGCTTCCTTAAAGACACGGTTAAGTTCCGATGTTGTAACCCTTCTTGAATACTGTTCCGCAACCTCTGCAGTCTCCTCCATAATCCTGTGTATCCGCTGTCCGGTAACAGCTGAAACGAAGATGATAGGGGCAAACGCAAGAAACTTGAACTCATACTGGATTTGCTCAACAAACTTGCCTATGGTCTTGTTATCCTTTTCAAGGGTGTCCCATTTGTTTACGACAAACAGGCATGAACGACCCGCCTCATAGACGTATCCTGCAATATGCTTGTCTTGCTCGGTGATCCCCTCTTCAGCGTTCAGAACTATCAACACGACATCAGCCCGTTCAATACTCTTCAAGGCATCAACCACACTGTATTTTTCAAGTTTCTGGCTGGTCTTCCCCTTACGTCTGATTCCGGCAGTATCAATAAGACAGTACCTTTTCCTGCTGCATGTAAAAAAGGTGTCAACAGAGTCCCTTGTAGTGCCTGGGGTAGGATTTGCAACAACCCGTTCAAAGCCGAGCAGACGGTTTACCAGAGATGATTTGCCCACATTTGGACGCCCTACCACTGCAACTTTAGTTACATCATCCTCGGGATATGAAGAATTGTCAGGCAGAAGAGCCTGAATCTCATCCAGCAGATCCCTGATGCCACGATTATGAGCTGACGAGATGGTGTGCATGTTTTCAATGCCAAGGGCATAGAACTCGGCAGCTTCATTCTCTATCTTGTCGCCATCAACCTTGTTGACCAGATACAAAACAGGTTTATTCACTACCCTCCTCAGCATTGAGGCTACCTCTGTATCAGCAGGAGTCAGCCCCTGTTTGGCATCCATCATAAACAGAATAATATCGGCTTCTTCCATCGCCAGCATTGATTGTTCTCTCATCTGCTGTAACAGGCGATCCTCGGTGACAGGTTCGAATCCACCCGTATCAACAAGGATAAAAGGTTTCTCATACCGCTCCACTACCGCATAATTACGGTCACGGGTAACGCCAGGCACATCATCCACAATGGCACGACGCTCTCCAACTATCCTGTTAAACAGGGTTGATTTGCCCACATTTGGACGCCCGACTATTGCAACAATTGATTTCATTTGAACTCTTTTCAGGTATTTAAAACGGTTGGATATTTATAGACAGATTCAGTGTTGTTCGGATAAAAAATCCTTTGCCCCTAATAATTCCCTTCCCCTCCCCTTGACTCCAGTCTATACACCGTAAATGGGGGAAAGAACTCAGACGTAAACTGTTTTATTTATTCAAGTCCGTACTCCTTTAACTTGTACAAAAGCGCCCGATGGCTGATCTCCAGAATCCTGGCTGCATGGGTACGGTTACCGCCAGTTCTTTCCAGAGCCTTTCGGATCAGCTCAACCTCCATTATTTTTTCTGCCTGTTTGATGGAAAGATTCTCATCATCCATCAGGTAGGATGGAAATTCTTTAGAAGGCGCGCCTGGAAGCGAGGCTTCGGCTATCTGATCACCATCAGACAGTACAAGAGCCCGTTCAAGAACATTTTCCAGTTCACGGACATTGCCTGGCCATGCATGAGAGATCAATCTCCTCATAGCCTCCGTGCTAACTCTGGGCACTACTTCCTTACCTATCTTTAATGCACACCTTTTAACAAGTTGCTGTACAAGCAGCGGGATATCATCCAGCCGTTCCCTTAATGGGGGGATCTGCAAAGAGAATACATTCAGACGGAAAAAGAGATCCTCACGGAAACGTCCTGATGAAACTTCTTCCTGCAGGTTTCGCGCTGTAGCAGAGATAACCCTTACATCAACACGCCTTGAACTGGAAGCCCCTATCCGCCTGACCTCCCCTTCCTGGAGCACACGCAACAGCTTTACCTGAAGAGAGAGTGGCATTTCTCCCACTTCATCAAGAAACAGTGTTCCACCGTTTGCCTGCTCAAAAAGACCTGTCTTGTCGGAAACAGCTCCTGTAAATGAACCTTTAGCATGACCAAAAAGTTCACTTTCCAGAAGATTTTCAGGTATTGCCCCACAATTTATTGCAACAAATTCTTTTCTGGATCGCACGCCGGAATTGTGTATTGCTCTGGCAACCAACTCCTTACCGGTACCTGATTCACCTTGAATCAAAACAGTTGTTTTTAAATCAGCTACCCTTTGTATCTGTTCATATATTGACAGCATGGCCGGATTTCGCCCCATTAGTCCATAAAAAGAGTTTTTAAAGGCGACTTCTGTCTTTAATGTACGATTTTCTTCCTTAAGGTGTTCCCTTTCCTCAGCCTTCTTGAGGACTATTACAATCTCATCCCTTTTGAACGGCTTTGAGATAAAGTCATATGCACCATCCTGCATACAGGCAACAGCCGTATCGACAGTGCCGTAGGCAGTCATCATAATAATCGGCGCAGATATACCTCTGGCTATCGCTTCACGCAAAAAGGTTCTTCCATCCATTTTAGGCATCTGGATATCACAAAGTACATAGTTGTATGTCTTAGTTGTTAGCATCAGCAAAGCGGCTTCTCCGTCTCCTGCGACATCGGCAATGTATCCCTGTTTACGGAGCATTACCGAGAGCATGAAGCGAAGATTTTCTTCATCATCTATAATCAGAATATGCTGTTGATTCATATAGAATGCCCCTGACCACAAATATTCTGCCCGTCTTGTTTCCTTGGAAGGTGAATGGTAAAACAGCTCCCCTCTCCCAATTTACTCTTTACGGTAATTTTACCGCCGAAACTTTCAATAATCCTGGCAGAAATGGCCAGCCCCAAGCCGGTTCCATGCCCTGGCGCCTTTGTTGTAAAGAATGGATCAAACAGCTTGCCAATATGTTCCGGCGCAATTCCGGTACCGTTATCCCATATCTCTATAAGTTGCATTGCATCATGCATCTGCCTGACAATCAGGTTCAGTTTTCCGGCTCCGGAAATTGCATCACCAGCATTTATCAAAAGATTTATCAAAACCTGCTGTAGCTGGTGCTGATCAATGCATATAAGCGGCAAACCCTGCTCACCGGTTATATTAATTTCTATACGCTTTAAAAGCCCCTGATGCTGAAGCAGTTCAACGGTACTTTCAAGAAGAGCCAGAAGTTCGACCTGTTCCGATACAGGACGCTTTGGACGTGCGTATTCGAGCAGACCTCTGACTATTCTGTCAATTCGGCCACAACCTTCCTGCATGCGCCGCAGATAATCACCTTGAACAGGATTTTGTTCCAGTTCTTGGGCAAGTATCTCTATGTAGCCCATTACAGAGGCCAGAGGTGTTCCAATTTCGTGTGCAGTACCGGCGGCAAGCAGACCGACAGATGCCATCTTCTCTGCACGAATGGCTTCTTCCCTGGCCTGCTGCAGATCGCTGTTAAGTTTTTCCAGCTCATTAATATATGAGTCAGCCTCCTGCTCTTTTTGGGCAAGCGTTCTTGACATTGCATTAAAAGAGTCTGCCAGCATAGCCAGCTCTCTGGCTCCGTTTACGGCAAGCTGATGGCCATACAGGCCGCTTGTAATCTTCTCAGTGGCTGCAAGAAGACGATTCACAGGCGCAACCACTATTCTGGAGAGGATAAAGGCTCCAAGCCCCAACAACATTATAAAATCAAGAGCAAAATAGGTAATCAGAAGTTGTCTTGTGCGTTTGATTCTTTTCTGCTCATCAGAAAGGGAGAGAACAAGACCGGCACGTCCAGCAATCTCACCATTTCTTGTGATCTGGGTTGAGCGGACAAGATGACCGCCTGGCAGTATCCCCCCTCCTTCCGTTTGGGCTCCGGTAAAAGCCAGAGGACTGTACAGATCGCTTCCCTCTCTACCAACTGTGTAAATAATCTTTCCAGCCTTATCAATGAGTGTAAGCCTTATAAAAGAGGTTTCTTCAGAAAGCTTTGCCGCATATATGGCAGCAGGAGAATCTATTGAGAGCATCCCTTCCGGAAATTTTGGAAGTTCTTCCGGCAGCTGGCTTGCAAATGTGGATAACAGCATCCTTGCATGATCACCTTTTTGGGCATAAAGATCATTTTCCGCTGTTTTGAAGGCAAGGAGACTGAATAACAACCAGGTCAGTACAAGCAGACAGGCCAATGAGGCCAGAATTGAAAAGGTGAGGCTTGGCCGTACTTTATACATCAGCTATTTACCCAGACGAAGATACCAGTCTATCAACCAGGAGCCGTAAAAAATATACAGCACCGCTCCAAACGCCAGGTAAGGACCAAACGGTATAGCCAGGTGACGCCCCTTGCGCTGGAGTAGCATAATTGTAACACCTGCAACTGTTCCGACAAGTGAAGATACAAATATTATAAACGGCACAGCCTTCAAACCCAGAAAGGCTCCAAGCATTGCCAACAGTTTGGCGTCTCCACCACCCATTCCCTCACGACCGGTTAACCAGAGATAGGAGTAAAATATAATCGCCAGACCTCCCCAACCTGCAAGAATGCCCAAGCCGGAGGAGATCCAGTCAGGCTCTGGCATAAAAAAAGAGGCAATAAAACCTATGCCTATACCTGGAAGAGAGATTTCATCAGGTATAATCTGATGGTCAAAATCAATAAAGGTAATAACTATAAGAGAAGCAACCAGTACAAAATATACGAAAAACGGAACGCTTATTCCAAAGCGAAGAAAAAGCAAGAGAGTAAGACAGGCACAAAGCAGTTCAATCATAGGATATCTTATTGAGAAAGATACTCCGCATGAACGACAACGTCCTCTGAGTAAAAACCAGCTCAGTATAGGTATATTGTCGTACCAGCGTACCTCTGCACCACATGACATGCAACGGGAACGTGGTGAAACGACCGATTGCTCAAGCGGAATACGATAAATGCATACATTCAGAAAAGAGCCTATTGCAGCTCCAAACAAAAACACAAAAACCGCCATAAACTGAAGCGGTAACATACTCACTCCTCACCAAATCCATCAACAATAAGGGCACCAATAGTCTGCATTGCCTCCTCCTCATCTGAACCTTCAACCGTGAGACGGATCTTGGTACCCTTGGAGGCAGCCAGCATCATTATCCCCATAATACTCTTGCCGTTAACCTCTACAGACTCACGGGAGAGCTTTACCTCCGACTGAAACTTGCTGGCAGTCTTTACAAAGAGCGCCGAAGCACGAGCATGCAGTCCAAGCTTGTTGACTATCACAAATTCCTGCTGTTGCATTTAGCCACCTGTTCTTATTTAAGAAATTCTCCTGCAATAATAACACTTTCACGACCACTTTTAAGAAGTGAGGCAGAGAGTTCATCCAGAGAGACCCTTTCCCGTTTGGAAAAATAGTCTACCATCATAGGCAGATTAACCCCTGTAACCACTTCAATCTTTCCTTCCTTCAAGAAGGATATGGCGGCATTTGATGGAGTACCGCCAAACATATCAGTCATTATTACAGCGCCATTATCGCCCACCTTTTCAAGCGCCTTGCTTATACGCGGTACCAGTTCGTCAGGCGGATCATCCTGATTAAGTTCAACCGCTTCGCAAAACTCTGTGCCGCCGGTTATCATAGCTGCTGCTGCAATCAATGAAGTGGCAAGTCCGGCATGAGTTACAACAACCAGTCCTATCATAGCTTAACTTTATCCCTTCTCAATATCTCGGTGATTAATCCTTACTTTCATACCATCTGACTCAAATTTAAGAGCTAAAGCCTGTGCAATAGCCACTGAACGATGCCTGCCACCCGTGCAGCCGATGGCAATAGTAAGATAGCTCTTCCCTTCACTCCGGTAAGCCGGAATCAGAAGTTCCAGAAGAGAGTTAAAACGTTCAAGAAAATCAATCGCGGCAGGTTTTTCCAGCACAAAATTACGCACAACCGGCTCAAGACCGCTGTATGGTTTAAGCTCAGGTATAAAATGAGGATTTGGCAAAAATCGGACATCCATAACCAGGCTGGCATCAAGAGGAATTCCATAACGGAAACCAAAGGAAAGAACCTCCACCGTAAAGTGGCTGCTCCCCGTTTCTCCTCTTACGGCAAGAATCACCTGTTCCTTCAGCTGATGAACATTAAATTCTGAAGTATCCATAACCAGGGTTGCATTCTGGCGTAGAGGAGCCAGACGCTCCCTCTCTATTCTTATCCCTTCAGGAACAGTGCAGTTCTCGTCAGCCGGATGACGGCGCCGGGTCTCTGAAAAACGTCTTATCAGTACCTCATCAGAGGAATCAAAAAAAATTACCTCAAGGGTATGCCCAATACTCCGAAGCTCCCTGAAAGAGTCAAGAATGCCAACAGAGAGATCCCTCCCTCTGACATCTGTAACCAGTACAACCCCCTTAAAGTTGTCTCCTGATTTTTCAATCAGTTCAATAAACTGGCGGAATAACCTGACGGGAAGATTGTCAATGCAGTAGAATCCCTCATCCTCAAGGGCGCGAACGGCTGTTGATTTTCCTGAGCCGGACATACCTGTAATAACAATAACTCTCATTAGTTATTCAACCTCATCTCCAAGTTGCCTTATCTCCATACGATTGAGCAAACGTTCCTGAAAATCTTTTGCAGAGTGATAACCCATCCCTTTCAGAAGGAAGTTCCTGGCCGCCACCTCTATGATTGACCCAAGATTGCGTCCAGGCCTGACCGGTATAATAATATGAGGCAGGTCAACCCCCATGATTGTAACTGTCTTTTCATCAAGCCCCAGACGATCATACTCCTGAGCAGGATCCCACTCTACAAGCTCAAGCAGAAGATCAATTATCTTCTTTTCACGAATTGATGAAACACCGTAGAGATCCTTGATGTTTATTATCCCAAGTCCACGAATCTCCATCAAGTGCTGGATCTGCTGTTCCGACTGGCCAACCAGACTGGCCGGCATTTTCTTTCTTATAAAAACCATATCATCGGCTACAAGCCTGTGGCCGCGTATAACAAGATCCAGCGCACACTCACTCTTGCCAATGCCACTCTTTCCGGTAAGGAGAATCCCTACCCCCAACACGTCAACCAAAACTCCATGCAGATGGGTGGTAGGTAAAAGCCGCTCTTCAAGAAATTTGGTAATTAAAGAGATGAAAGTTGAAGACTGATGAGGAGAAACCATGACAGGAATACCAAACCTGTCTGCTATCTCAAGAAAAGGAGCCGGAGGATTAAGACCTTTGGTTACAATAAAACAGGAGATGGGAAATGAGCAGAGTGATTCGGAGTTCTGCCTGATCCGTTCATCGTCAAACTGGGACATGTATGATATTTCAGTATTACCCAGCACCTGAATCCGCGATGGATGAAGATGCTGGGTATATCCGGTAAGTGCCAGCCCAGGTTTTTGTATCCGGGATGAGCTGATGCAGTGTTCAAGTCCGTCAGATCCTGCAATCAGATGCAGTTCCAGACCATACTCGGTTTCATCAAGCAGATCCTGTATTTTAAGGGTGATACCGTCCACTTTAAGCGGCGGCGACCAAGGGAGAGCTCTTGTAAAAGGGTCTCCCCTGCTCTACCTTAACCCCGTTGAGGCTCAATCAGACCGAAGTTACCGTCTTTGCGTCGGTAAAGTACATTAATCTCGGCCGATTTGGCGTCAGTAAATATAAGAAAGTCTTTATGCAAAAGATCCATCTGCATAACAGCCTCTTCAACAGCCATTGGTTTTGCCACTTCAGTTCTGGTTGTAATTATAATCGGCTCAGGGCTGGATTCAATGCTCTCTGCAGCATAAATCTTCTTGGAGATCTTGCGACCATTCTCATCGTTAGAAGGTTTATGAGCCTTAAGCTTTTCCTTGTATCTCTTGAGTTGTCTCTCCATCTTGTCCAGAACAGCATCAACAGCAGCATACATGTCGTTTGTTGAATCGGATGCCTTGGTCACAATACCACGGCCTGATATAACTATCTCGACGATATGACGGATCTTCTCAACAGTAAAATATACCTGGGCAGAAATAGGCTCATCAATATACTTTGCTACACGCTCTAGCTTCTCTTCAGCGTAGCTCTTAAGCGCCTCACTCTGTTCCATATGCCGGAAGGTTGTTGTTACTTGCATGGTTGGTTCCTCCTCCTGTGTAGTTCCTTCAAGATTTATATATATCAGAAATGTCGCCGTCTTTCTGAGGACGATCCGATACGCATCATTTCACGGTATTTGGTAACGGTACGTCGAGCGATATTGACAGTGGCATCTGAAAGCATTTCCGAAATTTTTTGATCTGATAACGGTTTCGCCGGATCCTCCTTGTCAATCATCTCCTTGATCCGATTTTTGACACTCTCGGATGAAACCGAATCTCCATCTGAAGTTGAAAGACCGCTGTTAAAGAAGTATTTAAGCTCAAACAACCCCTGTGGAGTCTGCATATACTTGTTTGTGGTAACACGACTTATCGTTGATTCGTGCATACCTATATCTTCGGCAACGTCCCTCAGGACAAGGGGGCGCAGCCCCTCAACACCACTTTCCAAAAACTCCCTCTGAAACTTGACTATACTCTTGGCCACACGAAAAATAGTTCTCTGACGCTGCTGTATGCTCTTTATCAACCACTGGGCAGCACGCATCTTATCGCCGACATATTCTTCTGTCTTTGCATCCATACCCCCACCGGCACGCGCTTCCATATAATACGGGGACAGACGAAGATTTGGAAGCCCCTCCTCGTTCAGCATAACGACATAGTCATCCCCCACCTTGTGAACGAAGATGTCAGGAGATATGTAATATGCATCATCACTGCTGTAAAGCCTGCCAGGCTTAGGATCAAAACCGAGGATCACCTTAACTGCAGCCAAGATCTGTTCTATTTCAACCTTAAGCAAGCGGGCAATCTGTTTATAGTTATGATTTTCCAGCTCTGTCATATTACGAAGCAGTATTGATTCGACCAGACTGCCGGCCATACCCAGACTGCGAGCCTGAATGAGAAGACACTCCTGCAGATTGCTCGCCCCCACACCACTGGGGTCAAACTCCTGAATCCGGTGCAACATCATTTCAGCAAAGGGTTCGGATACTTGGCAGACCTCCGATATTTCGGCAACTGAAGAGCGGAAATAACCTTCATCATCAATATTCCCGATAATCTCTTCACCTACCTTAAGCTCTTCTTCTGTATGCTTGCCCATCTGTAACTGCCAGTGCAGATGATCAAAAAGAGAGCCTTTACGGGTCAACAGATTTTCAAATGAGACCTTATCATCTTCATCACCAGACTGCTCACCTGAAGTATAATTGTAACCATCAAGATAACTATCCCAATCCCTAAGTGTCTCTTCACCTGCTTCAACCTCTTTGAAAGAATCGAGAGAAACCAGTGAATCATCAGGCAATTCAACCTCGGTAGCCTCCAGAAGAGATTCCGTCTCACGCAACTCTTCAACCTCAGGCAACTCTTCAAGAATAGGATTTTCTTCCAGCTCCTGCAGAACCACATCCTGAAGTTCTATCCTGGTCATCTGAAGCAGCTTGATGGCCTGCTGCAACTGGGGGGTCATAACCAGTTGCTGCGTCATCTTCATTTGTTGGCGCATCTCCATCGCCATAGCCGCCCCTATCCGTCCTTAAAGTCTGAAACCTTCTCCGAGATAAATCTCTCTGGCCTTTTTGCTCTCGGCTATCTGCCCCGGAGAGCCATACTCCAGAACTTCACCCCTGTTGATTATATACGCAGCATCACAAACACCAAGAGTCTCACGCACATTATGATCAGAAATCAATACACCTATATTACGCCTTTTAAGTCCAGCTATAAGTTGTTGGATATCTGCCACCGCAATAGGATCAATACCGGCAAAAGGTTCATCAAGCAGTATAAAATCTGGCCTGGTAATAAGCGCCCTTGCTATCTCCACCCTCCTGCGTTCTCCACCTGAAAGAGCGTACCCCATGGTATCAGAAACATGCGAAATTCCGAACTCTTCCAGTAGTTCATCAGCCCTATGCAACTGGAGCTCGCTGTCATCTTCAACTGTTTCAAGTATGGCAAGCAGATTGTTCTTTACCGATAACTTCCGAAAAACAGATGCCTCCTGGGGCAGATAGCTTATTCCATGTCGCGCCCTGAGATGCATAGGATGTTCTGTTATATCAGCCCCATCAAGCCACACCTTACCCGAATCCGGCCTGGTCAAGCCAACAACCATGTAAAATGTAGTGGTTTTACCGGCTCCATTAGGTCCAAGTAGCCCTATTACCTGCCCTGATTCGAGTAAAAGATCGACACCTCTGACCACCTGCCGGTTTCCGTAGCTTTTGCAAAGCCTCTCAGTCCGGAGAGTTCTGCTATGGTTTTCTTTTTGAGTCATTCTTTTTCTGACCACTGCCCTGTTTGGGATGAATAACCGCCTCAACCCTACTATTTTCTCCACTGGTAACAAGACTACGGTCTTCATCCAGAAAATATGTGATCACCTTACCGGTAATAGAATCCTTTTCCTGGGTAACCTTGGGATTTATTGTCAGTGTTATTTTACCTTCCCTGCTTTCATATAAGGCATGTCCACCAGTCCCTACCCTGTTGGACTGTAGAATCCTCACAGAACCTATCGCCTCAATCTTGTCAACCTGATCAGACTGCTCACCATAATAAACGATCAATTTGTCACAATAGATGGTCACATCTTCCTGACGTGCAACCACTCTTCCAATAAAGACAGCCGTTTTACCCTTGTTATCTGCGTTCAGTTCATCCGCCTTAATGTTTATCGGCTTGGAAGAACGGTCATGTTTTTTGTCTGAAGGCGCAGACTGAGGTTTTGATGAAGCTGCTGTAGGAAGCAGAGCTGCAAAGAGCAGAATCAGCAGCAATATAGTTCGGTTAATGTTTTGCATGATACCCCTCAATAACTGCATCAACCTTCCCCTTGAAGCGAACATTCTCTGAATCCAGATGCATCTCCATGCCGTTTGCATTCAAGGTAAGGCGGCCATCAACAACCTTCACAGGCTTTATAGTATTAATTATACCTGCCTTGGTGCGGTATTCCAGCTGTTCGGTATCAAATACCATCCCTTTTCTTGTAACAGCATGAACATTTTTATGTAAGGTAACAAGATGCTGATTCTCAAGGTAATTACCGGTTTCCGAGGTTACCAGGACTCCTCCTGCCTTGCCTTGGAATATTTCAACCTTGACAGCTGCCAGCTTTGCCGCTCCGGTATCCTTGTCATAGTCAGCCCGGTCGGCGTCCAGATCCCAAAGTTTTTCATCTCCCCTCATTTCGGAAAAATTAAGCCTTGCAAGAGACATATCTATTTCCGGGGAGATTGGTTTTGAAGTAGATTCAGGTGGATTTGAGCGAAACTGCTTTATCACAATAATTGAAATCAAAGCAACTGAACCAGCTAAAACAAGAGTTGCAAGAATCTGTCTTATCCGCCTTGTGCTCGGCATTTTCATGCAAGGGAGCATAACATTGTAACAGCCCTCTGTCCAGTGGATAACCTTAAGACAATCTACAGTTGGCATAAAGATTGTATGGAATCACAATTCATACCTTTTAACTACCAACTCGTCCCAAAGACCCTTACCTTTCAAAAGCATATCACAAAGTTCTCGAACTGCTCCGCAACCGCCATTTGACTTTGTAATATAATCAGCCACCTTAATCAGTTCAGGCAAGGCATCGGCAGGAGCCGCAGAAAAACCAACCCTACGCATTACAGGCAGATCAATAACATCATCACCCATATAGGCTATCTGGTAATCTTCAAGAGATGTGCGCTGTTTTATTTCGGAATAACTATCCAATTTATTAAGAGCCCCCTGGTACAGAATCTCAATGCCCAGCTCCTTTGCCCTCAGATTCACCACAGGGGAGATTCGTCCGGTTATGATACCAATCTGTATACCGGCTCTTTGAACCAACTTTATACCGTGGCCATCTTTTACATTAAAGAACTTGGTCTCCACACCCTGGGCATCCCAGATAATTTTGCCATCTGTCATTACGCCATCAACATCCAGAAGCAGAAGTTCAATGTTTTTGAGCTTTTCATTCATGCTATTCCTGCCTTCAGTATATCATGAAGGTGTATTATGCCACACGGGACTGTATCCTGCTCATTTTCAAAAGCAAACAGAGTGGTAATAGCATGACGCTCCATCAACTGCAATGCCGCTGCGGCCAGTTCCCTGCGAAGGATCCGTTTGGGGTTCCTTCGCATCACTTTTCCGGCTGGGCTTTGCAGCACATCAAATCCCTGTTCAAGTGAACGCCTTAGATCACCATCAGTTATAACACCTGTTAATCTGCCCTGTTCGTCAGTTACTCCTGTAACTCCAAGACCTTTTGAAGTAATTTCAAAAATAGCCTCTTTCATCAGAACTGATTCAGCGACAATTGGCAAAGCGTCTTCGGAGTGCATGAGATCTTCAACCCTTAGCAGCAGCTTCTTCCCTAGAGATCCTCCTGGATGAAAAATGGCAAAGTCCTCTGCCCTGAAACCCCTCTCAACCAAAAGGGCTACAGCCAGGGCGTCTCCCATGGCAAGGGTAGCGGTAGTTGATGAAGTTGGAGCCAATCCCAGAGGACATGCCTCTTCCTTTACAGAAACATCCAGAAAAATATCGCTTGATCTGGCAAGGTTTGACAACGGATTACCACTCATGGCGATAAGTTTTGCTCCAAGCCGTTTGATGATCGGCAAAATCCTGAGCAGTTCTTCAGTCTCTCCGCTGTTTGATATCCCGATAACAACATCCCCTGCCATTATCATTCCCAGGTCGCCATGTATCCCCTCTGCAGGATGGAGAAAAAGAGCAGGGGTTCCGGTTGAGGCCATCGTAGAGGCGATTTTCTGGCCAATCAGGCCAGACTTTCCCATGCCGCTGACAACAACACGTCCTTTTCCTGCCAGGATCAGCTTTACGGCTTCTTCAAAAGAACTGTCAAGACGTCCTGCAAGGGCTGCAACAGCTTCAGCTTCAGCCAGAATCAACTTTTTCCCTTCTTCAATTATATTCATCTCACCACCGTATCAATTGACTGTAGACGTTTTAGCAAAACTGGCAGTTCGGATAAAGGAATGGAATTTGGACCATCACATAGAGCAGCGGCCGGATCCTCATGAACCTCCATAAAAATCCCGTCAATACCGGTAGCTACAGCAGCGCGTGCCAATGTTTCAACAAATTCACGCTGGCCACCTGATGATTCCCCCTGACCTCCTGGCAACTGGACACTGTGGGTGGCATCAAAGACCACCGGATAACCGTAAGAACGCATAACAGGGAATGAACGCATATCCACTACCAGATTGTTGTAGCCAAAGGAGGCGCCCCGTTCCGTAAGAATGATGTTATCATTGTCGCTGGACAACATCTTGCCAACGACATTACGCATATCCCAGGGTGCAAGGAACTGTCCTTTTTTAATGTTAATCACCTTGCCTGTCCTGGCAGCAGCGATAAGCAGATCCGTCTGACGACAGAGGAACGCGGGGATCTGAAGGATATCAAGCACCTGTGCGGCAGGAGCAACCTGCTCAATAGAGTGTATATCTGACAAAACCGGAATCCCCAGACTGTTTTTGACTTTTTCAAGTATCCTTAACCCCTCTTCAAGCCCAGGCCCACGAAAAGCATGGATAGATGTGCGGTTTGCCTTGTCATATGATGATTTGAAGATTAGCGGCATCCCCAACCCGTTACAGATGGTCATCAACCGTTCGGCATGACGCAAAGAGGCATCTTCACTCTCTATAACACAGGGACCGGCAATGAGAACCAGCGGTCGTCCACCCCCTATTTTTACAGATCCAACAGTAAGTTCCTTGGTCATAAACACCTCTTTTTCATAAAACAGCCCCGCCGGATTGATGACGGGGCAGACTCTTTAACTGGCGGAGGGGCAGGGATTCGAACCCTGGGTGGGTTGCCCCACACTTGATTTCGAGTCAAGCACCTTCGACCTCTCGGACACCCCTCCTTAAAAAACGGCCTGATCTCTCAGGCCGTCTTGTCTATACATCATGCAGTTGGAAAACTCAACCCTGTCCTTTTAACCTGTTGCGTTTACTGCGAATGGTGGAAAAAAAGCCGGTCAAAAGCCCTGAACATTCATCCTCCCGTATGCCTGTTATCAGTTCGCAGCGGTGGTTAAGGCGTTGATCATTTGACAAGTCATAAAGTGAACCGGCTGCCCCCCCCTTTGGATCAAAACAACCAAATACAACTCTGGGAATCCTGGCCAGAATGATAGCGCCCATGCACATCAGGCAGGGCTCCAGCGTTACATACAGCGTTGTTTCCAGCAGTCGCCAGTTTCCCAGTTTTTGTGCAGCCTTGCGGATCGCAAGAAGTTCCGCATGGGCAGCGGGATCCTGTCTTGTCTCACGCAGGTTGTACGCACGCGAGAGGATCTGTCCATTTTTTACTATCACACAACCTATCGGCACCTCTGCAATCGCTTCAGCCCTTCGAGCCTGAGTAATAGCCTTGCCCATCCAGTATTCATCCCCTCGCTCCATCTATCCCTTTCCCATCATACCGCGGATGGCAGCAGGCAGATCTGCAGGAAGCACCACCATCTTTGAGTTCTGTGATGTAGCCATCTTATGCATTGCGTTGATGTATCGATCACCAAGAAGAAACAGAGCCGGAAGGTCATTTCCCTTTACAGATTCACTAATATCCGAAATAGCTCGTGCCGATGCCTGAGCCAACCGAACCTGAGCCTCAGCTTCACGTTTGGATGCCTCAAGCTTTCCTTCAGCTTCACGGATCATCGCTTCACGCTTACCTTCAGCTTCAAGGATAGTAGCCTGTTTAAAACGGTCAGCGCTGGCCTGCTGCTCCATTGCACGCTGCATTGAATCTGAAGGTTTTATATCCTGAATCTCAACTGACTGGACATATATCCCCCACGCTGCCACCTCTTTTGAAATATTTTCCTGAAGCCTGGCCTTTATATGTTCACGCTCTGAAAGGGCGCTGTTAAGATCCATCTGCCCTATTATTGCCCTTAAGGATGTCATAACCAGGTTCTGAATGGCATATTCGTAGTTCTGAATCTCATAAACTGCTCGGGTAGGATCTGTCACCTTTATAAAAGCCACAGCGTTGGTAATAATAACTGCATTATCCTTGGTAATAACCTCTTGGGAGCCTATAGCCAGAACATCCCCTTTGGTTGATACGCGGTAGGCAACCTTGTCAATGTATGGAATAATAAAATTCAGCCCCGGCTTTAATGTTTTGTGAAACTTGCCAAGTCTTTCAACCACCCACTCCTGTCCCTGAGGTATTGTTTTTACACCGGCAAAAATAGTTGCTGCAACAACAACAAACAGTACTATAACGATAAACAATGCTGGCATTTCATCCTCCTGTCTATATTTTTTTCACCTTTAGCATCTGACCTTCAATATCCTCAACCATTACTGAATCGCCAACTTTTAAGGCTTCATCGGCAAAGCATATCCACTCGTCCGCCCCAAGAATTGATATTCTGAACCGTACAGTTCCCTTTGCATAGCTGTCAGTGGTACCACGGATGATAATTCCTGATTCTCCAACAATCGCCTCTTTTGAAAGTCCGGCATGGGTATTGTCTTTTTTGGGTTTAAGGTATTTGAACCAGATAATTGTAAAAAGCACAGAGAATATTGCCCAGAGAAGCACCTGAAGCCAATCTGACAAAGAAGGAGCAAGCAGCAGCAATATACCTACCAGCAATGCACCAAACCCAAACCAGATAATGGTAAAGGAGGGTATCACCAATTCAAGCCCAATAAGTATAAAACCGGCCAATATCCAATACCACCATTCTATCTTCACTATTTCCTCCTTTTTGAAGAAAATTAATCTACGCCATTATAGCAGATGCTATTAATATTAAAAGTAACAGACGAGCCTCTTGCAAAACCTTATTCAA
>DCVL01000058.1 GCA_002328035.1 Geobacter sp. UBA2189
CCTAGCAAACTGTTTAACCTGAAACCGGCAGTTTACGAAACACAGAGCAGCGGAGCAACAGAGAAATCAAGATGTTAGTAAAGCAGCTAGCAAAACCAAAGTGGTGAGTCTTTAAAAAGGCCTTTCCATTGCTTTTTTCTGTAGTTTCACTCCGTTGCTCTGTTGCTCCGTGTTTTAAATGCTTTTTCTAGGTTTAATTGCTGTTAAATATCAATTAACCCCTATTTTTAAAATGCTCTTCCAACCATAGCTTACATGCGGTGGCATCTCCTCTTTCTACGGCTTTCTTCGCAATATCGTCGCCATATCTTGTTATAACTGCCAACTGCTTTTCACTAACCCCTGGTATAGATGATTGGATTGCATTCTCCGTCCTTCCACCTGCCTGTTTGACTCTGTACAAAATACGGGCTGCAAGCTTTCTCCATTCAACACCTGAAACTCCGGCTTCTATCTTATCCAGGTACTCTTCCATCTTCTTTGTTGCTTCATAATCTATTAACCATGGGGTCGTAGTTTCCAGCCACTTTAGCAAACGTTCACCCCGTTGGGTGGCGTGCAGCTTTCTTGATTTGACAACAACATACTGACGGCCTGTTATTGCCTTCATAATAGCAGCATATGTAGATGGACGACCTATACCAAGTTTTTTAAGTTTATCTACCAGTGATGCTTCAGTATAGCGCGGAGGAGCTTTAGTACTCTTTTCCTCCATTTTGTCGCTCACCTTTGACAGTATTTCATCATTTTCTATATCCGGCAGCTTTTGATTGACATCAGTCGTTTCATCCCTTGTCGGCAGATCAGAGCTTTCTTCCTCAATTTCCCAGAGTTTTCTAAATCCATCGAACAACATAACCCTGCCATTTGCTTTAAACCTTTCGCCAGAACATTCCATAATCAGAGTTGTTGTATCGAAAAGAGCCTGAGCCATTTGTGAAGCCATAGCCCTTCTGGCAATCAATTCATACAATCTGGCGTGGTCATTTGATAGGGATTCTTTAGCAACTATAGAGGCACAGTTAGACAAGTCATGAACCTTTGTAGGACGGATACCTTCATGGGCATCTGCCTGACTATCTTTAGATTTATGATTATGTGGTGTTAAAGGCAGATAGTTCTCGCCAAAGTTTCTATTTATCTCTTTACGCAACTCTTCGACAAATTCTGGAGCTATCCTTACAGAGTCTGTCCTGTGGTAGCTTATAAGTCCTGCCGAATAGAGATCCTGTGCCATTTTCATGCACTGTTCCGGTGCAAAGGTTAGTTGACTTGATGCTGCCATCTGTAGCGATGCCGTCTCAAATGGCGGCTTGGGCATCTCCTGACGTTTCTTCCGGTCTACAGATAATGCTGTGGCAGTTCTACATATAGCAAGCCTTAAAACCAACGCTTCGGCATCAGTCTTTACCGGAATCTTTCCCCCTTGATGCCAGGCTGTGAAGATAAGACCACTCTTCTCACACTCAATTCCTACCAGATAGTACTTGCCAGACTTAAAGGCTGCTATTTCACGTTCTCTCTCGACAACAAGACGTATTGCCGGTGACTGAACACGTCCCACTGACCATGGCGCTATATCTTTTCCAAGTTTTTTACCTACAACAGGGGAAAGTAGATAGCCAATCAGTCTGTCCCCTACCCTTCTGCCAAGAAATGCATCGTATAGTTTAACGTTGGTCTTATCCATATCTACTGCTCTGGCTATCTCGGCTTTAACAGACTTTTCCGTTATTTCTCTGAATTCTGCACGCTTGACTGTCTTGGCAATCGCCTTGATATCTTGCCAGACCATCATCCCAATTGCGTAACCCTCACGATCAGGGTCACTGGCAATTATAACATCTTCATCTCTTGCTTGCGCTAGCAGTTCATTTAAAAGCCCTGGCTTTGCTTCCTTGGGCACAAATATTGGCTCTAAATTTTCCAAATCCACACCAAGATTCTTATCTGGCAGATCGCGGTAGTGCCCCACTGTTGCAAATACTTTGCTACCAGAATATTCACGAATCTTTTTAAGTTTTCCTGGTGCTTCTATAACAATGAGCATTATTTTAGTGCCTGTCTGTTTATATGAGAATCCTTATCAAAAAATGGTCGCCAGTAAATCGCTGCCCGTTTTTTAACTCTACCCCCCTACTGACCTCTCCTGTCAATAGTAGACACTCATCTTTCAGGCAGCTTCTTTCATTTTGTAGTAATTTGCTTTAAATACTGCTGGTGAAATATAGCGCAGACGAGAATATCGTCTCTGACGATTGTAAAATATCTCAATGTATTCCTGGATAGAAAACTGTGGGGTCAGGCTTCCATGATAATAAGTTATCCTGAGAACTTAACAACTTGGGAGATTGACCCTAGACCCTTCCCGCCAACGCCACCCACCATGCCCCTACAACAATTAATATACTAAAGAGTCCGAGCAACATGTTCACCACCCTACCCACCTGACCAAACCTGCTAATCAGAAGTTCCGTAATCAGTCCCAGCGGCACCCCAAACAGAAATCCGAACAGATGCGCCCCCAAGTCAGTGTTACTTCCTTCTGAGCCAAGCACAACTAAAAGAGCTACTGCTCCGCCTATCGGTAACGGCCAACGATGCCGAAGGTGTTGGCGGTACCTTATAACACTCAATCCGGCCAGGATCCCCACCACCCCGAATACCGCCGTGGAAGCTCCCACCGAGTTGTGGGTGTCTAACTGAACGTATCCGTTTGCAAGATTACCCAAGGATCCCGCCACCAGTAACAGAAACCAGGACAGTCCGGTTCCAATCTCCCTACAGAGCAAAAACACAAACAGACCTCCAATGACAAGATTACCAAGCAGATGCTGCAGATCAGCATGCAGGGTAAGCGCTGTCACCAGGCGCCACGACTCCCCTCCCCTGATCCTGCCAGCCTGTGCCATACCAAGACTAAACCAATCCGCCAGTGTCTCATTGATCAGTAACAGATCTGAACGGATAAGGTTGTGGAAGGCGGCCAGGAGAATCAATACCGAGAGTGTAACCAGAATATTCTGATCAAGCTCGCGTGCAGGTGGTAATGGTGGGGGCCAGTTGTGGTTCTCTTCTTCATAAAGCCGGATCTGATGGAGCGCCTCGGCCAGACGCTCTTCCGGCACCAGCAGATGCAGCCCTGACTGATCGTTATCAATCTGGTACGGGATCTCTTTGGCCGCCAGCACCAGAGTCCAGACTGGCCTAACCTGTTGATCCGGTACACCGACTACAGCGGGGGTAAGTACTCGCCACTCTCCCTGCTGAACGGTTACTGTTTCATTTTGTTTATTCATACCTGCAGTATAAGCACGTCAGGGCTGTTTTACCACCTCCCCTGCCACCGCAGTGCGTATCTTGTTTTCAAACATGTCTCTTTTCTATTCAAGCCTATCCTTTTGTAATTACTGGGGTCAATTTTTTGCTCATTTTTTGTGCAATTTGATAATCTTATGGAGATTGTTGCAGGATTGTATCTTTTTTGTGTCCTTATCTAAAAGTTATCCACATGTTCTGTTGAGAAGTTCTGTCAAGAAAAAATTTATTGGTTTTAAATAATAAACAAGATTCCCTCTCAATTCGTCATTCCGTTTCAGAAGCTTATCTTTGATCGTTCAAGCAGTATATTTAATACTGTTTAATCACTAAAAACATGTTGACTTACAGCCTATTAGGTATATATGTACATTGTACTTTAAATGGGAGGTATATCTCATGATAACGGCTATGGTTAACAATAAAGGTGGTGTTGGCAAGACTGTATCAAGTGTTAACCTGTCAGCAGCCCTGGCAAATCGTAAACAGAGGGTGCTTTTAATAGACAATGACCCGCAGTGTAATGCCACTTCTTTGCTGCTTGGGGACATGATTCCTGAAAACACATTATACGAGATGTTTACTGAAGGCATCCCTGTAAGAAAATGTATCTATCCTACAGAATTTGGTGTGGACGTTCTTCCTAATGCGCAGATAACCAGCCAAATTGAGGCAGATCTGTATCAGGATACGGCTAAATCGTACTCTATGCTCAAAAATATGGTTAGAGACTATGCCACTGAACACTATGACATTACAATTATTGACTGCCCCCCATCTTTAGGACTCTGGGTAATCCAGGCCATGTCTGCAGCCGATGGGGTAATAGTTCCTATTGAAGCAGGTAGCCGATTTAGTTTGGACGGCCTTGCATCTATCTACACCTCTATCGAAAGTATCAGGGCAACCAAGATCAACAAAGAACTGCGCTTCCTTAAAACATTAGTAAATAAGGTTGATATGCGCACCAGTTCTTCTAAGGTGATTATTGAAAAAATCCATGAGCTTTATCCTGGATATGTTTTTAAAACCACCATTCCTACAAATGATGCAATCAAGCAGGCTGAAATGGCTCGTACTACAGTTTTGAAGTATGACCCTCAATCTTCTGGCGCAAAACGATTCAGGGCTCTTGCGGACGAACTGATGGAACTGATCAAAAACGATACTAATCAACTGGATCTGTTAAATGGCTAGACCATCTCTTGCTGATAGCTTAAAGGCTTCGCTTAGTAAAGGTGTTCATGTCGATACTGCTGAGCGTATTAAACGTGGTCTTCAGCCGGTTATTGAAGACCCCGCCCCGCCCTGCCCTTCTTTTCTTGACGCGGAAAAAATCCCGTTAGATGTCATTTCTGTTAATATTCCGATTGCACAAAAAGATAACAACACAAACAATCAAACAATCAAACAATCAAGCGGACAAGCAGACAATCAATCGAACAATCAAACATTCGAGCAGACAATCAAGCAATCAGACAATCAGTCAATCAATCAGTCCAATAGACAATCAAACAATCAATCATTACAGCAACTTAACAGTCAACCAGACAAACAATCAAACGAACAATCAGTCAATCAATCAATAGAGCAAACAAGAGGACAAACAATTGAACAAGCAATCGAGCAATCAATAAAGCAAACAGCATCGCCAATACTCTCACAAACAACTCGACAAAGATGGTTACCATTCAACGAAAACCAGGGTAAACTACTCCTGTTTCTCTATGAAAAAGGTGGCGGGTTGACAAATATGGATATAGTTGTCAGAGAGACTGGAATAGCATATGGAACAGCTCGTGCCGGTATTGATGTATTAATTCGTGAAGGATATATCACCTACAAAGCAAGGCATAATGGACATAGCTTCCGTGGTTTTGAATATAGCATGAACAATCATTTATGTTCTCTCTATGCAACAAAAATATATGGCACCCAAAGCGAGCAAACAATCGAGCAATCAAACAAACAAGCAGGCAGTCAAGCAAGCAAACAAACAGCATGGCAGTCAGTCGGACAATCAAACAAACAAACATTTACAGTAGTTAGTAGTACTAAAGATTTACAATCTACTACTACAGAAAATACCGAAATTTTAAAAGATCCTGAACTTGGCTACTGGCGAGAGAAGGGTGTCAATGTCCGACAGCTTAATGCCTGGTCAGACGAATTCGAAATGCCTTTAGAGCAAGTCATCCAATCACTGAAATATTGTAGATATGACATGGTGGTGTTAAACCATGAGGAAGAGAAGCAAATAAGCAATCCCATAAACTGGTTTTATAAGGTTATGCAGCGTTCAGGTATCTACCCAAAACCTGGCAACTATAAAACACTTGCTGAAATACGTGCCGAGCAAATGGAACAAGCTGCAAGAGAAGCTGCAGAGGCTAGAGAGAGACAGATTAACGCAGAACACGAACTTGCATTTCAGAAAATTCTTTCAGACCAAAGAAGCTTAGAATATCAGCAGCTACTTTCAAAAGTGAACGATTTTGCAAAAGAAGTTGGTGGTAAAGCATTAGAGGCAGCATTGCGTGAAGCATTTATTCCAAGTTGACACAACCCGGAAAGGAGCAAAAAATGAACAAAACAGAACTCGTAGCAAAAATGGCAGAAGCTGCAGGAATTACAAAGATTCAGGCAGAAAAAGCACTGGCAGGTTTTGTATGTAGCGTAGAGGATGCTTTAAAAGCTGGAGACAAGGTTGCTCTTGTAGGTTTTGGCACATTCAGTGCGGTTAAACGTGCTGCACGCACAGGACGCAATCCACAGACAGGTAAAGAGATAAAAATTGCAGAAAAAACTAACGGTAAATTTACTCCAGGCAAGGCGCTTAAAGATTTAACTGCAAAGACTCCAGTCAAACCAGCCACTAAAAAAGCAGCTCCAGCGAAAAAAGTCAAAGCAAAGAAGTAGGGTAGGGGGGTAGATTAAAAAACGGGCACCAGTAAATGGCTGCCCGTTTTTTAGTGTTCAAGCAGACAACTGCAAGCCGCCTGTAGCGGTTATTCTATACAACGGCCTGGCATAATTTAAGCCTGGTCAGCATACATTTTGCCACGAAAACCTGCCAATGCAGCAAGACCGGAGGCAAGCAGCAAAAAAGCGGCAGGAATCGGCACAGGGCTGGGATTTACAGGATCTTCACTAAGGGTTAACTTTATAGAGGTTGTTGGCAGATAATATGTCCGCAGTATTGGAAATTGACCCGAAACGCCTGAAACAGAAATACCATCACCTGTCCCTTCACCTGTTTCAAAGAAGAAAAAAGAGCTTGAACTTAAAGCGGGAATAGTAACAGGCACAATTGGAAAAAGTTCCAGAACACCCTCATAGCTGCTGCCACCAGTAAAAGCAGGGGGGTTTACAGGAACCGAAGATGAATATAACAGATTGTTGGCTATAACAGTTTCCCCTGAACCTTCAGAAATAGCTGCATGGCTTAACTGAGCAGAGAGAGCAAGAAGCAGAGGGGCAGCAACCAGTGCATTTTTAAGTTTCATAACTAAAATACCTCCTGATATATAATTTCAGAAAATCAGCCTAGCACAGTTAATTCCCTGAAAAAAGAGCAGCTGCCACAGTTAACCAATAATTAACCAATTCTACATCTTAATGTAACATTTGGTATCCAGAATGCGTCCAGAATGCACTTCAACGATATCAAAAAAATATTAGCCCGCAGTGGTGAAGGTAGTTTTTACTACTCTTCAAGAACTGCAGTGTTTCTTGTTGATCTTGGGATAGGGCTTTCTATTTTCTATCTGATTCAACTGGTTAAAGGCAGCATGGTATGGGCCAAGGTTTCCTATTATATGGTTCTCTTGATAGGAGTGGCCAATATGGCGGTTATAAACCAGCAAAAAGGCGCTTTGGCAATCTGGCCCGGGTTCCTTATAGATCATTCAGTGGTATTAATTTCTGCGGCTATTGCAGCTTTCCCGTCAACCCTGCCCAGAAGGATAACCGGTAATCTGCTATTTCTGGCGCTTCTTATCCCGCTGACTCTTTATCTCCTCTTCAGGCATGGGATTTTGCTTAACGCAATGCCTGTTGTAGCGGGAATTATTCTGATAACCTCCTTTGACTATTATTCCAGACGGAACAAACTTGTACAGCAATCAATGATTGCAACAGAAAAACAGGATTCCGAATTCAGAATTGTCAGTCATATAGCCCACAGCGTAAAACCTCAGATTCTTATAGCCAGGAGTCCCCTTGAAACGGTAATCCGGCATCTTGCAGAACGTGGTATGCTTCAGGAGCAGTTGCCGGGGCGCATGTTGGATGGAACCAGAGAAACTATCGGAGATGCACTGTCAAAATCTCTACAGAGCCTCTTGCAGATAGGCGATGTAGTGGCCAACGCACGTCAGCTGGTGGGGCGCGAGATCAGCCCGGATGATTTTGAAGAGCTGGATCTGGGGGAACTGTTTTTGAAAGAGATTGTCCCTCCATATCAGACCAAAGAATATAGAATTGAAGTATATAGTCAGCTGAGAAGGCCTGTGCGGCTGCATCGAGCCTCGTTTGTCGAAGCGATCAACAACCTGATCCGTAATGCTGAAGTACACGGTTTCGGCGAGAACTGCACCAAACGTAACAAGGTCATTACCTTTCGTCTGAAAGAAAACGTCAAGGCGGTTACTCTGGATTATACCAACAACGGTCTGCCGTTTCCCGCTAACCTTACCGAACGCGATTTTCTTACCTTTGGCACCAAAAGCAGCGGTAGCCCAGGCGAAGGGCTTGGCGGAGCCTGGATCGGCAAGGTGATAGAAGCGCACCACGGAAGCTTCCAGATCATCAGGGACAAACAACCGCTCCATTTCCGTATCACGCTGCCCAAAAGGATTTAAACCATGCAAATTGTTAACACTAGCATGCCGGTGCTAATCATTGATGACGACCGCAAATATGTCGAGGCGTTGCACCGCAACGCTCAGCGGTTTGGTATTGAACTGCTACATGTCGAAAACCTTGAAGATGCCAGTGAGATAATCCTGGGGGATGCAGGGGCGCAGCTTTGCGGTGTGATACTGGATGTAATCTGTTTACGTGAAAGGGGTCAGAGGGTACCTGATAACAGCTTTATCATAGCTGCCTCACGCTTTCTGGCAGACAAGGCACCTCACCTTCCTGCAGTGGTGCTTACCGGCGAACCGGCTCAGTACAAAAACCTGTCAGAACTTTTCAGGGGCACCATGGCGGTCTTTTCAAAAGGTACGGGCGAAGATGATCTGCTGGGGTTTCTGGCCAGGGAAGCAGCCAAACTTGACGGCCTTAAATACCGCAGCCGTCACCCTGAAGTTTTCAGCGTGATCTCACGCTACCTGACTGTAGAGACAGAACAGGAACTGATCGGTATATTCAAGCAACTGGAAAGCAAGGACTTAAACATTATAAGAGCCATGTTGGGAAGTCTGAGGCGACTACAGGAAACCATCTACCTGACCCTTAACAGGGTAAACAAGACCTGGGTTCCTGACCAGCTGATAGTGGGGGAAATAAAGGTCACCCAGATCTATAAACACCTGGCTGAACAGGGGCTGGTGGAACGCTACCGGATCATCGACCGCTTTTCAGAACTGATCTACAAGATAACCAGCGACAATGGCGCCCATGCCACCAGCGTACCCCCCCGCTATCTGCCAACCCGTTACACCGTGCAGGCCGTTACCTGCGCGCTTTGCGACCTGCTGCTCTGGTTTGGCAGCGTTATGGCGACTCTGGAAACAACCCCTGATTTTAACAAAGAAGTATGAATACTGACACACGTCTTCAACAATCAGGTGTTATACAGATGCTGCACAAAATGATTGCAAAGGGTGGTTTGAGCAGCCCTCTAAAAAGTTCACGTAAATTTTTGTAAGTTGACACAAAACTGAAATAAAGATGCTGTACAAGGGTAATCGTCATGTCAGGCGTCTCAGTGCTAAAGATGAAAAAAACCATCCCCTGCCAGCGTAGCGGCACGGATGCAGAAAAGCTGGACAGGTTGATCGGGGTAATGGAAGGTCTGGTACAGAGCCAGTTCACCGGATCGGTAAAGATCAACTTCAGCCAGGGTGGTATTTCACGGATCGAGAAACTGGAAGAGATCCTCAAGTAGTCTGCCTGGCAAAAACAACAACTGAATAACCCGTACCATACAGTTCGTGGTACTTCGCTGATCCGGCCACAGGCCGGGCCCCAGGAAGCCCGAACCGCAGTCCCCCGCGCAGGGGGAGCGGTTCGGGCTTTTTTTATTATCAAAAAGGGAAGGAGGTCAAAGGCAGCAGTTAGTGAAAGAGCGTCAAGCGAGGTGGCAGCCTGCGCCACCAAATTATCCTACAGGAATGATTCCAACCAGGGCAAAACCGCATAGACGGAACGCCGCAAGCCCCGCTGGGGGCAACAAGGGATCAGCCTTTAGGGCGCAGCAGGTAAAGATATAAAGACAACTGAATAGCAGTAACGCATTAACAGTAGTACCCGGCGCAGCAGGCAGTAAACAAGGTTCAGTCTTACAAGGTTCAGCAACACAAATCGCAATATCTAGACAATAGGGAGAACAGGAAAATGAAAAAGCAGAACATGATTAAATTTGCCGCAGCAGCAGCCCTTACTTTGGGTCTCTCCGGCAACGCACTGGCCGCCATCGATAACGGTGACCTGATCCGCGTAGTGTATGACACAGTAGGCTCCAAGGAATATGCCACTGACCTCGGCAGCATCTACGACCTCATGACTCGTACCACAGCCGGTGAGAAGAATATTATTACTGGTAACGGTGCCGATGCCGTCACTACCTCTATCTTTGGCGCCACCACCCAGTGGAACGACCTGCGGGTAGCCTACTTCGCCTATGATTCAGCTAATGGCAAGTGGATAGGCATTTCTTCCGGCTTGACTGCTGCTGATAGCAATTCTCGTAAATATGCACAAGTTCAGTCGGCAGCCCAGGCTCTTACCTACGGTGCTACCGGTACTACCGGTTATTATGACCTTAACATGGTGTCCGGCAATTCGGCACTCTTGTCTGACAAGGCTTATGATCTTACCTTCTACACCAAGTTTGAAGAAGCCACTAATCCTGGTCATTTTGCAAAATTTGCTGTGAACAACACCGGCGGCACCATGAGCCTTGCTGCCCTGGCAACCGGGAGCGAAGTCAAGCAGAATTTCTTTACCTGGACCGGCGCCGCTACTGATAACGGTGCCTTTGGTACACTTAAGTTTGATCTGACCATGCTGGCTGATGGTTCTACCGTGATCAACAAGATGGAACAGCCGGTACCGGTCCCTGCTGCTGCCTGGTTGCTCTTCTCAGGTCTGGCTGGTCTGGTTGGTGTACGTCGCCGTATGAACAAAGAAGCCTAGTCCCGCTTCCTATTTTTCCCCTCTCCATGAGGGAGGGGGTCAGGGTGAGGGGGGAATGCTTGATATTATTTAACCTCATCCCCCTCATCCGGCCTTTGGCCACCTTCTCCCTTGAGGGAGAAGGGTAAAACGGAAGATTAACGCTAATCACAAATTGAGTTACACACCCCGCCTGTAAACAGGCGGGGAAACACACAAAAAAGGAAATGACAACCATGAAAACAGTAGCTAAAAAAACCCTGCTGGCCGGCGCTGCCGTGTTGGCTCTCTCCGGCGCTGCTCAGGCAACCGACATTGACCTTAACATCTACGGCGCATCTGCCCAGTTTCTGTTCTGGAACGAAGCTG
The DNA here is from genome assembly GCA_002328035.1 of Geobacter sp. UBA2189. GTDB lineage: Bacteria > Desulfobacterota > Desulfuromonadia > Geobacterales > Pseudopelobacteraceae > Trichlorobacter. The sequence continues at coordinate 11,032 of DCVL01000058.1, forward strand.
CAAAGGACTTTCTGACTGCTCGTAGCTGCACCGGCGTGGTAAACGACGGTGACAGCAAAAACGGTATTACGGTTGGTACCTGCGGTGCTGACACCATCACCATCCGTTACTCCTCCAAGGCATCATATGACGGCATATTGGCTACCACTGGCAGCAGCAACCCGCTGGCCGTCAACGAGTGCGGCGGCAACATGTTCCAGCGCAAGATGAAGACCGCCTACGGTAGCACTGCTACTTCATGCGTTGACGTCCACCTGGGCGCCTCCGACGTGGCCGGTGAGTCCTTTGTGCAGCAGTCCCACGGAGCCTTGAAAGGACCCCTGGGCGGTACCTGGACCGACCGTTCCTTCAGCGGTGTTCCCACAACCGGTCTGACCCCCTACCAGCCGCTGGTGGTGCCGTTCGGCTTCTTTGCCAACAAGGCCATCAAGGTTTCCACCTGCGAAAGCGGCGCACTTGCCGGCAACCTCTGCACTGCCGCCACTGCCGAGGCTGATTGCGGCGCCGGCGTTGCCTGCGTGGCCAACACCATCAGCAACATCACCCGTGAGCAGGCCGTACAGATCTTTGGCGGCCAGGTCTATTCCTGGAAGGATTTTGGCCAGTCCTATAGCGTTGACGGCGGCGACGACACCCTGGTGGCCTGCCTGCGTCACGCCGGTTCCGGCACCCACTCCACCCTGGACAAGGCAGTGATGAGTGGTGCCATGGGTCTTGTGTCAACTGAGAATGTTAGTAGTCCCACCATCTACTTCAACGACGGCTCGTCTGATGAGATGAACTGCATCAATGCCCTGGCCGGTGCCATCGGCTATGCCGATGCTGACCAGGCCAATAAGACCAACACCGTCTCCCTTAAGTACAACGGCATTCCGGCCGCCCGTAACATGATCCGCAACGGCGCCTACGACTTCTTCTCCAACCAGTGGATGTACGAGAAGGCTGGTCTGGATTCGGTTCGCCACAACCTGGTAGTGGATCTGGCTGCCTTTGCTGCTGACCCTGCAAACCTGCCGGGGACCAAAGCCAGCTACTGGTCTGCCCAGGCCGAGATGGTCTTTAACAAGGCAAACGACAGCTCATATCCTGCATATGTTGGCGCCAGCATACCTGGTACACCTTAAGTTGTAACTGTTTGAAACAGCCGTATCTGTTGGTGATTGCAGCACCCCGATTCCTCCCGGGGTGCTGCTCTTTTTATTACCTGATTAGTACGGAGATTCAGAATCAACCCTTCTCCCTGAGGGAGAAGGTGGCCTAAGGCCGGATGAGGGGGAAGTGGTGCAAATAATATCAGGCAGTTCCCCCCTCACCCTGACCCTCTCCCTCAAGGGCGAGGGGATTTTTGAAGATTGATGCTAATCAGGTTTTGTTATGAAAGTTGCAGTTAGAATAAACACAGAGCGGCGGAGTAACAGAGAAATTAAGACGTTAGATCGGAATCAGCAATTACCAGGAAGTGGGGTCTTTTCGAGGTTTATTCGAGAAAAGACTTCTTTTTTTACTCTGTTGCTCTGTTGCTCCGTGTTTCAAATGCTTTTCCAAGTTTGTTTGTCAGATTCTACATAACGGGGTGTCCCATGTCGTTAGTGTTCCACGGGTTACTGCTGCTCTTACTGGCGCTGCTGCTGCATGGTCAGGCAGCGGCAGAGACCGTGATTGAAGAGTATGAGGATCGTGTGGTGGTGCAGATTATCGGCGATCCCGAAGCGGTCGGAACGCGGCCTGCTCAGCCGTTGCAACCGGCGGTGCAGGCAGTAGAACAAGCAGTTGCAGAAGATCACACAATGCCGAGTCAACAGAGCGACCCCAGCCCTGAGCAGACTGCTGAACTGAAAACCCTGCGGGAAGAGGCCAGCAGGCTGCGGTTACCGGTGCAGGGTGAGACTCCGGAACAGTCCCTCGAGCGTCGGGCTCGGGCTGCCGAGGCTCAGGCCAGGTTGCGTAATCTGGAACAGGCACTGAAAGTGTCGCAGAGATCCGGACAGGATAAGAAGGAACCGTAGCAATTTGTTGCCTGCATGTTGGATAACCGCAACAGAAACGACACAGAACCCTGCTAGAGTCCATCCGATTAAACTTGGAAAAGCATTTGAAACACGGAGCAACAGAGCAACGGAGTAAAACTACAGAAAAAAACAATGGAAAAGCCTGTTTAAAGACCCACCACTTTGGTTTTGCTGGCTGCTTTACTAACATCTTGATTTCTCTGTTGATCCGCTGCTCTGTGTTTCGTGAACTGCCGGTTTCAGGTTAAACCTTATCTACTGTGGAAGGCCATATACCATGATCTACAAAACGTTTAACTCTCTGACTGCCGCAGGTGCGCTGCTGTTGTCTCTTCAGGGCTGTGCAGCGCGTCAGGTTGCGCCGGGTCAGGAACTGCTGGTGCAGTACCGCTGTGCTCTTCCCAACAATGAACTGCTGGCTGCCAGCGAGGCAGATCCGGCAGGCCCCCGATCAACAGCCTGGTTACCCCCCAAAAAACCTGGGTCGCTACGCCTGACAGCCGGAAGGCCTCCGGAGATCAGCCAAAAAAATGATCAGGAAGATTTTGAACCGGTGCTGGCAGCCGGGCTTGCCCTGGCTCTGCCGGGTATGACCATGGAACAGCCAAACCGGATTGTGCTGAGCTCTAAACCGATCCTGCGACCCGATGGCTCAGAACGGACTGCCCAGATGGCCAGGGTCTGGTACAGAATGAAGGAGCTGCGTCTGACACCGGAGCAGTACAAAAGCCGCAAGGGTAAAGATGCCCAGCTGGGTGACCCCTACGTGATCGACCCACGGGTTCCGGGCAAGGTGGAGCAGGTGGATGAGAAACTGGTGCTGATCCGTTTCAACCCGGTCTCAAATGGCCCGTTTAACACCCCCTACGGCCCGGCTCATCTCAAAGATGCCGGTGCCCAGTATGAGATCAGGATTGAACCGACTGTGGGCAGCCTGGTACGAACCGGCCCGATGCTGGGGCGGATCAGCGCCTTGACTGAGGGCGCTATTACGATTGACTATACCAACCCCTTTGGCGGCGTAGAGCTGCAGTGCGAGATAACACCGCTTCCCCTGCCTGAAGGCGCTGAAGCAACAGGAGCAAAAAAACCATGACCAGATATCTTGTGCTGATGTTGTTTGTCCTGGCTCTAACCTTTACTGGCAGCGTGATGGCCGCTGAGAGCGGCGCTGCTGCCGGTGACCTGCTGCGGGTCAACTATACCCTTTCAACCCTGGGTGGCGCACTGGTGCGTACCACCGATGCTGCCAAAGCAAATGACAGCAAGCTGCCACGGCATCATGGCTATGCTGCCCCTGCTGCCTTTGGGTCAACAGAACTGGTGCCGGGAGCTCCGGATCTGCCCCAAGGCTTTAGCGCTGCCCTCATCGGAATGGAACCTGGCGCAAAAAAGACAGTGATGCTGCCACCGGAACAGGCCTTTGGCCCCACAAATCCTGCCCTGCAGCTGAAGTTGCCTCTGGAGCGGCGGATTCCACGGGCTGTCAGTCTGCCGCCGGATGAGTATCTGAAGCGGTTCAAGACCTTTCCGGTGGTGGGCAAGAGCGTACCGTTGACCCCTTGGGTGCCTGCCCAGGTCAAAGAGGTAACGGAACATGCTGTGCGTCTGGAGCTGCAACTGCCCAAACAGGAACGGTTTGATGAACCGTTTGGCTATCTGGATCTGAAGGCTGATGAAAAACAGGTTGTCCTGACCCTGCATCCAACCATTGGCGCCGAGTTTACGGTTGAGGGGAAGCCTGGTCGGATAGCGCTGGTGGAAAAGGATACCTTTACGGTTGACCGCAACCATCCCCTGGCCGGTCTGACCCTGAAGCTTGAGCTTGAACTGGTTTCGCTGACACCTAAAGATAAGCTGCCTGCTGGACCGCCTGCCTGGCAGGAAGGGTATGAAACAGCCCTGACAGCGGCAAAAAAGGCCGGACGGCCTGCCCTGCTGCTGCTGTACGCCGATTGGTGCAGCTGGTGCAAGAAACTGCAGAACGAGACCTTTGTGGATCCACGTGTAGCTATCCGCCGTGGCCGTCTGGACTGGATAAAGGTAAATTCAGAAAAGGACAAGAGTCTGATGGAGCGGTACGGCCAGAAAGGGTTTCCGCTGGTGTTGCTCTTTAACCCGGACGGATCAATCAAAGAACGGATAGACGGCTATGTGGATGGAGAGAGGATGGCCTGGCTGCTGGATCAGCTGACGGCTGAAACAGTGGCAAAAAAATAGCGTTATTTTTAAACCGGTTTGAAACACAGAGCAACGGAGCAACGGAGAAAGCAGGGTGGTCTGACGGTTCCCCCCCCTTTGACAAAGGGGAGTTACTTCTGATGAAAGCATTGGTTTTGCTCCGTTGCTCCGTGTTTCAAATGTTTTTATAGGTTAAAGAGATCTGTTCGGGAGGTGTACCCTGCAGTACCGATTCTTGAGTATTCCGGCTCTGTGTCTGAGCCTTGCATTATCAGGTGTGAACGGAGCCGCAGCAGCGGCTGATCCGGATCAGCAGGCGCTGGTGGCGCAGATGCAAGAGCAGGGTCTGTTAAGTCCTGAAGAGGCTCGTGGTCTGCTTGATCGTCTTGCAACCGAGGAAACCAGGCCGGTTGAGCCTCCTGTTGATGCCACTGTTGCCATACCTGAACTGCCAGCCAGTGATCAGGAACGGCGTCAACTGCTGGAGGCGTTGCAGGAGCAGGGTCTGCTTAGCAGCGATGAGGCTCGCTCTGTGCGGGTTCGGCAGGGGTTTGAAACGTTGCCGATCCCACCGGTTGAAGAGAAGCCCGCTGTTGAGATGGCCACTGTTCAAGAGACAGAAGAAAAGGCTCCCCCTGCTGAAACAGAACAGAGCGGTGAGTATACCTTTCTTATCCGCTCTTTTTATGTCAGCGGTAATACTATTTTCCCTGATGAAAGGTTAAATGAGCTTCTTGCACCGATTGCCGGCGAGGGTAAAAAGTCCGCCGATGTTGAAGCGGCTAGAGATCTGCTTGAAAAATACTACCACGATAATGGCTACCCGGCTGTGCTGGTCAACATACCGGAGCAGAGTACCGATGGCGGTTTTATTCAGTTGCAGGTGCTGGAGGGCAAGGTGGGTAAGGTTACGGTTACAGGCAATCGCTGGTTCTCCTCGGCAATGCTCCTTGAAAGGCTGCCCTCACTGACTCCGGGCAGCCAAGTCTCCTCAGCTGCCATAAGGCAGGACTTTACCAGAATTAACCAGAACCCTGATCGTAAAGTATCCCCGGGAATGGCGCCTGGTAAGGAACCGGGAACAGTTGATTTTGAAGTGAAGGTTGAAGATCATTTTCCTCTTCATGGCAGTCTGGAGCTGAACAACATGGCTGGCCACAACAGTTCCGAACTGCGTCTGATAGGCAAGGTGGGCTATGACAATCTCTGGCAAGAAGAGCATTCGGTTTCATTGCAGTACCAGATGTCTCCTCAGGATCAGCGTCAGGTCAAGGTCTTTAACGGAACCTATATGCTGCCAATGCCCTGGAACCAGGATCACAAGTTTCTGCTGTACGGTATGTGGACCGGAAGTGAAACCCCTGTGGGTGACGGGTTCCGTTCAACCGGCAAGGGGATGGTTATCGGCGCACGTTACCTCCTGCCTATGAAAGGGCAGGGCAGTTACAATCATTCACTGGCATTCGGGGCGGACTACAAGGATTTTGAGGATGTGCTGACCGCCGGAGGTGAAGATGTCCGCACGCCTGTCACCTACTTGCCTGTATCCCTGGGGTACAGCGCCAGTCTTTTCAATTCCGGAAATAAAGCGCTAACCCTTCTTAATGCCGGTCTGTCGCTTACCTTCAGGGGAGCAGTGACCGAACAGTCGCAGTTTGACGATAAACGTTACAAAGGGCGAGCCAACTACCTGACGGCAACCCTCGGGCTTGAACGCAGACAGCCGCTTGTAGCCGGATTTGAGCTTATCAGCAAGCTGGACGGGCAGCTGGCTTCAGAACCGCTGATTTCGAACGAGGAATTTTCAGCTGGAGGTATGGAGAGCGTACGTGGCTACCGTGAAAGCGAAGTTATGGGGGATAGCGGCCTCCGCTGGAGCCTTGAGACGGTTGCACCAGACCTCGGAGCAGCCAGCGGCCTGTCATGGTTTGCCGCAAGACCCTATCTCTTCTATGAAATGGCCAATATTTGGGTGATGGAACCGTTATCAGGGCAGGATAAGGAAACCCTGCTGCAGGGTGCGGGAGCCGGTATGCGCGGCACTGTGACAAAGTGGATGGAGTACCAGCTGGATGGCGGCTTTGCGCTCGAAAAGACCAGTCGGACGCCTGAAGGGAGCAGCAGGGTTAATTTTAAGGTCAAACTGATCTGGTAGTTGCTGCACTGTAGTAAACGGGGATAACGGGAGGTGTACCGTGGCAGGTAAAGTCAAGCGTAGACATAAAAAACAGCAGAATCGATTCAGCCGCCCTATTCAGGGGGTTGCCCTGGCAATGCTGGCCAACCAGCTTTTTTTGCCGATGGTGGCTCAGGCAGGACCGCCGGTTATTCCGGGCTTTTACGGCAAGGTTACCCTGCCAACGGTGATGGCCAATCAACTGCCGCAACTGAAAAGCGGCGGTCTGCAGTCAAATGCCAGCGTTTCAAGTTCTGGCAGCGCCATGACCATTACCCAGACCGCTGCACGAGCCATCATAGACTGGGACAAGTTTGATATTGGAGTCAGCGCCTCGGTCTACTTCAGCCAGAAGCTGAAAGACGTCCCCCAGACCAGCTGGGCTGCGCTGAACCGGATATACGACGCCAATCCCAGCCAGATTCTGGGCAGCCTCAAGGCCGATGGCCGGATCTACCTGCTGAACCAGAACGGCATCCTTTTTGGACCCGGTTCAAAGGTGGATGTGCATACCCTGGTGGCAAGTTCGCTGAAGATGGATCTACAGAAGCTGATCAGTACGGAAAGCAACGCTTACACCACTGATCGTAACAACAAGACCAGCCTGGATATCTGGAGCAACCCTAGCCAGTTTCTGGATGAAACCACCTCCCTGAACCTGACCAAATTCACCCGCGAAAGCTGGAATCTACGTAGCGACAACACACAAGCGCCGGGCGCCATGGTTGCCAATGCCGGTACAATTACCAGCAGTGGCACCACCGGCGAGCAGGGGGGCGTGTTCCTGATCGGCGGGGCTGTAGAGAACCACGGCACCATCAGCGCCCCGTCTGGCCAGATAGCCTTGGTTGCCGGTACAGAGGTGTACCTTTCGCCAGCCTATAGCGCCAGCATAGATACTCGCCGCCAGGGGGCGCTGACGGTCAAGGTGGCCGGTGTGGCAAGTGGCAATGATGCCCTGAACGAGGTTGGCGCTCAACTGATTGCAGATCAGGGTATGGTGGGGATGTACGGTAACCGCGTTACCCAGAACGGCCTGATTCGTTCGATTAGTACGGTAAAGCGTAACGGCACTATTGAACTGCTGGCAAAGGAGCGGATTACAACCGGAGTGGGCAGTGTTACGGCTACGCCGGTATCGGTTTCACCTGAACTGGTTAACCGCACCTTTATTTATGATGATGCAGGTTCCTTTAGCTACAATACCTGGATTACCCTGGCCGGTCTGGATCAGGGTAGCAGCCCTACATTGGGAACCCGCTATACGGACATTGCTGTAGAAGGGATAGAACATAAAGGCAGTATTGTTGCCCCTGGCGCTGAAGTGCTGCTGCAGGCGAAGAACAGGGTTTTTCTTGACACTAACAGCCTTATCGATGTCAGCGGTTCACTGGTTGATCTGAAGGTTGATGACAAGATCATATCAACGGTACTGACCAGCACCGAGCTGCGGGATAACCAGACCCAGAAGTACGGGATTACAAAAGGGGCGGAGATCACTACCACAACCCTTTCAGGTTCATCAATCGGTAACCTCTCTGCCTTAACAGAGTTGCAGCAGGCAACAGCCCTTCAATGGACGGCTAATGCCGGAAGTGTTGAGATAAGCGCCTCTGAGGGAGATATTGTCATGAAAGGGGGGGCGGTTATTGATATATCGGGTGGGCGTGTCGGCTACTCATCCGCTGATATCGGGCAGACGATGCTGGTGTATGGCACCAGGATCTACGGTATTGCCGATGCCCCTCAAGATCTGACATACACAAGGATTATGGGCGATTATACACGGTCATTTGAACGTTTTGGTGTGGAGGAAAATTACAAAGGCCTGTGGACCGGTGGCGCCAATCCCCTGTTTAATCCGTTGCCTGCCTTTGAAGAGGGCGGCAATGCCGGTAGGCTTACCCTGAAGGCAAGGCAGCTGCTGCTGGACGGCACAATTAATAGCAGCGTTATCAGAGGATTCTTCCAGACCCGTCTGGATGAGATCAGGGACAGCAGCGGCAAGGCTCTGACGCGTGGCCTGAAGATGCCGGACGGCGGCACGCTGATTCTTGGAGACTACAGTTACGGCGGTGAAGCTGATCAGAAACTGGACGGTGTCATAATAGCCGGAGATACGGAAACACAGACAGATGCCATTGCCACTATTGACGAGAAACCGTTCAGCGCTGCTGCCGGCAGTATGACAACCTCGGTTATCGGCAGCAGGATGTTGAGTCTGCCAGGTACCGCGCTTTCAGATCTCCAGATCTATGCCAACAGTTCCATTACCAGCACGGGCGATAGCAGTCTGAGTATGCTGCCAGGCGGCTCGCTTACCATGCGGGCACAGCAGATTACCCACAACGGCAGTATCAGTGTCCCTTCCGGTACGGTAAATATCAGCCTGCTGGACAATATAGCTGTAGCAGATAATAAGAGTGGGAACAAAGTCAGGGTTGTGCTGCCTGAACCGTCACAGGTACTGCTTAACCCTGGCAGCAGCATCTCAGCAGCGGGGCTGGCCGTCATAGATCCCAACGACACCGCTTCACTCAACTACCTTGATGGCGGCAGCATAAGTATTAAGGATACGACGGAAAAAGGGAAAGGTATCATTGTACAGCAGGGGGCACTGCTTTCTGTTGATGCAGGGTACTCTATGGATGCGAAACGCAAGGTGAGCGGCGGCGATGCAGGCAGCCTGACCCTGGCTGGTTCTTCGGTTGATCTGCGCGGAACGTTTAGTGGCAAGGCGCTTGTGGGAAATGACAGCGGCACCCTGAAGATTCACAGCAACTGGATGACGCTGGCGAATCAATACCGTTCAACTGCCTCAGGGACGGTTCTCGGGGTTGATCAGCTTCTGGAGAGTGGATTTGGTAACCTTGATCTGACCGGCGTGTTCGGTTTGACGGTTGAAGAGGGGGTGCGCCTGCCGACAACCCTGGCTCGCCTGAGTGTCAACGGATCATCGCCCCGTTTATCAGTAACCGATACGACCGGACTGAATGGCAGTACAAGTCTGAAGCTTACTGCCGGTAAAACGCTGGAATACAGTAACACCAACTATATTTCCGACCCGGCAACCGATGGAGGTCAGGTTCAGCAGGCAGCTGACCAGGCGTTGCTGAAGGTTGGAACAGGAGCAGACCTTACCATTGCCCCAGGTGGGAGCATTGTTCTTAAAGGCTCGGCTGTTGAACTGAACGGCACCCTGCGAAGCAAGGCCGGCAAGATTGAGGTCACGGCAAGCGGTTCCCTTGAGACGGCGAGAGATCTTAACATCGGCAGTAGCGCCCTGTTGGATGCAACTGGTTACAACAGGGATGTGATCATGAAGCTGGGCGCCGTAAAGTTCTATGAAACTACCCCCAGTGATGGCGGAAGCATCAGCCTGAATTCGGATTTAGGTTCGGTCAGGATGGCAGCCGGGGCTCTGGCTGATGTTTCCGGCGCTGAACCGGTAATGGTAACGGTGCCTAATAGCGATGGGCTAAGTGTCAGTAAAACTGTAGTAGCCGGATCGGCCGGTAGTCTCAAAATCAAAGGGGCTTCTCTTGATCTGCAGGGCAGCCTTCGCGCCGGTACGCAGCTGGCTGGCACCAGGGGCGGGAATCTGAGCATCACTTCACAGGATGCACTCACTCTGAACGGTCTACAGATTGGCAGCTACCTGGCATCTGGATTTGATGCCCTGACCTTTGGCAGCGGCAATGAAGTGATACTTTCCGGTTTTATTAACCAAAGGATTGGTCGTCAGCTGACCCTGGATTCGCCCTTGATCAGCGGCACTGATGACAGCTTCGTCAGCCTTTATGCCCCCTGGATTAAGCTCACCAACAGCAGCCTTTTAACCAAGACAGCGGTAAATGGAACGGGTCGGCTCAACCTGAGCGGTAATGAGATTGATCTGTCCGGTAGCCTGGCTCTGAGCGGGTTCAGTGAGACACTGTTAAACGCTGGCGGCGATATCAGCGCCACAGAGATACCGGTGGCCAATGTATTCAAGGGCGAGTTGGTGACGGCCGGTGATCTGACTATGCGGGCGGCGCGGGTCTATCCGAAAAACTACGCATATCCTTCTGACAGCTTTACCATCATGATCCCTTCCGAGTTTAGTATCAGGTCTACCGGCGGCAGTGTCACCGTTCTTTCATCAGGAGGGGATACCAGTGGTTATCTGGATTCAGCCGGCGGCAGTCTTTCTATAGAGGCGCAAAACGGTATTAACCAGTCCGGCTATCTGGAGGCTCCGCTGGGCAGAATCAGCCTGAATACCACCAGTGGCAACGGTCGGGTATACTTTGCACCAGGCAGTACTACCAGTACGGCTGTCGGAGACCATCGGGTGCAGGTTGGTTTTCTGGACAATGACGGTAAGCTGGCGCTACCGCTGAATGGATCAGCGGCAATAACAACCACGTTTTTGCTTGGCGATGCCAAAGATCTGGAGAGCTGGCGTGGAACCGCTTCAGGGATCTACGTTAACGGTGCTGCGGTAGCGGGCGCTGACCAGCGGGAAGTGGTGCAGGCAGATGGTTCACTCATTGATGTATCGGGCGGTGGCGATATTTTTGCCTACAAATTCTATCCTGGAGCGGCCGGTTCGCTTGATCCGCTAAAGGTAAGCGGCCGGATGGTGGTGGTGCCTCAGGCAACAGCGCCACTGGGAGGACAGACCATCTATCTGGCCGGCGGTAACGGTGTAGCCGCAGGCATCTACACCGTTGTGCCGGAACGGTACGCATTTCTGCCCAACGCCATGGTTGTGAGTGATGCAGGCGGCTATGTTGCGCCGGGCAGCAATAACCGGACTGGCGAAGGATACAGTATTGTTGCCGGCTACCTGGGCGAGGCCAATACAGCGATCAGCAGCAGCCGATACCGTGGTTATGTCGTCCGCTCTGCAAGTGAGGTGCTGAAAGAGGGAGAGTTTGTAAAGTATCAGCTTAAGGCTGGGAATGGCGGTTCGGTTGCAATTAACGGTGACACCATCCTGCTGGACGGCGCTTTCAGGGCTCAGGCTCTTGCCGGTTACACCGGCGGCAAGATCAATCTTGCCGGCGCAAATATGACTGTGCAGAACAGTGCTGCTTCCACAGCAGGCGGCATTGACTTCAGCAGTGCTATACCGTCCAGCCTGAAAGGAACGGTTTCGGTATCCAGTGATGCCCTTTCTGGGCAGGGTTTCAAATCGGTAACCCTGGGCAGCGCCACTTCAACTGAAACCCTGACCGTTGCCGAAGGGAGCAATTTGGCGGTTTATGGCGACCTGACCATGCAGGCCAAAACCCTGGTGGAGGTCAAGGCAAACAGCAACCTGAGTGGTGAGACCCTGACCCTGGCCAGCCCTACCGGTAAGGTAGCGGTTGCCGAGGGGGCAGTTCTGACCGGAACAAAGAGTGTTGATTTTGAGGTGCTGAATGAACTGGATATGCAGGGTACCCTCAATACCGCTCTGGTCAATCTGGCTGGCGAGAATATTGTGGTAAACGATGGCAGCGCTCTGCCAGCCGGTGTCAACGGCCTGTCCCTGAGTCCAACCCTCTGGTCCACCCTGAACTCCTTCAGCCCGGCCATTGGCCTGAAGAGCCGTAACAGCCTGATCTTTACCGGTGATACTACGCTGGCAACAACCAAGGATCTGACTATTGATGCTGCCCGGTATGCAGCCAACAGCAGCGACCTGCATGCGCTAATCAGCGCCAACGCTCTGACTCTGAAAAACAGCGGCAGCAGCAGTACGGTTGCTCCGGCGACGGCTCTGAACAACACCAGCCTTGACTTGCAGGCCAACAGTATCAGCGTTGACCTGAGCCATCCTGCCACCGGCAGTAGTAACGTGGGGGATATCACCGTTTCCGGATTCAAGACCACTACCCTGCATGCAGCCAATGATATTACCCTGGGGGGTAACGGTACCCTGAACAGTTCCGGTAACCTGAACCTGCAGGCCGCCCGAGTGACTACCGCTGTCTCAACGGATCGCACCTACAAGAACTACCTGCCAGCCAACGTGCTGGTACAGGCTGCCAATGCCCTGGCTATCAACCAGTCAGTTGGCACTTCTGGAACCAGTATCGTGCCAGGTGGCAAACTGGCCTTCAAGGCTACAGATATTACGCAGGCCGGAACTATAGAGATGCAGTCCGGCACACTGGTGCTCGATGCAACCAACAGTCTGAGCTTTGATGCCGGTTCCAAAACCCTGAACAAAGGCTCGGCCAGCGGAGCAGGTGGCAGCATTGTGGCTACGGCAACCAATGGCAGTCTGGCGGTTGCTGAGGGGGCGCTACTGGATGTGTCGGCAGGCAGCCAGGGTGATAGCGGTAGTATCAGCCTGAACGGAGTAATCGGAGGAGTAACGGTAGGAGCCAATACCCTGAAAGGCAACGGCAGCGGTACCGGCGGCTCATTCAGCATTGACAGCGCTACCTTTGGGGATACCGCGACCCTGCTGGCTACCTTGGCCAAGGGTGGTTTTACGGAGCAGATCAGTCTGCGGGGCCGCACCGGTGACCTGACCATTGCTGATACAGATACAACAGCAGGAAAGGCTGAAATACTGGCACGCAAGGTCTCCCTAATTGCTGATGGAGGCAGCTTGACCCTGGAAGGCCAGATCAACACTGGTAGTGGCAAAGGTCTGGTGGAGTTGTATGCCAACAATGACCTGACCCTGGCTACCGGTTCAGGCGTCACTGTTACCGGCGGAGGTGAGGCTAACCTGGGTAGCAGTAGCGGAATACTTACCCTGGCAGGCGGCGCACTGTTGGATCTTTCCGACAATGGCGGAACGGTTAACCTGCGGGCATTGCAGGATACCGGTAATGTAAACGGGGTCAAGATGGCGCTGAACGGTGAGATAAAGGGCGCCTCTGAGGTGGCGGTTGAGGCGGTCAAGGTCTACAGCGGGGTTAGCAGTATAACCAGCGCTAATGCGAATACCTGGAAAACTGCAACAAATACCTACATGGCTAATGCCAATACCTATCGTGACAAACTGCTCTCAGGTCTGACCATGGCCAATCAGGATGCGTTACATTTCCGGCCCGGTGTTGAGGTTCAGAGCAGCGGATCAATGGCTCTTAATGCCGATCTGGATCTCAGCAGTTGGCGCTACACCGTTAACGGTATCAGTGAGACCGGTCTGCTGACCCTGCGTGCAGCCGGTGATCTGACCCTGACCAAGAAGATTAGCGATAGTAAAACGACCCGTACCAGCCTTCATAGCAGTAGTATGAAGGATTCATGGGATCTGCGGCTGGTTGCTGGCGCTAGCGGTGCCAATCCTTTGGGGGTCAACAAAGGGAGCGGCAAGCTGGACGTAACCGGAGTTGTCTATACGGAAAACGGCGACATCAGCTTTGCCAGCGGTGCCGATACAACCATGACCTATACCGCCCCCTCCTCTCCCGGCTATATGATCAATACCAGTTTAAAATACAACCTGGCCAGCTATGGCGGCAGTATCAGGGGTGAGGTGGGTAATAACCTGACCTTGAATGCTGGCGTGATCCAGAGTTCGGTGGGCGATATTGACCTTCAGGTGGCCGGTAATCTTGACCTGAATGGCAGCAGCACCATGGGGGCTATCCGTACCACCGGGGAGGCGGCAACAACAGCCAACATGACCAAATACTACACCTACGGAAATGGAGGCGATCTAAGCGTAACGGTTGGCGGTAACATTGCTTCAAACGTAAGCGGCACTACCAGCTTTAATCCGTGGGATACCGCTACAAATGTCCGTTCCGGATCTTCCATGATTCCTTACTGGCATGCGGACTATGCAACTTCCGGCGGTCTGCGCGGCATAGCCGCCATGGCCGGCGGCGACGTACAGGTGCAGGCTGGTGGCTCTGTGAATGCCCAGATCGGCTCATTCGCACCAACTGACACTAGCGGCAGCGGCAACCTGACTGTTTCTGCATCCGGCAACCTGGATGGTCGCTTTCTTTCCGGCAGCGGCGATGCACTGCTAAGTACCCAGGGCGCTTTCGGATCCGATGAAGAAAGAGCGCCGGTTGTTTCAGCAGTCTACACCAAGGCTATCAGTGTCAAGGCGCAGGCAGATCTGTTGCTGGGCACCGTCGATAACCCAACCATCAGTCATCCATCCTATAGCACCAGCTATAAAAAATGGAATCTGACCTACCTGTCGGAGAGCAGCCTGAGCCTGAGCTCTCTGGGTGGTGACATCACTATGACCGGTCTGAACCGTTTCTATAGTGATAGCAGCAACACCGACCACGGTGAGCGGCGGATTCTGCCTGGCTCGCTCAGTATGCAGGCAGCTGGAGATATTATCCTGCAGAACAGTTTTGTGCTGACCCCTTCTGAATTTGCGGAGCTTAACGTGACGGCTGGTGGCGATATTGACGGCAGTGCCGCAGCAAACAGTCAGGCGGTAGGGGCTAGGCTGATCATGTCGGATATTGATCCGTCACAAGTTTATGGTGCACAGACGGTCTCTCCGATTACCACACTGAACAGTTATACCCAGACGCACAGTACTGATCTTACCCTGCATAGAGATACCGCGCAGCCGGTTAGGGTCACTGCCGGCGGCTCTATCATCGATCTTGAACTGGATCTGGTCAAAAAGGCCGAGATCAGCGCCGGAGGTTCAATCACCGATCTGCACTACGTTGGACAGAATATCAGGCAGGATGATCTGACCACAATAACCGCACTGGGTGACATTACCCTTAATACTGCAGGTTTATCACCCAAGGAGGGAGTTTATCTCCGGACCGGATTCCAGCATGGCGGTCCAGGCTCCTTTATGGTTTGCTCCGGTGGTAATGTTGACTTGGGCAGCACCATCGGCATCCAAACCTACGGTAACCACCAGAATGCCGGTCTTGCTGAAACTGGCAGTGACCTCTATCTGCTTGCCGGTGCAACAAAGGGATACACAGCTTCTGACATTTCATCATTTTTTATGGCGCTTAAAAATGGTGCCCAGGAGTACAGCCAGATAAAGGCCGACGGAGATGCTGAGGCAGCTGCCGCGAAACTGGCCTCGCTACGTTCTGAGCTTATAAATCCATTTATTGATGGTGGTCTTTCCCAAAGTGGCACGCTCAACATGGTTGCCTCGCAGGTAAGCACTCTGACCGGCAACAGCATCAATATTATGACCGGTGATACCTTTAACGTAGGCAAAAGCACCTTTTACGGCAGCGGTTCGCAGAAAAACACCGGTGTTTATACGGCATTGGGTGGAGATATCAATGTCTTCAGCCGTGGCGATGTAAACGTCAATGAATCCCGCCTGATGACCTTCTATGGTGGTGATATTACCGTCTGGAGTGAGGACGGGGTTATCAATGCCGGACGAGGATCAAAGGCAGCTATCAACCCTTCCCAATCCCTGAAGGTTATGCGGGACGACGGCAGCTACATTACCCGTTTCAGTCCCCCTTCGGTGGGCAGCGGGGTGCGAGCCATGACCTACGATGCCGGTAACGGCAAGACGCAGCCGGAGGCCGGGGATATTACGCTGGTGGCCAGGGTGGTTGATGCGGGTGAAGCGGGTATCTTCGGCAACAAGGTGTTTCTGGTAGCGGACGAGGTCAGGAATGCCAGTAACATTTCTTCAGTAGGTATATCTGTCGGGGTGCCGGTGCAGACCGATAGCTCGGCTGGTATTGGTTCTCTTTCCGGTAGCGGTAGCTTGAATGAAGGTGCCCGGATGCTGGTTGAGACCACAGCAATGGGCAGCAAGGGACTGGTTGATAAGGCTGCCCTTGCCGCTGAGAATTTTATGACCGCCTGGCTGGATGTTAAGGTTATGAGTTTTGATGAGAATCCGCCTAACTAACAGGATTAAAAGTGAGTAATATTCAAGTAAATATCTGAATTGATGGAGGAAGAGATGACCTGTTTTTCTGAAAGAGGTGTTGCGGTGTGGCTTTCTGCTCTGCTGGTTTCGGTGTCGTTACTGCTGGGGGCAACCGCTGCAGACGCCTGGTGGGATGGCAAGTGGGAGAAACGGCGCAAGGTAAGCTTTGATACCACGGATAAAGGAGCGGCCATTGCTGATAATCTGGCTGAACTGCCGGTTCTGGTGAGACTGCACAGCGGTAATTTTGCCTTTGAGGCAGCCAAGGATGATGGTTCGGATATCCGTTTTGTAGGTAGTGACGATAAGACCCCGCTTAAATACCACGTAGAGAAATATGATCCAAAGCAGGGGATTGCCCTTTTATGGGTCAAGGTGCCTCAGATATCCGGCAAGGCGGCACAGGATTCTGTCTGGGTCTATTATGGCAACAGCAGTGCGGCTGCGGCTTCTGATTCCGGTGGAACCTACGATACGGCTCAGGCTGCGGTGTACCATTTTGACCAGAAGGATGGCACCCCAAAGGATGCCACTGCATACAACAACCACGGAGCAGAGTTTGATGGCGCCCTGGCAGTGCCGACCCTGATTGGTAACGGCGCTAAACTGAACGGCAGCCAGCGGATGGTGGTAAAGCGTGCTCCATCACTGAACCTCTCCAAGGGGTTCAGTTTCTCCGCCTGGGTCAAACCGGACGCAAGTGGCGCTGAAGGCCGTCTGTTTTCATGGGATGACGGCAAGGACGGTATTGTGATCAGCGCCGGAACCACCGGTGTGACAGCACGGGTGGGCAAGAGCGTTACTCCGCTTACCAGTGGGCTTACAGCAGACGCCTGGCAGCATGTTGCCGTAACGGCGGAACCGGGCAAGAAGCTTACGGTCTACCTGAACGGTGCAGAGGCTACTTCTGTTGCACTGGCAGCTGGTGCATTGCCATCACCTTCGGCTGAATTGGCTATCGGCGCTACCCTTGACGGGAAGTCCGGCTACAGCGGTGAACTTGATGAGGTGGCGATTTCTTCGGTACCCCGTTTAGCGGGCTGGTTTGCCGCCGCAGTGGCCGGCCAGAGCCAGGACGGTAAGCTGACGGCAGTGATGGCGGAGGAGGAAGGTAAGGGTGGTGGTGAAGACCTGACCATCCACCTTATGAAGGTGATTGCCAAATCGGTTACCCTTGATGGCTGGCTGATTATTGGCCTGTGTAGTTTTATGCTGACCCTGGCAGTAGGCGTCTTTATCTGGAAGTTCCTGTTACTTCAAAAAATTCAGAAAGATAACCAGTCTTTTCTTGCTGCGTTCAAGGGAAATGCCGATCCGCTGGCTCTGGTAAGCGAGAGAGAAGAGGGAGATTTTGAATATTCAACCCTTTATCGGATTTATCATGCAGGACATGATGAAATTATCCAATGGATGCAGGGTAAGAATCAGGACACAAACAAAATAAAACATCTTAGTGTGTCGCTTATCAACATCTACCGCGCTGCCCTTGACAGAGCCAGCATTATGGAGGGTCAAAAGCTATCTTCCTGGATGATGGTTCTTACACTGGGAATATCGGGTGGCCCGTTCTGGGGCCTATTGGGAACGGTCTGGGGGGTTATGAATACCTTTGCCAGTCTGGCGGAATCTGGTGAGGCAAACCTTGCTGCGATTGCGCCTGGGGTTGCATCGGCCCTGGCATGTACCCTGTTTGGTCTGTTTGTTGCCATACCGGCCCTCTTTGCCTATTCGTTCCTCAACTCAAGAATGAAACTGATAAATGCCAGTAACCGCACCTTTATCGACGAACTGCATGTGAAGATTGAAGGCGCCTACGGAGACGAGTCATGAGAGGACCGGCAGAAGAGCAGGATGAACTTGTAGAAATCAACGTAGTGCCGTTGCTTGACCTGGCCTGGAACCTGCTGGTGGTGTTTATGATTGTCGTAACTGCCTCGGTGCAGGGGATTCAGGTAAATCTGCCCAAGGCCAGCGCGGCGGCGAGCAAGATCAAGCCAAGTACCAAGGCAATTACCGTCTCTGCCGAGGGGACGATCTTTCTGGACAGTTTTCCGGTGACATTGACCGAATTGGAGAACCGGTTGCGCCAGTTTAAGGCCGGAGATCCTAACTTGCCAGTGGTGGTTCGTGGTGATGAGAAAGTTTCCTACAAAAACATAATTGAGGTTCTGGATCTCTTGCAGAAGCTTGAAATAACCCAGCTGGGTCTGGTTACGCAAAAGCTGGTCAAGTAGGTCGGGACTGATATGAAAAAAGGAACACATAAAAAAAAGCGAATTGATCTGAAGAGTATGTTGGTGGTTGCCGCTATCTGCGGGGTTCTGCTGCTGGCAGTCGGTTTTTTGATCAAGATCTTTCTGACAGACAGTGGTCCGCGTAAAAAACTGCAGATTTCATCGGTAACCCTGCTGAAACCACCGGAGCAGAAAGATAAACCGCCGGAACCGCCGCCGGAAATGCCAAAGCCGCAGCAGACGCAGCAGATGGAGACACCGACCCAGCAGATGGATTCGCCGCAGAATGATCAGCCGCAGGACAACACCCCGGCTGGACAGGATCTTGGTGTTGACGCAGAAGGCGGAGCAGGTGGAGACGGTTTTGGGCTGGTGGGTCGCAAGGGTGGCCGCTCAATAATCGGTGGCGGAGGTGGTGGCGGGGGCGGCTTTTCCCTGATGGCCAAGTACGGCTGGTATACCAAGAAGATGCAGGATGAGATCTGGGGCAAGGTAAAAAAGGCGCTTGATGAAGCTGGCGGTATACCCAAGGGAAAACATAAGGCGGTTGTCTGGCTACAGCTGGATCCAAAAGGGACAGTGGTACAGTTTAAAATTGTCAATTCATCCGGCAACGATAAGGTTGATGCGGCGTTGAAAAAGAATCTGCCATCTATGAGATTCAGCCAGCCCTTGCCTGAAGGTATGCCAAAAGGCATGACGATCAGAATCAGTTCACGTGGATGATACCGAATAGTTCAAATGTTTTTTGCAGGTTTATTGAAATTAATCAGGAGGTTTTTTGTGCAGATACGATCAGGAAGTCTGGCGCTTGCTGCGCTGATGGGATGTCTGGCAATGCAGGCGCCGGTGACGCTTTATGCTGCTGATGCTATACCGGCAAAGGCAACAAAAGGGGCAATGGACGGCCTATTGGACTTGCTGCGTGACCGCGGTATTCTTTCCGGCGCTGAAGCGGATGAGTTCAAGCGCAAGATTGAAGAGGAAAAGACCCGTGAAGTTGCTGAAGCGGTGAAAAAACAGGTAGGGCCGCCTCCGGTCCAGGTGGTGAAGAACAAGGAGCTGCCACCTCTGAAAACAACTCTGCCGGAAGAGGCTTTGACCGGACTGATCGACAAGGCTGGTAAGCAGCAGTTGTTGACGCCGGCAGAGGCTGCGTTGGTGAAGGAGCGCTACCGCAAACGGGCAGAGTATGAAAAGTCAGTGGCGGCTGCTAAAGGGCAGCGACTTCCTGAGAAGGATCTGCGTGCGCTTGTTGAGGTTATGAGGGAACAGGGGCTGGTGGGGGCGGATGAGGCTCAGGAACTTACGACTCGTCTCTCAAGCCGCTTCGAAGCGGAGGAGGCTACAGCGGCTAAAAGGGGGAGTGCGGTTGAGCTTGAGAAGATGCCGAACACTGTAATTACGGCAGAGCGTCAAATAGCGTATGTCAGATCCAGTATGCCTCAGGAAGATCTGGTTGCCATGATAGATAAGGCTGGTAAGCAGAGGGTGCTGCTCCCGTGGGAAGTTGCATTTGTGAAGTCTCGCTATCAGAAGAAGGCGGGGCTGGATCAGGTGGCCGAAGCGGTCAGCGGTGAGGTAAAGACCGAGATGCGAGCCGAAGTTAATAAGACTGCCGGGGAAAAGGTGGCTTCAGCTGCAAAATCCATTGCGGCGCCCGCCTGGACCAAGAAGATCAGCCTGTCCGGTGATATGCGTCTTCGCTACGAGTCTACTTTCTTTGATAAAGGCAATAACTATGACAGTGTTATAAGTCCTCTAACATTAAGTTTGATGAATACTACAAATGACCGCCAGAGGATAAGAATTCGAGCCCGTCTGAATGCCAATGTTAAGGTGAACGATGAAGTCAAGGCTGTCATAGGTCTTGCAACCGGCACAATAAGCGATCCTGTTTCTACCAATCAGACACTGGGTAACTACTTCAACAAAAAGGCAATACAGCTGGATCAGGCTTATATGGCATGGCAGCCGGGGGAGTGGCTGACTCTGATGGGAGGGCATTTCCCCAATCCGTGGTTTTCCACAGATCTGGTCTGGGACAAGGATCTTAATTTCGATGGCGTTGCCGCAAAGTTGCGCTATCGTATAGATCCATCATGGAACATGTTCCTTACCGGTGGCGCATTTCCCATTCAGGAGGTTGAATTCAGCCAGCGCGATAAATGGTTGATTGGTGGTCAGCTGGGAGCGGAATACCGTAAGGAAGAGGGGATGACGGCGAAGGTGGGTGTTGCCTATTACAGCTACTACAACACTACTGGCAAACAATATTCGCAGAAAGATCTCGACAACTATTCATCGCCGCAGTTTATGCAAAAAGGCAATTCGCTATTTAACATAAATCCGTTAGGAACTACGGTACCAGCCCTGTTGGTTGATTATAATGAACTGAATGCAACCGCTCAGGTTGACCTGGGCTACTGGCATCCCTTCCATCTGATGTTCGGAGCGGATTACGTTTATAACCTCGGTTTTAACAGGAATGAAGCAGCACAGCGCGCAGGTAAAACCCCGGGTGAGATTGCCGAAGATATCGAAGGTTACCAGTTTACAGTTGCGGCAGGCTATCCAAAGGTTAGAGAGCAGTGGGACTGGAGAGCCTTCCTTTCATATAAGCGGCTTGGCGCAGATGCGGTGCTTGATGCCTATACCGATTCAGACTTCAATCTCGGTGGCACTAATGCAAAAGGCTGGATTCTTGGGGGCGAGCTCGGCTTGCTGAAGAATACCTCAATACTTGCACGTTGGCTTACCAGCAACGAAATCAGAAGTATTCCTTTTTCTGTAGATCTGATTCAGGTTGATCTTAATGTAAGGTTTTAATCTTGCAGGGGCTTCTGTTTGTCAGTTAGAGGTTCTTTTGTAAAAAGTTTGTCGCGCACAAAGGTTTCTATCGGTTAAGCATTAATTACAGTAAGTTGAAGAATTATGCCCTCGCAATTTGTCATTCCCGAATCGATTCTGATCGGGAATCCAGTTTTTAGGCTATATGGATCCCCGATAAAGACATTCGGGGATGACAACGATAATTTGCGGGTGCATCAAGAATGAATTCCAACTAATACTACTCCGTCATTTGATCTGTAGTTAGTCAATTCCCCCCTTTGCAAAGGGGGGTTAGGGGGGATTTGGTTTGTAACGTCAATGGCAAATCCTCCTAAATCCCCCTTTTTCAAGGGGGACTTTATAGTACAAAGACTATGTGTCTGAGTGGGACTAAAAAACACTGTTAAAATGACAAGTTGCGGATGCAAAAACGCTTAAACTGAGAGGTGTCTTACTATGTGGGGACAAACAGCGATAAATGCCAGCGTGAAGGTGTCTGTGGAGTCCGGTAGTATTAAGGCCTGGAATGATAGAGACAGTTATGGGATTTTGAGTATATGTTTAAGCGCAAAAGTAGATTTCCAAGGTTCTAATCTTAAAGGGATTATGGATCGGTTTAAGGTAATTGACCCCGAAAAGGTTCAATCTGCAACAGCTACAGCTGTTTCAAGCGCCTTGAAAGAACTTCTGGAGCAGGATATTTCCGAAGGTAAGTATATGCTCAGGAGCGAGTTTAAGGGTCTGGAAGATTTTGGGAAATAAATTCAGGCTGCAACATCCATGCAGGCAAAACTGAATAACTTTTTTTCATGAATTACCTCTGCTGTATGGGTGTCGTTTTTTGTAATGTTGCCCAAAGGATGGGTGTCAGTTGATGAACAGTCTATTTAGCAGTTCAGATATCAACCATTTGGATCTGGAACAGTCTATCCTGCTTGTTGAGGATGAACCCAGGATGCGCTCAAGCCTAAGGATTCTGCTTGATGATGCAGACAGGAATATTTTAGAGGCAGGCGCAGGTATTACCGCGATTAATTATCTGAAAAGCAGCAAGGTGGATCTGGTTCTTCTGGATATACATCTCCCCGATATAACTGGTTTAAAGGTTCTTGAATGGATTTCATCCAATAATTATCCAGCTTACGTCATCATGCTCACTGCTGACAGGAAAATCGATTCAGCAATTCTGGCCTTGAGACAAGGGGCCAAAGACTTCATAAAAAAGCCCTTTGAACCGGCTCAGATACAGCAGAAAGTCAAAAACGCCCTATATAATCTCCGTCTTGAGCGCAGCCATGCAATGATGGCCTCAAGACTCGAACAATCAGAACACCTTCACCGGTTTTTAGTAGAAAACTCTCCCGATCTCATCTACACCCTTGACCAATT
>DCVL01000054.1 GCA_002328035.1 Geobacter sp. UBA2189
TATCGGGCGTTTTACAAATGAATCCAATTATGGTCGTGCTCTTATGACGGATCAGGACTATGACCGTATAGGCAAACAGGCATCTGATATGCTTGCAACAAAGATGGTCAAGTCAGGCAAGTTTATTGTTTTTGAGAGGCCGGATCTGAAAAAGGTTCAGAGGGAACAGGAACTGTCCGGTGATGCCTCTCTTGTAGGTGTTGACACCTTGATAATTGGTTCGGTAACTGAGTTTGGACGTTCTGTCACTGGAAAATCAGGTTTTTTGAGTAGCACCAAGGTACAGACTGCTCGTGCCAGGGTTGATGTGAGGCTTGTTGATGTCAAGACCGGTCAGAATTTCTTTTCCGCCTCAGGCATCGGTGAAGCCTCTACAGAGTCGGGAGAAATTGCAGGTTTTGGGAGCCGCGCAGATTATGATGCTACACTTAATGACCGTGCCATATCTGCGGCCATATCCGACATGATTGACCGTCTGGTTTCAACCCTTGATGAGCGTCCCTGGAAAACAGACATATTGCAGATGCAGGGCAATCAGCTCTTTATTAGCGGTGGACAGAGGCAGGGGTTAAAATCTGGTGATATACTACAGGTTATGGAACAGGGGATGGCAGTTAAAAGCAGGCAGAGCGGTTTTATGATAAATATGCCTTCCAGCAGGGTTGCCACTATCAAGGTGGTTTCGCTATTTGGTGATAGCGAGAACAATGAAGGGGCTGTGACAGAGATAGTACGGGGGACTGTGGATCCGGCAAAACTTTCCAGACTCTACGTTGAGGAGGCAAGGCCATGAAGAGAAGATTATTTACGGTACTTTTTGTTTCAGCTCTGTTGGCAGGTTGCAGCATGCCAACAACAACTGTAAAGACGGTAGATAGCAGACCGGGGATCTCTATTTCTGGAGCGCCGGATGATGCCCTGCTTCTGCTTGATGGTGTCAAGGTAGGTAATGCTGCGAATTATAACGGCGAACCGAATATTCTTATTGTTGAGCCTGGAACCCATCGAGTAGTTGTGCAGCAGGGGGCTACAGTAATATTTGATCAGCTGATATTTGTTGACACTGAAACAAAGCGGATATCTGTCAGATAAGAGGTTTAAGTGTTTATTCGTCTTTCAATACTTATCATTCTTATGCTGCTTTCATCCGGTTGTGCCAAAAGCAGATACTCATGGAACGGGTATGATGACAAACTGTACGGTTATTACAAGACTCCAGCAGAATCTGACAGGTTTATGGAGGCTCTGCAGGAGATAATTCAGGAAGCGGAGGTTGAGGGAAGGATCCCTCCAGGGATCTATGCCGAGTATGGTTACATGCTTTATGAACGGGGCAGGTTTGCTGATGCTGTGATATGGTACAGGAAGGAACTGGAAAAGTGGCCTGAATCAAGGCTTCTCATGGAAAAGATGATAGCACTGGCTGAAAAAAGAAGGCTGATGATAGACTCAAAAAATGAGTTAAAGAATCAAACGATTGAAGTAAAAAAGGAAAAGGCGCCATGAACCGTTCCTTTCTCCTTACTATCGCCATGATTATGCTGTTGGCTGGCTGTGTCACAGCACCGCCTTTAAAGGATACAAGTCGCTTTCAGGCTGCTGCACCCCGTTCTCTGCTTATCGTTCCGGTTGTTAATCAAAGCGTTGATATAACTGCCTCTGATTATTTTCTTTCCACAATGACAATACCGCTGGCAGAGAAGGGGTACTACATTTTTCCGGTACATCTGGTTAAAAGAGTGCTCGAGGATGAGGGACTTTCAGATGCTGACCTTGTCCATAACGCTCCTGCAGAAAAACTTGGAAGCATGTTCGGCGCGGATGCTATCCTTTATGTGACGATTGAGAGCTGGGATGCCAGATATTATTTTGTAAACACCACAGTGACTGTTCAGCTTGCCTACGTTATAAAGGATGGCAGATCAGGGGAAACTCTATGGGAACATCGGCAAAGGATGATCTACACTCCACAGAACACCAGCACAGGGAACCTGATAGCTGACCTTCTTGTAATGGCAGTGAATGCCGCAGTTACAAAGATAGCTCCAAATTATTTGCCTCTGGCCAGGCAGGCCAATGCCATTAGTTTTGCCTATCCTGGGCCTGGCATACCTCCAGGTCCATATTCTCTCGTTCCTTCAGGTAGTCCAAAAAAATGAATTTTTGTTCCAGCGTAACTATTCAGCTCTCTACTGTTCGACCATAAGGTTTGGCCATGTAAACTGTTTAAACCCTCTCAAATGTCTCAAAGAGTGTTTTGTAGTCATCAAGAGCGTATCTGTCAGTCATCCCTGCGAGATAATCCGCAACGGTTCTTTCTGTTCCGTTATTCTCTATCTTGCGGTGATACTTTGGAGGCAGCAGATTGGGGCGTTTTAAGTAGGTTTCAAACAGTTTGGAAAGGATATGCTCGGCCTTTACCCTCATCTTGTCAACCTTGTGATGACGGTACAGCTTCTCCTTCAAAAATTTCTTCAGCAACTGGTTTTCAGCCTCAAATTGCGGACTGAAATGAACCAGCACCCGGTTGATGTTTCTTAGATCATCGAGGTTTTTTATGTTGTAGTTGATTATGTTGGTGTAAGTGGTCTCACAGATGTCTGTGATCTGCATGCCGATAAGGGAGCTTACAGTCCTTGATACGAGACGTTTGTCGTCAATAACAGGATATCTCTCACGTATCCGGTTTGCCATCCGTTCCCATAGTTCAACCCCTTTCAACTGCTCAAGTGTCAGATAGCCTGATTTAAGGCCATCATCAAGGTCGTGGTTGTTATAGGCTATCTCATCTGCATAGTTTATAAGCTGGGCTTCGATTGAAGGGACTTTGTCCGGCAGGAATTCATCCATTATCCTGCAAGGTAGATCGTGCGGTGAGGAATGTTTTAAAATCCCCTCACGAACCTCCCATGAGAGGTTAAGCCCGTCAAATTCCGGATATCTCTCCTCCAGTTCGTCAACAACCCTGAATGACTGATAATTATGCTCAAATCCACCGTAGCCCTGCATAAGATTGTTCAAGACCTCTTCACCTGTGTGGCCAAAAGGGGTATGACCCAGATCGTGCGACAGAGCCAGCGCCTCGGTTAAGTCAACATTAAGGTTCAGTCTTCTGGCGATTGCCCTGCCGATCTGAGCTACCTCCAGCGAATGCGTAAGTCTGGTGCGGTAATAGTCTCCTTCATGGTTCAAAAAGACCTGGGTTTTGTATTCAAGGCGTCGAAATGCCGCACAATGGATGATCCTGTCTCTGTCCCTTTCAAACATCGGCCGGAGATCTCCCGACTGTTCCATGTATTTACGGCCTTTTGATCCAGCGCTGGTGCAGGCATATCCAGCCAGCGAAGGAGATTCAGTGTAATCAAACATTTACGCTCCTTTGTGGGATAATCCGTGGCTCTGTACGACCGGTCGTTATTCCCTGTTCCAGATAAAATAGCTTGTCATGGCGAGGTTATCATATTATTCCGTTACATTCGAGTTTCTTCTGAAATGAAAAAAGCGTAAAAATTTCCGACAAAAACTATAATAAAAAATAAAATTAATATATTAATTACGGACAGTTATTAATGCAAAGTTTAACTCAAGGTAGAACCATGGCATCTTGGACAATCCCCAGGCCTTTTGTAAAGTGGGCCGGCGGCAAGCGCCAACTTGTTGATCTTCTTCTTAAGAATGCCCCAGTATCCTTCAACAGATATCTGGAGCCTTTTATAGGGGGGGGAGCCCTGCTTTTCAATATTCTGCCTCATAATGCAATAATTTCGGATATTAACCCCGAATTAATAAATGCGTACAAGGTTATTGCAAAAGATCCTGAGGGGTTGCTGGCATCTCTGCGTCTGCATCGAAATGAGGAAGAATATTTTTATCAGGTAAGAGGGATGGATATCTCAAACATGTCTGAAATTGAACGTGCGAGCCGATTTATTTTCCTTAATAAAACCTGCTTTAATGGGCTTTACAGAGAAAACAGCAAAGGGAAATTTAATGTCCCGTTTGGAAGGTACAAGAACCCTAATATTGATGATGGAGATAACCTGCGGGCAATATCCTCATATCTGAACGGTTCAAAAATCGAAATTCTCTGCCAAGACTACAAAACCACTGCTGGTATGGCAAAAGCAGGAGATTTTGTCTATTTTGATCCTCCATACCACCCAATCAGCCAGACAGCTTCATTTACCAGGTATGCAAAAGGGGATTTCGCCGCATCGGATCAGGAGGCACTTGCGGAGACATTCCACAGCCTCTCAAAAAAGGGATGCCATCTGATGTTGAGCAACAGCAATGTCCCTTTTATCAGAGAGTTGTATAAGGAATTTAATGTTATTGAGATTGAGGCGTCACGTTTTATCAACTGCAAGGCAGACAAAAGAGGTAAAGGTCTGTACGAGGTTCTGGTTAAAAATTACGACTAATCTTTTTTATCACATTTGTAAACAGATTAAGTTTGGTAGGGGCTGAATGGTCGTCACTAACTACAGTTATACAATGAATGCAGCCAGTGGCGTTGCAAAACAGGCTGCGAGAGATATTGAAGCCTGGTTGCTTGCAAAACCGGAAGCGATTGAGGTAATAAATGTTGAGGACTCCTCTGATTACAGAGAGAAGGACATTGACCTTATCTATAAGTACAGGAATAAAGCAGGTGCAGAACTGACCACTTCAATTGAGATAAAAGGTGACAGATGGCACCGGACAGGGAACTATTTTTTGGAAACTACCAGCAATGACCAGAAAAAAACTCCAGGATGCTTTATCTATTCCGAGGCGGATTGGTTATTTTATTACTTTGTTGAAATCAGGCAGCTGCATATAATACCAATGCTTGAAGCGCGTAAATGGTTTACTGATAACATTAATGATTTCAAGGAAAAAAAGACAATGACACCTTTGGCTAATGGTTCGCATTACAATACAGTTGGTCGTCTGGTGCCTGTAAACGTTCTACAGAAAGCTGTCACTAAGATAAAAGTAGTCAATATTTAGTGAGGCATAGCTGAAATTCAGCGCACAGTAAGCCAGTCCGAGTTGATTGAGCCGTTAGGTTGCAGGCCTCTATTGGGCAATTTGCTTCTGTACAATAGTATCAATTGGTGATACTATTTCTGCATGAATAACAAACACCGCAAAACTCTGGATGCTATATTTACGGAGCCTGCTCTTTCAAATATTGCATGGTCTGACATTGAGTCGTTGCTTCTGGCCGTAGGTACACAAAGATTTGAAGGCAATGGCTCACGAGTACGGTTTTTGTTGAATGATGTCAGAGCCACCTTTCACCGGCCACACCCGCAAAAAGAGACGGATAAAGGGGCTGTCGTTTCAGTAAGAAGGTTTCTTGAAGCAGGAGGTATAAAGCCATGATGGAATATAAAGGATATATAGGCAAAGTTGAGTTTGATGATGAAGCAGAAATCTTCCACGGTGAAGTAATTAACACCCGTGATGTAATAACCTTTCAAGGCACCACAGTAGCCGAAATAAAACAGGCTTTTCATGATTCAGTAGAAGACTACCTTGATTTCTGCGCCCAACTTGGCCATGAACCAGAAAAACCGTTTACCGGTAAGTTCATGGTTCGAATCCCGCCTGACCTCCACCGTAGAATTTATTCTTCTGCTCGTATTGCCGGAAAAAGTATTAATGCTTGGGTAATAGAGCAACTAAAACAATCCACCGCATATGTAAATTAGCCTGTAATTCCCTGCTATTTTACCAAACCTAACGTTTACGAGATAACCGGCTGGCGATGCCGGAGCGATGCTGCTTGAACTGCCAACCAACTGACGACTGAGAAACTGGTAAAATTCAGCGCAACCCCAGCCAGTCCAAGTTGATTGAGCCGTTAGGCATGCTCCGGCACAAACTTGATTTCGAGGTGGCAGCCAACGGCTTGAGCATATTTTTTGAGGGTTGAAAGGGAAGGAGAGTGCTTGCCTGCTGCTTCAAGTCTTGATATGGCGCTTTTGGTTGTCCCCATACGTTCAGCAACAGCCTCCTGAGACAGGCCGACACGAGCCCGGGCTGAAAGCATTTCTTTGACGAGTGCGTACTCTTCTTCTAGTTCATCATACGCTTTCTGGAAACTTTCACGTTGTTTTGACTTTTCGATGAAAGCGGCGTGGTTATGAGCAACCAGTTTATATTGTGAATTAGCCATTTTGTACCTCCTTGACACGTTTGCGAGCAACTTTTATTTCATTCTCAGGAGTTTCCTGTGTTTTCTTGATGAATGCATGAAGGATGATGATGCGTTGACCAATAAGATAGCAGTAGAAGGTTCTTCCGATACCTTCTTTCCCTTTGGGGCGCAATTCAAACAAGCCCTTACCCAATGCCTTTGAGTGTGGCATTTTCAAATTCGGCCCGAATTCCATCAACAGTTCAACAAGTCTGGCGTAGTCGGCAAGAATGCCGTCAGGCCACGCTTCAATTTCCTTTAGAACGTGCTCATTAAAATATTCGATGGTATAGTTCATGTGGATAAAGTTAGCAAATATGAGAACATGTGTCAACCTGTGGAATTATGAGTGTAAATGCCTAACGTTTGCGAGATAACCGGCTGGCGATGCCGGAGCGGTGCTGCTTGACTAACCGACATACTTCCGACTGAGAAACTGGTGCAATTTAACACACATTAAGCCAGTCCGAGTTGATTGAGCCGTTAGACCAGTATTAGTGGGCTTCGTGAACCAACTTCAATTCAAGACGGCATCCTAGGGCATGGGCGTATTTACGCAAAGTAGAAAGAGAAGGAGAATGTTTGCTGTTGAATGATTCAAGGCGTGCAATAGCAGACTGTGTAGTGCCGATACGCCTTGCAACCTCTGTTTGAGATACGCCTGCGGCGGCTCTTGCTTTGAGGAATTCGTCAAGAATAGCGAACTCCTCATCAAGGTTGTCATATTCTGTTTTAACATCTGCACAATTGAGGGCTTTTGCTTTAAATTCTTTATGGGTTAGCATTTTTTATCTCCTTCATCCTGCGCTTGGCTGTGGAAAGCTCTCTGGCAGGAGTCTTGTCTGTTTTCTTTATAAACTGATGCAACATAACGATTCTCTTGCCTACTACGGTACAATAGAAAACCCGTGCAATGCCTTCTGATGATTTCAGGCGGAGTTCAAATAGGCTGTCACCCATTGCACGAGTATGAGGCATGCCCAAGTCTGCTCCGTATACTTCCATTCTATCTGAATAGCGGAGATAACGAGCAAGAAAGCCGGGTGGAAGCGCAAGTATTTCAGCCTGCACTGAGTCGCTGTAGTAGGTGATCGTCCAGTTCATGTTGGTAATAATAGCATATTTGCTATAGCCGGTCTATGGAAAGTTTGTTGTAAGGCCTAACGCAGAGCTCAGCCGCGCCGTTTTTTGGCGTCGGCTGGAGCATCTTGTTGGGCGATTACGATTTCGCTTTTCAACTCAAACCCTTTATCGGTGACATCTCTACTTATTGACTTGAAAATGTGTTCCGCTTTCTCAATTGAATCAACTTCAAATAATATGCTTCCGCGCAGATGAATTATATTCGCTGCCAATTTTGCATCAGTCATTTCTAGACCGAAATATTCCTGAATAACGTTAACCACGAACTCTATCGTCGTCGTATCGTCGTTATAAATTACGACTCCCTGTTTGAAGTTCGATTTAATAGCACCATTACGTTTAATAACGCTTGCTGAAAGTTTCCCGCCATGCGTAAACATCAGCATTGTGCCTTGCGGTGCCTTGAACCATGCTCGTATGCGCGAAAGGAACGACATTTTTATATTAGGCCTAACGTTTACGAGATAACCGGCTGGCGATGCCGGAGTGATGCTGCCTGACTAACCGACATACTTCCGACTGAGGAACTGGTGAAATTCAACACACAGTAAGCCAGTCCGAGTTGATTGAGCCGTTAGGGTTACAGGCGGTCAAACGGCTCTGGTTCAACACTTGGAGCCAAAGACATTGCTTGAAGAAACTTTTCTTTTGAACCCCTTTGGGCACGTTCTTCAAGATAACGCTCTGTGGTTAATGCAGATATTTTTTCTGCCACAGCAGAAGCTATGAACTGGTTCAGTGAGATATGGTCCTGCGTGGCAACAGTCTTTGCCATTTGATGCAATGAGTCTGGAAGCCTTACATTTATTGCTGTCATGGCAGTTCTCCTGTTTGCTCTAAAAAATCTTTTGGTGTCATAACACTTATTCCAAAACGGGCGGCCTTTTTGAAATCCCTGATGTTCCATGTAACGATAATGGAATTACATTTGACCGCCAGTTCGAGAATAAAATCGTCGTCCGGGTCTCTTAATACAGGGCGCCACAGAAAGAAAATTTTGTGGCGGTTTGCAATGGCACAGAGATAGTCAACAACGTCTGCGGCGTTAATATGCGGTGTCTCGCGGCGCAGGATTTCTTCATATTCAGCGACCAAGGGTGTGGAAACGTTCAACTGAAACTTGCCAGAGTCAACAAGTGACAGCAGGCGGTATGATGCTCCACGCGATGATTTGAAAGCTGCGACAAGGACATTGGTATCGAGTATTATCTGTAGTGTCATAATGGTATTATATATGGTGCAATATTGCTGTCAATGGGAAGATTGGATGATTGTTCGATATGAGTTGATACCCCTAACGTTCACGAGATAACCGGCTGGCGACGCCGGAGCGGTGCTGTTTGAACTGCCAACCAACTGACGACTGAGGAACTGGTGCAATTCAACACACAGTAAGCCAGTCCGAGGTGATTGAGCCGTTAGAACCGGCTTCATTCATAATGCGTCCACATTCTAAGTACCTTAACAGTCTTGATGTCTTCTAAAACTTGATAAACGATTCGGTGTTGAATATTGATACGTCTTGAATATACACCGGACAGGTCGCCTACAAGTTTTTCATAAGGTGGAGGGTTCTGGAAAGGGTTGTCTTTTAGAATGTTAAGAATTTTCTCTGCATGGGACTTAAGATTGGAGCGTGAAAGTTTTTGGGCGTCCTTTTGTGCTTGTTTTGTGTAAGCAAGCTTCCAGCCTACCATGCCAGCTCCTCGCTGCATTCTTCGATTGGAGTATTAAGACCCTTCTTGATGGATTCACGCATGCCTGGAATTGAAGTTAAGTAAAGAGTTTCCTGAATTGCACGCCAATCATCTTCGGAGACAAGAACCGCTGAATGGCGCTTGCCGATAATTTGTATTGGGTCGTGAGACATGGCGACATCGTCTACAAGATTGTAGAGACTTTTTCTTGCTGCAGTGGCAGTTAATGTTGTCATCGTTGTAACCCCCATTGTTCGTACGCTTAATCGTACGGCATGGCGCAGACAAAGTCAACTCAATCATTATGCTACAATTTAAGGTTCTAACGTTTACGAGATAACCGGCTGGCGATGCCGGAGCGGTGCTGTCTGAACTGCCGACCAACTGACGACCGGGATACTGGTGGAATTCAGTGCAGCCCCAGCCAGTCCGAGTTGATTGAGCCGTTAGAACAAAGACTTACCAAATTTGAATTCCTGGCTTGACCAGTACCAATAAATATTATACCGTGGTGTTATTCTGGTCTTGAAAGAGGTGAAGCCATGCCAAAAAATACTAGCGTCACTCTGGGTACTCACTATGAAAAGTTCATTTCACAACAGCTCATACAAGGACATTATGGTTCTACAAGCGAGGCCATACGTGCTGGCTTAAGGCTTCTGGAAGAACGTGAAACCAAGCTGTCTCTGTTGCGTCGTGCGCTCACAGAAGGCGAGGAAAGCGGCACCGCCGATTACAGCATAAAAAGCCTGAATGCCGAGCTTGATGGCGAAATTTTCAGCTAATGTCCTCATTTACACTTACCAATATGGCAAAGGCCGATTTGAAAGAAATTGGCCATTACACGCAAGAAACTTGGGGTAGAGAGCAACGGATACTGTATTTGAATATGCTTGATGCCTGTTTTCACAGGTTGGCGGCAAATCCACTCTCTGGCAAGGATTGCAGAGAAATTTGAGATGGTTACCGGAAATTCAATGCTGGTAGCCACCTTATTTTCTACCGTCAAAAAACTGTAGATAAAATTGAAGTTGTCCGTATTTTGCACTGCCGTATGGATGTTGAAATGCAACTGTCCGTTTTTTGATTACAATCTCTCGCCTCAATAACTCGACCTCTCTAAATCCTCGATATTTCAATTTCTTGATCTAACGTTTACGAGATAACCGGCTGGCGACGCCGGAGCGGTGCTGCCTGACTTGCCTACCAACTGACGACTGCGGAACTGGTGAAATTCAGCGCGCAGTAAGCCAGTTCGAGTTGATTGAGCCGTTAGGCCTTTGGGATACTGATTCTCACTTTTTACGCTTTGGAGATTTTTGCTTGTCATTGTATTTTGGCAAGTTACCGTATTGTTCAGCATAGTTAGCGAATGCCAAATACTCAGCTCTAACTACTTCTCCCATTGTTTCTAAGTCCTTGCGAAGAATTGATGTAACGGTGCATGGAAATGGGCACACTGCTACATATAGTTTTCTGGCAAGATTTTCACCGTTTTCATAGTCATAACGGAATCGTTCAGCACCACCGTGGCCAGGGCCGGACTTGTCTCTAAGGGTGTTATTGAATGCATTTAGGCGGCCTTTAAGACCACTTCTAGAGTTTGTCATGCCGAAATAGACGATTTCTTTGATGTACTCAAATTGAATGCCAGAAATGTCATCTTTTGATATGGCAATAGCATAGATGCCGGGATACTTGATATTTTCAAGATATTCTCGGTTGTCAAATTTTTCCCACTTTGAAAACTTCATAATCATACTTTCTTGGGCCTAACGTATTGCGAGATAACCGGCTGGCTGTAAGTCAGTCCGGTTGATTGAGCCGGTTAGGGGACTGTCCAGCACTGTTCCAATAGGGAACCATAGCCGGCCATATCTTTCTGCTTCACGGTTGTCTAACATGGTTAGACGACCGGCCTCATTGTCGGCACCTCTAACAAGAACCTTCTGACGTTCTACGGCGGGAGGTTCTTGTCTGTAGGCCCCCGATTAGTAACACGGGGGCAATAATTACAACACCCCCCATGTAATGATAAGTGATGAAATCTCATGGCATAACATGACACTGCATGACACAACATTCAAAAAGGCTCAATTCAAACCGGACTAAATTGACAATGACATCTCCTGATACATATTGACACTGCATGACACAAGTGATATAAGACGGTCTCTATAGCGTTTAAATTGACGCTTGCTGATACTCTATGACACAAGGTGATACACTATGGCAAAAAAACATCACAGAAGACCTGCTTCCGTTTCACAACCTACAACTCTGGCTCCTGTACCCCTTAAGCCTGTCAATATCGAACCAGTCAGTATGGCGTCATCTGTAACACGCCATGCGCTAAACCCACAAGCCACCCCTATAACAGCTATTCTGCTGACCGTCAATCAGGTCTGTGACCTGCTTGGCGGAATATCGCGCTCTACGCTCATCCGTATGGAAAAAACAGGCAAGATACCAGGTCGTGTTAAGCTTGGCGGTTCGGTCAGATATCATCGTCCAACAGTAGAAGAGTGGTGCAAGACCCTGATATCAGACTAAAACCCTTTCCGCTATTTCATAGCTCCAAGACCGCTGGGCGGTTAAGATTTTCAGGTTTTGGTTTTAAATGGGATACAGGGCACCATATAGCGAAGCAATCGGGGAGATTGCGTAGCGTGGCGTTTTTGACTTTTGTTTTTGGACAGAACCGAAGAGAAAGAAGATTGATGCGCGGTCATACTTGATTACGCTCTGCTGATATCGCCCCTAACCAGCAAAAAAAGAGTGGTTTTTGCCTCGAATCATATACCAAGTCTCACAGTCCTCTAACGTTCACGAGATAACCGGCTGGCGATGCCGTAGTGATGCTGCCTGACTAACTGACCAACTGACGACTGAGACATTGCTGAAATTCAGCGCACAGTAAGCCAGTCCGAGTTGATTGAGCCGTTAGGAGCGAGGACGAACTTGACCAAGCTGGCGTTTAGCTTGCGCTGCCACAAACCACCCACAAAAGCCGGAAAAACCGACTTGCTGGAACTTGCCGAACCGCTGCAACAGCTTACCAAACAAGCACTGAATTTCAACTTGTTGCGAAAAGGCCGCTAGCCCAGATTTAATGAGGTCTAGCTGGCCGAAGCGTTTCTGACTTTAGGTGCCACGAAGGGCTGCTACCAAAGGCTTCTAACGTTTACGAGATAACCGGCTGGCGATGCCGGAGCGATGCTGCCTGAACTGCTGGCCAACTGACGACCTGGACATTGGTGAAATTCAGCGCACAGTAAGCCAGTCCGAGTTGATTGAGCCGTTAGAGAAATGCGTAATTAGTTAAAACGTCCACCACACGTCTCTTTGAGAGCCAGCTTGTTTAAAATGCACTGCCGTTTTTTTTCGGTAGATAATATAAAACAATATTCCGTTTAACGTTCCAATTACTGCAAAACCCAACAAAAACAGTTTTATTGTTGGCCTGCCCCCTGCAAAACCCCAAGCAAAGGCTGCGGACTCGTAGTACGTGGATACAGCTAGGTATATTAAAGCAAGTTTTCGTGCCCAAACTTGCCTGTAGAATAAGCCAATGCTCGAAGTAATACACATTAAGTTAAAAATGATTTCACGTGCGTATGATTGCACCTTGTAACCAAGGCTCTGCGCTACAAATTCCTTATGTTCGGGCATAAATTTGAAAAAAAAGAGTGAAATTCCGAACAGCCCGGAAAGAAGTAGATAAGATGCGGCTAGTTTTAAGCTGAAAGGTAGTTTTTCTGGCACTGCGGGAGATTTGCGGCTCATATGGTTATTAATGCTCCATTTCTCTAACGTTTACGAGATAACCGGC
>DCVL01000050.1 GCA_002328035.1 Geobacter sp. UBA2189
AAAACGACAGTCGATAAGCGCAGTTTTTATTGTGGTGTCCTGAGATGCCATCTCAATGCAATCCGCAGGGGTTCGAACGGAATATCCTACATCAAGGCGGAGATCCCAAAGGAAATAGAGCAGTTTCTGGGCAAGGGATTCAACCGTTTCCGGCTTAACAGTCCCGTCATGCAGAAACATTATATCAACATCGGAATAAGGGTTCAGCTCCCCTCTTCCATAACCACCCACTGCAACAAGCGCCAGATGCCCGGTCAGCAGCCAGCCATCCCCTTTCAGTTCATTAAGGATACCGCTGTAGAGAGATTCAACTACTATATCCATAACAGAGGAAAGATCATGTACCACCTCTGTTCCGGTGGCGCCTGATTGATGGCGCTCCCGTATCTCGTTATGGGCAGAGAGTATATACTGCTTGCAGGCTTCCAGTATTTCCGTTCGGCGTTCATCAAAACTGCGGTTGTCTTCAGGAGGAAAAAATTGTGTGCACGGGACAGAATAAGAATCCATTCCTTGTAATTCCTTTAACTGCGCAATGGTCTACAACCAGCCTTTGCGCTTGAAGATATAGAGAGGCAGAACTGCAGAGACAACAATAAGACAGAGAGCAAGCGGATAACCAAATGCAAAATTCAACTCAGGCAGATATTTAAAGTTCATCCCATATATGCTGGCAATAAGGGTTGGCGGAAGAAATATGACTGACATAACGGTAAATATCTTTATTACCTTGTTCTGCTCAATGCTCATAAAGTTCAGAAACAGATTCTGAAGATAATCAAGGCGTTCAAAATTGAAGTTGGCAGAAGTAATAAGAGAGTTTACATCCTTGATCATGATACTGAAATCACTCTTGAGAGCAACAGGGATCTTGCCGCTTTTCAGAAGTGATGACAGAACTCTCTGCTTATCGGTAAGGTTCTCTCTGATAGTAATATTTGATGCCTCAAAATCGGCCATATATGAGAGAAATTTCTTTGTATCGTCAAAGTTGCTTGGATTAAGACGGGCAATGCCCGCTATCTCGCGAGACACAGCCTCCAGGGTATCGGCATCATCCTCGATCCTCATCTCAAGAATGCCGCCCATAACACGCGCGCCATCGGTATAATGGCTTGGGTTAAGCAGCAGTTTGCGGGTAAAATCACCAAACACCGGCAGTTCAATAAACCTGATTGTTACCACAAAGTTATCCTTAAGCGTAAAAGAGACCGATTCGTTGCTGGCAGTAGTACCACTTTTAACAAGAAAGTAAGTATTGATGGTAATGCCAAACTCATCTTCCCAATACCTGGCACTAAACTCAATCTCCTCGGCCTCCTGCCTTGTAGGCAGATCCAGTCCAAGCTTTTTATCCAGTTCACTGACTTCCGCCATAGTTGGAGTCAGCATATCAACCCAGATCAACTGTTTTGATGTAATAAGATCAATCTCATCACCGCTGATAAGGTGGCTTGAAATGACGCCGTTTGCATTGTAATAGACCTTGATCATGCGATATCTCCTAAAAAAAGAGCTTGTAATTACAGGAATAAACAAAATTGACGTCTCTATATAGTCTGTGGGTAAACAGTTGTCAACCTCAGTAGCTGCTGTAGAGACAAAGCTTTTGTGACATTTTTGAAACGTTTCCGATATTCCCTTTTTATCATCGCTCTGATAAGGTAGCTAACATGTCTGAAAAATTAATCTCCGCAAATAAACGGGCTTTCCACGAATATCATATTGAAGAACGACTGGAAGCCGGAATAGTTCTGGTAGGAACCGAGGTAAAATCGCTTCGTGCGGGAAAATCAAACCTTACCGATGCATTTGTAATTGTACGCTCCGGAGAGGCATGGCTCCACAATATGCATATCTCCCATTACGAATTCGGTAACCGCCAGAACCATGAACCGGAGAGACAGCGCAAGCTTTTGCTCCACAAAAAAGAGATTGAAAAACTTCATGCAAGGATAAGACAGGACGGCTGTACAGCAGTACCACTTAAGCTCTATTTCAAGGACGGCAAGGTAAAGATAGAGATTGGACTAGCCAAAGGCAAAAAGCTACATGATAAACGGGAGGATCTGAAAA
This sequence comes from Geobacter sp. UBA2189, assembly GCA_002328035.1. GTDB lineage: Bacteria > Desulfobacterota > Desulfuromonadia > Geobacterales > Pseudopelobacteraceae > Trichlorobacter. The sequence continues at coordinate 2,077 of DCVL01000050.1, forward strand.
AGAAGGATCTAAAACGTGAACATGCAAAAGAGTTTAAAATTAAGACCAGATAGCATATAATAAGATTGTGGATCTTTGACAAATGGGGGTGTACCGGTTTCGACGGGGGAATGAACTCCTGAGTTGCACCGGGTCGGGGCAGGTGGCCGACCTTAATAAACCTGCACGGCATTAACTGCCGACAATTATTACGCAGAACCTGTTGCACTAGCTGCTTAACAGGCGTCCCCGACTGAGATGTCGGTGGTAGGAAGGGGACGTCATTCACTACCGAATTGGATCGCGTAAGCCCGATACGCAGTCTGAAATCAAGGGACCGCTAGGGTGCTGTCTTGTCCGCTGTACAACGCTCTGGTTAAATTGATCAACGGAATAACGGTGTAGTAGCTCACGATGTAAGTCTTTCGGACGCGGGTTCGACTCCCGCCACCTCCACCAATTAACCGTCCGCCATGGTGCGGATAAGTCCAAAAGCCTCTGAGAAATCGGGGGCTTTTGCTTTTGTGTTGTACGTGGTTGTTCGTTTTGGTATGCTTGAATCCGGTTGTTTTGCGGGTGTTTTATCCATAAAACCACCCCAAAAAATTTCAGACCACCCCAAAAAGGAGGTAAGCCTAATGCCAAAGCGGGTTTTACCATTATCGAATCTGAAGATTAACAAGGCCAAGCCACAGGAAAAAGAGTACCGGCTGTTTGATGGTGGCGGGCTGTATCTGGCCATTACCCCATCAGGTGGTAAGCTCTGGCGGATCAAATATCGTTTTGAGGGTAAAGCCAAGGAATTGCACCTCGGAGCGTATCCCTTTATCACTCTGGCTGAGGCCCGGCAGAAGCTGCTGGATACCAAACGGACAATTGCAAGCGGGGTTGATCCTGGGGCTGTGAAGAAGGCTCAGAAGCAGGCCCGGCTTAAAAAAGAAGCCAACAGCTTTGAAGTTATAGCTCGTGAGTGGCATGGGCGGTATATCGGGCAATGGACGGAAGGTCACGCTGTTACCATCATGAGCCGTCTTGAGCGGGACGTATTCCCGTACCTTGGTAGTGAACCGGTTGAAGATATCAAGGCTCCCATGGTGTTGAAGCTGCTGCGACGGGTAGAGTCTCGCGGGGCTTTAGAATCTGCTCACCGGATCAGGACCGTGATAGGGCAAGTGTTACGCTATGCAGTAGCCACCGGTAGGGCAGAGCGTGATTGTACCGGGGATCTGAAGGGAGCATTGCCTCCTGCAACCAAAACCCATCTGGCAGCTCTGACAGATCCTAAAGATGTCGCACCGCTGTTACGGGCTATAGACGGGTTTGAGGGTTCTTTTGTGGTTAAGTGCGCCCTACGTCTTGCCCCGCTATTTTTTGTGCGTCCTGGAGAACTTCGGCAGGCAGAGTGGACTGAATTTGATTTTGATGCAGCACAATGGAACATACCGGCAGAGCGGATGAAGATGAAGCTGCCGCATATTGTCCCTTTGTCAGAACAGGTCATAGAGATATTGAAGGAACTACAGCCATTGACCGGTCATAGCAAGTATGTGTTCCCTTCCCACCGTACTCCCTTGCGTTGTATGAGCAATAACGCTGTTAATGCTGCCTTGCGCCGAATGGGGTTTGAAAAAGATGAAATGTGCGCTCATGGCTTCAGGGCAATGGCTCGGACGATCCTTGATGAAGTGATGGGGTTCAGGGTCGATTTTATTGAGCACCAGCTTGCCCATGCAGTACGGGATGCAAACGGGAGAGCTTACAACAGAACCGCTCACATTGAAGCCAGGCGGCAGATGATGCAACAGTGGGCTGATTACCTCGGTGAATTGAAGCATGGAGCAAAGTTAATACCGATCAGACAGGCAGGATGATGGAAGTAAAGCCGTTCCGGGATTCCGGGGCGGCTTTGTTGTGGTTTATGGCAACCCATCGGTTACTTGCTTGAGGGTCATTACCAGTACCCGCAAGTCGCTTATTCGGTTGAGCTGTTCATTTCGTTTCAGGTGGCTCCACTCTTCAGCAAGGTCACTGACTTCACGATCCAGAATATTCAATAAGCATCCGGTGTAGAATGTGGGTGTTTGTATGTTGTTCATTGCTGTTGCCCTGCCAATCTCAGCTCTTTCAGCAGCTTGATATTGATGTTGCTTTTGTTCTGTCCGTAATTATTACGGACAGACACCCCCATTAAATACGAAAGCCGCCCTGGTTACCCTGAGCGGCTTTCTTGTTGTCTGAATGCTGGCGTTCATTATCCCTGCCGGTTCTGTTTCTTCCTGATCATCAGCGGATACAGAAGCCGTTTCTCTTCAGGCGTTGCCGCTTCCCATACCCGCTGTGCTTCTTCCAGTGACAGCCGCTTGAATGCCACCTGTACCGGAGCTATACGTGCGTTCTGTGCAATATGTCGAGCCTGTATGTTGCTAATCTTCCTCTGCTGTACTGCTTCGTTGATCTCCTGAATTGCCTGCCTTGGATCTCTCCGGGCAAGGCTGGTCAGGTGTGCAATCAGTTGGCCTTTTTCAAACTGTTCCTTGGTCTTGGTGCCTTGAGGCATCCTGCCTTGTACCAGTTCACTTGCCAGCTTTTCTGCTTTGGTCATGTTCATACTCGCAGGGGCTGGCATTATGCCGATCAGCGGGGCCAACATGGCTGCTGCTGAGCCACCACGCTCTTGTTCCTTGGCAACTCCTTTCATCCAGAACGGTACAAAGGCCTTAGCGGTAAAGCCTGCAACCTGCAGCAGCTGCCATGCCGGATTGTCTCCGCTGTGCCTGATCTCGGTACCGTAGTAGTCCTTGTTCTTGATTGTGTCACTGATCAGGGAAAGCATGGGGTGTGTCTTGTGCAATAGCGTGGTGCCTGGCTGCTGGACGTAGGCATATACGTCTTTCATGTAGGTGGGCAGCATGAACCGTTCAGGGTTGCCCTTTTCATCCTTCTTGCCGGTTTTAAAAGCAACCAGGTCTTTCCAATCGTCTGGTGGTTCCCCTGTAAACAGGGCGGTCAAGAGGGCATTGGCAACGGCGGTTGTTACCAGCATAGACAGGGTATAGGCTGCCCGGTCTGTCAGTTCCGGTTTCTTTCCGGTAACAAGGCCTTTCATGTAGCTGGTCAGGTCTTTGATACCACCGCCCACTTCCAGAATGGTGCCGCCTGTCCAACCGGGTGCCCTGATGATTGCCTGGGTAAGGTTCTTCGCAATGCTATGAACAAAGAGGCGATCATACACCACTTGCCCCAGACGGCTGTCCACGCGGTTCCATATCTGCTGCATGGCCTTGCGGGTCTGGTCATGGCTGGCGTTGGGGTTTTGCTTGCTCCATGAATGGGCCATTTCAGCAAACACCCCAAACTTCTGCCGGGGCACCAGCCATTCAAGGATTGGTCTGGCTGATTGTTCCACCAGTGCCGGCAGCGCCCTGATTGCAGCACCGCCCTTGTTACCGTCAGCCCACTTCTGCAGCAGCTCCTGGGTTGTATTGGTTTGAAAGCGGGAATCCATCAAGCGCCTTGCCCCTGCCATCTGCAGCCATTCCACAACCTGGGGCATTTCCTTTGCTGCCGCTGCATCACCCATCCATGCTTTTAATACCGTATCTCCCAGCTTAGGGTTCAGATACCATGCAGCCGGTGCCTGTTTCAGGTACTTGGTCGCTTCTTTGAAGTCTCCCCTTGCAAGAGCCTTGATACCAAGTGCCCCGTGGGATATGACCGCTTCCAGAGAGGTAAAACCGGCATGGAAAGCAGAGCCTACACCAAGTTGGAACTGGTTCAGCATGTTGGCGGCCTGCATGTAGCCACGGAAAGGAGCGCCCACGTACTTGTTGGTGTAAAGGCCTTGGGATAGATAGTTGTTAAAGACCTGGGCCACATCTTCACGGGCAACATAGCGGTAGCTGCTTACCTCTTCAGTCCCGCTTTCAGGGTTCATAAAGCCCTTCTTGGTCACCATTCCATACTTACCGGCAATGTCAGTGAAGCCGTCCGGCATTTTCTCTGCAGCCGGGATCAACTGTACCAGCTCGCTTGCTTCCATAGCTTGCAGGGCTATATGGGCATTGATGTACTTATCCATTTCAGCCAGCTTCAGGAACACCAGGTCAATCGGATTGGTTGATACCAGCTCGTGCTTGGCCTCAATCCCTGCCAGTACATCATCAAATACCCGGCCTTTGGTGAAGCCCTTTCCCCCTTCAAGTGGGCGTTTGGACAGGCGGCTGATGATCTCTTTCTTGGCATCCTCGCCACGCTTCCAGATATGGGGGAAGTAGTTCTCGCGGGTCTGCTCAAGGGCACCGGTACCAAGTGATTGCACCTTGGCTGCCTTCTCTTCAAACATGGCCTTGATGGTATCTGCCAGACGCTGCAGTTCAGGGTTTGCTTGCTGCTGTCCGGTATCCATACGCTGCATGAAGTCAATACGCTTGGCTTCCGGCATGGTGTTAAACAGTTTGTCGGCAAGGGTGGTTGAGTGCTGCATCAGGTCAAGCAGCTTGGCAGTGCTGCTGGTGGCTTTCTCAGCCTGGTCAACCGCCTTGTTCAGGTTGCTGATAAACTGCTCCTTGTACCGCTCCCGTGTTCCCATGCCTTCAATCAGGATCCGTCCCGCCTCTTCTGCTGCTTCACTTCTCTGCATGGGGGCTGTTGCAGCCTTCAGGCCATCCCATGAAGCGGCTAAACCTTCCTTGGCTGTTTTAAGGGCTGGTTTCAGATCGTCTTTAACAAAGGCTGATTTATCCGCTGTCTTGTTCAACCGTTCCACCGTTGCCTTAACCTGGGTCAGTTTGTTGCTGATCTCTTTCAGGGAGTAGCGGGGGGATTCGTTAGCGGTTGAGGGTTGCTGTTCCCAAGCCTTGCCGGTTGCTATCTGTTCCATAATCTGGCTGGTGGGGCTAAACAGGTTCCGAATTCTCTGGAAAAACTGGTAGATAGCCTGCAACCAGAGGTGCCCCTTTTTCTGCTCAAAGCTGCCGCTATCTTTCAGGCGTTGGTATTCCTGGGCTGCCGCCTCTTCTGTACCAAATTTGTCCAGCAGGGTTGCCCGCTGTTTCTCGTTCAGTGCCAATGCCATTGCAGCGTGAAAGGTTTCGTGGTGGATCTCGCCAGTCCCTGCTTCAGTCAGAGAGATAACAGCATCACGTCCCATACGTTGGAACATGGCCACCGGTACTTCGTTGGCGGTTGGTGTACGGCCATAGGATGCTTCAGCAGCCTTGCTGTTAAACTGGATTTCATCGGTGCCATTCACGCGAATGGTTGAGCCGTTCTTTAGGGATATGGTGAAGCCTTCAGCACCTTCTTTAATCTGCTGATTCGGGAAAGCCTTGGCAACCTGATCAATGGTCAGACTGAAAACCGGCACGCTTTGTTGGCTGGCTGTCTCTGTGGCTGGGTTTTGTTGGTGGGGTGGTGTCTGTGTGTTGTCTTGTTCCTGCAAACCTTCCTGAAGGCTATAGCGTGAATATTCGGTTGTGTTAAAGGTACCACGGTTTTCAACCGCCTTAAAGTTACGGGGTTCAAACACAACAGAGTTGACCAGCTTACCTTTTGCAACCAGCAGCACCCCGTCATGGCCTTGTTGTTGGGCCTTTTCCATCGTCTCCCGGGTCATTGCCTTGCCGGTCATAAGTAACCGCTTCGGGTTAAGCATCCGCTGGTAGAATTGCTCTGTGGCGTACTGGTTGCCGTGCATGCCGTCAACCCCGTCAAGGTGATCTACTGCCCCTTCATGGGGTGCCATCCAGATCCATCCCTTTGTTTCAAAACCTGAATGAGCGCCTGCAAACTCTGAATGGTAGCGGTTAATTGTACCTGGCGACGTGTGCCAGCCCTTCACCACCACCGGCTTCCCGGTTGCCAGACTGTTTGCTGGAATAGCATCATCAAGGGAAATGACCGGGGCGTTATGAGACCAGAGACGGAAGAAGGGGGATTGGTCGCCACGCTCTGCGTACCAGCGGCCAGCCAGATCCTGAACGGCCTGGGGGTCATGCTGTGCTGCCTGTTGTTCAAAGGTGGGGTCAAACTTGATGCGGATAGCATCAGCAGTAAGGTTTGCAGCAACCTTTGCCGCAACGGTCAGCGGCTTAGCGGGGCTGTCAAGAGTAGCTGCAACCGCTTTAAAGTCCGGGGCAAGCTCAGGCTGTCGCCGTGCCATTTCAAACCATAAAGCGGGATTGTGGTAATGCTCTACAAGGGCTTGCTTGATTGGTCTGGTGAAACGTTCTCCGATGATAGGGGTACTTTCAATCTGCTCTGTAAGCTGGTCTGGAGTGTGCCCAGCAATCCGCTCAAGGGTGGTTCCTCCAGGACTTTGCCCATCTGCTGCAACTGTTGTTGCCCCTTGGTGTACGCCTGCAGTTCTTCCTTCATCAGTTCGTTCATGGTGGGCACCTCCGGTTGTGTCTGCTGTCAGTATATCGCTGTTGTCGATGTTTTTCAAAGAGTACATTGGTGCGCTGCTGTCACGTCCTGGGTTCAGGTCAGAAATATCAAAGGGGGTTGCAGAAAGATCTTGAGGATTTGGCGTTAATGGACGAGCCACAACGTCTTGCTGTTGCTGTAATGCTCCAAGTGTCTCCTGCTGCATCCCCACACCACTGGAGGCAAGGGCTTTGCCCAGCGGGCCATCTGACACCGGCTGAACAGGTGCCGCTGTCTGGTTCTGCTCTTGTTCTGGTTGATGGAATACTTCGGGGGTAAATGGTTGGATGCTGTCTTCATCCAGATTCAGGCCATAGGGGGCGCTGCCGGTTTCTTCATGGCCATGAATGGCATCAAAGGAACGGGCGGCAAAGTTGCTGGCGGCTTCTGGTGATACCCTGGCCAGCTCTGAGTATACCTGTTCTGCCGCTGCTGATCGTAATTCACGGGGAGCCTGTGGGTTACTTAGTGCGTCTGCTGCCTGCACCATGCCGCGACTGTGGGCCACGTGGGCAGGTATGCCAAAGGGTGCCAGTAGTGCCGTCATACCAAGGCTGGGAAGTACGGCGCTTTGTGCTGCATCCCACGGGGTTTGCTGATCATAGCCGTAATGATGTTCCACCCCGGCTTCTGCTGCGCTCTGCGCCATCTCTGTTGCGGTTTCTCCGGCTGCTGTTTTAAAGACCTGTTTGCCGTAATTGGCGGCCATGGTTGGGATGCTGAAGTTTTTAAGAATCTGAGCAGCGGCCTGTTGCTCTACAGGGGCAAGGAACTTTCCAAATAGCGGTCTTGATATTTTACCGCCTATACCCAACAGCTTGCCACCTATGACACCGGCTGCGGTTTCTCCACCCCATTCAATGCCGCCTGTCATGCGTGAAGCGTTCAAGGTTTCCTGTACCCGTGGGTCATCCGGCATACTGGCTGCGTGCTCTGCGGAAATATCATGCTTTGCCAATCCCTTTTCATAGGTTTCCTGTGCCTGTGCAAGGCCAGCAGGTAAAGCACCTAATGCAGAACCGCCAATCAGGGCAACACCAGCAGGGGCACCGACACCGGATAGCACCAGTCCGGCTCCTACTGCAGGTGCTATGCTCTGCGGAATCATTCGGGCACCCTGGGATAATGCATTTACAATAGGTCGGTCTGTGGTGTCTCCCTGCTTCATTTCTGGCAGTGACGCGATAGCATCGGCATCTTCTACCAGTCCCTTGCCGGTATCATACAGGCTGTTACCTGGGGTGCTGACATACTGCATTGCACGTCCGGCCATACGGGGCAGGTCAACAAAGGCCCCGGCCTTCAACTGGCTCCAGATTTCTCCCAGGGCAGAACGGCGTTCAGGCGATGATGTCGCTTGTGGTGTATAGGCAGGCAGGGCCGCCAACTGGCTTGCTATGGTAGCATCATCAATAGTTGCATCGTCAAAGAAGTTGATACGGTCGTAGAGTCCCATGATCTAACCCCCATTGACTGCATCATGCTTGGTTTGAAAACGGTTAAAATCGGGCACGTCAATAGCGTGGCGGTTCTTTTGGGCAACAGCATAGATACGTGCTGCAGCATCAGCATGATTCATGGTTTTAAGCAGACGCTGATAGTGAGATTCATACTGCTTCGGTAGTGCCGCGTACATGCCGCCCTTACGGTTGGGTGAAAGCATAAATAATTTACCATTTGGGTCTTCAGTCTGTGCATGTATCTGAGCGTAGTAGTTAAGTTTCGGGGCTACATCGGTGGGAACATTCAGTTTACTCCAGTCAGAGACCAGACCTTTTACTCGGTCGGTGTACTGCTGTTGTTGCTGCTCCTGTGCTTTTTCGCGTTTTGCTACAACTGACTTTGCCAGATCTGCGTCAGACTTGATATGCTCACCGGCCAGCTTCATATCTGCTGTATATTTTTCACCGGCAAGGGTTTGGTCGGTTTTGTAGCGGTCATTTGCCAGCTCCACCCCCGCAATGCTTAAATCCTTGTTTCTGCTGAGTACCTGCTGACCGTTGGCGTTGTCCTTTTCCCATTGAGAGCGGGTTAGCATCGCATTGCGGTACGATGGATTACTGGCATTAGCTTTACCAACAAAGGTCATATCAAACTTTTGCTTGTCGCTGATATTTCCCATCTGCTGCATGGTATTGGCATTCACTTCGTTGGCGTGTGCCACCTGTTCGTTATAGTTTCTCCCCTTGTCGTCAAGCAGGCTGTTGCCTGATGTTCCGATACCGGCAATGGTGCGCTGGTTGATTGCATCCATCCGGCGCACGCCGTCTGTAGACATGCCTGATTCTTGCATTTTACCCAGGGTCTGCAGGTTGTCTGGCATTATGCCAGCAATAGCCTTGGGTGTGCTGATAAGGCTATTGCCGCCTGGAGCAGAGGCACCAGAACCGGCGATACTAAAACCGGCAATGGGCTGTACTTGTGGTCGGTTGACAGATGTTGCCGGTGGGTCTGCTATTGCCTGTGTCGGGTTTTGGGGTAGTGTTCCACCTTGTGGAGATGTACCCGGCTTATAGCCTGCTATGGGTTCAACGGGTGATGTACTTGGTATCTGGTTTTGTTTGTAATAGTTAAAGCCTGCAGTTGTACTGAAGCCATCCGTGGGGGAAGCTGCCAAACCTGCAATAGCAGGGGTTTCTGTTATTTTTTTCTGCTGTTTTGAAGGGTCAAATACTTTGCTGGTGTCGTATGAGGCACCGGCTATTCCTTGTTTCATTGTTTTGTCTGCCATGGTATTGCTCCTTTACAAGCTTACTAATATTTCGCTGGAGTCCGGTTCTTCCGGTAGCTCAGGTACTGTAACAATCTGTTCAAACGGTACAGGCGTGGCGCCGTATCCCCGCATGCTGAAATCGTTCAGTTGATCAATTAAACGGTTAACCGGTTCTTTGAATTGCGACTGATTGCAGGTATATGACCGGAGCTGTTCTTCGTCGCCTGACTGCAGGCTGCGGCGGCGTAGGATCGTGTTGAAGAAAATACCGAAATCGGCATCCTGTTTCCGCAACCGTTCAATGTTGTTGATGTTGTCAAGGGCAAGCCGTACCGCCTTTATGCGGTTGTCAAACTGTTTGGCAGCGGTGTTGTAGGGAGCCTGTGCTGCTGCGGTCAGTTGAATCTTTTCCATTTCAAGCGCTTGTAGGTCGGCGGCGTCCTTGCTGCCGTTGGCGTATTCAACCAGCAGGTCGGGGTACTCCTGTTCTATTTCTGCCAGCCGCTGCTGCCCTTCGTCTCGACGCATGAAAAGCTTGATCCTGGCTGCCATCAGATGGTGGTGTTTGTCGGATAATTGCTCTTTGGTTAGCTGCATGTTTGTGCCCTCAGTTGGTATAGTTAGGGGTGCATTTGTCTGCACCTTGAGAAATCAGGTTAAGTAGTCCCAGCAGGTGTTGGTTTTGCTGCATCATCTGCAGAAGACGGGCCTCAGCCTGTTCTGCCCTCTGTGCTGCCTGTTCACTGGCTGCGGTGTACTGGCGGGATATGCGGTACATCAGCTCCATGGCCTCCAGAAACGCTGCCGGTTCCCGCTCGCCGTCAAGTATCTGATTCTGAACTTCATGCAGTAGTTCCAGGGTTTCAGACTCAGTGCGGTCGGTTCGGGACAGGTCATCATTCTGTAAGATCAGGTAGTCAGCAGGGGGTTCCATTTCAAGCCCTGCAATCTCTTCAGGGGTGGCGGGTCGTGATCCATCGGGAAACAGCAGGTCGTAAAGCTCTATAAAATGATCGCTGACGGCGTCCTGATCCCATTTAAACAGGGCGTCTGCTGTCTGGCGCACATGTTGTGCAATTTCGTCAAGGGTGACGTTACGGTTAACCTGTGGCGTTGTCATGGTGCTGTCCTTTCGTATTTGCGGCCAAAAAGGCCTTAAGGTCGTCGCCAAACCTGTCAATATTTTCGCCTACAAGTTCGGCTAAATGTTCAGCGGCCTGAAGGCTGAAGGCGTGCCGCTCCTTGTTCTTCTCTCCTTTTGCGGTTTGCATCGCGATAAGGCTCAAAAGCAGTAATCTTTGATCCTCAGCTATGCCTTCAAGGTCTGCTATCAAGTCATCTTTGAGCATTGTGTTGTCCTTTCTGTTGCTCCATTTCTTTGTCATGCTGCTTGATGATGCTAAGGATCTCGGTTTCGAGGTTGATAGCGAACATTCCCAAGGCTTCGTTTTCAAAATCCTGCATCCCTTCTTTTGTGGCGGATACAAGTGCCAGCCGCAATATTGCGTGCTGATATGCCAGTTGTTGCAGGCGTTCGCTTACAGTTTCGTTTTGCATGGTGGTTGTTCCTTTCATTTCTCAGGCTGCTGCATGGCCTGGCTTTGTCTGACTCTTAATAAGGTGATAAATTTCGTCCACTTGGTGTTTTGATTCCCAGCAAAATTCAGAGAAACTCTGGGCGTGATAATCATCCATTCCGCCGTCTGGTATTGCCCCTACAAGAGCCATACGCAGTATTTCAAGGTTCCGACTAACTGCATCAAGTTGATTAAGAATTTCGGTGG
>DCVL01000031.1 GCA_002328035.1 Geobacter sp. UBA2189
GAGAAGGCTACGGATTTCAGGCCGCGGGTGGCTTTGGACTGGCCAATCCTAAACTGGACGGTGCTGGGCTACAGTACGACGGTTCCTTCTCACTGCTACATACCACAAGCGGCCTCAACCTGACACTTGCAGCAGGACTACTGGAGCAAAAACAGAGGAATGATGGCACCAATCTCTATGCAAAACTGGGATGGCTGACCAACCTGACGAGCCTGGGCTCTACCGCCTTTGGTATCGACTATACCAGAAGCAGGGATATGGCTGCCACAGGTGACAAGGGATACTCCGTCGGTGGAGCGGTGGTTCAGTCCTTTGAAAAATACGCAACCGAGCTTTACCTGCAGTACCGTATCTTCTCACTTGACAGAACAGCTGACATCCCTGTTTCGGACATCAATATCGGCACCTTTGGCGCACGGGTGAAGTTTTGATCCGCTTGATTGCAGCTGTCATACTTGTGATAACAATCACCGGCTGTAGCGGCATCAAGCCGTGGAAAGCCCCAAACCATCGTGAAGAGGGGCCGCAGGGCGGTCTCTTCTCTGGCACGGAAGGAGCCTGGAGCATAGGCCTCGGAGGAGAGTCCACAGCCACCTCCAAACCCCAAACCCCTGCAGAATCAGAACAGAAATGAGGTGCTATATGAAGAGTAAAGTTACATCTGTTCTCTTGTTTTCTTTTTTCCTTGGACTCTCTCTGGCCGATGCCTGTACCACCATTATTGTGGGTAAACAGGCCACGGCAGACGGCTCGATCATGATCGCCCGTAACGAGGACACGGGTGACTCCACAGAGACGCAGAACATGGCGCTGTTTCCAGCCCGTAAAGAGGCCGGATTCTTTGTGGGAAACTCCGTTAGCAACCCAGAAAACAATACCTTTACGATGAAGCTGCCACCCAATGCCTTGGGCTATGTAGCCTTCCCCCATTGGCAATCACTGGGTAAAAAGAACCTATCGTTTGCCGAGACCGGCATAAACCAGTTCGGCGTGGCTATCTCTGCCACCGAGACCATCTTTAACAGCGATCAGGCGTTGAAGGCTGATCCTTACCTGGTGAAGACCGGTTTGACCGAAGATTCCATCACCTCGGTGATACTGCCATATGCGGTTTCCGCCAAGGATGGGGTAAAGTTGCTTGGCAGAATGATTGAACAGACAGGGGCAGGAGAAGGGTTTGGTGTAGCGTTTAGTGACCGCAATGAGGCTTGGTATCTGGAAACCGCCTCAGGCCATCACTGGCTGGCTCAGCGGATACCTGAACAGTCGGTGTTTTTTTCAGCAAATCAGGGCAGGTTCCAGCAGGCTGACTTTGACGATCCGATGCAGGTTCTCTCCTCGCCCGGTCTACATGAGTTTGCCGTTAAAAACAGGCTGTACGATCCTGCAAAGGGGTCGTTCAATTTCTTTACCTGCTGCGTCAGTGACATCAAGCATGACCACACCTACAACTACCCCAGGGTGCGAGAACTGCTGAAGTTCTTTGCCGACATCTCCTACAGCAAAGAGGATGGCCTGTATCCGGTCTTTGTCCAGCCCAACCGAAAGCTGACGGTGCAGGATCTGAAACAGGCACTGCGCAACCATTACAACGGCACTGCCCACGATCCGTACCTGCATCAGAATCCAAAGGAACCGTATCGGCCGATCTCTGTCATGCGTACTGCCCTGTCTCACATCACCCAAACCAGAACTGACCTCCCCTCTGATATCGCTGTGATTCAGTATATCGCCATCGGCATGACCGACCTGTCGGCCTATATCCCGTTCTATTCCGGTTTGCGCAAGGTGCCCAAGGCGTATCAGGGCAATCGCGGCACCATCTCCGGTGACTCACTGTTCTGGCAGTACCGCAAGCTACAGGCTCTGGTGCTACAGGATTATCCCCGTCTGGCACCGCAGGTACATAAAGCCATTGTCAGTTTTGAAAAACGGACTACAGCCCGACAGGCCGAGATGGAACAGAGCTACCTGAAATTATTCCAAAAGAGCCCCGTTAAGGCAGCAGAACTGATTCAGCGCTTTACGGATCTTGTTGTAGCGGAGCAGAGCTATCTGATCATAAGCCTGACAAAAAAGCTTGCCGCACAATCAGGCAGACAGGGGCTTTCAGACAAGGAGTATGAACAGCTGATCAAAGAGACTGAGAAGAAGTATCACTTTCATGGAGCCTGAATGAAGGCGGGATAAAGACCCCCACTGTGGAGATATCCCTTGAACCGGCAGGTGCTCTTCAGGTATACGGCAACCGATTCAGGGGAACACGGACTGCCTCGGCTAAAGCAAGAATATTTCGTTTGAGGATATAAATCCCTTCTGCTTCCTTATAAGTTCAGGATTTGACTAAACGCATCAACTCAAAGAGCTTGCAGATGAGTCGTTTACAAGCAGGAGTTACAGCTGCTTTCATGCTTGTGTTATTGAACTGCTGATTTTGGGTTTATTTGGTTGACATCATAAAAATTGCTGTTAGTATACGAAGCTCACAAAAAATACACCTGGGCATTGTTAACAGCGTCATGTTGTTTGCATACACGTATCTTACGATGGAGGGAGGGATTATGGATGCCAGGAGTAAGAATTCGAGAAAACGAACCATTTGATCTCGCTCTGAAAAAGTTCAAGAAACAGTGCGAAAAGGCGGGGATACTTTCTGAGGTTCGCAAGCGCGAGCATTATGAAAAACCCAGTATCAAACGTAAGAAGAAGGCTATTGCCGCTCGCAAGCGTGCATTGAAGAAACAGCGCAAGATGATAGATTAACGGCCTTTGTCCAAGCCGGATCTTATTCCTGACCTCCCACCAATGATCCGGCATGCATTGCAAACGGGGCTTTCGTAAGAAAGCCCCGTTGCCGTCTAATTTCTACGGAAGCAACTATGAGCCTGCTTGACACCTCTATCCTGACCATACTTGCCCTGGGAGGGCTCCGTGGATTGCTTCGTGGACTCGTGAAAGAGGCTGCATCCCTGGCTGCTGTACTGTTGGGCGGATGGCTCGCCTTTATGTTTCACGAAAAAGTTGCCATGCTGCTTCAGGGAACAATACCGCCCGTAGCGTCAAGGATGATAGCATTTGTAGCTCTGCTGATTCTAGCAGGGCTTGCCGCTCATATTCTTGGTAACCTGCTGACACGTCTCCTAAAGCTTGCGCTTTTGGGCTGGGTTAATCGTCTGGGCGGTATGGCTTTGGGTCTTATTGAAGGTTCACTGGTTTTAGGTATGGTTTTTTATTCCGTGATTGCCGCCCCTTTTGTATTCACTTTCAAGGATACAGTAAAAAAGCATTCTGTAGCCTACCCGTTGGCGCAATTTGGCGGTATGGCGATTGATCGAGCCAAGTCACTGAAGTTGCAGAGTCCATGAACCGTAATGACAAAGTCAGAGAGGTCGCCGAGAGACTTTCTATCGTTGATTTGATTGGAGAATATGTATCCCTGAAGCGGAGCGGAGCCAATTTTATGGGGCTTTGCCCGTTCCATAACGAAAAGACCCCTTCATTTACCGTTAATCCTGCCAAAGAGATATTTCATTGTTTTGGTTGCGGGACTGGCGGGGATATTTTTTCCTTTGTTATGAAGATAGAGGGGTTAAGCTTTCCGGAGGCACTTAATAAGCTGGCGGCCAGAGCTGGTGTGGTAATTGAGGATCGCCCGTTATCTGATGCCGAAAAAAAGAATCGCCTGGAGCGTGAACAGCAGCGCTCAATCATGCTTCTTGCCGCTCAATATTACAGGGATTCTCTGACTAACGGCTCGGAAGGGGCAGAGGCCAGGCGTTATCTGCAAGAGCGGGAAGTCGACAGGGAAACTGAATCAGCCTACGGACTTGGTTACGCACCTGAAAGAAGGGATGCTCTTGTAAGGCTTCTGAAGTCAAAAGAGCTTCCTTTGGAGCTGGCAGAACAGCTTGGTATAATCCGCAAAGGGGAGCGAGGCTGGTACGAGCTGTTGCATAACCGTCTGATCTTTCCGATCAGGGATAATCAGGGGCATCCTATAGGTTTTGCCGGCAGGGTATTGGATAACAGTCTGCCCAAATATATAAATTCACCGGAGTCTCCGCTTTACCATAAAAGCAACATACTGTTCGGGGTTGATCTTGCTCTGCGTGATATCCGCAAAACCGGAACAGTCATTATAGTAGAGGGATATTTTGACCATCTGGCTCTTTACCGCGCCGGTATACGTAACGCTTTGGCAACTTGCGGAACAGCGCTTACCGATGGCCATATAGCCCTGCTGAAGAAACATGCAGAGAGGGTCTGTCTGCTCTTTGATGGTGACAGTGCAGGACGCAAGGCTACCGTAAGGGCTATGGAGCTTTGTCTTGAGCAGTCCTTGCCGGTTTACGTTGTCGGTTTACCGCAGGAGGAAGATCCGGATAGCTTTCTGCGGCGTTACGGGGCTGATGAGTTCAATAAACGGGTTGCTTCAGCCAGACCGGCCTTTGAGCAGTTTTTGCAATGGCTTATGGCTAAGACCCCACCAAGCTCGACAGACAACAAGACACGGCTGGCTCTCGAGATAGTTCCGAGATTAAGCAGGATATCGGAGACTATTGAGCGGGATCTTTACGAAAAAGAGGTTTGTCGCCTGTTGGATATTGATAACCTGGGCAAATTCCATCGTCAGGTTATGAATCAGATGGATGCAAAGAAGCCTGTTCATAATGAGCCGGCTCATTGGAAGCGCGAAAAACCTCTTAACAGGGACAGAGTTCAGGAGATGTTGCTTGGGCTTATGGCTGTATTTGCCGGAGCAAGGGAAGAGGTATCCGGTCTGGGCTGCAACGAACTGTTTGATGAGCTGCATCGCCCTCTGGCAGAAGCTCTGATTATGGAGGCAAACCAGGATTCTGACCAGTCAGGGATCTGGATTAGTGTTATTTCAAGATTAAAAGAGTCAACAGAGCGGGAACTTGCCGCACGACTTGGCATGACAGATCAGCATCTGTCAGGGATGGAAGACTGGCGAGGCGCCTTTAATGACTGTCTCCAGAGGCTTAAAAAGGCTCGTACAAAAGAGCTTAAACAGATTGCTGTCAGGTTGGGCACACTGCCTGTAGACAGCGATGAATATCAAGAATTGTTGAAATCTGCCGATCAGTTGCGTAATCGGAAATCGGCCTTATAATTAAAAATATTTGCATTTCCATAAAGGTAACCAACCAAATGGCCAAAAAAGATATGGATGAAGTCAAGCAGTTGATTGATATAGGTAAAGAGAAAGGCTTTCTGACCTTTGATGAGGTAAATGATATCCTCCCCCCTGATATTGCTACTGAACAGATTGATGATGTCATGGGCATGTTTGGTGATATGGATATTGAGATTGTTGACTCTTCCCAAAAAGTGAAGATCCCGAAGGCCAAGATTGATCTTGAAGAGGGGGAGGAAGAATCCGAAGGGGAATCGGAAGAGATCGAATTTGAGCCAGGGGTAATAGGCAGAACCAGTGATCCTGTCAGGATGTACCTTAGAGAAATGGGTTCCGTATCCCTTCTGACTCGTGAAGGTGAGGTAGAAATTGCCAAAAGGATCGAGGACGGGGATCGTGAGGTGGCCGGAATCATTCTTAACACCCCTATTACGGTAAAAGAAGTGCTCTCTCTGGGTGACAGGCTCCGTAAATTACAGATTAACCCGTCTGAAATAAGTAAAGATATTGAAGAAGATGCGGATGTGGATATTGAAGAGGAACAGGAGGACACCCAGAAACTCCGGCTTATTGAGGTTATAGATGCCATTGCCGCAAGCGATCTGCTGATAACAGAACTTTTAACCTCACAAGAGGCAACAAAGTCTGCGCCAAAGAAAAAAGAGATTGAGAAGCAGATCAAAGAGACAAAGGAGACTCTGGCAGAACTGCTCCGTTCGCTACGCCTGAAGGATCGTCACATAACCAGGGTTGCCGATCGCCTCAAGGAGCTCTCATCAAAGGTTACAAGGGTAAGGCATGAACTTGCCGAGGTGCATGATATTATTCCTCAGGACAAGCTGAATGACCTTGTTGAAAAGTTCCGGATTGATGAAACAAAGGGACTGGCTGCCCTTAAACCTTTCAAGCTGAATGAAGATGAGTTCCAGAAGGTTGAAAGAAGGGTGAGGAACGCCGCCCGCAAGTTGTCCAAGGTCGAGCAGGAATCAGGCTTCAAGGCTACTGAGCTTTCCAAGGCTATTCGCGCCATCCGTGAAGGGGAACACAAGGCAAGAATTGCCAAATCGGAACTGATTGAAGCCAATTTACGTCTTGTTGTATCAATTGCAAAAAAGTACACAAATCGTGGTCTACAGTTCCTTGACCTGATCCAGGAAGGCAACATCGGACTTATGAAGGCGGTGGACAAGTTTGAATACCAGCGTGGCTACAAGTTTTCCACATATGCAACATGGTGGATACGTCAGGCAATAACCCGCGCCATTGCTGATCAGGCTCGCACCATCCGGATTCCTGTACATATGATTGAAACCATAAATAAGCTTATCCGCACAAGTCGTCAGCTGGTTCAGGAGAATGGACGGGAACCTCTCCCTGAAGAGATCGCCGACCGTATGCAGCTTCCACTGGAAAAGGTTCGTAAGGTTCTGAAGATAGCGAAGGAACCGATCTCTCTGGAAACTCCCATTGGGGAAGAAGAAGATTCCCACCTTGGAGATTTTATTGAGGACAAGGCAGTCGTCAATCCGCTTGAGGCGGTTATAAAGGCCAATCTATCTGAACAGACCTCTCGTGTTCTTGCCACCCTTACCCCTAGGGAAGAAAAGGTTTTAAGGATGAGATTTGGCATCGGAGAGAAGAGCGACCATACCCTGGAGGAGGTTGGACAGGATTTTGAGGTTACTCGTGAACGGATCAGACAGATTGAAGCCAAGGCGTTGCGTAAACTTCGCCATCCAAGCCGCAGCAAGAAATTAAAAAGCTTCGTGGAGTAATTTATATGCAAGCTCACTTCAGCCACCGCAATTTAGTAAAAACTGTTCTATCACTGCTTATTATTCTTGTACTGGTGTTCCCTGCCTCAGTTCAGGCAGATATGGATGATTCGTCCCTTTTTATGGAGGCATTTACAGCCTTTCAGGAAAAGGATTATCTGTTAAGCATCCAGAAGCTTAAAAATCTTGAAGAACTTTACCCAGATTCTCCACTCCGTGACGTATCACTCCTTATGAAGGCAAGGGCGCAACATAACTCTGGAGACAATGCTTCGGCAGCCCATACTGTTCTCCTTTTTAACAAGGATTATGGCAGCAGCTCTCTGGCAGCTTCCATAGAACAGGAACTGCAGAGCCTGGCAAAGCGTAAAGAAGCTGGTGAAAAACTTCTTCCAAATAAGCAGCTCCATGCTGCAGTGCTAAAGGTGCGTAATGAAAAACTTGCTGTAGAACGCGCAATAGCTATGAAGGCAGAACAGGAACGTCTGGCGCGTGAACGGGCTGAACGAGATAGAATTGCAAGAGAGAAGGCAGAAGCAGAACGACGTGAGCATGAGCGTCTGGCGGCAATCAAAGCGGCAAGAGACGGCATCAGGTTTGCCTTTGATGCAGGCGATAAAATCGCTCCAATTGAGGCAAATGCCGCAGCTCAGGTTCCTTTCCAGTTGTTTAATCAGGGGAAGGAGACGGAAGAGTTCTCTGTTGAGCCTCTCCTACCTGCCGGAGTAGAAGGTTCAGTTGTACTTGCAAATGAGAATAATCAGCCAATCCAAAAAATAACCCTGAAGCCGAATAAAAAGTCAGACCTTGCCATCTTATTTAAAATGCCGGCGGATCGGGTTGATGGCTCCAGAATTATGGTTTCTGCAAAGGTTACCTCAACAAGGTTCCCTGATATCAGCAAAACCCATAAAATGAGCGTAACAACTGCTGCCCCTCTGCTGAGAGCAGTTTCGAGGCTCCAGCAGAAAAATCCTGTTATTGGTGAAAAACTTGACTACAAAGTCATCCTGTTAAATGTTGGTTCAAAATTGGCAAAAGAGATTGACCTGAGGATTAATCTTCCAAAGAATCTCAAGCTTGTTGATGCTGGCGGTAATGGCTGCTGGGTGGAGAATGAGCAGTTGGCTGCATGCAGGATTGAATCGCTACAGAACGGACAGTTGACTGAACGTAGTCTTAAGGTTGTTGTTAAAGAAGGAACTGACGATAAACCTCTGAAAGGTTCTGTTGAGGTGCTTCAGACAGTACTTCAGGTTAAAGAGAGTTTCCCTGGGGCTGCAGTTACCGTAAAAAGACCCTGATTGATACTATCTACCCAATCTCCCCCCCTTTCCATCTCGGACAGGGGGGGATTTTAAATCAGCACGAGATTGTCCCTATGCACAACCTCATCCCCGTAGCGATAGCCAAGAACCTGCTCTATCTCAGAGCTTTTGTGACCCGCCAGTTGGGCAATCTCCAGACTTGTGTAATCTGTCAGTCCCCGTGCAAACTCAACACCTTCAGAGTTGCAGATACGGACGCAATTTCCACGTTCAAAACGACCTTCAACATCTGTAATGCCGGAAGGCAATAGGCTGGTTCCTTTTTTTACAAGCGCTGCCACTGCTCCTGAATCAACCTTCAGTTTACCGGAAGGACGCAAAGTATAGGCTATCCAGTGCTTACGGCGATTCAATCCTTCCTTTGCCGGTAGAAAGATGGTTCCAATCTCTTTTCCTGACAGTATGCCGGTGACAACTCCAGGTTGTTTGCCTGGAGCCAGAATAGTTGGCACCCCAAAACGGGAAGCTTTTCTGGCCGCACTTATCTTTGTAGCCATCCCTCCAGTCCCTACAGAGGAGCCGCTACCTCCTGCCATCAGTTCAATATCGCGGGTAATGCTCCGAACAAGAGGGATGAACTTTGCTTCAGGATCTTTTTCAGGGTTGGCGGTATACAGTCCCTCTATATCGGTAAGTATCAGGAGAAGATCCGCCTCTGCCAGGCTTGTTACAAGTGCTGAGAGGTTGTCGTTATCCCCAAATTTGATCTCGGAGACAACTACCGAGTCATTCTCGTTGATAATCGGCAATACACCAGAGGCAAGAAGTGATTCCAGTGTTGTACGGGCATTAAGGAAACGTTTCCGGTTTGCAAGGTCATCAGCGGTCAGAAGGATCTGGGCTGTAAGAAGGGAAAAAGGGGCTGATGCCTGCTGATATGCCTGCATCAAAAGTGGTTGTCCTACTGCTGCTGCCGCCTGTTTTTGAGGAATTGTCATGGAGTTATCTGAGGAACGAAGAGCTGCACGCCCAGCCGCCACAGCGCCGGATGAGACCAGTATAATCTCCAGTCCACTTTTGTGTAACACCGCTATTTCAGAACATATTCCAGATATAACATCATAGTCCAGTCCCCCGTTGTCAAGAGTAAGAACACGACTTCCAAGCTTTATGACTACACGGCGCACCTTTGCAAGTTGTTCACTGCGCATCACAATCTCTCCTCAGGGGCTGACCAGAGCCGTTTGGCAATTGCATCCAGAAGCGTCTCTATCCCCTCTCCGGTTGCTGAAGAAACAGGATATACAGGAATATCTCTGATGCTAAACCATTTTTTTGCATCCGACAGATTTCCCCTGACTTCAGGAAGATCCATCTTGGTCAAGGCGACGATCTGCGACTTGCCGCCAAGTTCTTCGCTGAACAGGGAGAGTTCACGATTGACCGCTTCAAAATCGGCGTAAGGGTCAGACTCTGTAATAGATGAAATATCTACCAGATGAACCAGAATACCTGAACGTTCCAGATGTTTCAGGAATCTGTGGCCAAGACCTGCGCCTGCATGTGCCCCTTCGATAATTCCGGGTATATCGGCCATAACAAAGGAACGGAAGCCTTTATAAGGCACAACTCCAAGTGAAGGAGCCAGTGTAGTGAACGGGTAATCTGCAATCTTTGGCCTTGCGGCTGAAACCTTTGATATTAAGGTTGATTTCCCGGCATTTGGCAGCCCGAGCAGTCCGACATCAGCCATTAGTTTAAGTTCAAGGCGCAAGTTCTTTTCCTGCCCCTCTTCTCCAGGCTGTGCGAACTTTGGAGCCTTGTTGGTGGATGTCGCAAAACGTGCATTGCCCTGTCCTCCTCTTCCTCCCTGCAATAATACTATTCTCTGTCCATTCTCTGTAAGATCTGCCAGGATCTCCTCAGTCTCTATATCTTTGATGATAGTGCCAACCGGCACCTTTATGAGCAGATCCTCTCCTGCTGCCCCGTGGCGATCCTTGCCCATCCCATGTCTGCCACGCTCTGCCTTCTGGTGCGGCTTGTGGCGCAACTCAAGAAGGGTGGAGAGTGCTGATGTAGCCTCAAATATAACATCTCCGCCACGACCGCCATCGCCACCGTTAGGGCCGCCAAAAGGGATAAATTTCTCCCTCCTGAAAGAGACACAACCGGCTCCACCATGCCCTGAGGCGCAGTGCAGGGTTACTTCATCAATAAACTTCATTTTCTGGGTTCCTTGTTTTTCCTGCCTCAAGTTAAAGGCAATAGCGCAACATTGTCGAGCGGATTGGAGATAATGCCGACGGTTAAACTGTATATCATGCCTTGATAAATATTGGTATGGTCAGAAGCCGGAAAGGCGGAGTAGAAGTCAAGTTTTCCATGCATCATCAGGCATATTTCAGGGGATCCTTCAGACCTGCTTCTGCAAAACCTTTAAGTCGAAGACGGCAGGAGTCGCATCTGCCGCAAGAGAGTCCTTCAGGGGTAGGGTCGTAGCAGGAATGGGTCTGACTGTAATCAACCCCAAGCTCAATCCCACGCTTTATGATCTGAGCCTTTGTTAAGTTAATCAAGGGGGTATGGATTTTAAACTTGCCGGTTCCTTCAACACCTGCCTTTGTCGCCAGATTTGCCATCCTTTCAAAAGATTCAATAAATTCAGGGCGACAGTCAGGGTAACCGGAATAATCAAGAGCATTTACCCCTATGAATATATCAAACGCTCCGATTGCCTCTGCCCAGCCGAGGGCAAAGGAAAGAAAGATGGTATTACGAGCCGGCACGTAAGTGACCGGAATTTCACTTCCTACCCCATCTTTTGGTACATCAATCTGACTCGTAAGGGCGCTGCCTCCGACCTGCCGCAGGTCAAACGCAACAACCAGATGTTCCTGGGCACCTATTTTTTCTGCATTGGCGCGGGCAAGGTCAAGCTCATGGCGATGCCTCTGACCATAATCAAAGCTTACAGCAAATGGAACAAACCCTTCAGCCTGTGCAATGGCCATACAGGTTGTGGAATCAAGACCTGAGCTATAGAGAATAACGGCTTTACGCATCAGATGCTCCCAGAAAAGATAATCTGCCTGCCTTAACAACAGGTTTGATAATAACTACCATACTATCTGGCAGTTCAGACAGCAATATCAGTGAAATTTTAAATATTCCGTTCCGCAATTCTCCGAAATTCTTCGTTACAGAAAATGAATGCCTCAACAACATCAGGATCAAACTGCTTGCCTGAATCTTGTATTATAATGTCCACTGCCTTCTCATGAGAAAAAGCCTCTTTGTAGATCCGCCGGGCTGTTAGAGCATCATAAACATCAGCCACTGCCATAAGTCGTCCAGCAATAGGTATATCCCTCCCTTTCAAGCGATATGGATATCCATTTCCATCCCACCTTTCATGGTGTGATGCAATCATATCCTTTGCATAGTGCAGGAATTTGTTGTTTTCAGGATGCCCCATAGCTCCTATGGTTTTGTTCAGGGCTTCTACCCCAATCACTGTATGATTTTTCATAATCTCATACTCTTTATCCGTTAGCTTTCCATGCTTGTGAAGAATTTCGTCAGGAATCCCTACCTTGCCAATATCATGTAGTGGAGCAGATTTTACCAAGAGCTGGATACTTGTTTCATCAAGTTCACTGTAATCTGGAAGTTTGGCCATCTTTCTGGCCAGCAGCTCCACATAACTCCTGGTACGCAAAATATGACCGCCTGTTTCCTTGTCTCTAGTCTCTGTAAGAGCTGACATACTGACTATAATTGTATCCTGAGCCTCAATAAGGTCAACGGTTCGTTCGTGAAGCTTGCGGGCTTCTATGGCATATTTCAGGAGGCTTAAGAACGTCATGATAATGACAGGCGTGAGTGTCGAAAACAAAGGGGAAAGATATATCCCCTTCTCAACAAGCAATTGCCTGCTTCCCAGATAACAGACTGAACTTGTTACTATTACAGTCAGCAGGGATAGTATGAAGCCTGGCCTGCTAAGCAACCAGGAACTGATTGTGCCGAATAGTAATACTGCAAAAAGCTCGGCGCCTCTGACCCACCCAGGGCGTAAAATAAAACTGTCAGACAGTATATTATCAATAATCGTTGCCTGAATTAAAAGACCACTGACTGATTTTCCTGACGGAACCAGATGATAGTCTCCCAGTCCCTTGGCCCATGAACCAAGTAGTACGATCTTTCCTTGCAGTGCTTTAGGTGGAAGCTGACCCTCAAGTACAGAACGAGCCGAAAAAAAGGGAAATCCGGTTTTCTCACTGCGGAAATCAATCAGAAGATTCCCCTTATCATCAAGCGGAATGCGATGTTTTCCCCAGACTAAAGTGGTTTCAGCAGATTTACGGGTTAGTTCCAGGCTACGCACATTTGATGCGAGCATTAGAGCGGAGAGACCTAATGAGGGGTATAGGGTTCCTCTGTATGGCAACAGCATCGGAACCCTTCTGAGTGCACCGTCACAGTCATGCATAGCGTTTGTAAAGCCTTCGGCGCTAGCAGCTTTGTTTAACTGGCTAGTACTCCGGATAAGTCCTGCAGGACGGAGAAATCCCCCATCGCTTCCCATGCCTTTGGTAATTACAATTCCTTCTGGCAGCAAAGGTATCTCAGCTCTTTGAGGCTCGTTTGACTTATTAAAATCAAAGAAAAACCCTAATGCTGTGTTACCTTTAGAGAATGCTTCTGATAGTCTTTCTGAGTTACTGTCGCGTATTTCTGCTTGGGGAACCCTGACGGCAGTTGGTTCAAGATCCCTGCGACGCTCAAATTCAAGAACTTCTGGAGAGGTACGATCAGGCTCTGGCATCAGAAAATCCAGAGCTACAACCCTTGCTCCTGACTTATACAAACTCTCCAGGAGCCTCGCTGTCCGATACCTTGGCCAAGGCCACTGCCCGTAGGTCTTTAGACTCTCCTCATCAATGCCAACTATCACTACCGTGTCAGATAGGGGTGGAGAGTTACGTGCAGAGAGCATCAGGTCATATATGCGGAGTTCAGCCTGCCTGATCAATAACGGTTGTAAAACGAGGAGAAGCGCACTGCATATAGTGAGAAAGATACCTGTGCCAACAAGAATGGAACGCCCACCCCTGATATGAAAGGGGCCATGTTTTGGTCTTGTCAGTTCGGAAGCGATAGAAGGCATTCTGGCTTAAAGCTATCGTATAACAACTTCAACCCGCCTGTTACGGGGTTCTGCAACACCATCTGGAGTTGGAACAGCAGGATTTGCCTTGCCGTGGGATGTTAGGGTCATTCTTTTTGGATCAACCCCTTTTTGTAGCAGCATTCCTTGAACCATACCGGCTCTTTCAAATGCAATCCTGTCATTAATGAGTGTAGAACCGGAGGCGTCGGCATGGCCACTGATTGTAACTGTAAGAGCAGAACGTCGGTTAATGGCATCAAGTATTACTGAAATAGTTTTCTGAGAATCTTCAGTAAGTTTCAACGAACCGGTTTCAAAAAACAGTATAAACTTTTCTGAAGGAAG
Organism: Geobacter sp. UBA2189; assembly: GCA_002328035.1. Lineage (GTDB taxonomy): Bacteria > Desulfobacterota > Desulfuromonadia > Geobacterales > Pseudopelobacteraceae > Trichlorobacter. Next base: position 13,726 of record DCVL01000031.1, read on the forward strand.
TGGCTCAATCGCCAAGACCTCACTAAAGGTAGCAGAGATATACTCCTTGGTAGCTGTTGAAACAGGCTCTGGTGGAGATGATGAATCAGAAATATGAGTGATGTCATCAGGTTTTTCCAGCAGACATTTGCCTGCAGTAGTTGCTACCTCAGCTTTGCCAGTATGCCCATCAGGATCAGGCACAAGAACAACCGTCCGGTTTGCAGCACAACCGGTGAGAAGGCAAAAAAGGAGGATTATTGCTGATAACAGGTATAACCTTGTTCGCATTGAGATTCTCCTTTTCATTAAAAGTATTCAGATGGGACTACTTCTGAACTTCAACCAGCAACTTTGTGCCCCGTATGGCAATGGTAGCATCGGGTATGCTCAGCTGGATTGAATCTGGTGAAAGCTTGCCTATAAGGCCTGACAGGTAGGCAAACGTACCCTTAACCATTCGAGCTACAAGAGAGAATTTCCCCTCTTTAGGATTAAAGGCATACTCTTTAAGAGCAAGTTCACTATTTGACCCCATGGAAAAGGTGGAATCATCGGTAAGAACAATCCCTGCAGCTCCAGGCTTGCCGGTGCGAACAAGATCACCTTTTTGTAGTGGAGTTCCAATATTGGCAGGCAAAACAGTCGTACCACGTATGATCGTTACATCACCTTTCATAGTATGGATCTGACCTATTTTATCATTTGCCAGGGAGCAGGATGAAGAGAGGATGATGTAGGTGAATAACAAGGCAAGGGACAGGATCTTCATAAGGCCTCCAACGCTTAAACAAAGTAAGCCGCCTTCGAAAGGATACCCCAACGAAAGTAAATGTCAATTATGGAGAGCAAGATTGGAGAGTACGATGATTTTAACTTACAGCGTACCTGTGTTCTATGGATTCAAACCTGGTTTCTTCTGTCAAAGGGATACCATTATCAAAAATAGTAGCGAACCCTGAACTCTATTCGAGCATCGTTCTGCTTCTCGCCGAACTCGCTATATGGAGAGCCGACAAGAGCCGTCCCCTTAAGCCGCAACTCCAGATTGGTTATGCCAGTATAGATCAGTTCAGGTGCAAGTGAAAAACTTCTATCACGCAGGTTGGCAATAGAGGTCAGCGCCGGTGTAAAGTAGAGAATGTCCCATGGTTCCTTCTGGGCAATCCGCAGATACAGATAATCCTGCATTGTTGCAGGGCGGCCATAAGACTGGTTTTGCCCCAGACGCTGTAGTTGGCTGCTTGCTCCGGATTGCTGGCATGTTACCCAGGCTTGGTTAACCTGGCTATAGTACATATCCATCTCGGCTTGGGTATATCCGTTACCATTGCGGTAGTACTCCAGTATATAGGTGGTGTCCTGTCCAGTCAGATAGCGGGCTCCCAGCAGCCAACTGACGGCATCACTGCTAACTGTTACCTGCTGCCCGTTTGTGCTGATAACTGTTCTGTTCGTGTTGACCACCCAGGCCAGCTCACCGTGCAGTTCAAAATTGGTGGCAAGGTTGCGCGAGAAATCAAAACCATAGCTTGCGCTGCGACTGCCACGTCCCATCATGATCAGGTCAATATCGGTGTCATACAGAAGAAAATAGAGCTTTCCGCCCCAATTGATCTGATCACTGCTGCCAAAGTCATGGTTCAGGTCATGATCCTGCGGCAGCAGGATAGGCGTGAACGCCACGGTCTGCAGTGATCCGTCAAAGCTCCGGATATAATCAGCAGTTGCCATCCAGTAGCCTTCGAGAGAGAGTTCAGGTTCATCCGGATTCTTGGGGCGATCAAAGAAGGCCACGGGGTTCCAGGCATACCCCTTGCCCCAGCGTAGCGATTTTTTACCCGCCAAAAACCTGAAATGTTCGTTTGGTTTGGCCTGCACCCAAGCCTCGTACCAAGTCAACTTAAGGGAGTCGCTCTGCCTTGTGTTGGCATAATCAAGGCTGGGCTGGGCGAACAGTTTGAGCCAGTCCTTTTCCAGGCTTCCCTCAAGGAGTAGTTTACCGTTAAAATCAGGCAGGGTATCGTCAACATGCCTGCCGTAGTAACGCAGCCTGGACTGGGCAGCATTCCGATCCAGCAGATTCAACCCTGGTCGTACCTCAGCGTACCCCCCCAGATGCCAGATATTCTTTTCGATCTCGGCCTCATCAAAGGTGAACTCCTCGGCACCCACCTGCGCCGCGATAACAAGCAGCAGAAATATGAGCAGCAAACGTGCCATCTATCTCAGCGAATCAATGCTGGACATACCGTTCAGGGTAAACACCTCGTCTTTGAAACTACGTTTTTTGATCTTGGCAAACAGCATTACCGACTTGTAGCCTTTGTAAAGCGGAGAATCGGTCTCCATCGTGGCAGGCCGTGAGAATCCGCCGAAATCCTTGATTCCCTTGAAGTAGATCGTCTTGATCAACATGCCGGCCTCAGTCAGACATTCAATTCTCTGTGGCAACTTTCTGCTCTTGTCTGCCCAGATCCGTATCCGGTCGTAGGCCACACTCCTGCTTTTTGCCTTCAGGTGCAACAGATATTCAGCGCCTTTCTCTTCCACCTTTTCAACCCTGTATTCCGCGTCGTAGTCCAGTTGCAGAATATCGGAGTTGTTGAACACCCCTCCAACCACTGACTGCAGGGAGGTAATACGCACCGGCTTACCCACATTGGGGATCAGAAGCCACATATTTTCACCCAGCCGCAGGGTGGTTCGGCCTTTGTCGCTGGCAGGAGCCAGAAATATGGAGGCCACCTTGTCCGTTCCTTTTTTTACGGTATACAGGGTGAACTCCTTGCGGGCTCCATTGGGCTCTATGTTAATCAGCTTGCGATATGACTCGTAGCTTTCCGGGTTCAGGTTACGGTCAATCTGCTTGAGTAACTGCTGGCCATCCAGGGCGAATGCCGGAAATGCCAGCAACAAAGCCAGCAGCAAGATGCCTACAACTCGCATAAATCCTCCTGTCTCACTGCTGCGCCTGTTTTACGGCATCAGCAACCGTTCCTTTAAACTCCAGATACTTGATCCCCTTTGACTGCATGCCCATGACCATCTTTTGACCGAAGGCTCCAGCCACAATAACGGTTACCCCTTTGCCGGACAGCAGGCTGTTCACCTGCGAGCTAGCACTACCCTTTGCAGTTCGATATGGATTTTTAATGGCTTCAAGCAGCTTGCCGTCATTGTCAAAGATCATAAAATAGTGACTCCTGGCAGCAATAGAGCTCACCAGTGACGACGGTGTTGCCCCCTCGGATGAAACCGCGATCTTCTGTGCAGCAGCTGCACCAGAGGCCAAAGAGACCAGCAGCAGTAACAGTGGAACAAGAACAAACATTCGTTTCATGGCAGACCTCCTCTTGTTATACATGTCTTAGCGCCTTGATCGGCTCCATTCTGGATGCCTTGAAGGCCGGTTGAAGGCTGGCAATAACCGCTATGGCTATAACGATCAACGACAGCACGATGATATCGACAGGGTTAATGTCAGCCCGAAGAATCAGGCCCTGCTGCCTGCCGAAGTTGTAGGAAATCTTCAGCAGATTAAGAATAAAGATGATTATGGAACCAGCCAGGTTTCCCAGGATAGCCCCGCCGATCCCCAGAGATAAGCCTTCAAGCAGAAACATTGAGAGAATCCTGCCCGGAGGCGTGCCAATGGCCGCCATGGTGCCGATTTCCCGTATCCGTTCGTAAACTGACATGATCATCACGTTCATGATGCTTACCAGCACCACGGCGATCAGCATCAGTTTCATAAAAAGGGTCATCAGATCAATAATCCTGGCAATGTTATAAAAAGGAGAGAGCTTTTCCCAGGTGTGCAGCTCAAAGATCGGTTTTTTCTGTTGATTTAGCTCCTGTGCCAACAGGGTGGAAAGTTTCCCGCTGAATGAGTCAAGTTGGTCAAAGTCCTTCAGCCTTACCGCCACTTCGCTGATCTCCATCACTCCCATACGCAGCACCTCGGCTGCATCTTCAATATGGATATAGCCATCCCGTCCGCCAGGGCCTGTAACACTCTCAAGTATTCCCGCAACCTTGAACTGCTTACCATTCACCGAGCCGTCCGTATTAGTGGCAACGATAACCACGCTATCGCCAACCTTTGCCTTCATCCCTTTGGCTAGTAACTCAGGTATCCAGATATTCCCCCTTTTAAGGTTCTTTTCCCCTTCCAGTACCCGTGCAGGTAGAAGCGGAGCTACAGCCGATTCCTTATCGGGATAGACCCCGTTAAGCCGGATGTTGGTGGTCTCAACAAAGGTGCTGAACATGGCGCCAAACTTGATTCTTGGCGAGTATGCCTCGATCTCTGACTGTTCCTTCAGGATATTTTCAAGTCTTGCCATTGCCTTTGGCTTCAGGTTCAGGTTCAGGGGCAGGTTTTCAATAGAGGCCACGTATCCCTTACGATGAATCTGTAGATGACCAAGCATGGCGTCGGTGTTTTGGGCGATCATCATGCTCTTGAACGAACCGGTTATTGAAACGAACACCAGTACAAACACCACACCGATGGTGATAAGGGATGACGTAAGCAGGGTACGCCGCTTGTAACGAAACAGATTACGAATGGCGATCTTAAGAAGGTTACCCATTGCCGTTACCTCCCTTCACCTGGCGGTCAGTCAGCAGGCCGTCCTCCAGGGTGTAAATAATCTCTGCCTCCCCGACAATCTTCTGGTCATGGGTGGAAAAGATGAAGGTGGTATTAAACTCATCCCGCATATTCTTCATCAGTTCAATGACCTGATAGGCGGTATTGTGATCCAGGTTTGCCGTCGGTTCATCAGCAAGCACCAGCTTGGGATTGGTCACCAGGGCGCGAGCCACCGAGACACGTTGTTTCTGACCACCGGATATCTGGTCAGGATATTTGTCCTTCTGCTCAAGCATCCCCACCGCTTTCAAAAGCCTCAGAATCCGCTCCGGACGATCCTTTGCGGGAATCTGCTGAACCATCAGCAGGGGGTACTCTATATTTTCATAAACCGTCAGCACCGGAAGAAGGTTAAAGTCCTGGAAGATGAACCCGACATGTTCACCCCTGAATGAGGCTCCCTCAGTTCGGTTTAAAGCGGCAATATCGGTTCCGTTCACTATAAGAGTACCTTCACTCGGCTTGTCAAGGCAGCCAATCAGATTAAGGAGTGTGGTTTTACCACTACCTGAGGGACCGACAAAGGAGACAAACGAGCCTGGTTCAATCGTACAATCAATCCCTTTCAGCGCCTCAACCTCTGTCTCGCCAGTCCGATAGATCTTTCGCACCTGTTCTGCAATGACCAGTGACATCATCCGTTCCTTTCATAATTGAAGCAATAGTTGTGACTCCTGCAAACTCTTGAAACTTGTCATTCCGGCAATCTTCTGGCCGGAGTTATGACAATAACAGATGCAAGCAAATATCTTGTGAAGGTATTGTGAAGAATTGTGAACTACCGATTGTTTGGATTAGATGGTTAAGCCTGAAGCGCCATCTATGATATCCATTTTTTCTCTACATTCCGCAAACTGACATAAAACAGGATGATGCAGAAAACCGTAATCATCAGAAAATCCAGCCCAAGCGGCATGCTGTTTTTCCCTTCGATGGCACCCCGCAGGATATCAACGCCGTAGGTTAACGGCAACAGGTACGAGAATGGACGAAGAACCATCGGAAGCGCTGCAATCGGGAAAAAAAGCCCACAGAGGAAGATCATTGGAAATCGGAAGAAATTGGAAAAGGTCTGAGCCTCAAATACCTCGTTGACCGAGACTGCTATAAAAAGTCCAAGAAAAGTTGAAGCTATTGAAATCATGACTACAGCAGCTAAAACCGTTAACCAGGGAACGCCAGAAAGATCAGTCAGAAACAAGCCCAATACAATTGGGACACAGGCGTTTGCCAGACCAAACAATATTGCCCCGCTGGTCTTTGCCAGCATCAGGGATGCAAGTGACACCGGAGCAAGCAGCAGCCGTTCAAATGAGTGATTCTTTTTCTCAAAGGTTACCGTTACTGACAGCATGGATGTGGTGCCGAACAGGACAGATATGGCAATCACACCTGGCAGCAGATT
>DCVL01000012.1 GCA_002328035.1 Geobacter sp. UBA2189
CGGTGGTTTACTGAAAACCAACAATCTAATTCTTTTCGTGCTTCACGGGCTGTGTGATTTTCCTCTCGGTTACCGAGGAGAAAAGCCTCACTGGATAGTTCCATTTGCATATCGTGGATTGAGTTGTGCGATTTCACTTGAGAAATTTGGTGTTCGCCTCTATGTCGCAAAGGACGAGAACACCCATATCAACAAGAATGAACTGTTAGGCAAACTTAAAAAGGCCGTCGAAGCTACCGAGAAACATATTTTAGCAGAAATAGCCGAAGACCAAATCAAGAGCGGGAATATTACGATTGCGAATCAGTTTCACAGACTTGGAAATCAATATATCTACTTCAGAGAGAAAGCTGAGTCAGCATATTCACCTCCAACGCAAGAACCGAATGATGGGAGTGTTGATGGCTTAGCCGAACTGCTCAACCGGAGTTTTCGTGCCAGTGCTGAAGGCGCATTCAATGCCCTAGCAATGGTCAAGTTTAAAAAGGTGGGGAATTTTTGGTAATTACTTAATTTAGAAAGTTAAATAACGATTACTCGAAAATTGTGGCCAACTTCGCCAAGACTTCATCCATGATCACCTTCGGCACACTCTCCAGCTTACGGGCACTGCGCGAGAGTAAATCGAGCGCACGAGGCTGATCACATCTGATTACACCTGTTGTCTTTGTTCCTGCTCCAATTAGCGATACAGCAAATCCAGCCGTACGTGCAAAGTTGCCTTCGCTTGTAATTGGCAGAACAATTGGCGTTTTTGTTAGACGATTGAAGGACGACGGAGAAACAACCAGGACGGGGCGTGTCCCCTGCTGTTCATGGCCTGAAGTCGGGTCAAGTGATACCAGATAAATATCGCCGCGATACATTACAGTAGCTCACTGCCGACTGGCTTGCTATCCAGCCAGATGCGATCTTCTGCACTGACCTCGACCGATGCATCGCATTGAGCCAGTAGTTCGTCCAGGCTGTATCTCGGACGTAGTGTTGGTTCAACCACTAGGCAGTCATGATCGACGGTCAGACCAACCGTTGCACCTGCGTGTAAGTGCAGAATATCGAGGATTGCCGGCGGCACGGCCAACATGATCGAACCGCCTACTTTACGAAGGTTTGTTGTATGCATAGTCCACCTCCTTTTAAGGTTATACTTAAATATAACTTTTAAAAATCAAAATTGCAATAAACCTCCTCAACCTGTAGCGAGGATACCATAAGGCGAAGCAACATAGGGTCAGCCCTTGACACGAGATAAGCTATCTTCAAACCAGTTCATTTCCTTCTTGAGCAAGGTATTCTCTTTCAAATCTCCCACCAGTTGCTGATACGCCTTAACAACAGCAAAACCACTCACTCCGCCAGGCAGTTCACCTGTCTGACGATTGGATAATACACTGCATTTCTTCATAATACTTAGATGTGACTACAAAACTGTGGTGCAACGGAAATATTTCTAAAGAACATTATTCAGGCTTTTTTAATTTTAGTCCAACGGGAGTTTGGCTGGCCTGCAAGCTTTTGGGCTGCTCGAACTTTCTGGTTGGATCATTTGTTTTGCATTTTGTCTCGCGTCAAGGGCTGACCCCTTTTGGGTTGGAAATTTTGATGGTCTCGCCTGCCTCCAGCAATTCCTTTATGATGGCAAAGACTTATTCATCATGGCAGCGAAATCCTTCTTGGACAGGCCGGTGGTGATGTAAATCTTATCTACGATATCTGCTTCAGTCACGGTCTGCTCCTGTACTGTTTAACTCGTTTCTGCTGGACAAGGTCTGCGCGATGTTCAGCCGGCATAGACATAAGCCAGCTCAAGTCAATACCGAGCTGTTCACTATTCATAGCTGCCAGGGTGAGCGCCTTATACCAGTCTGCAGGGGTGCTGTTGCCTGGCTTGTCCGCAGCAGATACTATCGGCAGGATCTCCGCAATGCCAGCTTTTTGTGCCTGTCCGGCAATACGCAGTTTTGTACTGTCCCGCAGTTCATCCCACTTGTTCAGATGGGTATGCAGACGACTAGTCCAAGCTAAAGCCTTACCCCAGCTTGTGGGCAGGCAGAGTCGTCTGCACATCTCAAGCGCCGGAGTGAAACCGGACTCTTCATGCTTGTGGTGTTTTGGGTATAGTGCCGGATCAGTGGATAGTTTGCCAATATCATGAAAGAAGGCGCAGAAACGGGTCAGCGGATCGGTGGTTATAGTAGAGGCTCGTTGCAGCACCTGTATGCTGTGGGTCAGCAGGTTTCCTTCAGGGTGATGAGCCAGGGGACCAGCAGGGATATCCGGCATCCTGAATAGCTCTGGCAGCCAGTGCCTGCCGACCTTGCATTCAAGCATCCGCTCAAAGAACCTCTCAGGCTCCTTGGTAGATAACGCCTTGACCATCCCACGGCTGAACCGTTCTATTGGCAGCGCTACAAGCGTATCAGTCCACTCCTGCTGGCGAATTAACGCTTCTGTCTCTGCTGTCATCCGCCAGCCGTCAGACTCAAAGCGAAGGGCGCGAAATATCCGTAACGGATCATCCTGAAAAGTCCTGCCTGAACAGGCCCGCAGTAAACCGGTCTTCAGATCGTATGTACCCTCCAGCGGATCGTGCATCTGCCCAGCAAGGCTGATTGCTATGGCGTTGATGGTAAAATCACGCCTTCGCAAATCGTCATCAAGCAGGGTACTATCGTCAAGCTGAACCACTTCGACTTTGCCAAGCGGATCAACGAAACGAAACCAGATCGGAGCGGTGGTTTTACCGGTAACCAGATGAAAACCGCATGACTTCAGCAGCTCATAAGGTACGGCGGCTATCAGGTCATAATCTTGGCCTTGCCGCTGTAGCAGATAGTCACGGATGGTACCACCGACCAGGAAAGTACGTTCATGACAGTCATAAGGGAAGATCCGTTGAAAAGGGGACAGAAGTTCGTTCATACAGAATTCCAGACGGTTTTAATCATGTCTCGAAACAGCTTGTCAAGCGGTTCAACCGGGAGGGTTGTGACTGGTAAACTATCGGCAATTTCCAGATAATGTTGCAATTGCTCTTCGATAAACTGATGCACAAGAGGGATACGCGGTTCCTGGTCCATTTCAATACCGGCAGTTTTGCGGGTCATCAGTGCATCTATCGCTGCAACCAGTTCTTCCGAAAGACCGGCATCAGCATACAGACGGCAAAACTCCGTGGGCGGCATTGTGTTATGTTTCTCAATCCACAGGCAAGCCAACACCGGGCGCAGGGAATAGAAATACTTCTTCAGCTTTACCGTATCACCTGAAAGGTAACGTTTCAGATTGTTGCGGGCAGAATGCAGATAGTGGTGCATACAGCTTCGTGGTGAAAAACCGGCATCAACGAGGCCGCGCAACTTATCGGCGAAACCGTAGCGATCCAGATAGACAATCGGAGAACCCAGCCATTCCAGCAACGGAGGTTTGGATTTGCGGAATAGCCCAAGAGCCTTGCGCAGTTCCCAGCCACTGACATCAAGATCTCCGGTAATGGGACATTCAATCACGTCACGCTTGTCACTGATTGAAAGATACCACTCAAGTGGATGGATGTAGATAAAGCGAACATCATAATCACTATCCTGTGAGGCAAAACCCCAGGCACGGCTGCCAGATTCTACCGCGTACAGGATGCGGACATTCTGTTCCTGTTCAATGAGAGAAAGGTTTTCAAGGATTGTATCGGTCATAGCAGCTTACTGCTCCTTTATTACCACTGGCAGTTTAGTAAAAATAGCGGTCAGTTAGTGGCTGTTCCTGAAAGCTATTGATCATGCAAGAAAACCCTGCCGTCTATCTGTCCGACCAGGATTTGCAAGCTAGCACATGGGATTGTAGCCGTGGGAACTTCTCCTCTTTTAAGTTATGATGCCTCTTCCGCCAGTCCTCGTTCCAGCTCCAGGGCCTGACGTTCACGGTGCAGTTCAGTAGCCAGTTCTTGCTCGGTTGGCAAGTACAGCTTGTACCGTGAAGCAAATATCTGGTTGTTACCTTCCGGCAGGGTAAAGCGTACCACCGCCTCGCTTTTTGTATCACACAGCAGAATGCCGATAGGCGGGTTATCCCCTTCGTTCATCAGTTCACGGGTATAGTAGTTGACGTACATCTGCATCTGGCCGATATCCTGATGCATCAGCTCGCCGGTCTTCAGGTCAATCAGCACAAAGCATTTCAGGATGTAGTTGTAAAACACCAGATCAATGAAGAAATGGCGGCCATCCAGGGTAATCCGGCGCTGGCGGGCCACAAAGGAAAAGCCTTTGCCCAGCTCTAGCAGAAACTGTTGCAGTTTGTCTATCAACGCCCCTTCCAACTCTTTTTCCAGCAGACGCCGTTCTTGCGGCAGTCCCAGAAACTCCAGAATATAGGGGTCTTTCACCATGTCGGAAGCGGTCTTTAGCACCTGACCATCGCGGGCAAGCTCTTTGATACCTTCCGTATCGCGGGAAAGAGCCAGCCGTTCATACAGCATACTGTTCATCTGCCGTTCCAGCTCACGGGTAGACCAGTTGTTGGTGGCACTTTCTATTTCGTAAAAAGAGCGTTTCTGCGGGTCATCGTGGCGCATCAGCAGGCGGTAATGGGTCCAGGACAATTGGCTACGCAGTGCGTCGCCAATTGGATACGCCAAGTAAAACTGCCGCATGTTCTTAAGGTTGGAATAATCAAAACCTTTGCCATACCTGGCAGTAAGTTCACGGGAAAGGTTCTTCAAAAGACACTCTCCGTACCCCGCCCGTTTTTCTCCCTGCTGCTCATCCTCTACGATCTCGCGGCCAATCTCCCAGTAGGCCCGCACCATTTCAGTATCAACCACGGTACGGACACGGCTGCGGGCGGTTTCGATGATGGAGGAGATGCGACCGGTAAGTTGGATGGTGTCAGGTTGTATATCTGTGGACATGGTTACGTTCATGCTCATGCCGTACCCTCCACCAAAACAATTTCTTCAGGCGTTAAGCCGTAGAGTGTGTAAATGAGGCAGTCAATCTGCTTTTCAAGGTCGGCAGTATTGGATTTTGGATCGACCTTTTTGGCGGCAAGGATTTGGTCAACAAGTTCAGTGATAGTTTTTTGCTGTTCTGGTGTAATTGTTTTGGGGATCGGAATCTGACCGAAATATTTGAAGATCAACTGAAAACCGTTTTGTATCGCAGTGCAATAACTCGAAATCAGAAACCACCCCATACGGGAGTTAAGTATGGCAAAGAGAGTTTTATCTGCCTTTGGTATTATCCACATGGAGTCATTACAGAACCGGCCTTGTTCATCATAGATAAAGCATGGCTTGACTTGAAACTTTTGATACATGATTTTGGGCTTGGCAAAAGCGTGGTAATAATCACACGCTCGAATTTCCCACCAATAATCACCCTTGTCAGTACGTTTCTCAGCTCGTTCCTGAAAAGGTTTCAACCATGCGTATATTCCCGGAAAGGTTTCTTGCAACCAAGCTTCTGGTTCGCTCTCTCTGCGTCTGGTGTTGGTAATGCCCTTAGGGAGAAAAATGAGATATTTGTCAACCGTGGGTGTTCCATAAGGTTTAATATTTCTACCAAGTAAGAATGGACGTAAAATTTCAGCATGGTTTTCATGTTCAGCAATCAGGCTATTGCATGTCACCGCATCAATAACAAAGGCTTCCGTCAAGCCGGTTTTAATGCCGTAATACGCTTCATCTTCGATATATCCGGCAAGATTAGCGTGGGTTTCCTTCAGGCGATTTAGAATCTGAAGACGGTTGCTACCTGTAAGTGTCCATGAATCATCTGAAAGCATTGTGGCAGCAACTTCAAAGCGATTTTCATAAATATAGCTGGAGAAATTTTGCTGAACATCAAGAGTGGAAATTTCAGTTGCCCAAAAACTCGCTTTGGCATCTGCGTTCCGTGCTTGAACAATGCATGGATATGTTGTCGCTTCGTCAAATACCTGTAAATCACCAAAATCATCAATCTGGATTAGCTGATTTTTCTTGAAAAAAGTACGCAGTCCAAGGCCATAAGCAGCTTTCATCCATTTGTTGGGCATAATATAGCTAAAATATCCACCGTCCCCCATCAAGTCAAAAGCACGTTCCACAAAGAAAACATAAAGGTCCGCTGTTCCAGAATAGGTTATGTAATTATCCTTCAAGTGTGGCTTGGATGTACCCAATTCCTCCTGCCGGATATACGGCGGATTGCCGATTACCACATCAAACCCGGTAAAATGACCGTCTTCATCCAGTACCTCAGGAAACTCAAAACGCCATTCAAAAGCATTGGCATAGACGGTTTGCTGCCGGGCATCGATCTTTTCCTCAAGTTCTGCGGCACGTTGATGCAGTTTCTCCCGTTTTTGATGCCCCACCTCATCAAAAGCAAATATCGCCTGGGCCAGCTCGTTTTTCACATTCATCAGCTCTTTCATGTAAAAATCGCTGGGCAGCGAGAATTTGCGCCATTGTTCTTTAAGCACCTCAATATCACGTCTGAGAACACTTTTGTTGCTTGGCCCTTTTTCGCCAAGTTTGTAAAACCAGACCTTCTCCTTGTACTGCTTGGTCAGTTCCTTGAACCGACGGCGTTCTACCGGAGCATAGTGCGCCAGTCCGCTGCTGTCGTCATTGAGTGAAAAGCGGCTGATCAATGAATTGCCGCATTTGATGTTAATGTCAATATTGGGGAGGGTTTCAAGCCTGTCTTCATCCCGATAATAGGCGTTCTTAAGCAGTTCAATCCAAAGACGCAGACGGCAGATGGCAACCGACTTGGGGTTGATATCCACACCAAACAGGCAGTTTTCTATGATGGTTTCTTTCTCGTGAAAGAGTGTTTCCTGAAGGCAATGCAGATCTTCAATGGGGCGTCCGTTTTTATTGAGCCGATACCTGAAAAGCTGATCATCTTCCGTACTGATGATTACCAGCTCATCGTTTTCAACCGCTATCCGATAGCCCTTGATTCTGTCGCCGTTGTTTCGATAGCTGAGAATGCGAAGTTCATATTTTATGACAATAAGCTCATTTAAGGCGGAAACCAGAAAGTGGCCAGAACCGACTGCCGGATCACAGACTCTGAGGCTGTTGACAACCTCATTAGCCAGTTTACGAACGTCACGATCCGATGCGTCAAGCTGGTCTTTCAGGTCATCAAAATCTTTCAGTTTCTGCATACCCGGCAAGCAAGAAGATGTACGAAATTTCTCAACCACGGCCCGTCGTATCGCTTCACGGCTCATGTACATGGTTATGTAACCGGGCGTGTAGAATGAACCGTCCCGATACCCATTGATCTTTTCAAAAATAAGGCCGAGTACCGAGGCATTGATGATGGTCTTAGACACATCTTTGACCAACGCCTTGCCTTCACTGGCAAAGTCATACGAGTCAAGAAAATCAAACAAGTAAAAGAGGGTGTTGTCTACGCCGCTGCGTCGTTTACCCGCTTCATTTTTCAATACGGTTGCTGGAAACAACGGCAAGGTTAGGCGATGCTTGAGGCTGGATATTTGCAAGGCGCAACGTTCAAGCTGGCTTACCTCGAACAATGAACTGTTGAGATACGGTATGTTCCCAAATTTGTTTTTTATGTCGTTGGTGCGCTCGCTTTCCTGGCGGGCCAATACCTCAAAGAACAGTTCTTGCAAATCGTCAAAATCCTTGATCCGTTCCTTGTTGAGAAAGACAAATCTGGTATCTCCCTGATGCCAGGCAATTAAACGGCCTTCCAGTAATTTAAGAAACAGAATCCGGTTAAGCCATGTGATACAAAGTTCCAAGGCCGCGCTGAAATATTGTTCCTCTTCGTCGCTGCCATATTCCTGAAGATTTTTTATCCCTTCCAGCCCCTGCTGCACCTTCAGAAGATTGATGGTATTTTCCAGTAACGAGCCTTCGTTGCGCCGTTCCGGGGCTTTCCGACGAATCAGTTTTTTACCCTTCTCCTTCACTTCTTCCAGTCCTACGATATGGAGCAGTTCGCTGTAGAACTCGTTGTTCAGACTGTTACTGTCATTAGCGATGGGAAGTTTCAGCAGATGCTGCGGGGAAAGAAATTTATAGAGTGCAATCAGCTTCTTACGGTCTTTCTCTGTTAAAGCAGGCTTTTGGGCAAGCGTATGATAGTCGCGCAAATCAAACCAGCAGCAGGGAATCGGTTCTTCCAGCTCATCAAGCCACTTTTTAGCAATGGATTCATAAAAATAACGGCTGTCGTGTCCATCACGCTTGAAAGCTTTGTATCCTTTTTCCAGTGACTTGTTACGGCGGATATTCCTTTCAAACCAAGCACCATCAAATACAAACCACTCATTGGTGTTGGTTGCTATAAGATACTTTATCGCATAGTTTTCCTTATCGAAAACCTCCCGCAAGTAGTAGAGAATGATCTCATGAAGTGCCTTGGCATTCGGCTTTTGGCGACTCATCATCTCTGTGGTGTTAGTGGATGATTTCGTTTCAATGATTACAGAGATTACGGATGTTGAAAGGTCGGCATAGATGGCAAGATCTATGTCTCCAGTGTTTTGGCTGGCTACAAGATTGGTCTTTCTGTACCACGTATCTTTCAGAAAATCCCGAATATGGTCTTTCTGGTGGCCTTCACGATCACCGTCTTGCAGATGCGCGCATAATGCTGAAAGATTTCTGCGAAAAAGCTCTATGCTGTCGTTGGCCAATGTCTGCCCGACATGTGCTTTGTTCAAAAGCTCTTCAGGAGTCTTCATTTCAAGAATCATATTTTCATCCCTCCATACTCCATCCTTACCAATATGCTCCACATCCTACATCGTTTCACGCTTACTGCACATATGGAAGGGCAATAGAACCCAACCACCTCGCCCATACACGTAAACTCTCATTCCAGCCACCCGCTCCAGTCAGCCTGCGTCACCACCTCAAAACCGGCTTCAGGATAGGCTTCGCTCCAATCTTTGGGTGCCTTGGGCCGTGACTTTGGCGACCACTTACATTCAAAACCAGTCAATATGCCATCACTGTCTTCAACCAGGTCAATCTCCCGCTGATCGTAGGTTCTCCAAAAATAAAATCCTACAAACCGGCGATTGTTCCCGGCATGTTTGATCCGTTCCATCACAAACCAGTTCTCAAACAGTTCACCGCTGTCATTGCGCAGCGAGAGCGGCACAAAAGAGCGGATCAGGGCATTCCTGATCCCGGTATCAACAAAATAATAACGGGAAGTTTTGGTTACTTCCTTGCGCAGATTGCGGCTGAAACCACGGATATTCACGATGACGAACATCTTTTCCAGGATATCAAGGTAGCTTTCTACGGTCTTCTGGCCGATGCCCAGGCTGTTTGACAATTCGGAAATCGCCACCTCTTTGCCGATCTGGTGGGCAAGCAGCACCAGCAGGTCAACCACCTTTTTGGGTTTCTTGACCTGCTCAAACTCCAGCAGGTCACGGTACAGGTAGTGATTCAGGTAGTTGTACAGATATTCTTCTTTTTCCTGATTGCTTTCAAGGGAATGCACTTTGGGGTACATGCCAAAGCGCAGCATCTCTTCAAGGGCGGTGTCAGGCGAGGTCACGCGGTATTTTGGCGACAGTTCCCACCAGGAGAGGGGATGCAGGTGGAGTGTCCGCGCCCGTCCGGTCAAAGGCTCGCTCAAACGGTCGGCAAGCTCAAATGACGCAGAGCCTGATGCGATGACCGTAACCGGAAGGTGATCCACCAGCAGCTTGATGGTCAGGCCGATATGCTCAATCCGCTGTGCTTCATCTATGAAAATAGTCGTTGCGGAACCGGTGATCCGTTTCAGATGTTCCAGTTCGTGGCGAGCCAGCAGCGATTGAGTGTACAGGTCATCCCCGCTAAATGAGACCGCATCGGGTACTTTTTCCAGCACCGCCTTGACAAGGGTCGTCTTTCCAGCCTGCCGGGAGCCATAGAGAATAAGAGCGGTTCCCGGTTTTCCCAGACCGTCCTGGATCTGTTGCTCAATCGTACGTATGAACATGCGTCACCCCAAGATATCCATAATTAATATATATTGAGGTATATCATTTTTTTAAAATTGTTCAACATGCAAATAATGCTGACCACCCCCTTTTTTATCGGAAGGAGGGGGAGTGACAAAGCTAGGGGTGAAACCGGATGAAATAGGACAACAGAAAAAGAAAAAGCCCTGATTTCTCAAGGCTTTAAGTACTTCATCGGACAGAGCCGGATTATATTATGGCGGAGGGGGTGAGATTCGAACTCACGGACGGTTGCCCGTCGCCGGTTTTCAAGACCGGTGCCTTAAACCACTCGGCAACCCCTCCGAAGAAGAGGAGTGTTTTCTAGCACAGTTTAGCGAAGAACCCAAGACTCTATTTTACGATCTGTTCAATTTTATTTCTTTGACGCCTTCAGCTGCAAGACCCCTGAAAGAGCTTTTGACTTTACAGAGTGCTTACGGCATAGTATGCGACTATATAATCAGGAGGTTAGAACGGGATGATCCTTTTTGGAAATATTCTATATGCACTCGCCAAGATTGTTGAGCTGGCTGACGGCCTGCTGACGGTTTACAAATACATTCTGATTGCGACAATCCTTATTTCGTGGGTAAATCCGGATCCTTACAATCCGATTGTTAATTTTCTCTATCGAGTAACGGAGCCACTGCTCTCAAGAATCCGCCGGAAGATGCCATCCATGGGAGCGATAGATCTCTCTCCTCTTGTTGCCTTTGCAATAATCTACGTATTGCAGATTGTGGTGCTTAATACCCTGTATCAGTACCTTATCACTTACAGTATGACGATGAAATTGAGGTAATAATTGATGAAGATTACACCGCTCGATATCCAGCAACAGCAGTTTAAGGGGAAGATGATAGGAGGGCTTGACTCTGATGATGTGGACAGCTTTCTTCAGGCCATCGCCGCAGAGATGGAATCCCTTATTCGTGAAAACACAGAGCTGAAGGAACTTTCAAACCGTCAATCACGGGAGCTTGCAGATTCAGCTCAGAAAGAAAGGGATCTGCGGGAAACAATGCTGGCTGCCCAGCGGATTACAGACGAGATGAAAAACAATGCCCAGAAAGAGGCCGAACTTATCGTCTCCGAGGCCAACCTGCAGGCAAAACGATTGCTGGATGATGCAGAGCGGACTGTAGCGGATATGCAGTCAAGGATACAGGAGCTAAGGAGACAGAGGCTACAGTTTGAGGTTGAATTCAAGGCGCTTCTGGATAACCACGCAAGGATGATAGGCAGCGGTGAACAGCAGTAATAATCCTACCGCAGCACCCTGGTCAGAGGAAGGCAGTTCATTGCTGCTCAGGATCTTCGTTCAGCCAAGGTCATCCCGTAATCAGTTCTGCGGCATACATGAAGGTGAGATTAAACTGCGCCTTACCTCACCGCCGGTTGAAGGGGCAGCCAACGAGAGCTGCCGCGAGTTTGTTGCAAAACAGCTCAAGGTGCCAAAATCTGCCGTTGTCCTCATATCCGGTGAGACATCAAGACATAAGAGGCTCCGGATTGAAGGAGCCTCAACAGAACAGATAAAACAGCTGATTAATCCTGAATAAACTCTTCCCTGGCAAAATTTAGCCAAGCAGTTCGCGCGCCCGCTCGATCCTGCTGATGGCTTCCCCAATCCCAAGCGCCACTATTATCTCTCCAATCCCGGGAGCTTGCGTACTGCCTGAAAGCGCCACCCTGACCGGTTGTCCCACCTGCGGCATTTTCCAGCCACCCTCCGCGCAGACCTCCTTGAAGAGAGTGTCAATCTCAGGGGCAGTTGTTCCGGTAGCATCTGACAATCTGGCAATAACTGTTGAAAACACGGCCTGCAGATGCCCTTTTTCAAACTTGGCCATTGCAGCCTCATCGTATAAAGCCGGAGCCTGATAGTAGAACAGGGCACGTTCAGCCATCTCCTCAAGCGTCTGGGCACGGTCTTTCAAGGTAGCTATAACCCCTGCAAGTTGAGGGGATGAGGTATCTGAAACGCCACGGTTTGCAAGGTGCGGCTTAAGCAGTTCAGCCAGCCTTGCAGGGTCTCCGTTCTTTATGTACTGGGCGTTCAACCAGTTGAGCTTTTCAGGGTTAAATACCGAAGGAGATCTACCCACGTTGCTTATATCAAACTTCTCAATCATCTCGTCTCTGGAGAAGATCTCATCATCACCGTGGCTCCAACCAAGTCTGACAAGATAATTTGCAAGCGCCTCAGGCAGATAGCCCATATCACGGTATGCCATAACACTGGTCGCTCCATGCCTCTTTGAGAGTCTTGCCTTATCGCTCCCGAGTATCATAGGAACATGGGCAAACAGAGGAACGTTGTAGCCAAGAGCCTCGTATAGCTGTATCTGCCTCGGAGTATTGTTCACATGATCATCCCCTCGTATTACATGCGAGATCCTCATCAGGGCATCATCAATCACCACACAGAAGTTGTAGGTAGGGGTTCCATCGGTACGCTGGATTATAAGGTCATCAAGTTCGGCATTAGGAAAGGCTATCCGCCCCTTTATCAGATCGTCAAAAGCGGTTTCCCCGTCTTCCGGCGCACGGAAGCGGATTACATGCGGCTGGTCTAGCGGCTGATCCTGCCTGTTGCGGCAAGTGCCGTCATACTTTGGCTTGCGCCCTTCCGACATGGCAGCCTGACGTTTGGCCTCCAGCTCCTCAGGCTTGCACCAGCAACGGTATGCCTTTCCCTCATCAAGCAACCTCTGGAGATGTTCCTTGTATAGAGGGAAGTTATCGGTCTGGTAAAAAGGCCCTTCATCACAGTCAAGACCAAGCCAGGCCATACCCTGAAGAATGGCATCAACCGATTCCTGGGTAGAGCGCTCTGTATCGGTATCCTCAATCCTCA
>DCVL01000036.1 GCA_002328035.1 Geobacter sp. UBA2189
CGTCCTGGAAGTTTTCTCCCAGTTCTATGACGCCGCCGTCTTCAAGTACCAGCCGCCAGGGGGAGTTGTGGGTTATTTGCACCTTGCCGGTGGCATCGGTCCAGACGTTGCTGGCGGGATTTTTGTAGAGGGTAGCGGTGGAAATGGTGGAACCGTTGCGCTTGATAATGATCTGGCCCTTGTTGTCTTCATCCACAATGGTGTCGTTGCCATCGCCGACGTTGTAGACGTAGGTGTCGAAACCCTTGCCACCGTAGAGGACGTCATTACCTTTGCCGCCTTCGATGGTGTCGTTACCAGTACCACCAAACAAAAAATCATCCCCACCTTGTCCATTTAGTGTATCTGCTTGACCTTCTGTGCCAATAAGAAGATCTCTGCTACTTCCGGTTTTCGTACTGTCATTTTCACCTGTCAACGATACTTTTTTCGAGTTACTGATTTGGATGTTGAGAGGATTTAATGTAACTGAACTGTCTATACCAGTATCAATGATATATTTTTTCACCAACGCGTTGGCAGCAGGCGTAAGTTCATGATTTAACGACTGGACAGCGGGACCAATGGATTCGGGGTATTCGTTATTCGCTTTGTCAATTTGATTTCCAAGCGACCCCGCCGATCCATCCGGCTTTTGACCATATTTGGCCTCATAATTGAAGATTTTAGTTTTGTTCTGAGTGTACATGCGATAGATTTTTATTGCTTCATCCGTACTTGGCGTTCCATTTGGGTTGTCATAAAGGCCGAAAATCTCAGACTCTTGATAGTGGCGCTTTGCGAGACCTGCCAACTGATTACCGTATCCATATCGGATTTGATACCAAGCTTCGGCACGGTTGTCATTTAATATCGCCTTTGCCAGCTTGGAGCCTAATGCACCGTTGTATGAAAGGGAAAGCAATATCAGGCGCTCTTTTGATTGCGGAATAGCAGAAAGTCCATTATTAACAGCCCAGTTATCTACTCGTTTTTCATATGTTTGAGCGAGGCCATTGTTTCCATTAGTACCATCGAATACTTCTCTAACCTGGGTAGTGCTGAAAAAGGCAAAAGTGGCACCGGGAATATATCGCCTCATTATATTATTGAGGTCGTTCCGGATTGTCACATCGCTCTTTGCTTGTGATATCTTCAAATAGTTGTTGAGGTCTGTAATCAACTGCGTATTAGTTATGCTCATTTTGGCTAAGACTTGGCTACGCACATTAGCATCCCGCAAGTTGAAGCCTACACCTATAGTGACATTGTTTATACCGTCATTGTAGGGGGTCAAATGTTCCTTTCCGGTTTCTTCCAGCCACAAAATCGCGTTGTAACGGTCCGCTTGATAAGTGCCAGTCGTGGAATGGTAATTCATTGTTTTGCCTCCTGTGGTGATTTATAAAGAAATGTGCATATGTGATCTCTTTGAAGCCTCAATTCCATGCTAATTGGGTTTGTCTTGGGCGAAGCTTCCCGAAGATGGCGGTCAGTTCTGAAAATATCAAATTTGACATGATAGGGAGGTGATTTCGATGGGATGTATTCTCCGTTCATCCAGTATGAGTATGTCTTGCCGTCATATATGAATAACTCACCAAGTATATCCACTCGCCATTGTATTATATATTTGTAGAGCGACTTGATAATCTCAGGCGCATACTGGATTATTATTGGTGAGGTATTACGTTTGCGCCATGACTTTATATTTCCCAAAGTAAAATTTTCTCTGCCATAATCGAGCCGATAAACGGTTTGATTTTTACCCAGGTTGTATAAATCCAACTGAGCTTGCGAAAAGGCGATCCGTTTTTCCGCAAAGGCCTTTTCAATACCGGGACGTTCTTCTTCCCATCGTTTATCCTTTTCTGCATCTGACATAAGTCTTGCATCTGCCCAAGACGCACGGATAAATGCCTCAATCAAGCTGCGATTGGCTTCGGGGTCAAGCGGAGTCCATTCCGGAAGCGTCAACAGATTCTGAAATTTTGGCGCTATCTTGAGTCCGCTCACCATTGGTAGTTGATCACAAAACTGGTTCATATTTTGTTCTAAAACCCGACAGACCGGCTCTATTGGGCGTAGTTTTCCCTTTTCATTATCAAAAACTGGCTCTAACAAGTAGCAGCTTTTGGCTTGTGGAAATTTCTCCTTCAGCTCCTTGGGCGGGTTCTTCATAAAGCCAATGTTGTTGCTGTAATCCTCGGCTTGTGAATCACCTACGCCAAGAGAGAGCGAGGCAACAAGCACCATTAAAATTGCGAATAACATGATGTGACTACTGCTCCTATTTTTCATACGAACTCCTTCGTGACTTCAGCATTTTGTTCATCATATCCGCTCATTCTCTTTCACCTTCCTGCTCCACCAACCCCATCATCTGCGGCTGTTGGTTCTGCTGCCCAAACCTGAACACCTCATCCACCTGTAAGCCTTTGGGCAGCTGGTGGGTGATGAACAGCATGGTAACCTTGCCTTTAAGTTGGTTGACCGTTGCCGCAAAGTGCTCGGCGGTCTGATGATCCAGGTTGGAGGTGGCTTCATCAAAGATCAGGATACGTGGCCGCTTGAGCAATGCCCGTGCAATGGCAACCCTCTGCCGCTGTCCACCGGAGAGGCCGACCCCCTGTTCACCGATCTCGGTCTGGTAACCTTGTGGCAGTCCTTCAATCACATCATGGATTTCTGCCTGTCTGCAGGCCTGGACGATCTCCTGGAATCCGGCATGGGGATTGGCATGGCTCAGGTTTTCATAGATGGTGCCGGAGAACAGGACCGTCTCTTGCGGTACTACGCCAAAGATGGATCTCAGTTCATTGGCTGACATATGACGGATATCAGTGTTGTCGATCTTGATCTGTCCATCAGTAGGCATGTAGAAGCCCAGCAGCATCTTGGCCAGGGTGCTTTTACCGCAACCGGATGGCCCCATCAGAACGCTTAAGTGGCCTGCTTTGAAGGAGATGTTCAGGTTACGGTACAGGTAGGGGTGTTCTGGTGAGTAACGGAAGCTGACATCATTCAGTTCAATACTACCCCCCTGGGTCGATTGTGCCCTGGCCGGGGTAAGGGCGTACGGTTCAGTCGGCATATCCATGATATCACCCAGACGCTTGACCGCAATATCAGCCTGCTGAAATTCCTGCCACAGTCCAACCAGTCGCAACATCATTG
Organism: Geobacter sp. UBA2189; assembly: GCA_002328035.1. GTDB lineage: Bacteria > Desulfobacterota > Desulfuromonadia > Geobacterales > Pseudopelobacteraceae > Trichlorobacter. Next base: position 3,157 of record DCVL01000036.1, read on the forward strand.
TTTCTCCAGTACTAGAAAGAACGGAAGCTGACCAAGTGGAGATCCATTGTTTCAACTTGACATAATATATCTTATGGGCGTTGTATTGGAATCACTTCATTTAAAACTTAGTTGGTGATAAAACTTTCATTTATAGTTTGAACCATCCAACCATCTGCTGTAATTCGTGCGCCAGTCGGTCAAATCCTTCTGATGTCTGCTTGATTCTTATAATTGAAGCAGATAGTTGCACGGTAATCTCATTTATTGCATACATTGAACGGTTTACATCCTCGGCTGTTGCAGATTGCTGCTCTGTTGCAGTTGCAATGGTTTCAACCATTTCAAACACATGCTCAACATTTTCAACTATTTGAGACATGCTTTTTTGAGTGTTATTAACAGTGGCTACTATCTGCTCTATCGCCTCGTGTTCTTTTTGCATGCTTGAAACAGAGGAAGTCACCTCTTGCTGCATACCTTTTATAGTTGCAGCTATTTCATCAGCAGACTCTGTGGTGCGCCGTGAAAGCTGACGTACACTATCTGCAACAACTGCAAAGCCTGCTCCCATCTCTCCTGCTCTGGCTGCTTCTATTGCAGCGTTTAATGCAAGTAGGTTTGTTTGTTCTGCTATATCTTTAATGATTATTACTATCTCATTTACAGATTTAGAACGTATCCCCAAGGCTTCAACCTTCTCAACTGAGTCCTTTACAATTTCCGTAAAGTTAAGAAGTTCTTTTGATGTCTTATCCAGTGAATTCTTGCCTTCAACAGCTAATTTTTTCATCTTTCCGGCTGCATCGGAAGTAGCCAGTGCATTTTGTGATACATCTTGGATCGTCTGAACCATCTGAGTCATAGCGGTAACAGATTGATCTATCTGGCTTGACTGATTTTGAGAGCTTGATCCCAGTTCACGGGCAGTTTCAGCAAGCTCATCGGCATTAATGGTAATGGTATTGGTAGAGTTGGATATTTTCCCGGCCATATCCCTTAAGTTGTTTACCATTGTACCCATTGCGCCAAGTACTTTGCCGTATTCATCTCTGCTTGTCCTTAACTCAACATTTCTAAGGTCACCATTTGCAACGTTTTGTGATGTTGAAATAAGCATTCCCAAAGGCATTGAAACAGATCTAAACACCCAAACACCTATAAATATACCTAATATTGCAGCGATTATGCTTGTTATTGATAACACTGTAATACTGGTATGCACTATTTTATTAACGGATTTAATTGCTTTTTCCTGCTCACCCTGAGCAGATGTTACTGACTTTTTTCCTCTTTCACCCTGTCTTTGAACAATGTCACAAAGTTTATCGGATGTTTGAACAGCCTTCTGTTCCATTTCAAATTTTTTGTTTATGGTCGCTACTATGCCATCATTACCAAAAAGCATCCCCTGAACACCAGAAAGTGATGAAGAAGCAGAGCGTAACATCTGTTGTTCATCCTTAACGCCCATAGCCGCTAGATTTTTGTTCAGAAAAACTATCATTTTTGATGCCTTGTTAAAAGAAGACTGAATAGCGGGAATAGACGCATCAATTTCGGCTTTTGATTTTAATATAAAAAGTCTGGTAGCTCCTGACTGAATTCCAAGACCCAGTCCCATAAGCTCAGAATTGGCAACCAGCACACTGTTTGCCTGGTTTGAATTGCCAAACATCGTTGATTGACTGCTTGCCTCGGTTGCATAACGTTCATTTGCTGCAACAGCGTCCTGTTCGACAGTAAGAATCAGGGCATTTATTTTGTCACCTAAATCCCTGCCAACAGCATCGAGTTTTGATTTTGTTGCACCATCTTTTTGAGATAACCAAGTACCCTGCAATTTTATCAGTTCATTTAGCTGTTCAGATATTTTTACAAGATCTTTTGAGGAGTTATTTGTGCTTTTAAGATGCTCATTCTGATTTAGCTTGTTAATGACCATATTCGCTTTGCCCCTAGCAATAAGAAGCGATGGTCGTCTTTCAGCGTGTTGCACCTCGTAGACTGCAACTTGTAAATCTTTTACAAAAAGCCTAGCCTGTTCAACTCCACGAAGGTAGCCAGAAATACGGTTGGACTCACTAAGTGCATTGCTGAATGCACCTGAATTTTTCGTCTGCAAAGCTCTTATTTTTGTGTCAAGGGTGCGTAGCTTTGCAATCATCTCGTTCAGACGTGAGTCAAGATTTACAGCCGCTTTTTCTGCATTATCTTTAGCTTTCAATCGGTTGTCAGATATTTCTGAAAGCTCTTTGAAAATACCATGCAGCTCGGAATAAACATCCTGGTTATTATTGCTTCCAGCAAGTTCACTTAACTTGTTCTGTTCTGATTTCACCTGATTCAGAGCAGTTTCAGCCTCGGAACTGATTGTCTTGAACTGTTTACTATCTGCTGAATTACTAAGTTTAAAGAGCGCGGATGTGGCAGTCTGCGTCTCACGTTGCAGCTCAAGTGTTTTCATCTGATAAGGCGTACTCTTCTGCGTTAAATACGAGAGTTTGCCGCTTATAAACCTCATTCCGAAGATGCTGGTTGTAACGACTACTGCCAATATCAATAATATAATCAGTATATTAGCTGTTAATTTTGCTTTGATAGTCATATTCTTTATTACCCAAAAAAGATGATACTGGTGTGAATAAGATAAATCCTGCTGGAATTTAAAGCTCTAAATATCCCAACAGGATTGAGGACAATAAAGTGAAAAGATACTATTTTTTCTTGGCTATTTCAGCCTTGATGAAATCAATAAATGATTTTGCAGCAGGATTAGGCTCTCCCTTGGTAACAATAACCGTTGCACGGGTTATCTTTGGGACTTCGGGATAAGACATTGTTGGTACTTTGAATTTTGAAGGATAAATTGTGATTGCTTCAGGGGTTGAAACAACAGCGGCATTTGCATCAGGCTGACCTTTAACAGGAAGAATATCCTTGGTTAATTTTCCACCTTCCAGTACTTGTTTAAGAAAAGCAGAGTTTGGCCCCTGCAGGAATTCGTTCCAAACAACTATAACATCCCCTGCTGTTCCTCCAACATCCTTCCAATTGGTGATAGCCCCACTAAACAGACCTTTTAATTGTTCCTTGCTTAGCTTTGCAACTGTATTGGTTTTATTTACCGCAACATAAATCTCATCTGTTGTGATCTGATCTATTTTAAATGCAGCAGGATCCTTGACGTTAACTCCTTCTTTTTTCAGCATTCCTACAAATTCATTCGGAAAAAAACCACCACCACTTATATCCAACTCTCCGTTTTCAAGAGCCTGAGTGGCATGCTTAAACCCTCTTTCAGTAATGATAATTGTATTTCCAGATGCCTTTTCATAACTTGCTTTGTATGGTTTTATAAAGTTATCAATAAAGGCTCCACCTGATGCAATACGAACGTCCGCCCCCCATGAAAGTGTGCCCATACACAATAAAAACAGCAAACTAAAAATTAATGAAAAAAGCTTCATATCTTGCTTGTTACCTCCTTTTAAAAGAATAAATTTTATTATAATCTTCTTAATATCATAGAAAATTTAAATTTCAAGTATCGAATCAACGTTTTTAGGTAATAACAGTAAATTCATTCAGTTCGTTTTAATTCATTCAAGACCAGAATTCAGTTAAAAAGAGATTTAATTAGAATATTTCCAAATCAATCCCTTATTCCCACCCTTGAAAAATCATTTCCAAATTTACGTATCACTGTTGACAGTAGTTACTGGCTTGTATTAAGCTCCTCGTTCAGTTTTTAAGCTAAATCACATATTTGGCTTTATGAAACTAAATTTTATTTTCTCTGGAGCAACTAAATTATGCGCAGTGATCTTGTTAAAAAAGGTTTTGAAAGAACCCCTCACAGGGCTTTGATGAAGGCAACAGGATTACCCCAAAGCCAGATGGAACGTCCGTTCATAGGTGTTGCCACAAGTTTTAGTGATTTGATCCCTGGTCATGTAGGCATGCGTGATCTGGAGAGATTTATTGAAAAGGGTGTTCATACTGGCGGTGGCTATGCACAGTTCTTCGGGATTCCTGGTGTATGCGACGGAATTGCAATGGGACACAAAGGAATGCATTACAGTCTCCCTACCCGTGAGTTGATTGCCGATATGGTTGAGTCAGTTGCAGAGGCTCATCGCCTTGACGGCCTTGTTCTTTTAACCAACTGTGACAAGATTACCCCTGGAATGCTTATGGCAGCAGCCCGCCTTAACATACCATGCATAGTTGTAACTGCAGGCCCTATGTTAAGTGGCAGAGGTCAGGATTCTCGCAAATACTCCTTTGTTACAGATACATTCGAAGCAATGGCCAGATATAAAGCTGGAATTATTGACGAAAAAGAACTTCAGATCTGTGAGGATAACGCATGCCCTGGAATGGGTTCATGTCAGGGGCTTTTCACCGCCAATACTATGGCAATACTTACGGAAACGCTTGGTATGTCATTGCCGTTATGTGGAACTGTGCCTGCTGTTGCAGCCCTTAAAAGGAGAATTGCATTTGCATCAGGCGAGAAGATTGTTGAGTTGGTTAAAAATGATATAAAACCACGTGATATAATGACACGAGCAGCATTTGAAAATGCAATCCGCGTTGATCTGGCTCTGGGAGGTTCTTCCAATACGGTTCTTCATCTTCTTGCAATTGCCCATGAAGCCGGAGTTGTTCTTCCTCTGGAGACCTTTGATGAATTAGGCAAGGAAACTCCTCAACTTGCATCAATGAACCCTGCAGGGCCTCATTTTGTTGAAGATCTGGATGTGGCCGGTGGCGTTAGTGGTGTTTTAAAACAACTTGGCAACAAGATTAATGACACACCTACCCTCTCCGGTCTATCAACTCATCAACTGGCTGCAAGCGTTAAAAGGATAGATGAAGAAGTGATAAGACCCCTGTCAGCCCCTTACCGAAAGGAAGGGGGGCTTGCTGTTCTGTTTGGTTCTGTTGCTCCTAAAGGTTCCGTTGTCAAACAGTCCGGTGTCTCTGAAAAGATGATGATCTTCGAAGGCACAGCCCGTTGTTATGATTCAGAGGAACAGGCAATGGCAGCTCTGATGGAAGGAGTTGTAAAAGCTGGAGATGTAGTTGTTATACGCTATGAAGGTCCTAAAGGTGGGCCTGGAATGCGTGAAATGCTTGCTCCCACATCGGCTTTGATGGGATTGGGATTGGGCGACTCTGTAGCACTTATTACTGATGGCCGTTTTTCTGGTGGCACACGTGGTCCATGCGTTGGTCACATATCTCCTGAAGCAGCAGAAGGCGGGCCAATAGCCCTTATTCAGAATGGTGACAGAATCCTGCTTGATATTACAAATCGTAAACTTGAACTTCTGGTAGATGAAGCTACACTGACAGAAAGACGCAAGCAATGGACTCCACCTGAACCAAAGATCAAGACCGGTTGGCTTGCACGTTATGCAAAGGTTGTAACATCCGCCTATACTGGCGCGGTAATGACTGCTTGATTTTTTAACTATGGGCTTTATCTGCCCTAACTACGGCCAATGGCCAGTGATATAAAAGGAGGAATCTGCCATGAAAAAGTTTCTCACGCTGTTTCTAGCTTCTATTCTGGCGTTATCCGTAGCCGCCTGTAAAACTGATGAATCGACCCTTCGTGATTCCAGTTCAACCCTGCTTGGTGCAAATGAGGTCAAAACCCTGTTGCTGGGAAATACTGTTACCGCAGCCAACGGTGATACCTACTATTTTGACCGTAGTGGATTTGTGGTTGGTAAAGGTGCTTACGGAGAAAAGAACAAGGGAAACTGGAATATTACCCATGAAGGGCAGCTTTGTTTCAGCAACTGGAATGCCAATTTTGCTCCTAGTGCCTGTTACAAGGTGTTTTTCGACAATGTTTCTCAACAGCGTAAACTGGTTGATGGAAATGGTGATGTAAAGTACACGGTCATCAATATATTGATCGGAAATCCTAATAATTTTTAACATTCCACGAGGTTTTGCATGAAAATGAATGGAGCACGTCTTCTGATTGAGAGCCTGAAACGTGAAGGCGTTGATCTTGTGTTCGGCTATCCTGGCGGCACAGTGATTAATCTTTACGACGAACTTATGAGTACACCTGAAATCCGCCATATACTCCCAAGGCATGAACAAGGCGGAACGCATGCTGCTGACGGTTATGCACGCGCAACAGGAAAGGTAGGTGTATGCATAGCAACATCTGGCCCCGGCGCAACAAACACCATTACAGGCATTGCAACTGCTTATATGGATTCAATCCCTATGGTAATTATTACCGGTCAGGTACCTACCCCGCTGATAGGCAACGATGCCTTTCAGGAAGTTGACATGATCGGCATTACACGTCCAATAACAAAACACAGCTTTTTGATACGAAACGCCAAAGATATCCCTGATATCGTTCGGAAAGCGTTTTTTATTGCCAGTTCCGGTCGACCTGGCCCAGTGCTTATTGATTTTCCAAAGGATGTTCAGATAAGCCAGGCTGAATTCAAATGGCCTGATCCTGTTGAAATACGAGGATTCAAACCAAATCTTGAGGGGCACCCCAAACAGATTGCAAAAGCTGTTGATATGATGCTTTCTGCAAGAAGGCCTGTCATGTACGTTGGTGGTGGAGTAATACTGGCAAATGCCGCTTCTGAATTAACAGAGCTTGCAAGGACTCTTAAGTTTCCTGTCACCACTACCCTAATGGGGCTTGGCTCTTTTCCTGAAGATGATTCACTTGCATTACAAATGCTCGGCATGCACGGCGTTTATGCCGCCAATATGTCCATAACTCACTCGGATCTCATACTGACTGTCGGAGCACGTTTTGATGATCGTGTAACCGGAAAGATTGCAACCTTTGCCCCGCATGCAAAGATTATCCATGTTGATGTTGATCCAACCTCAATCAGAAAAAATGTAAGGGTTGACCTCCCAATCGTTGGAGATACCAAGGATGTACTGCTCAAGATGCTAGAATTTTTAAAGGACAAAGAACCCAAGATCAAGGCATTACATACTGCAATGGAACCATGGCATGAAGATATAAGCGGATGGAAGAGCAAACATCCAATTTCATACAAACAAAGTAATACTGTCATTAAACCTCAGTATGTAATTCAGAAGCTGCGTGCACTGTCTGACGAGGACGCAATAATGGTCACAGATGTCGGACAACACCAGATGTGGGCTGCGCAATTTTTTGGCTTTCATCTGCCACGTACAATGATTACTTCTGGTGGACTTGGCACAATGGGTTATGGCATGCCGGCTGCTATGGGGGCACAGGCTGGTTTCCCTGATCGTCAGGTTTTGTGCGTATGCGGTGATGGCGGAGTACAGATGAATATGCAGGAGTTGGCAACTATGGTTCAGAATAGACTGCCCGTTAAGATCATCATTCTTAATAACAACTATCTTGGCATGGTTCGTCAGTGGCAGGAGCTATTCTTTGATAAACGTTATTCGCAGACGGTCATGGAACACCCGATTGATTTCATCAAGTTGGCTGAAGCATATGGAGCAAAAGGGCTTAAGGCCACTAAGACTTCCGAGGTTGAGCAGGTTATCAAGGAAGGCTTAGCTTGTAATGGCCCTGTAATCATGGAGTTTATGATTGCAAGGGAAGAAAAGGTACTACCAATGGTCCCTGCAGGGGCTTCGCTTAACGAAATGGTTTTGAACGCCTAGCTTTCTGGAGGAAATAAAATAATGCAACATACCATATCGGTTGTGGTTGAAAATGAATTTGGAGTGTTATCCAGGGTTGTTGGACTTTTTTCAGGCAGAGGATTTAATATTGATTCTCTCTCCGTTGCGCCAACAAACGATGAGACCTTATCCCGCATAACGTTGTCAACACGTGGTGATGACGCCATACTTGAACAGATTACAAAACAGCTCAACAAGCTTGTTGATGTAATCAAGGTAATGGATTTTTCGGATGAAGGGGCTATTGAGCGTGAAATGGCGCTTATAAAGGTTGCAGCCGAGGATGAATGCAGAGCGGAAGTTTTGAGGATTGTTGATATATTCCGTGCTAAAATTATTGATGTGACGGCCAAATCATATACTATTGAGGCGACCGGAGCGCCCGCAAAAATAAATGCAATTCTTGAATTGCTTCGGCCTCTTGGACTAAAAGAGCTGGTTCGGACTGGCGCTGTTGCCATAGGCCGTGGTGCCAAAGGCTGGAAGGGTTAAACTTTTTTTTGCTTTTAAACAGTGAAAGCTGCCTGTCAAGTTTTTCAGGCAGCTTTTTTCATAGTTAGAGTGATTGACAGTGATGAGGGAATAGATTATTTTCTCCATCTGCTTTTGTCAGATATTTATACCGGGTTTCCGGATATTTCAGGGAGGATACGACGGATGAAGGTTTATTACGATAAAGATTGCGACCATGGTATATTGAAGAAGAAGACAGTTGCTGTTATTGGATATGGTTCACAGGGACATGCACACTCTTTGAACCTGAACGATTCGGGCTTGAAAGTGATAGTTGGTTTGCCAAAGGATTCAGCATCTGTCAAGAAAGCCAAGGATGCTGGCTTGACTGTTAAGACAACTGCTGAAGCTGTAAAGGGAGCCGATGTTGTAATGATTCTCCTCCCTGATGAAATTCAGGGGGATGTTTACCGTGAAGATATTGCACCAAATCTGAAAAAAGGGGCTTTTCTGGCTTTTGGTCATGGCTTTAATATTCATTTTGGCCAGATAGTTCCGCGCGAAGATATCAACGTATTTATGGTTGCTCCGAAAGGCCCGGGGCATATGGTTCGTCACGAATATACCAAAGGCGGCGGCGTTCCATGCCTTATAGCCATTCAACAGGATCCCTCTAGAAAAACAAAGGAAATTGCACTTGCATATGCATCTGCAGTGGGTGGTGGACGTTCCGGTATTATAGAAACAAGCTTTAAAGAAGAAACAGAGACAGATCTATTTGGTGAACAAGCTGTTCTGTGCGGTGGAATTTCAGCTCTGATTCAGGCAGGTTTTGAGACACTGGTTGAGGCTGGCTACGCTCCTGAAATGGCCTATTTTGAATGTCTGCATGAAACCAAGCTTATTGTTGACCTGATCTATGAGGGTGGTATTGCCAATATGCGTTATTCTGTCTCCAATACTGCAGAGTATGGAGACCTTACACGTGGCCCCCGAGTTATCAACGAAGATACGAAAAAAGAGATGAAGAAGATCCTTGAAGAGATCCAAAACGGCCAGTTTTGTAAAGAGTGGATGTTGGAAAACAAGGCAAACAAGCCCAGTTTTAACGCCTTACGTCGTCGTGGCGCAGAACATCAGATTGAAGAAGTAGGGGCAAAACTGCGTGGCATGATGCCTTGGATTGGTAAAAACAAGATAGTTGATAAAGCAAAAAACTAAACAAAACGTATACCATGCTGGAACCCTGCTTCCCATGGAAGCAGGGTTTTGTGCATAATACGACCGGAATTTATGAAACCATCCAGCAACATTATAACATCAGAAGGGTACCCTTACATCGCCTACAGTATTGGGCTTTTCCTGTTTCTTGGAGCCGGCGCATACTATCTATCTTCCATAGCCCTGGCAATCCCAGCTTTTATAACATTGCTGCTATCCATCTTCATTATTTCTTTCTTTCGTAACCCTGAAAGGAATACACCTGAAGACGAAAATCTTGTTATATCTCCAGCTGATGGAGTTATAGTTTACACCGGTTCTTCAAATCAGGAACACCTTGGGGACTGCATGAAGATCAGTATATTCATGTCGGTCTTTAACGTCCATGTCAACAGAGTCCCATTTTCAGGCACCGTTATTGATATGTTTTACAAAAAAGGCAAGTTCTATGATGTCCGTAATCCAAAATCATCCATTGAAAATGAGCAGTTGGGATTGATAATTGAAACAAAATCAGGCATTCGTCTGGTATGCGTGCAGATTGCCGGCCTGATTGCACGTCGTATACACTGCTATGTTGATCGCTCAGATGAACTGGTACGCGGAAAAAGATACGGAATGATCCGTTTTGGTTCAAGACTTGATGTTTATCTCCCGTCCAACATTAATTTGCTTGTTAGACTTGGTCAACCAACAGTTGCCGGAGAGACACCAATAGCCAGTTTTGAGCAGTCGCCTGCAAGGGAACAATAGTAATGGCACCTTCGGAACAAGAGGATTGTCGGTGTCCCAAAGCTGAAAACATCAGGCGTGGGATATATATACTGCCTAATCTTGTTACGGCTGGCAGCCTCTTTGCCGGTTTTTACAGTATGGTGGCTACGCTTAACGGAAATTACGGCACGGCTGCAGTCTGGATATTTATTTCTGCCATTTGTGATGGGCTAGATGGGAAGGTTGCAAGACTTACCAACACAACCAGTCAATTTGGAGTTGAATTTGATTCATTGGCAGATCTGGTGGCTTTTGGGGTTACTCCAGGACTCATGATGTATGCTTGGGCATTGAAGCCTTTTGGCAGGTTGGGTTGGCTGGCGGCATTTCTGTTTGTTGTATGTGGGGCGTTGAGACTTGCCCGTTTCAATGTTCAGGTTACAACGGTTGAGAGTAAGCGGTTTATTGGGCTCCCTATTCCTGCCGCAGCCAGCATGGTTGCATCAACTGTGCTTCTGTTTAATCACTTTGGCTGGCCCAGTTCCTACAAGAGATTTGCAATAATTTTACTAATCTATTTATTGGCATTTTTAATGGTATCGAGCATCAAGTATTACTCTTTCAAGGATCCGGAGCTTATAAAAAGGCAGCCATTCGGTTTTCTTGTTCTTGCTGTAGTACTTTTAATAATTATAGCCACAGAACCAGCGATAATGGTGTTTGTACTTATGCTGTTGTATGTATTGTCAGGCCCTGTAGGTTTTTTGTTGACCTTGCCAAGACGCAGGAGGCTCGAAAAGGCAATTCATAAGGGACATGAAGAATTTCTGAATGAACCAGCTATTAAAAAAGCTGATAAATAGTTGCGTTTAAGCAGCCTGAATTGATTTCAAGAATAGCGTAGGAGTACAACTCGGACTGAGCTGTTAATGTACCTGGATTTATCAGCCAGAGTCCCTCATGTCTTTCGGCCTGCGCCAAATGTGTATGGCCATACAAAACGGCATCTGCACCAGACTCAGTAGCTCGTTTGATTAATCGGGACAAACCTTTTTTAACACCATATATGTCTCCGTGACATAACATTAGATGCGAGCCCTCCAATTCAAGAAAAAGTTCTCTTGGAGCCGTTGAGCCTATATCACAATTGCCCGCTACCTGAAATAATGGGATTTCTTCTGCTAAAGCCAGTATCTGAGCGTCCGTTTCGCCGTCACCAAGATGAATAATCGCATCTACAGTCCCTGCAACTTGATATGCATTAAACAGGGCAGCCTGATTGTTGTGAGTATCTGAAACCACCATAATGCGCATTTTTTATTACCTCTAAATACGGAGTTTATATGTCTGTCAAAAAAATACTTTTAATAACAGGTGGCTCATTTTTAGGACTTGTCCTGCTTTTTATCGGTAGTATGCTCTTGGCTGGCCTTCTTTTCAGTAACAGGCAAAAAGGCTTCAGAGAAGGTCCCGGTGTTGGACTTGTTGAGGTCAAAGGAATGATTACCGATTCAAAAGAGCCTATCAGACAATTAAATCACTTTATGAAAAAAGACTCAGTAAAGGCTGTCGTTTTACGTATTGATTCACCTGGTGGTGTGGTTGGCCCATCTCAGGAGATATATGAAGAGGTACGCAAGCTGGCAACCAAAAAGAAGGTGGTAGTGTCAATGGGAAGTCTGGCAGCCTCGGGCGGATATTACATTGCTGCCCCTGCATCAGTTATTTATGCAAATCCCGGAACTATTACCGCCAGCATAGGTGTACTAATAAAATTTTCAAACCTCGAAGGTCTGTTTGGCAAGTTGGGAGTTAACTCAACAACAATAAAGACCGGTAAATACAAAGATGCCGGCTCACCTGACAGGCCTCTTTCAGCCGAAGATAAAGCGATGTTTCAATCTTTGATTGATAATACACACGAACAATTTGTTAAGGCTGTGGCCGAGGGCCGAAAACTGCCTATAGAAGATGTACGAAAAATAGCCGATGGCAGAGTTCTCTCCGGTGAGCAGGCCAAAGCAGTAAAGCTTGTAGACAAGCTCGGCAATCTACAGGATGCCATTGAGGAGGCTGGCCGAATGGCTGGTATTTCAGGAGAACCTGAAATTATCCTACCCCCCAAGAAAAAAGTTAACTACATTGACCTGCTTACCGGTAGCGCAGAAGAAAGGTTTAACGGAGTTTTGAACAAGGCCGCAGGAAGAGGATTGCAAGTAATATATGAATAGAAAACCATCCCTACTTCCTTTTTCTGAGCCGTTTATGAGCATCCAGCAGTATATCTTCTGTTGTTTTCCAATCAATGCAGGCATCTGTTATGGAAACACCATATTTCAGCTGTGAATGATCGCCGGGAATCTTCTGGTTTCCTTCTTCCAGATTACTTTCAATCATCAGGCCGGAGATTGACTGACTACCAGCTATAACCTGATTAATGACCTGTTCAAGCACTTCTGGTTGTCTGCGAAAATCCTTGTTAGAGTTGCCGTGGCTGCAATCCACCATAATTGTAGGGAATTGACCGTTCTTTTTCAGATTTTCCTCGGTATGAAGAATATCCTCCGGCATGTAATTGGGTTTACGTGACCCCCCACGCAGCACGATATGAACATCAGGATTTCCTGTTGTCTGTATTATTGAGGTTCTACCCTCACGATTGATACCGAGAAAACTGTGTGTAGCTCTGGCTGATATCATAGCATCAATAGCTATCTGCAGATTGCCATCTGTGCCATTTTTGAAACCTATAGGAAAAGAGAGGCCACTGGCCAGTTCTCGGTGGGTCTGTGATTCTGTTGTGCGTGCGCCGATGGCACCCCATGATATAAGATCGGCCAGGTATTCAGGTGTAATCGGATCAAGCATCTCATTCGCCACAGGAACCTCAAGCTCTGTCAATCTGCACAAGAGTGCCCTGGCTATTCCAAGCCCTTTAGAGATGTTATGGGAACCATCCATACCAGGGTCATTGATAAGCCCTTTCCAACCGACTGTGGTTCTGGGCTTTTCAAAATATACACGCATTACCAGCATCAACTGATCATCTACCTTACGAGAAAGGGCTGTCAGCCTCTTTGCATATTCAACAGCTGCATCAGGATCATGAATTGAGCAGGGACCGACCACAACCATAAGTCTTCGATCTCTGCGAAGGAGAATTTCTTTGATCTTTTCTCGACTACGGAATACAAATTCCCTGCCACTTTCAGACATAGGGAAAACCTGGCGAAGGTCAGCCGGCGCAATAATTGGAGTGATACCGGAAACCTTAAGGTTATTGGTCTTAATCATGAAGGCACCTCTTTCTTTAATAAAACAAACTTTTTCTTTCTACTGGATTGGAGATGCTCTTGTCAAATTCAAACCTGTTTGGCGCTACCAAACAAGCTGTTTTTCTCGATCGTGATGGAACCATAAACATCGAAAAGGACTACCTGTTCAAACCTGAAGATTTTGAATTTACTACCGGAGCGGTTGAGGCTATCAGAATGTTTAATGAGGCTGGCTATCTGGTCATAGTAGTAACCAATCAATCAGGTGTTGCCCGTGGTTACTACAAAGAATCAGATGTCATTCATTTACATAAATATATAGATCAGCTCCTTCAAGCTAAAGGGGCAAGGGTTGACAGTTGGTATTACTGCCCCCATCATCCGGATGGCATATATCCATATAACAAAATTTGCAACTGTCGAAAACCTATGCCTGGCATGTTGAAGCAGGCTGCTGCAGAACATTCAATTCAACTATCAAAATCATGGATGGTGGGAGACAAGATGGCTGACGTTGAAGCAGGCCTTGCTGCCGGATGCAGATCATTGCTGGTTTTAACAGGTTACGGCTCAGAGATTGTAGATGAACTAGATTCTGATATCCCTGTCTGCGAGAATCTAATGACTGCAGCAACACTGATCACCTCTGTTTGACAGGTAGTTTACCCCTGTGTTATTTCTAAAAGTCAATCTATATCATCAATATGGAGAAAAATATGCCACCAATTACTAAAGGTATTGTTCTGGCCGGCGGGGCTGGAAGCCGACTCTATCCACTTACTCTTGTAGCGAGTAAACAGTTGCAACCGGTTTATGACAAACCGATGGTATATTATCCTCTCTCAACGCTCATGGCAGCTGGAATCAGAGATATACTGCTTATTTCAACCCCAGATGACACACCACGCTTTCAGGCTCTGCTAGGTGATGGGAAAAGGTGGGGCATAAGTTTGACTTATAAAGTTCAACCTGAGCCAAAGGGAATTGCCCAGGCTTTTATTATTGGAGAACAGTTTATAGACAATCAGCCGGTATGCTTGATACTTGGTGATAACATCTTCTACGGCAAGATGCATCTGGACAGAATTGTAAATGAATTTTCAGGGGGTGCACGTGTATTTGGATATTACGTTAATGATCCGGAAAGGTATGGAGTTGTAGAATTTGATGCTGATGGGAATGTGATTTCAATAGAAGAAAAACCCAAAAAGCCAAAATCAAACTATGCAGTACCAGGTCTATACCTTTATGATCAACAGGTGTCTGAGGTAGCCCGCTCAATATCCCCTTCAGCCAGAGGTGAACTTGAAATTACCGACCTGAATCTGGATTATCTGCGTAGGGGAAAACTACAGGTAGAACGGCTTGGGCGTGGAATTGCCTGGCTTGATACCGGCACACATAAGTCATTGCTCGAAGCAAGCAACTTCATTGAAACCCTGGAAGCTCGTCAAGGACTCAAGATAGCCTGCCTTGAAGAGATTGCCCTGCGTCGAGGTTTTATAGACTGTTCCCATATGGAAAAGATAATTAATGAGACCCCTTCGTCATCCTACCGTGATTATCTTCAACGGGTTCTTAAGGAGGCACACTGTGGCCTGCTATAGCATTAACTGCGGGTAACACGACATTTCATGCTTAATCTATTTAAAAAACATTTTTTGCCAATTCTGGCGGCTGTCGGCATTCTTGCTGCGCTTATAACTTTTTCACTAAACCTTACCCATTCACGAGAGGCCAACGTAGTTGAACGAGGCATAAACAGTACGCTGGCTCCAGTTCAGGAGAAGGGTTTAAACGGTGGTGGTTTCTTTATCAGAATATGGGAAAATTACATATTTCTGGTTAATACAAAAAAAGAAAACTCTATCCTTAAAGAAGAAGTAAAAAAGCTCAACAGTACACTTGTTACGGCTGCGGAATCTATGATTGAAAATGAGCGACTCACAAAGCTGCTCAATCTCAGAAAGACTATTAAAGAACCTACCGTTTCAGCAATGGTGATTGGCGAGGATGTTACCCCCTGGTTTAGAACCTTGACAATTGATCGCGGCTCTACGGATGGAATAAAGGATGGAATGCCTGTTTTGGCGGCAGATGGTGTAGTTGGACAAACTGTTAAAGTAACATCAAACTCCAGCAGGGTACTTCTTCTTACTGACCACGCCAGCGGTATTGCAGCCATGATACAGCGTTCACGTGCCAGAGGTGTTGTAAAAGGGCGTGGAGACAACCTCTGCTCCCTTGAATTTGCAATGCGTGGTGAAGATCTACAGGTAGGAGACAGCGTCATAACCTCAGGAATTGGCGGGATTTTTGCCAAGGGCTTGCCTATTGGTGAAATAACGATGGTAAAAAAAGGGGAGTATGGCATTTTCCAGACAGTAACCATAAGACCTACAGTCAATATCTCTCACCTTGAAGAGGTGCTGGTTGTTTTGCATACCATGCATGATTGAGGCTTTTACATAATGATTTCATTTATAAAATGGACGGCGCTTATCATTATTATTGCCGTTCTGCAGACCTCTGTATTGCCACAATACCTTTTTCCTATCTACAAACCGGATCTTTTTCTGATCTTTATGGTATTGCTTGCACTAAGAGCACCATTTACCGTAAGCCTTCCAGCTTCATATAGTCTTGGGCTCTTAAAGGACTGTCTGAGCGGAATTTATTTTGGATTAAATGCGTTCTCGTTTTTGATAGTCTATCTTGTGATTAAATTGCTTTCTGATCGTCTTTACGTTCAGAACGCTTTTCTTCTTGTTATGACTGTCTCGGCATCAACAGTTGCGGTAATGGCTATTAACCTTATACTCTTAACTATTTTTTCTGAATCTCCAGGACTTTTTTCTTCAATTTTACATTCGGTTATACCTCATCTACTTATGAATGCCTTTGCAGTTTCTCTCACTACGCTTTTCCCCGAAATCAATCGAAGCGGTACAGCAAGATGATTAATGAAAAGCGTTACGTAAGGGAGTTAGCCCAGTCAAAGCAAAGAACAATACCCCTGGCTTTTGTCGTAACTCTCATATTCATTCTTCTTTTGATGAGACTCCTGTACCTTCAGATAATTAAGGTTGACGATTATCGGGCAAGGTCTGAAAACAATCGTCTCCGCTTTCTTCCTGTTGCGGCATCCCGTGGCGCATTGATGGATCGAAATGGAACTGTATTGGTAAATAATCGCCCTTCTTTCAGCCTGACCATAATTCCGCAGGAAGTTAAAGATGTTGAATTAATGATTGACAGACTCTCAGTATTGTTAAAGCTAGATCGCTCAGATATAACTGAAAGGTGGAAAAAAGCAAAGGGGCGCGCCCGTTATTATCCTGTTGTAATTGCAGTTAATTTAAGTCGCGATCAGGTTGAAATAGTTGAAGAAAACAAGCTTAGTCTGCCTGGCGTAGAAATCAGTATAAAACCGGTTCGCGAGTACGCATTCCAAACTTCTGCTGCACACCTGTTAGGGTATATTGGTGAAATTTCCGATAAAGAGCTGGAGGATAAAGCTTACAGCAACTACAACCTTGCTGATTATGTCGGGAAAAACGGCATTGAAAAGGCCTGGGAAAGTGAACTGCATGGAAATGATGGAGGCCGACAGCTTGAGGTTGATTCAAGGGGAAGGGTTCTGCGCGTATTGGCGGAGACAACCCCGACCGTGGGTAACAGTATAGTCCTAACAATTGACAGCCGTCTGCAACGTATAGCAGAGCAGGCCTTTGGTGAAAAAGCCGGTTCCGCTGTTGTCATGGACGTAACAAATGGTGAAGTTTTGGCCTTTGTAAGCAGCCCAACTTTTGATCCCTCATTGTTTGCCGGTCGAATTCCAACAGATATCTGGAATAAATATCTAGATGACAAGCGCCATCCACTTGAAAACAAGGCACTTACAGGTCAATATCCGCCAGGTTCAACCTTTAAAATAGTAACTGCTTTGGCAGGTCTTGAAGCAGGTATAATAAACGAAAATACAACCATTGTTGACCCTGGTTATTATGAATTAGGCAATAGGAGGTTTAGGGACTGGAAACCAGGTGGACATGGTGTTGTAAATCTTAAAAAATCACTAAAGGAGTCATGTGATACCTACTATTATCAGCTTGGAGAAAAACTTGGAGTTGATAGAATCGCCCAAATGGCTAACCAGTTTCATCTCGGAAAAGAGATGGGAATTGGCTTGCAACACGAGAAGAAAGGCCTGATTCCAACCTCTGAATGGAAAATGAAGCGGTTCGGTCAAAAGTGGTTTATTGGTGAAACGCTACCAGTGGCCATAGGGCAAGGATACGTTTTGACTACACCTGTTCAGCTGGCTTCTATGGTGGCTACAGTAGCCAATGAAGGAACCATATACCGCCCAAGACTCGTAAAGAAGATAGTTGATCCGGATGGCAAGTTGATTAAAGAACTTTCTCCTGAGATACTGGGCACTACAAACATATCTCATGCCTCTTTTAAAAAGGTAAAGCAGGGTATGTATGCAGTGGTCAATGAACCTGGAGGCACCGGAGCCAACGCACGTTTATGGGATGTCAAGGTTGCCGGTAAGACAGGGACATCCCAGGTTGTCAAGCTTGGTGAGGACAGAAAGAGAGCTGTTGCCTATCAGCATAAGGATCATGGTCTTTTTGTTGCCTTTGCACCTTTTGACAAACCTGAAATAGCTGTGGCCGTAGTTGTTGAGCATGGTGGCGGAGGCGGTGCAGTAGCTGCACCTATTGCAGGTAGAATAATCCGAACATATTTTGACCTCAAAAAACCTGCATTAATAAAAGATAAAGAGAAAAAAACCGTTGAGGATGATGAAGAAGACACAGAAGCTGAATCTAAGGCAGATGAAACAAAAAAAAGAAGTTCATCTCAGCAAGGAGATGAATAGTGATAGATCGTCGTCTTGTAACCAACTTTGACTGGGCTCTAATAGCTCTGGTCATCGGAATCTGTCTGATTGGAGTTCTTAATATATATAGTGCATCTGCTGTATATTCAATGTCAGGTACACCATATTACATTAAGCAGTTAAACTGGATGGCTTTTGGATTATTAATCTCTCTGATTGTTGCCAGCCTTGACTACCATATACTTGAAGACTTTTCATACTGGTTCTATGCCCTTCTGATTATACTGCTGATAGCTGTTTTACTCATTGGCAAACGATCGCTTGGCGCTACCCGCTGGCTTAATCTCGGTTTTTTTAGTGTTCAGCCATCTGAATTGCTGAAAATTGTTATAATCATCACTTTTGCAAGATATTTTAACAATTATCATGCAATTGGGGGGCTAACTTTAAAAGACATGCTGTTTCCTTTAACTCTTTTGGCATTACCAGTAATTCTTATAATGAAACAGCCTGATTTGGGAACCGCCACTCTGGTAATTCTTATTGCGCTTTCCATGTCATTTTACATCGGCTTCCGCTGGTCTACAGTCTTTAGCTTTGCCTTGATAACGGTGCCACTAGCCTGGTTCACCTGGGCTGTCTATATGAAACCATACCAGAAAAACAGGGTGCTTGATTTTATAAACCCTGAACGTTCCCGTTTGGGTAGCGGATATCATATAATTCAAAGCAAGATAGCTGTTGGTTCAGGCGGATTCTGGGGTAAGGGATATGTAAAAGGGACCCAGTCCCAACTGCGGTTTCTACCGGAACAGCACACAGATTTTGCATTTTCGGTGTTTGCCGAGGAGTGGGGTTTTCTTGGGACATTGATACTTATAATGATATATCTGTCTCTGATCCTTTGGGGGTTGAACATTGCCAGACGTTGCAACGATCGCCTCGGGGGGTTGCTTGCTGTTGGAGTCACCACCATGCTTTTCTGGCATATTGTTATCAATATCGGTATGGTAATAGGTCTGTTTCCTGTAGTCGGTGTTCCCCTACCATTCTTCTCTTATGGCGGAACATCCATGATAACATCTATGGTTGGAGTAGGTATTTTACAAAGTATAAGCATGCGACGCTTCATGTTTTAATTTTATTGTGCTATGGTTTCACGATTTTTCATCCACTAAAAAGATAAATGTTCCGGAGATAAAAAATGATCAGCAATCTGATTCGCAAGGTTGTCGGCAGTAAAAATGAACGCGAGTTAAAAAGGATGTGGCCTGTTGTTGCAAAGATTAATGCTCTTGAGCCTCAATTAAAATCACTTTCTGATTCTGAACTGCAGGCAAAAACCACTGAATTTAAAGAACGCTACAGCAAGGGTGAGTCTCTTGACAGTCTCCTTCCAGAAGCCTTTGCTGTATGCCGTGAAGGTGGACGCCGTGTATTGGGAATGCGTCACTTTGATGTACAGTTGATAGGTGGCATGACTCTTCATAACGGCAAGATAGCTGAGATGAAGACCGGTGAAGGAAAGACACTTGTAGCCACATTAGCCGCATATCTGAATGCTATCTCAGGCAAAGGTGTCCATGTTGTCACTGTAAACGACTACCTCGCAAAACGTGACTCCGATTGGATGGGTCGCCTTTACGGGTTTTTAGGTCTTAAGGTAGGTGTTATAGTTCATGGACTTGATGATGAACAGCGCCGTGATAATTACGCGGCAGATATAACATACGGAACCAATAATGAGTTTGGCTTTGATTACCTGCGAGACAATATGAAGTTTTCTCTGGATGACTATGTCCAGCGCGGCTTCAATTTTGCTGTTGTTGATGAGGTTGACTCGATCTTGATTGATGAGGCAAGAACCCCTCTAATCATCTCAGGTCCTACAGAGGAATCAACAGACAAGTATTACAACATAAACAGGATCATTCCACTGCTTGAAAAGGGTGAGGCCAAAGATGTTGAGGCAAACACACTTTCAGGCAAGAAAAAAGTTTACACTGGTGATTTTACGATTGACGAGAAAGCCAAAAGCGCAACTCTGACAGAGCAGGGGGTTGCAAAGGTAGAAAAGCTTCTAAAGGTCGAAAACCTCTATGATCCACGCAACATTGAAACCCTGCACCATGTAAACCAAGCCTTGCGTGCCCACGCCATGTACCGTCGAGATGTAGATTATGTAGTCAAGGATGGTGAAGTTATAATAGTTGATGAATTCACCGGTCGTCTGATGCCCGGACGTCGCTGGTCAGACGGCCTGCATCAGGCTGTTGAAGCCAAAGAAGGGGTGCGCATAGAAAGCGAGAATCAGACTCTTGCAACGATTACCTTCCAAAACTACTTCAGAATGTACAGCAAACTATCAGGAATGACAGGAACAGCAGATACCGAGGCTGAAGAATTTCACAAGATCTACAAACTTGACGTAACCGTAATTCCAACTAATCGTCCACTTCTCCGCCCTGATTATCCAGATGTAATATACAAAACGGAAAAAGAAAAATTTGATGCAGTCATAAAAGATATAAAAGAACATTATGAAAAAGGGCAGCCATGCCTAGTAGGTACAATATCTATAGAAAAATCGGAAGTTCTCTCTGAAATCTTACGCAAGCATGCCATACCTCACTATGTGCTTAATGCCAAACAGCATGAAAAAGAAGCGGAGATAGTTGCACAGGCGGGCAGAATAAAAACCATAACCATCGCTACAAACATGGCCGGCCGCGGGACGGATATCGTACTTGGGGGTAATCCTGATGGACTTTTGAAACAGTGGCTAAAGGAGAATCCAGATGCTACTGACGAGCAAACCACTACCATGCTAGAAAAGTTCAGGGAGCAATGTGCTCTTGAACATGATCAGATAGTAGCCTTGGGTGGTCTGCATATAATCGGCACAGAGCGGCACGAATCACGTCGTATTGACAATCAGTTGCGTGGACGCTCCGGTCGCCAGGGAGATCCAGGCTCCTCGCGTTTCTATCTTTCATTGGAGGATGACCTTCTGCGAATCTTTGGTTCAGAACGGGTCGCCAAGATTATGGACTTCCTCAAGATTGAAGAGGGAGAAGCCATAACCCATACCATGATCAATAAATCAATTGAGAACGCTCAGAAGAAGGTGGAAGCCCACAACTTTGAGATAAGGAAGCATCTTATTGATTATGATGATGTAATGAACAAGCAGCGTGAAGTGATATATACACAACGCCGTGAAATCCTGGCCGGAGAAGAGATTCGTGAAAGCTTCATGGAAATGCTTGGCGAAACCATTAACGATATTGTCAAGGCATATGCATATGAAAAGGATGCTCCTCTTGAATGGGATTGGGAGGCACTCTCTGAAACAGTTTACCGTTGTTTTTCATTGCAGCCAGAGCTTTCAAGGGAGATGATCGCTCGCCTTAATGCTGACGGCCTACAAAATTTTTTACAAGAACAGACCCAGTCACTCTTTGATCGCAAGTCCGAAGATCTCGGCAATGAATTGATGGATCACCTTATCAAGGTTGTCATGTTGCAGTCTATTGACCTGCACTGGAAAGACCACCTGCTTAATATTGACCATTTAAAAGAGGGTATCGGTCTTAGAGGCTATGGTCAAAAGGATCCAAAGCAGGAATACAAGAAAGAGGCATACCAGCTGTTCATGGAGATGATTATTAGGATCCGCGAGGAAACAGTGGAAAAAGTCTTCTGGGTACAGATAGAGCATGAGGAAGATATTGAAGAACTGGAAATAGAACAGGCAGAAAAAAGTCGTAACATGTTTAAAGTTATTACGGATAATGATGAACATCCGAAAGAACCGGCAAAAAGCACAAGAACTGTCGGGCGAAATGAACCCTGCCCATGCGGAAGTGGCAAGAAATACAAGAAATGTTGCGGTAAATAACCTGCAGTAAAGAGGGGTTTTCAATGTTTATAAAGGGATTCAGATTTTCAGCAGTTGAAGCGGCCATAAAGAGACCGGGACGCAAAGATATTGCCCTTATATATTCAGAGGTTCCTGCAACTGCCGCTGCAGTATTTACAACCAATAAGGTCAAAGCAGCCCCTGTATTGCTATCAGCTAAAAATATTGCTTCAGGACAGTGCCAGGCTCTTCTGGTTAACAGTGGAAATGCTAACGCCTGTACTGGTGAGAGAGGTATGTCGGATGCCATAGAAACAGCCAGTATGCTTGCCAGCAAACTGCAAATATCTGAAAAACTGATTCAGGTCTGTTCCACAGGGGTCATAGGGGTTCCTCTGCCTATGGAAAGAATAAGAACCGCCCTCCCCTCTCTTGTTTCCGAACTAGGAAATGTATCACTGGAGGATATAGCAGAGGCTATAATGACTACTGATACATTTGCCAAGAGTTCCGTTTTAACAGGAGCCATTGAAGGTAAATCATATACTATTGCAGGAATAGCCAAAGGGGCTGGCATGATAATGCCAAATATGGCTACGATGCTTTCCTTTATAATAACTGATGCTGCTGTTGATCCTGCCCTGATAAACCAGATATTCCTTTCTTCTGTTGAGCGTTCATTTAACGCAATTACTATTGACGGTGATACATCAACTAATGACACATGCCTGTTGATGGCTAATGGCGCTTCAGGAGCACCACTAATAAAACCTGCGACTCCAGAGGCTGCACAATTTACATCTTTGCTTGATTCTGTGCTTCTTGACCTTGCAAAACAGATAGTAAAAGATGGTGAAGGGGCCACAAAATTTGTTGAGATAAGGATTAAAGGTGCGTCTAACGACAGTGAGGCAAAGAAAGCTGCAATTTCAGTTGCAAATTCATCTCTTGTAAAGACTGCATTTTACGGTCAGGATGCCAACTGGGGCAGGATATTCGCCGCAATAGGTTATTCAGGAATAGAAGTTAATCCTGATCTGCTTGCATTATGGTTTGATGATGTTTGCATGGCAAAACAAGGCATTTTTGCAGGAGGTAATGCAGAAGAACGTGGTACAGAAATTTTGCATAAAAAAGATTTTACCGTAACAGTTGACCTCGGTATTGGAGATGGAACAGCAACAGTTTACACATCGGATCTCTCCCACGAATATGTCAGCATAAATGCAGATTATCGTACTTGAACGGATAACAGGAGCTATAGAATGTTAAAGTTCATATTGCTGCTTCTATTTTTGACAATAGTACACTCAGAACAGCTCCATGCTGAATCCATTAAAATCACCGAATTGGCAGTCACTACAAAGGTATCTAAAAATAAACCAATAGATTCAGTGCATCGAATATCACACCATACAGTAAAAACACTATATTGCTTCACACGAACAATTAATGAAGAGGGAGATGAAACCCATATAAACCATCTGTGGCTAAAAGATGGGAAAATAGTTAAAGAGACCACCCTGCCAGTCAATGGAAAACGTTGGCGAACATACAGTAGCATGCCGATTGATTCCTCAAAGATTGGAAACTGGAAAGTTGAGATAAGGTGCCCGTCAGGCAAAATCATTAAGGAAGTCAAATTCAGGATACATTAATGTTAAATAGAAAATCTGTTGTTTCCAGCCGTCCTCCGGACGGCTTTTTTCCGTCTATATTGCCAAATATTTCAATTAATTTTTTATTACTGTTTTTTGTTTTGTTATTACCGTTCAGTGCCAGAGTAAATGCTGAAACAGACCCTGTTGAAGAGGCAGGACGAACAGCAGTTCTGGACTCCATCTTGCAAAATGCCGTAAGAAAAAAACTTATAAGCGGTGCTGTTGTACTGATAGGAAATCGTAGTGAAACACTTTATACTCAGGCTGTGGGTAAAGCAGGCTTTGATAAGAACTCCAAACCGCTAGAAATAACTACTATTTTTGATATTGCGTCTTTGACAAAGGTGTTCGCAACCACACCGGCTATCATAAAATTAATGGATCAGGGGCAGCTTTCATTGCTTGATCCTGTATCCAAATGGTTTCCCGAATTTGAAGGTAAAGAGATAACTATTCTCAATCTTTTGACGCACACTTCAGGATTACATGATAGTCAACTAAAGGCTGATGCCCCACTTGAAAGCGCTATAAAAAGAAGTTCCCTATATGCCGGAGCGGTAAAACCGGGCACCCGTTTTTTATATGCAGACTGCAACTTCATACTTCTTGGCAATCTGGTGCGCCGAATAACATCTATGGGGCTGGATCATTACTGTTTTGAAAAATTCTATACACCACTTAAAATGAAAAATACCGCATTCAAACCTGATTCAAGCTCCTCCATAGCAGCAACTCTTGGAGGAAAAAACGGTATATATGCTGGAGAGGTGCAAGATCCAAATGCAAGATTGCTCGGTGGAGTTGCCGGACATGCCGGTCTGTTCAGTACAGCTGAAGATCTGGGGATCTTTATAAGAATGCTGCTTAATAACGGCACCCTGAACAGTCGGATGATTTTATCAGCCCGGGCAGTTTCACAGATGACCGCCCCATATTATTTCCGTAACGGTAAAATTGTACGCGGCCTTGGATGGGACAGGGAATCTCCTTTTTCTTCACCCAAAGGCACTCTTTTTTCAGAGGCTTCATTTGGACATACAGGCTATAGTGGGACTTCAGTCTGGATTGATCCCGATTCTGATTTGTTTGTCGTTCTACTTACTACGCGACTTGATTACAAAAACATACGTGGTTTTAATAATTTAAGGAGCAACATTTCAACTGTTGCTGCATCACTATTCAGACTCCGTAAACAACCTCAATAGTTACAACTACTTCAAAATCCAGATCCTTGACACTGAACAGGCTGTATGCTAGTGTTTTTAAAGTTTTACAAAATTCTACTGTTTTATCAGCAATTCATTAAAGGGAGGGACTGATGGGCGGTATCTCAATACTTCTGGCAGATGACAGCATTACCATCCAGAAAGTAGTAGGAATTATTTTTGGATCAGACGATTATTCCCTCACAGTTGTTGATAATGGTAAATCTGCTATTCAGAAAGCTAAGGAAATCAAGCCTGATATCCTCCTGATTGATGCCCTCATGCCTGGAATGAACGGATATGAAGTATGCGAAGCAATTCGTAAGGATCCTGTTCTGGCAACAACCCCTATTTTACTTCTTACCGGCTCCTTTGAGCCTTTTGATGAGGAAAAAGCACGTCAATCAGGTGCCGATGACCATATAATCAAGCCATTTGAATCACAACAGATAGTTACAAAAGTTCAGGAGCTCTATAAGACCGGTAAAAATCGTGCCACTGTTATAGAGACAGTTTCCGAGCCAGAAGTGGTTTCCGCTCCTCTTATGCAACCTGAAGAAAATCTGTCAACCGATGAAACCTTTGTTTTTGATCAGAACGCTTTTGAACCAGCGACAGAAACAGTTGCCATTGAACCTGAACCTGTAAGACTACCTGATGATCCATGGGGAGCCTTTACGGTAGAACCAAACCAGGCTCCAGCTGTTGCAGAACAGGCTGTAATTGCTTCTCCTGTATTTCAAGGATCCAGTCAATTTGAACCCACTGCTACTAATGAAGAATCTTCAGGTAGCCTCTCGGAGGCTCAAACAGAAAATCATCATATAGGAGCTTCATGGGTTCCAGATGGCGAGCAGACTTTTGAGTTTCATGATGAAGCACCAACAGCACCTGAACCAACTGTCGATAACTTTGAAGAAAATATTCTTCAAAACCAGCCTGATTCCGATTTTAACGAGGTTCTGCTTGAGTCTATAGCCACACCTCTGGAACCAGTAGTTGAACAGATCGCAGCTCTCCCTCCCCTTGAGATGGTTTCTGATGTTCAAGAACCATTGACTACACCGGTAACGCCTGAAGCTTTTATGCAACAGCAGCCTTTGGCATTGACTGAAGAACAATTAAAGGCAGCAATACTTTCTGCATCAAAAGAAACCATAGAACGTATAGTATGGGAAGTAGTTCCAGATCTGGCAGAAACAATGATAAAGGAAGCAATAAAGCGAATTACTGAAGAAAAATAGAGTTAAACCATTATATGGTTTGAGAATGGGGATGGAGACATCCCTATTCCTGTTTCAAGAGGAGTTGTTATGATAAAACAGGCTATTGCAAAAGTAGTTGAAAATCATAATCTTACAGAAGGCGAGATGATTGAGGTGATGAATCAGATAATGTCTGGTGAATCAACTCCTTCTCAGATAGGAGCTTTTATAACCGCTTTAAGAATGAAAGGCGAAACGGTAGAAGAGATAACTGGCGCGGCAAGAGTAATGCGAGAGCGAGCCACACCTATACACGTAGGACGTAATGTTCTGGATATTGACAGGGACGATATAAATCTGGATCAGGAGACTATTCTTGATGTTGTTGGTACTGGTGGAGATGGCACAAACACCTTTAATGTATCAACAACCGTTTCTTTCGTTGTTTCAGCCTGTGGTGTAAAAGTGGCAAAGCATGGTAACCGCTCTGTCTCCTCAGCCTGTGGAAGTGCAGATGTGCTGGAAAAACTTGGAGTAAATCTGGATGTAACAGCATCTCAGGTAGAACGGAGTATAAACGAGATAGGTATTGGCTTCCTGTTTGCCCCTGCACTTCATGGTGCCATGAAATATGCGATAGGCCCCCGCCGTGAGATCGGAATACGAACTATATTCAACATACTTGGGCCTCTTACTAATCCTGCCAATGCAGATTGTCAGGTTATGGGCGTATATCGTGAAGATCTTGTAGTAAAACTTGCAGGGGTACTTCACCGTTTGGGTTGCAGGCATGGTTTTGTAGTATATGGCAAAGATGGAATGGATGAGATTACCCTTACACAAGAAACGTCTGCCGCTGAAGTCACCTCTCAAGGAGTCAGGACTTTTACTATTTCTCCTGAACAGTTCGGTTTTAAAAGATGTGGAATGGATGATTTAAGGGGCGGTGATGCAGCTGTAAATGCAAAGATTGTAAGAAATATACTTAACGGTGAAGCAGGATCAAAAAGAGAGATTGTTTTGCTGAATGCCGGATATGCCTTGCTTGCATCTGGAAAAGTTGAAACGGCAGCTGATGGAATTACACTTGCGACAGAGGCTATTGATACTGGTAATGCCTTAAAACAGCTTGACAAACTTGTACTGCTAACCAACCAGGTTTGAAATATCAGGAGGAACTATGATTAAAGATTTAAAAGAACAGTATTCTCCACTCTACTTCCTCTCATCACTGGGGGCTGGAGGGCTATCAGTTGCCTTTTATCTTTACCTGTTTTTTATGGTAGAACACCCCAAAACACCTCTTGCCACAGCAGATCAGATTTTTCCTCTCATAGCGCAGAAAAATTTTGTATCTCTGCTTATTCTTATCTGCTTTGCAATTATTATATACCTTGCCTTTCTTCATTTCAGGCTGCTTGCCTGGAACATAAGAGAGTATGGACTTTATAAAAAGACTGCTGCCTTTCAAGAACTTAAAAATTCCAATAATGAAGTTTCCCTGATGGCAATTCCTCTTACCTACGCCATGACCATCAACGTATGCTTCGTCCTCGGTGCCACATTCATACCCAACTTATGGACTGTTGTTGAATATCTCTTCCCGTTTGCTTTGGCCGGTTTCTTTCTGGTAGGTGTCTATGCAATGCGCCTATTTCTTGATTATGCGGTAAGGTTGATTGTTAATAAGGGGTTTGATTTTGTAAACAACAATAATCTTAGTCAGATGATAGCAATTTTTGCTTTTGGCATGATTGCCGTTGGTCTTGCAGCCCCTGGAGCCATGAGCCATCACAAAGAGGTATCAGCAATAGGCCTGTTTCTTTCAGTGTTTTTCAGTTCTGTTTCAATATCACTTATTATTCTAAAAATAACTCTGGGGTTTAAATCAATTCTGGAACAGGGAATTTCAAGAGAGGCCAGCGTAAGCCTTTGGATTATGATACCTATACTTACTCTTCTTGGAATTACTTTTGTCAGATATACCTTTGGTTTTGCTCATAATTTTGACTATAACAAAGATGTTTCCGGTTCCTGGATGTTCCTTCTGACCTCTGGAATACTATCATTACAGCTAATGTTTGGTCTTTTGGGATATTACACAATGAAAAAACTGGATTACTTTAACGAATTCATCTACGGCGAGAAAAAAAGTGTAATAAGCTATGCAATAGTCTGCCCCGGCGTTGCCTTTATGGTATTCGGATTTTTCTTTATCCATATGGGACTTGTGTTGAACCAGGTAGTACAACAGTTTTCAGTCGCTTATTTTGTCATTATGGCTCCATTTTCATACATACAAGTTAAAATTCTTATAATTATGTTTAAATTGAACAAAAAAATGCTTCAAATCTAGCATTCTATCAAGGTTGATCTTAATGAGCCATATACCTGATATTCTTAAAACTATTGTTACAAACAAACATGAAGAGCTTGCTAAAGCCAAGCTTGAAACATCTATTGATGAACTAAAAGCTCGTATTTTTGACCTTGAAGATACTCCACGAGGATTTGAGCGTCATTTGAGGGAGGCTCTTTTATCTGGCTGGACCCCTATAATTGCAGAAGTGAAAAAAGGCTCTCCCAGCAAAGGGGTAATAAGGGAGGATTTTGATCCTCTCTATATCGCCGAAATATATCAGAATAATGGAGCAACTTGCCTTTCTGTTCTTACCGAAGAGAAGTTCTTTATGGGTCACCTTCGCTTTCTGGCTCTAATACGCGAACAAGTTGCTCTGCCCATACTACGCAAGGATTTTATTACAGATCCGTGGCAGATATATGAATCCAGAGCTGCTGGAGCGGATGCTATCCTGTTGATTGCTTCTATTCTTGATAAAGAGCAGATAAATGATTTAGCCGCTCTTGCAAAAGAGCAGCAGCTTGATATCCTCCTTGAAGTGCATGATGAAGCAGAAATGGAGATAGCCTGTGAAACCAATATTGGTCTTATAGGTGTAAACAACCGTAATCTTAAGACATTTTCAACAGATCTTAATATAACAGAGCGGCTCTCTTTAATGCTCCCCAAAGACCGTATACTGGTTTCTGAAAGTGGCATAAACCATCGCTCCGATATCGAACGGCTCAAAGCGTGCGGAGCAGGAGCATTTCTTATAGGTGAATCCCTTATGAGGGAGTCTGACATTGCCCAAAAACTACAAGAGCTCATTTAAAAAAGTTTCATAGCCTTCCCCACACGTAGATTGAATAAAACCCATTGATTCTCTCAAATAGCTTAACATTTACCTCATTATTGAAAATGATTTTCAAAGTTTCTTGACCTCTACTTGTTTTTTCTGTTATTTATTTTAAAAAAGGAGGGGGTCCAATGATTGCAGAAAAGAAAAAAGCTTTTAATGCGTTCGCAGCAAAAAAAGGGCTTAGATCAACCCGACAGCGGGAAGTTATTTTGGATATATTCCTTTCTACACATGAACATTTAAGCATTGAAGAACTTTATTTGAAGGTAAGGGCATCCAACCCAGGTATAGGTCAGGCTACTGTTTACCGCACACTAAAACTTTTTGTAGAAGCAGGGTTAGCCAGAGAATTAACACTTTCTGATGGTCATACAAGGTATGAACACCAGATGGCCGGAGAACACCACGATCATCTTATATGTCTAAATTGCAATGCTATCATAGAATTTGAGGATGAGACCATTGAACGGTTGCAGAAAGAGATTGCAGAGCGTCATGGTTTTAAGCTTGTAACCCACAAGATGCAGCTTTGCGGAATCTGTCCAAGCTGCAGAAAAGCTGCAATTGAGAAGGTGTCTTAAAATAGACAGTTACAATCAATTTTAAAATAAGGACTAATTGATGTCACCGCTTGAAGAATCACCAGAAGAACAGCATACCATCAGACGGGTAGCACTTGTAGGGAACCCTAATGTAGGCAAAAGTGTACTTTTTAATGCTCTTACAGGTAGTTATGTAACAGTTTCCAACTATCCTGGCACCTCAGTTGAGGTATCCAGGGGTCATGTAAGCATTACTGGAAAAAGCTGGCAGGTAATTGATACTCCGGGCATGTATGCTATTCATACAATAACTGAGGAGGAAAGGGTTGCACGCGAGATTCTTTTAAATGAGCAACCTGATGTCGTTTTACACGTTCTTGATGCCCGAAATCTGGAGCGAATGCTTTCAATGACAATACAGTTAATTGAAGCCGGCCTGCCTGTGGTACTTATAGTCAACATTATGGATGAAGCTGAACGTATGGGGCTTTCCTTTGATCTCACTCTATTGCAGAAACGGCTCGGGATACCGGTAATTGCTGCCGCAACAGCACACAAAAGAGGAATAGAAGAGATTAAAACCGCCATTGCGGAATTCGGACAGAGCTGCGGACTGCCAATCAGTTACAGCAGGCTTCTTGAAGCCGATATCAATCAGGTATCCCGTTTGATACAAAAAGAGTACGTCATCTCCCACCGCAGTCTATCCCTGCTTCTTTTGCAGGGAGACGAAGAAATTTCTGGAATCATATCAAAAAAGGAAGACGAAGAGGTCTACAGGATCATTGAACAAAACGTTCGTGAAATTGCCTTTGAAAGACGTGAATCCTTTCATCTAAACCTTTCAATGGAACGAAAGGAAATGGTAAGCAAACTTTTAAAAGGTGTAATAGCACTACCTGAGAAACAGAGAAAAACCTGGGGGGAGAGACTCTCTAATCTGACAATGAGACCCCTGACAGGTATTCCAATTTTGCTGATTACACTCTACTTTGGCTTATATAAATTTGTAGGCAGCTTTGGTGCAGGAACCCTGGTGGATCTTCTTGAAGGAAAACTGTTTGAAGGTCTATTTAACCCTTGGATCAGTAAACTTGTAAATGGTTTGATTCCCTGGTGGTGGCTTCAGGAATTGCTGGTGGGTGAATATGGAGTTATTACTCTTGGAATCAGGTATGCAGTTGGCATTATACTGCCAATTGTAACCACATTTTTTATTTTCTTCTCCATACTGGAAGATGGTGGTTATCTTCCCCGTTTGGCGATGATGGTAGACAGGCTTTTCAAGTGGTTTGGCCTTTCTGGACGGGCTGTAATACCTATGGTACTCGGTTTTGGCTGCACTACAATGGCAACAATGGTTACCCGCACTCTTGAAACAGTGAGAGAGAGAACTATTGCAACACTGCTACTGGCACTAGCAATTCCCTGTTCAGCTCAACTTGGAGTAATTCTGGCGCTTTTAGCGCCTACTCCAAGTGCGCTTTTGGTCTGGATAGGCTGTATGACCTTTATTTTTGTAGTGATTGGAATATTGACCGGACGGCTGATGCCTGGAGAAGCTCCAATGTTTTACATGGAATTACCACCTATGCGAATGCCACAGCTTTCAAATGTAATCACAAAAACCTATACTCGCCTTTTATGGTATTTTCTTGAAATACTGCCATTGTTCATACTCGCATCAGTGATACTCTGGCTTGGAAAAATCACCAACAGCTTTGAAAAGATAGTTAATGGAATGGTACCTTTGATGCACAGTATCGGCCTCCCGAAAGATGTGGCACCCGCATTTATTCTCGGCTTCTTCCGCAGAGATTACGGCGCTGCAGGCCTGTATGACATGCAATCCAAAGGTCTTCTGGATGCTCGTCAGCTTACTGTTGCCGCTGTCACATTAACTCTTTTTGTCCCTTGTGTAGCGCAGTTTTTGATGATGCAAAAGGAACGTGGCTGGAAAATTGCTCTTTCCATATTCTTCTTTGTAACCACCATTGCTTTTAGCACCGGTTATCTACTTAACCAATTGCTTATTGCAACAAATTTACTTGGCTGATGCGCTGCGTTTTTTGTGGACATGAATTTGAAGAATCTGACGGCGTCACCGGATGTGGAGCATGTCCTGGCGGTTGCCACGGTATTCACTGTCCTAAATGTGGCTATAAAAATATACAGGAACCTGTTTTTTTAAAACGCCTGAAAAACATGATAACAAAGAGGAACAAGGAGCAAACATCATGAAATTATCCGAACAGGCTGAAGATATCATCGAAAGACTTTGGATTGAGGTGGAGGAAGATGGAGGTCCCTTTCTTGATCCTGAAACCATGTTTATAAAACCAGATGCTGAATCTATAAAGGAACTTACCAGAAATGCACTTGCAGAACTCAAAAATGGTATGCTCTACCTGCGTGCAGAGGGACGTGAAGTCGGGCGGATGACAGTAAGACGTCACAGACTTGCAGAACGCCTTATGATGGATGTTCTTAACCTGCGCGGAGAAACCGGACAGATGAAGGTCTGCCAGTTTGAACATCTGTTAACCGAGGGGGTAGACACAAAGATCTGCACAATGCTGAACCATCCCACCACCTGCCCTCATGGCAAGCCAATCCCTCCAGGCGAATGCTGCATTGAGGCGAGGCGTAGTGGAGATCTTGGTGTAGTGCCACTGACAGAGTTCAAGTCAGGTCAGGAGGGTGAAATAGCCTACATCCAGACCGAAGATAACAAGAAGATGCAGAAACTGATGGCAATGGGGGTTCTTCCTGGCAACAGGATAGTTCTGGTACAATCATTTCCGTCATATATCTTCCGCGTCGGTTTCTCGGAATTTGCGATTGATACAGCACTTGCAAAAGAGATATTTGTAAGAAGGATTCAGCCGTAATTGACAAACTGTTGATTGAACGGCTAGAATTAGAAAAAAAAATTAATATATGAAAGGCAGTTATGAAGATCATAGTACTTCTTGGTGATGGAATGTCGGATGAACCTTGTGCAGACCTGGGTGGCAAGACCCCTCTGCAGGCCGCAAGAACCCCCAATATGGACAAGATGGCAAAGTCTGGACTAGTAGGTTTGGCTCATACTGTGCCTGAAGGTATGCCTCCCGGCAGTGATGTTGCCAATTTATCAGTTTTTGGTTACGATCCTCGCTCATGTTATACAGGCAGATCCCCGTTGGAAGCGATCAGCATGGGAGTCGAGCTCGGACCCTCAGATATAGCCTTCAGAATGAATTTTGTGGCTCTTAAACCACACAATGGCAGGATATACATGGAAGACTTTTCAGCCGGTCATATCGGCAGTGAAGAGTCCCACAAGCTTATTGAAACCCTACAGGAAGAACTGGGGGATCACCGTTTCCAGTTTTATCCAGGTGTTGGCTATCGCCATCTTCTGGTCTGGCGTAACGGTAAGGATGGGATGACCGCCACCCCGCCACATGATATCAGCGGCAAACATATACTTAATTTTCTGCCCCAAGGTGAGGGGGCTGATGAGCTTGTATATCTTATGAACTCATCACAGATGGTTTTGCACAATCATCCTGTCAACAAAATGCGCCTTGAGAGGGACGACCTTGCCGCAAATTCAATCTGGCTGTGGGGACATGGCAAAAGCCCTGTTCTGGAGCCTTATCAGGAGAAGTTCGGACTTTCGGGAGCCGTGATATCAGCCGTTGATCTGCTGAAGGGGATAGGGCTTTCTGCAGGTCTTGAGGTAATAAACGTCCCTGGTGCCACCGGATATATTGACACCAACTACAAGGGTAAGGCTGATGCAGCACTTGAAGCCCTTGAACGTCTGGATTTTGTTTATGTGCATCTGGAAGCCCCTGATGAGGCCTCACACAGCGGCAACCTTGGACATAAGATAAAGGCTATTGAAGATTTTGATAATCTGGTGGTGGGAACGGTCTTGAACGGGGCTGAAAGGTTTGATGATCTCCGGATCCTCTGCTGCCCTGACCATCCAACACCCGTAATGAAGATGACTCACACAAGTGACCCAGTTCCGTTCGTCATATACCGTCCGGGTCAGAACAACAGTAACGGAGCGGATTCCTACGATGAAATTCAGGCCAAGTCAACAGGTCTGCTCCTTAACGATGGTTTTATGTTGATGCAGCACCTAG
>DCVL01000040.1:0-6358 GCA_002328035.1 Geobacter sp. UBA2189
GGCGTTTTACAGATAATCCATTTTTTAAAGCTTTTGCAGTGTTGCCATCCTGAGATTCGATCATCTGTTTCCCTTTGTTTTTAATAAGTTTACGTGCAGCGTTCATATATGAACCCCCAAATGGTTATACTGCCATTTTATTCTACACAATTGTTACAATCATGCAACAATGTGACTATTAAAATCATTATTGGAATAGAGGAATATGCTGAGATAATAATTTGGTTTATGTTTAGAGATGTTTATCTGCAGGGCAGGAATAATATGTTCTGATTCTTGAGATCACATCCTCTTTTGCCCAAGAAGGATCAGTAAATCGTTTCCATCCTTGAATAGTACCTTGATTGAGCTAGAACCTGTTAATGTTGCCTCTTTTATATTCTGCTGCGATTTTAGATAGTCCGACACCTTCTTGGCAGCATCTTCCGGAGTTAAACCTTTTTCAAGATAACCATTATACAGGGTTTCAGCTTTAGCCACCAACTGCTCAACAGACATGTTCTGCTTCTCTTTCTGAATTCCAGGCTGCGCTGTCAAGTTAGATTCAACAGCGCAGCCTGCTATCGGATTTAGCATCAAAATAAGGCCAAGCAGTATCGTAATAAAAATAGAGCCCCGCAATGAAACAGATGGATATCTTTGTGGAGATACCGTCATCAAATATATAAAAGGCTCAACCTTCATCTTGTTAATCCTTTAATCATTTTGGTACGTAATACACCGCTGAATCAGGCATCCGATCCTTGCCTGTAATATCGTACAACCAGACCCTTACGGAGTTGACAGCACCAAAGCTGCTTACCCACGGTATTGCCACCATGTATGAATTGACAGTTGTTTTGGGTGATCCGGTAAAGCTCTTTATGCCGTAGAGTCCAGGCTGAGATTGCTTGTAAACTTCATATGTCAATGGATGAAGCTTTACAAGAACCTCTGCACCTCCTGAGCCATTCGTATCCAGATAAAGGAAAAGCTCGTCAAAATTTGCCATACCATGAAAGGTAACCTTGGCATACAGGGTGCTACCGTCAGATAATAGTTGTAACTGCTTGAAATCTCGATAGTCCGGTACTGAGGTCTCGTTTAGATCGGAATACCATCTTGCAGGTCTGCATTGGTTCTTACCGCCAGGATAAATGGTTAGAACCGGTGGACGACATCCTGTTGCATATATTGAACTGACCGCCTCTCCTATCCCTTTTCCTGAATGCATAAGCTGGAAGAATATTTTAGTGCCGTTGTCGCCACAGTTAAATGATACAGACTCGTTCCAGCCAAGCCACGCTGATGCACCACGGCTGATCGTCCAGCTTGGCATTCCAGGCAGAGCCCCCGGGTCTGTTCCATGACAGCTTTCCAGAAAAAAGAAGGTGCCTGGAAAGGTTCTGTTCATCCAGTAGGTAGTAGAAAATTGTTTGGTAATGCCATAACCGAACTGGGTAGAATTGGTTACGTGGTTAAATGCGCTTACCCTGATGGTTCCGGTATAGCCACTGTTAGCGCCAGGATAGGATGGATACCAGGGGCGTACAAGAAATACAAAATCATTCCCGATATCTCCACCATGACCGCGCATGAATACAACGCCATACTCTCCGTCATCTATAAGAGCTGCATTGGCAAGGTTTGCATTATTGCCAAGCGATGTTGTTACGGAGTAACCCATTGACTCAAGATAAAATTTAACCTGTAAGTTAATAGCAGGATTAACAACATTAAAGTCATCTGATAACCCATCGAATACAAGAGCTTTATTTGATGATGATGTGCAGGGTGTTATAAACGGTATAGCCTGGGCAGCCATGACCTGTGCTGCAGTTGTTTTTGGTGTATCCTGTTTTACAACTGCTGCCGGTTGCTTCATCTGATACTGGTTCTGGGCTAGTATTAATTGCTCCCCGCTACCCCCCATCCTGTCACTGTCCATAAGCATCAGCAGTTCACTGTTGTCCTTGAACCTAAGCATAAGATTGTTCCCTGGCAAAATGGCTACGCTTCCAACATCAGGGTGTAGCGCAAGTTCATTCTTCTTCTGCAGAACAGCCTGTACAATAGGAACCTTCTGATTTACCCTAAGATTCTGCATATCAAGATGAATTCTGGAGGCGAGGCTCGTGATACCCTGTGGATTCATTGCTCTGATAGATGCCAGAGGACTGTCGTGTCGCTTGATTATTTGTGCATCTGAAAAGTTTGGAAATATAGTTGTTACCGCCGTTAATAAGAACGATACGATAATTGTCAGAATAAGCTCTTTTTTCATCTTACACCCCTTTCTAGAAGTGCAATTACGTAGACCTGTAAAGGATTTAATTTGGATCTATCGTGTACATAGTTATTGGCTTGGTCTTGAAACTTCTCATCCTATGCAGTCCTCTGAATTCAATATCCACTACATAATATCCTAACGATGCGTTAAATCCGGTATCTTGAAGCTGAAAGTTGTAATAGCCATTTGGAAGGGTAGTATTTGTCCTATTGGCAACTACCCGACTACCCTGCGTAACAAATATGTTCACTGGACCTATAATCATCCCTGCGTTCGTGTTGTTTATAGTTACAATAAAATCAACTGGCTGACCGGGCATGAACTTTCCAGGGTTGGCCTCCATATTATACACATTTATCTTGTTTAAAACCTCTGCGACAGAAACAGCCTTTATAACCTTTGATTGTGTTGATACATTACCTTTTGCATTCTTTGCGGTAACGGCAAAGGTCATATCACCGTACCAGTTTACTAGTCGATTGTATGTAAATGATGGGGATGGATAATTAAACACAGTCGCTCCATTAGCTGTAATAGTTACTTGAACAATAGGGCTGCCCCCGATACCAGGAGTAACAAGCCCGCTGATGCTTACGTTGCTACCCTGCACTACTAATTGAGATGGCGCGACGTTAAATGTTTTGATGATAGGGTTGTCCTGAATGACTGTTGGAGCCGACTTAACCGGACCGATATTCGGGGTGTAGACAGCAGGGGGGGTCGCAAGTGCTATGTTTGATAAAGCCACCATCGAAACAAGAGTTACCAGGATTGTTATCATTGTTTTGAGTTTACTCATTTTTTACCTCCTTATTCTTTTGAAATTGTAAGAAAAAGTGCGAGATGTATGCGAAAAAGTATATCTCTGAAAAGAATTAATGCAACCAAGTATTTTTTGCATATCAATTTAATTTGTTGAGTATCCTTTGAACTGATTTTATAGATCTGGGAAGTTTACATTGAATTCTTATGCTGTATATAAAATATCAGACTCTGATTGCTGTCTGAAAACCCAAAGGAGTGAATTATGCCGGAAAATCTCTTTATACCATCAGTAGATCTAAGGATAGGCGCTTTGGAAGAATATAACCGGAAGTGCAAAGAAAAGGCTTTGAATACCATGGTAAAGCACAGGTCAAAGGCTTGCGTTACAATTTCCAGACAATATGGATGTCAGGGGTATCCTGTAGCAGTACATCTATCCAAGTTATTAGAAGAAAAAACTGGAGAACCGTGGCTTTTGATTGATAAAGCCGTTCTTGATGAGGTGGCCAAGCGTCATAGCATATCAAAAGAGATTCTTGAAAATCTTGGAGAAAAAAATCGTATTCTGGATGATCTCCTTGCTGTTTTTTCGCCACGTTGGGCTCATAGTCAGGACTGTTTCCAGCTTCTCTGCAAACATGTCGTCTCTCTGGCTGAACTTGGTAATGTAATTATAATGGAACTTGGCGGCGCGCTCATAACAAAGCATCTTGAACATTCATTTCATTTCAGGCTGTTCGCATCTATGGAGTTTAAGGTTCAAAAAATTAAAGAGCAGCGGAAGATGGATTCTGATGAGGCAGAGCATTTTATCAAAAAGGAACAAAAGCTTAGGGACTCTTTTGCCAGAGATTTTCTTAATCATGATGATAACAATAAAGAATTTTACAATCTTCTGTTTAACAACGATAAAGCCACACCTGAAAAAATAGCCATAACAATAGCTGATTACATATTTTTATAGTTTTGATTATTCTGTTGACTTATTATTTATTAGGTAATATTACTACTAGGTAAATAGAACTAATTACATTTCTTTCAAGTTTGGACGTACCCGCAAATTGCGGTAGTTTAAAAAGGAGGATTAACTGATGAGTGATAAGTCAAAACTTACTACTAACGCAGGCGCACCGGTTGTAGATAACCAAAACGTTATGACTGCAGGAACCCGAGGTCCCCAGCTGCTACAGGATGTATGGTTTCTTGAGAAGCTTGCACATTTTGATCGTGAAGTAATTCCTGAACGCCGCATGCATGCTAAAGGTTCCGGCGCATTTGGTACCTTTACCGTTACACACGACATAACGAAATATACCAGGGCAAAAATATTTTCTGAAGTTGGTAAAAAGACAGACCTCTTTGTCCGTTTTTCTACTGTAGCCGGTGAGCGTGGTGCTGCTGATGCAGAGCGCGATATTCGTGGATTTGCAGTCAAGTTCTATACAGAGGAGGGGAACTGGGATCTGGTCGGCAATAATACCCCTGTTTTCTTCCTTCGTGAACCTCTTAAATTTCCTGATTTAAACCATGCGGTTAAGCGTGATCCACGTACTAATCTGCGTAGTGCCCTTAATAACTGGGATTTTTGGAGCTTACTTCCAGAGGCTTTGCATCAAGTAACAGTGGTTATGAGTGATCGTGGTATTCCGGCGAGTTATAGGAATATGCACGGCTTTGGCAGTCACACCTTCAGCTTTATCAATGAAAAGAATGAGCGTTACTGGGTTAAGTTTCACTTTAGAACTGAGCAGGGCATAAAGAATCTGACAGATGAAGAAGCTGAAAAGGTTATTGGTAGATGTCGTGAAAGTCATCAGCGTGACCTTTATGATAGTATTGAAAAGGCTGATTTTCCTCGCTGGACATTGTTTGTACAGATAATGCCGGAAGAAGAGGCCGCAAAAGTACCATACCATCCATTTGACCTGACAAAGGTCTGGCCACATAAGGATTATCCACTTATTGAGGTGGGTGTAATGGAGTTAAATAAAAATCCCGAAAACT
Organism: Geobacter sp. UBA2189; assembly: GCA_002328035.1. Classification (GTDB taxonomy): domain Bacteria; phylum Desulfobacterota; class Desulfuromonadia; order Geobacterales; family Pseudopelobacteraceae; genus Trichlorobacter. The sequence continues at coordinate 5,039 of DCVL01000040.1, forward strand.
ATTTTGCAGAGGTTGAGCAGGCGGCATTCAACCCGGCTAACGTTGTACCAGGCATCGGCTTTTCACCGGATAAGATGCTACAGGGGAGACTTTTTTCATATGGAGATGCCCAGCGTTACCGTCTAGGTGTTAACCACCATCTTATTCCTGTAAACAAGGCACGTTGTCCATTCCACAGTTACCATCGTGACGGTGCCATGCGTGTTGATGGAAACTACGGCAGTACACTTGGATACGAACCGAACAGTTATGGTCAGTGGCAACAACAGCCTGCTTTTAAGGAGCCCCCACTTAATTTGGAAGGAGCAGCCGACCACTGGAATTACCGTGAGGATGATGATGACTATTACTCTCAACCAAGAGCCCTTTTTAACCTTATGACTAAAGAACAACAACAGGCGCTTTTTGATAACACCGCAAGAGCTATGGGTGATGCACCTAAAGAGATCAAGCTGCGTCACATAGGAAATTGTTACAAGGCTGATCCGGTTTACGGTGAAGGGGTTGCAGATGCTATGGGAATATCTATTGATGAGCTCCCCCGCTAACATAGCGGTTGAGTTGCATTCAGTTTAAACTGTGTTAGGCTTTTAACAGCATGAAGTTCATTATCTGACTCCATGCTGTATTACCCACAGAAAGGAGAGTATTTATGGGAACTAGTCAGGGCTGCGTTGCAACAGCAGCAGGTCCACTGACAGCCGGCGGAACGCCAAATTCATCCACTGATGTTCAACCACAAAAGGAGGAGCGAACCATGACCGTTGCACGTGTCGGGCATCCAGCCCCCGATTTTGAGGCCAACGTTTACTTTAACGGTGGCTTTCAAACAATGAAATTATCTGATTATAAAGGAAAGTGGATCGTCCTCTGCTTCTATCCTGGTGATTTTACCTTTGTCTGACCGACTGAACTGACGGCGGTCGCCGTCAAGCATGCAGAATTGAAAGAGCTGGGTGTAGAAAGCTTCGCAGCAAGTACCGATAGCCGCTTTGTCCACAAGATCTGGCAGGCGGAAGAACTCTCAAAGATGGTGCCAGGTGGGGTGCCATTCCCTATGATCGCTGATGCAAGTGGCCTGATAGGGCAGGCATATGGCGTATTTGAACCGGCAGCGGGTGTAGATATCCGGGGCAGGTTCATAATTGATCCGGATTTCAACATCAGAGCCATGGAGGTGCTGACACCTGAAGTTGGTCGTAGCGTCACCGAGCTGATCCGTCAGATTAAGGCATTCCAGCATGTACGCGCCACCGGCGAGGTTACCCCAGCTGGTTGGACTCCAGGCAAGCCCACACTTAAACCAGGTCCTGATCTGGC
>DCVL01000040.1:6409-7994 GCA_002328035.1 Geobacter sp. UBA2189
ATTTATTTAACATGCTGTTATTTTGCATGTTTTATTGAATACTTAAAAAGTTTATAAATTAATTATTTTTTTGTCTTGCTTTTATTCAAAATAACGTTTTATATGAGACATCTTTTGCTGCTAATAAAATGAATAAACAAAGCATAATATAGTAATAGTTATTTAATTTTAATATCTTGAGGTTTTATAAAATTCGCTATCAATAATAACTTGGTTTAAAAATTAGGAATACATCAAATGTTTGATTTCTTGATGAACGGCAGAAACAGAAGTAACTTGGTGCCGATCATCACGGTCGCTTCTTTTTTATTGGTTTTCCTCGGCATAAAAGTTTCTTTCCACAAAATAGTTTCCAACATCTTTAAACATTTCTCTCTCACAAAAGTAGAGGATATTTCTAAAAATAATCAAAAGGTCAATCTTAAGACTTTAAATATTGATTTTATTCCGTTAAATTTTTCTTTCATATTCTCTTCAAAAGATATTTTTTACAGACAACCCAAAAATTACCGTTTTTCTCTACAAAAATTCCTTACAGTTCAGTTACCTCCTAAATTATCTCCGCCATTTGTTATCTGATTTTTAACCTGACCAATTTAAGGATGGATACGAGTCTGCCATCTAAAGCACTTTTTATTTAAATGACCTGAATATCCATTTTAGAAGTATTCGATTCATAAATTTATCATCAATCAGTCAGGAGGCTTAATATGAAGGAATCTAAAATTGGCTCTCTTGCTTCTGTTGATAAAGCATTGGAAATTTTTGAACTGATTGCCACTTCTGAGGAATATCAGACTCCTGCTGCGTTGGCTCGTCATACAGGAATGAGCCTAGGTAGAACATTGGGGGTACTGCAGCTTTTGACAGAACGAGGATTTGTTGAACATGGCACAGGACAGAGCCATTACACCATAGGTGTACGAGGTATTCGTTTATCACAGTCAATTATTAACAATCTTAGCATACTGAAATATGCAAAACCGATTATGCAAAGTTTGGAAAAAGAACATGATGAAGCTATCTATGTGGCTGTTTTAAAAGAGACGGATGTATTTTTTCTTGACATGGTGGACACCGAACAAACCATCAAGGCGACAAAATTGATTGGACAGAGTTTTCCTTTCTTCAGCAACGCAGCAGGCAAGGTTATTATGGCTTTTGAACCACGAGACTACCTTCAGCGTTACCTTGTAAAGCTTGGTCGCAAACAGTCTCTTGTTAATATTGAAAATTTTAAGGAAGAACTCCTTTCAATAAGGAACAGAGGGGTGGCAGTCGATATAGGTGGACTAGGCGACAATGTTACCAGTGTTGCTGTTGCTATTAAAGACTATGCAGGAAAGGTACTTGGAGCTCTTACACTTATAGCCCCTTCATTCAGGATAATCGGTGAAAGGCTTGAGAGAGAAATCATCCCTTCAATGTTGCTAAATGCACAACTGCTCTCATCAAGATTTGGTTATGCGGCCATTATTGCATGATTATCAGGTGAAAAAACACCGGAAAGGGGGAGGTATTACCTGACTGTTTATTGAAACATAACTCGGTAATAATGAAAGAAAGGAGTAAACAAATGGCGGAA
>DCVL01000023.1 GCA_002328035.1 Geobacter sp. UBA2189
CAGGAGGGTGTGCCGCAATACCAATGGCAGGTAATAGCAACAACCTCCCTCCTGTAATGACAATGGATGAGCTTAAACAACCCTATAGCAAAATTGGCAGAATCCAGGTGGCTCGCAAGGTCTATTTTACGGATTATGTCATTCCACCCCAACTACATGAATGGGCAATACAGGCATTACGTGAAGAAGCAGGCAAACTGAATGCTGATGCTGTTATTTTGCCTGAGGTAACCAGCAGGCAGATTGATATTGTAGTCTTTCCTGCATTTCCTGCCACAGAATACTGGGCTGCGGGAGTTGCGATCAGGTTTGGGAAGTAACCAAACAGACAAAGCAGAAACGGATGGATTGTACAGCTAATCTCTGCGATGTTATGATGATCTATCTGTTAACCTGATGTATTTACCCTGTTTAACAAAGTGAGATACCTCAGGGTAGAATTTTATGAAATTCACACCAATTTCCCCAAGTTTTTTCAGTCGCCCACGGATTCCCACTTCAGTCCTTTTGTGAACTACTTGCCAATGATCGTAATACTTCCGTAACCTCAGGGATCAAACCTACACAATTTACTTTGTCAAGAGTGTAGGTTTGCCCCTTCTGATTCCACTGTCCATTGTCATGTGCAACAGCTTCAATCTTTGCAAATGTTCCGACGAGTTCCTTAAACTATTCCAGATTGAATTTTAAGAGCTTTTTAAGGTATACTAAAATTAGTCTGGTTCTGGTATTAAACAGAACCCTGCTTGCTATTGCTTGGCAAATGATGAGTCAATTTTATAACACGCTGTATTTACGTGGGTATCTTGTTTGGCAGCTGCTTTTGAGATGGCTGCTGGGCAGATTGAAGTGGATAAAATGTCTACACAAAAAGAGTTCTATGTGTAATTAATCAACAATAAATCTTGTTGATTAGCGCCAATCCGGATAATTGTTTAGCGAAACTAAACTGAATATCCGGGCAAAAACTGGCAAATTTATGGACTTATCAAGGTGGCAGAGTGGATCAATCTTTTAAAATGCTGATATCTGTTTTGCGACAGGTTATATGATAACGATTAGGCATGTATTTTGCTATAAACAACCAGTTTTGTTGTTCCTCATATCTGGCCGTGGTTACAAATAAGGAATTTCTGAGCTGATTAATGAAATTTCATATCCATTTAAGTTTGAGCTGGCTTACACGTAAGAGTTATGAACGAAGGTTCGCAAAAAAAGTTCCGTAACGGTTAGGAAACCCCACTTGAATTTTGGCACTACTATAGTCGCTGGTCGTTACCTTGAAGGAACATCATTACTGCATAAAGCTTCCCCTGGTGCAAAGCTGTTCGTTCTGGCTATCTACCTGCTTGTCCTGCTTTCTATTCATACCCCTATAGTATTGATGATCTGCGCAGCGGGGCTACTTATGGTTATAACGCTCATCGGCGTTCCTTTTGGTTTTACTTTACAAGGGGTCAGGCCGTTGCTCAAGCTGGCCTTTGTGGCTTTTGTTATAAATGCTTTTTTTGCTGGCGGAACAGCTTTGGCCGACAGCGGTATCTTGCAGTATGTATCGCGGGAAGGTAGCACACGTTCATTGACCATGTTTGTGCGGTTGCTTGTTATGACATGGATGACAGCGCTGCTCACTGCAACGACACCGCCATTGGTTCTTGCGCACAGCATGGCGCATCTGCTTTCTCCCCTCGAGAAGATCAAGGTGCCGGTAGCTGATATATCCAGAATTCTATCATTGGCAATTGTCTTGATCCCTGTGGTGGCTGAAAAGGCTGAAACCTTTATGACTGTTCGGATGCCTAATCCTGATGCTGATGCAAACCTCAGCAAAAAAGGCAGGCTGGATCGGTTTTTGAAAGATATAACGGTTCTGTTTGAAGAACTGTTTATGCATGGGAGAACTCTGGCAACCGAGTTGGATACCGGTTGTCGGCAGCAGGAAGAAATGAGAGCAGGAATGTCTGCTGCAGGTTTGGGCAGGAATGAACTACTGTTTATAGTGATAGCTTTTGGTTGTCTTGCTCTGCTGGTAGTCGTCGAGCATCTGTTTGTTGCGAATCTTTAGAACAGCAACCATAAACAGCCGACTGTGATGCACAAAATCATGAGGAGTCGAAGGTTATGCGAAGGGCGACATTCAGGGGAGGAATCCATCTTCCCGGCTATAAAGAACTTACCTCAAACAGCGCGACGGTGGTTTTACCGGTGCCTGACAAGCTGTATATTCCGCTTTCCCAGCATATAGGCGCCCCCTGCGCCCCCTTCGTGAACGTTGGAGAACGTGTAAAAAAGGGTCAGAAAATTGGGGTAGGCAAAGGGTTTGTTTCCGCGCCTGTCCACTCCAGTGTGAGTGGAACCGTCACCGATATTCTAATCATGGAACATCCTTCCGGCAGTTTTGTTCCCTGCATCGTTGTCGAAAATGATCGACAGGAGGAGTGGGCAGAATCTGTAAAGTCGGCCACAGATACTGAAATACTTTCCCCTGAGGAACTGCGCTCCATTATTTTAAACGCAGGCATTGTTGGTATGGGTGGCGCAACATTTCCTACCCATGTCAAATACAGCCCGGTTGAAGGCAGGCAGGTGGATACCGTTATTCTGAACGGTGTTGAATGTGAGCCGTATCTCACCTCAGACCATCGTCTTATGCTCGAAAAACCGGAGCAAATCATCGCCGGTCTTGGTTATATCATGAAAGCGGTTAATTGCCGTAAAGGCCTTATCGGCATTGAAGATAATAAGCCGGACGCCGTAGAAAAAATGCAAAATGCAGCAAAAGCCAATCCTGGTATCTCTGTGGTGGTATTGAAAGAAAAGTATCCACAGGGATCTGAAAAACAGCTTATTTATGCCTGCACCGGTCGTCATGTTCCGGTGGGAGGACTTCCGATTGCAGTCGGTGTGATTGTCAACAACGTAGCCACTGCCGTTGCAATTACCGATGCTGTAGAGCATGGCATTCCGCTGATTGAACGGTACGTTACCGTAAGTGGCGACGGGATCGTCACTCCGGCTAACTATCTTGTAAGGATTGGCACTTTATTCAATGATTTGATTCTACAAAGCGGGGGCTTCACAGGTGAGACAGAGAAAATCATCGCTGGTGGACCGATGATGGGGAAAACCGTTTTTACCTCTCATATCCCTGTTGTTAAAGGCACTTCAGGGATACTGGTGATGCAAAAAAAAACCGGCAAGATCTCTGCTGAGTACCCCTGTGTACGGTGTGCAAAGTGCGTCGATGCATGTCCTGCTTTTTTGGAACCTACCTCACTGGCTAAATTGGCTCGAAGGCGATTGTGGAAGGAGACAGAAGATGGGGACGTCATGAGTTGCATTGAATGCGGCTCGTGTGCTTTTATCTGCCCTTCGCAGATTCCGCTACTTCAGCATATTCGCAGAGCGAAACAGGCTGTGCTTGCCGCAAGAACCTTAACGTCTGCAGCGCAATAATCAGGAGAACCAGAGCGTTATGACACCCATAAAAAAACTTCTGCAAGTTACTTCGTCACCCCATATCCATAGCACTGAATCTATTTCCAGTGCCATGCGTGATGTGCTGCTGGCGCTGGTGCCTGCCTTGCTGGTGAGCCTGTATTTTTTTAGAGTACCCGCATTGTTGCTGGTTTTATCATGCGTGAGCAGCGCATATATTGCTGAGTATCTTTGCTTGAAGGCTATGGGTAAACAGACTCCCGTCAAAGAACAGAGCGCCGTGGTAACCGGCCTCTTGCTCGCATTTTGTCTGCCGCCAACACTTCCGCTCTGGATGGGAGCGCTTGGCTCAGCCTTTGGCATTGTGATTGCCAAACATCTTTTTGGTGGTCTCGGGTATAATATATTCAACCCTGCCCTGATTGGGCGCTGCTTTCTCCTTGCCTCATTCCCGGTAGCCATGACTCACTGGATCACTCCGATTGACGGTGTTTCCAGTGCTTCACCACTTGGTATGTTAAAGGAATCAATGGAAGGCTCCCTGCCTTCAGTTACACAGCTGCTCGTTGGCAACGTCAGCGGAAGTCTGGGTGAAACCAGCGCCGTGGCCATATTGATTGGCGGGCTCTATCTCTGGTACCGAGGGCATATTGACCTACGCATCCCGGCCAGTTTCATCGGTACGGTTTTTGTCTTGACCTTCATCATAGCGATGGTCAACGGTAAAGGGATCTCCTGTCCTCTGTTTCACCTCTTTGCCGGAGGACTCTTCCTGGGTGCGTTCTTTATGGCCACTGACTGGGTAACCACACCGGTTACCAAGCTGGGGAGGATACTTTTCGGTATTGGGTGCGGAAGTCTGGTGGTGCTGATCCGTGTGAAGGGGGGCTATCCTGAAGGTGTAGCCTATTCAATTCTGCTTATGAATGTTGTGACACCGTTGCTTGATCGCTATACCAAGGCTCGGGTGTTTGGAAGGGAGCAACGTAATGGCTGATATTGTACGGCTCGCCTTGTTTCTCGCGCTCATAGCAGGTATTTCCGGTGTAGGTCTGAGTTACGTTAATGGGCTTACCAACCCGCTGATTGAAAAACAGATGTTGAAAGAGAAAAATGAAAGTATGCGCGAGGTGTACCCTGATGGGGACAAGGTCATTGACGAGTCGGCAACCTACCTTGCCGCAAATACTGATCAGGCGCTCAAAGAACTGAGTGTCGCCTATAAAGCCGATAAGCCGGCAGGTGTGCTCTATCTGGTGCAGACCAAAGGCTACAGCGGTCCGATTTCGTTACTTGTCGGTTTTGACATCGCAACTCAGAAGATAACGGCAATCAAGGTGTTGAGTCAGACAGAGACACCTGGCCTTGGCGCCAAGGCAAAGGATGCAGCATTCCAGAATCGCTACAAAAACAAGATGGCCGCTATCGCCCTTGAAGTGACGAAAACACCGCCGGTAAAAGAAAACCAGATTCAGGCCATCACCGCTTCAACCATTACCTCACGGGCGGTGACAGTTGGGGTGAACAGGGCGAGAGAACATTATCTGGCTACCTTTGGAACAAAAAAATAACCGTGACGCTGACGGGGCGGAGAGGAATGCTACCATGAGCCTGAAAGACGAATTTACCAAAGGAATTATTAAGGAAAACCCGCTGTTTCGTATGCTGCTGGGAACCTGCCCCTCACTGGCAATCACCACATCTGTCGATAATGCTCTCGGCATGGGTGCGGCCTGTATTGCCGTTCTGCTGGCCTCAAACACAGTCATCTCTGCCATGCGTTCCATTATTCCAAACAGCATCAGAATACCGGTATATATTGTCATTATAGCTTCGTTTGTCACCATGATTGACCAGTTGATGCACGCCTTTACTCCGGCATTGTATACCTCACTCGGCATATTTATACCCTTGATAGTGGTCAACTGTATCATTCTTGGGCGAGCTGAAGCCTTTGCCAGTCGCAACGGGGTGCTTGCTTCAATTATGGATGCGCTGGGCATGGGAATCGGGTTTACCCTGGCGCTGGTACTGGTCAGCTCATTCAGGGAGGTGTTGGGAGCCGGGACTTTTCTGGGTATGCCGATACTACCGGAAGGTATACCCGCTATCCTGATGATTCTCCCCCCCGGCGGTTTCATTACATTGGGCTGTCTGATGGCCGGCTTGAACAAATTGCAGGAAAAATTTACACAACAGGAGGCTTAACTGATGCAGAGCTATTTCATGATTATCATCAGCGCCGTCCTGGTGAACAATATTGTCCTTTCCCAATTTTTGGGGATCTGCCCTTTCTTGGGTGTTTCCAAAAAACTGAGCTCATCGCTTGGCATGGGAGGAGCCGTTTCTTTCGTTCTTGTGCTTTCAGGCGCTATTACCTGGTTGCTGCAGACCTATCTGCTTCTGCCGCTCAACATCGGCTACCTGCAAACCATCGCCTTTATCCTGGTAATTGCATCACTGGTGCAGTTGGTGGAGATGGCTCTGAAAAAGATTGCTCCACCGCTCTATAAGGCACTGGGGATCTACCTGCCCCTGATTACTACCAACTGTGCGGTGCTGGGGGTTGCCATCATCAACATCAAAAAAGATTTTTCCTTTGCTGAAGCGATGACCAACAGCCTGAGTCACTCAATCGGTTTTACCATGGCGCTGGTTTTAATGTCCGGCATCAGAGAGCGGCTTGAAGAGGCCGATGTCCCGAAATCCATGCAGGGTACGCCGATAGCACTGGTCGTGGCCGCACTGATGTCAATAGCGTTTCTTGGCTTTTCCGGCCTTATCTAAGGAGACCGTATCATGTTGGTTGCTGCTGGAAGTCTGGCTGCCATGGGGGCAGCATTCGGTGTTGTGCTCGGGGTAGCAGGCAGGAAATTTGCTGTAGAGGTTGATCCCAGGGTTGAACAGATCCTCGCCCTGACACCGGGGGCAAATTGCGGCGCCTGTGGTCTGGCAGGTTGCGCTGCATTTGCAGAGATGGTTGTTGCGGGGGAAGTCAAAGCCAACGCCTGTATACCTGGCGGCTCTGCACTGTATGAAAAGATCAGCGCCTTGTTGGGAGCCGATCAACAGGACAGTTATGAAGAACGCAAGATCGCTCAACTCCTGTGTCAGGGCGGCTATGAACAAGCAAAATTGATGTACGAGTACACGGGCATACAGGACTGCCATGCGGCTCTGGCCAATTTCAGTGGCCCGAAGGTTTGCAATTTCGGGTGCATCAGACTTGGCTCCTGTTCTCGTGTATGCCCTTTCGGAGCTATCCAGATGGGGGCAGATGGTTTACCGATCATTGACCCTTACCTGTGCACCGGATGTAACAAATGTGTGGAAGAATGTCCCCAGAATATCTTAAGGCTGGTTGGCATTTCCCATCGGGTAACAGTAAGGTGCCTGAATATCGACAAAGGCAAAAGTGCTCGGCTGGCCTGTTCCACCGCCTGTATCAAGTGTAAGCTCTGCGAGAAGAACTGCCCTGAAGGCGCTGTGCAGGTGCTCCCACGTGGAAATGGCACGGTAGCTGTTATCGATTACGAAAAATGTACCAACTGCGGTATCTGTGCGGCAAAGTGCCCTACTAAAGCGATTCAGATAATGCCCCAGCTCTCCACGCACCTTGTTATGGAAACAACGACCCATCAGCAAAGTGGAACCGGTTGCCAACATTGCAGCGTCTGTAGTCAATGATACAAAAGGCAGGAATACTCATTACCGTCCTGCTTCTTATTGGCGCCGGTCTGTTTGCGATGAACGGAAAACGTGTCGTGGAGTATTCCAGTCAACAGTTTCTGATGGATACTCTCGTGACCATCAAGGTGTACGGCAAGGATCGGGAACAACTGCGCTCTGCCGTAAACGAGGCGTTTGCCGAAATGCGCCATATCGCTGAGTTAAGTGATCGTTTTCCAAAGCCGGGTTCACCGGCCTTTCTCGCCAGTGACGTCTGTAAAATTAACCAGATGGCCGGCAAACAGCCGGTACACGTCCAACCGGATACTCTCGCCATGCTTGCCATGGCACAGCACTATGCGGAACTGACGGGCGGCGCTTTTGACAGTACCATAGGGCCGGTCATGGATTTGTGGTCTTTTGGCAGTGATACTCCATCTGTACCCAACCCCTCATCAGTACAAAAAGCCCTTGCTTTAGTGGATTGGCGGGCAGTTGTGTTAGATCAAGTTGCTGGCACAGTCTATCTGAAAAAGCCTGGAATGAAACTTGATCTTGGGGCGGTTGCCAAAGGCTACGCGACGGAAAAGGCCTCTCGGCTCCTGCAACAACGGGGGATTGTCTCTGGCCTGCTGGACGCAGGGGGAAATATCAGGACTATAGGCATTAATACGGCTCACAAACCCTGGAAGATCGGCATAAAAGATCCGCGCATGGCAGGAAAACTCGCAGCTGTTGTTACAGTGCAGGACGCTTCAGCGGTAACCTCCGGCGACTACTACCGTTCCTTCGAGCAAGACGGACTGCGCTACCACCACCTGATTAACCCCCATACCGGATATCCGGCACGCCACACCAGGAGCAGCACGGTATTGACCAAGGATGCCGGGGTGGCCGATATACTTTCTACAGCGTTTTTTATCTTACCACCGGATCAGGCGCTGCAACTGGCAGAAAAGCTTGATGGGGTTGATCTGGTGCTTATTACGGCTGACGGAGCTCTCCGCTATACCCGCCCCTTGCAAAACAGAATTATCCAGGAAAACGCCACTGGACAGCCAGATGACCAGAGGCGATAAACTACTGCTGATTCTTGTTGTTTTAGCCGCTATTTGCAGCGGAATTGCAATCTTGGCGCACCGGCACACCCCAGCGCCGGCAGCTAGCGTGTGCCATGCCGTTGTTTCCGTAAACAGTCAGCCCGTTGCCCGTTTTGTCCTGTCGTCCGGCAGAGCATTGGAAGAGCACACTATCCGTGGTCCGAACGGAAATGCCGTGCTCCAGACAGAAAATGGCAGGATACGAATGGCCAGCTCTCCGTGCAGGGACAAGCTGTGTGTCAAGCATGGCTGGATCAGCAAACCTGGAGAATCCATTATCTGTCTGCCTGAACGGATCGTTGTCAGGATAGAGGGTCAAGGTGAGGTAGATGCGGTTACTCGATAAGCTCTTGTCTGAAGGGGGAGATGCAGGTCAACACAGGTTGGCATTTCTTGCCCTGCTGGTTGCGTTGGGTACGGTTCTGTATCTGATGGAAAGTTTTTTTGTGGCAGTAATACCCCTGCCTGGAGCGAAACTGGGGTTGGCTAATATCGTCACCGTGCTGGCTCTTCTTACATTTGGCGTTCGTGATGGATTGATCGTGGCATTTCTGCGGGTACTGATAGGTTCGTTTTTTAGTGGCCTGTTTTTATCCCCCGGTTTTTTTCTCGGGCTTGCAGGGGCTCTTGTCAGCACCATTACAATGGCGTTACTGCTGCGCTGTAAGGGGGTTTTCAGTATGACAGGGGTCTCGGTGGGCGGTGCTGTTGGCCACAATATAGGACAACTGTTAATGGCGAGTCTGCTACTTCAGAGTAGCGCCGTCATCTACTACGTGCCTGTTCTTCTTTTGCTTGCAATACCAACCGGAATGCTCACCGGCTATATCTTGAACGGCATTTTATCAACTCGCGAAGTTCCCCCCTAGGCTACGTTCTTAATCATGCCAGCCATATAAGCATTGATACAAGAGCCTCTTGCAAAATGATTGTAGCTCAGTTTAGGTGTGTTTGATTTGGGCAGCAGAAGTTGTGAATTTCAAGTACCCCTTATTAACAGTGCCGAATTACACATTGTTTGGATAATATTACGGTGACATAGACGCAGGTTTCCCTTGGTTAATCTGCTTTATGCTCTTTGAAATCCTTATTCCAGTAATCTGATCAACTGATCGGCAAAAAGGGTAATGACGCCGATCATCAGGTGAAGACTGACTTTTGCGTGGCCTCGCACCATGACGTTGTCCGCACCGAAGTCTTCTTTCAACCGTGCGTTGGAACGCTCTACGGTTGTTCTGATTTTGTATCTCTCGGCTTCATGGGGAGCCATCGGTATAATTTCCTTACCCCGACCGTTCCTCTCAATCAGTGGTACATGGCCAAGCTGACGGC
>DCVL01000053.1 GCA_002328035.1 Geobacter sp. UBA2189
CTAACGTTTATTAGACACCCTAAAATTTTATAAAAAACGACAAAAAAAGCGATTAAACTGACTTGTAATCTTTTAAATTGCTGTTATTGTTATTCTAACAAAAAAATAAAAACGACCTAAATTTCTTTTAAAAACGTCAATAATGATACCTTGCTTGAAGAAAATCTATCTTGTCATCTCGTACCAGGTAAACAAACCGGTGTTCTTGAGTAAGGCGCCTAGACCACGTTCCAGAGGACAGGTATTTCAGTGGTTCCGGTTTGTATATGCCTCTAAACGGGTCACGCATGATCGCTTCAATAAGATCAGAGGCTCTCAATGCAACTTTTCGATCAGTTTCAACCCGATGTCGTAGATCTCCACAAAATTCTGGCATAAATACAGCGTCTCGCTGTTTAGTCTTTAATGCCGACTTCAGTACGGAGTGTATCCATGGAAAACAAGCCTGCCAAAACAAAACTTCTGGATCAAGTTCGCGACCGTATTCGACTTAAGCATTACAGCCGTAGAACTGAGGATGTGTACCTTGATTGGGCAAAGCGATACATACTTTACCACAACAAAACCCATCCGCAAGATATGGGCAAAAAAGAAATTGAAGATTTTTTAACATACCTTGCCCGTGACCGCAAGGTGTCGGCATCTACACAGAATCAGGCCAAGTCTGCACTTTTGTTTTTGTATAAAGAGGTGTTGGGGATAACCCTGCCGTGGGTAGGAGAAGTGGAGAAGGCCAAGAAGCCTCAGAAGATGCCGGTGGTGCTGACTGAAAATGAGGTGCAGCTACTGTTGTCACAGCTTTCTGATACGTGGCTTTTGTTGGGTAGATTGTTGTACGGTACTGGCATGCGATTGTTAGAGGGGTTACGTCTGAGGGTGCAGGATGTTGACTTTGGCGCGAATCAGATTTTTATTCGTGATGGGAAAGGTGGAAAGGATCGGGTGACAATGTTGCCGCAGTCGTTGGTTCTGCCATTAAAAGACCATCTGATACGGGTAAAGCAGTTGTATGAACAGGATATTGCAGATGGCCACGGTGAGGTCTTGCTGGCGGAGAGCCTTGCCAGAAAGTATCCCAATGCAGGGCGAGAATGGATCTGGCAGTATGTTTTTCCTTCTGTTCGTTTGTCGGTTGATCCCCGTTCCGGCGTCACCCGTCGGCATCATCTGGATGAAAAAGGGCTGCAGCGAGCCATTAAACAGGCTGCTGTAGATGCGGGGCTTACAAAAAACGTAACCCCCCATACATTGCGCCATTCCTTTGCCACACATCTGTTGCAGTCCGGTTATGATATCCGCACCGTGCAGGAATTGCTGGGGCATAAGGACGTGCAGACCACGATGATCTATACCCATGTGCTGAACAAAGGGGGCAGGGGAGTAACCTCGCCTTTGGATAGAATCTGACGCCATGATTGATCTTCCGATTGATCATATCCTGCCTGATCTGCTTGCCACAATGCAAGCCAACCCCAACACGGTGCTTTCTGCACCTCCCGGCGCAGGCAAGAGCACCCGTGTGCCGCTTGAGCTACTGAAGATCATTCCCCCTGAAGCTGGCAGAATCATTATGCTGGAGCCGCGCCGGATTGCTGCTGTCTCGGCAGCCCGTTACATGGCCCAATCACTGGGAGAATCGGTGGGGCAGACCGTGGGGTATGCCATCAGGTTTGAGCGGAAAGTATCAGCAAAAACACGGATAGAGGTGGTGACAGAGGGGGTTTTAACCCGTCGTCTGCAGGATGATCCCGAGCTTGCTGGTGTGGCCTGTGTCATCTTTGATGAGTTTCATGAACGTTCCATCCATGCGGATCTGGGGCTGGCACTCTGTCTTGAAACCCAGGCTGTGCTGCGTCCTGACCTGAAGCTGCTGGTGATGTCCGCCACCCTTGATTGTGGCTCGCTAGCCCTGTTGCTGGGGGATGCGCCGATTGTTGCCTCTGAAGGTCGGGCTTTTCCGGTACAGATCCGCCACCTTGTTTTATCTGAGCGGTTACCTTTGCCAAAACGGATGGCATTGGCTATTAAGGCAGCCCTGGCTGAAGAAGAAGGGGATCTGCTGGCCTTCTTGCCTGGCAGTGGTGAGATAAGATCGGTGGAGCGAGAGCTGCAGGGACTGTCTGATGTCGTGATCTGCCCGTTGTACGGTGATCTGCCCTTTGAACAACAGCAGCGAGCCATTCTGCCCGGGCCGCAGCGGAGGGTGGTGCTGGCCACCAATATTGCCGAGACCAGTCTGACCATTGATGGCGTGCGGATTGTGGTGGATTGCGGACTTTCTCGCCGTTTGCAGCTTGATCCAGCCACCGGACTGGAGCGGCTGGTGACAGTGCGGACATCACAGGCTTCTGCCTTGCAGCGTACTGGACGGGCGGGGCGTACAGCGCCAGGTGTTTGTTATCGGCTGTATGGCCAGCACAACTATCAGGCTATGACACCGTTTAGTCCGCCAGAGATCCTGACTGCTGATCTTTCTCCTCTGCTGTTGGAGTTGGCTGCCTGGGGGATTTCTGAATCATCAAAAATGGCCTGGCTTGACCCGCCGCCGGATTCCCATTTGGGTGTAGCGCAGGAGTTGTTGCAGATGTTGGGGGCACTGGATCATTCCGGTAAGATTACCCCGTTGGGTCGCCGGATGGTCTGTCTGCCGTTGCATCCCCGTCTGGCACGTCTGCTGCTGGCTGCTGAAGAATATGGGCTGCTGCCTGCTGCCTGTCGGTTTGCCGCACAGATTTCAAATCGTGCTTCAGCAGTGACAGGCATTGAGCGGACAGAAAGACAGCTGTTACAGTTGATGAAGGTTCAGAAATTCTCTGCTGACCAGATGGATGATGCAGGTATGGCACCGCTGTATATTCTGGCCTGGCCAGACCGGATAGCCCGGCAGCGTCCCGGTGATGCAGCTCGTTATCTACTGGCATCGGGTCGCGGAGCCAGGCTTTCAGATGCCAACAGTTTACATCCAGAACTGCTGGTGGCGTTGAAGGTTGATGCAGGGAGAGCCGAAGAGGGGGTAATTCATCATTTTGTTGAAGTAACAACAGAGCAGATCCATCAGACAGTTCCTGAGCTGATTACAGAAGAACCTGTTGTCCGATGGAATGAGAGAGATGGCAGGATAGAGGCTGGGCAACAGCAACGTATTGGGGCTGTTGTATTATCAACCCACCATATTTTGATATCAGATGAAGAGGCTGCGCCAATCTTGTTGGAACAGATTCGTCATCATGGTATTGATCTGTTTTCATCCTCTCTTCTTGTTCGTCAATTACAGGCTAGAGTGGCTCTGGCTGCACGCTATATACCTGAAACAGCTTGGCCGGATCTGTCGGATGATGCTCTGCTTGAGCATCTTAATCTCTGGCTGCCTTCACGGCTTTCAGGAATCCGTTCACTGACAGGGCTTAAAGCTGTTCCAATAGTTGAACTATTACAAGAATTAATCGGATGGAACAATCTGGAATTATTGAATAGAGCTGTGCCATTAAGATTGACGATTCCAAGCGGAAGGCAGGTTGCTCTGGATTATTATCTGGATAATGAGCCTGTATTGGCTGTTAAATTACAGGAACTTTTCGGGCTGGAAAATACTCCGGCAATCTGCCAGGGGAGGCTTCCTGTGTTGGTGCATCTGCTTTCACCGGCCGGACGTCCTGTCGCTGTTACACGTGATCTGAAGAGTTTCTGGAAAAACGGCTATTCTTTGGTGCGTAAAGAGTTAAGGGGGAGATATCCTAAACATCCCTGGCCGGATGATCCCTGGAATGCAATGGCTACTCGTCTGACTAAAAAGGCCTTTCAGAGGATTTAAGGAGGTTATTATCATGCTGTTTGAAATGCATTGCCATACCGCAGAAAAATCAAAATGCAGTTCCGTTCCAGTGGTTGAGCTGATCCGTCGTGTGCATGCCCGTGGTCTACAGGGGATTGTGCTGACGGATCACCATGCTATCTGGTCTGACGATGAACTGACCGTAGTTCGCAATCAGGCCGGTGTGCCGGGTCATTTCCTGATTTTTGGCGCGCAGGAGGTAACAACAAAAGAACATGGTGACCTGCTGGTCTACGGAGCAACCGAAGCGATACCCAAAAGCACCCCGCTTGAGCAGATTAGGCAGGATTGGCCAACGGCTGCACTGGTTCTGGCTCATGCCTACCGCAAATGGCGCAGACCTTCTGATGAACAGTTGACAGATCCTCTGCTTAATGGTGTTGAGATATTCAGTTCAAATCATGGAGTTGCAGAAAACAGCAGGGGGCTTTCTGACTGGCATCGTTTGCGGTTTACAGCCATTGCCGGAACGGATACCCACGGGGTGCAGTATGCGGCTGCCTATCCTACCATTTTTGACCATCCTGTTAATGATATAATGGAGCTATCTGCTGAAATCCGTGCCGGGCGCTGCCGTCCGTTTTTTAAGGAGATCCCACGTTCAGGTGCTAATGCACTGGTTACAGAGGTGACATTTGGCACCAAGGAGGGGGATGAGAACAGAGAGAGGATAATCATACGCACCTTGACGGATGAGCATAAATGGAAAGGAACCGAGCGGGCGGAAAAGATTATGGCTGCAGTTGCCTCAGCGGGCTTCAGTGAAGGGCGTTACCGTGTGCCGATGCCTATAGAGATCGACCCTGAAAGAATGACTATTATTGAACAGGGTATAAGGGGCAAGGCACTTTATGACAAGCTGCTGGCAGCAAGTCATGGTGATGCCAGGTGGTATCTTGAGCTGGCCGGACGCTGGTTGGGAAGGCTTCACAAGTCGGCATTATCCGTAACCAATCCTGATGAATTCATGCAGCGGGAAGAGGGGAGAGTTCGCAATTATCTTTCCAGATTTGAAAAGATAAACCATCGTCATACTGGTAGGGCAAGGCAGATTGCCGAGGCTATTATCGCCGCAGAGAAGGAAAATTTCACTTTCCATGATTCGCTGTTGCAGGGACATGGCGATTTTCATCCAAAAAATGTGATGATTGGTCAGGACAGCCAGGAAAACCGCGATACGGTCTTTGTTGCAGCGATTGATTTTGGCAGTTCATTGATGTTGCCACCGGCGTTTGATGTTGGCACTTTTCTGGCTCAGTATCGTAATCAGCTTTTTGGACACAAGGAACTGCTGGATCGGCTTCCCGAATCAATCTTCATGGATGCCTACATGGATGAACAACCGCCAATAGGGGATGATTTCCTCTGGCAGGTTGAACTGTTTCGCGCAAGGATAAACCTGAGTATCGCAGCGTTTCTTATCCGTGTAGGTATGGGAGAGAGCGAGGATCTCTGGAGGGTTCTGGTTGAGGCAGAGCAAAGTCTGAGTCAGATATGAAAATGAGAACAACTTTATCGAAGAGATTTAGCTGATATGCAGAAGCAATGGATATTGAAACAGGTTGATCCCTCTCTGGCAGATACTCTATCCTCTTCCTGCGGGATATCTACCGTTGTTGCTACTATTATCTCCAGCCGTAATTTTACCGATCCTGCAGCTGTAAACAGTTTTCTGTCCCCCTCTTTATCAGGAATGCTGGATCCCTTTTTGATGGCAGATATGGAACCGGCTGTTGAGAGGTTGATTACTGCGAGGAAAAATGCCGAGAATCTGTCCGTTTATGGCGACTATGATGTAGACGGCATCAGCTCTACCGCTATGCTGGTTTCGGCACTTAAGGCTATGGGTTTCAGGGCTCAGTACCATATCCCCAATCGTATGGAAGATGGCTATGGTCTTAACAGGGAGGCACTTGGTTTTATAAAAGAATCTGGTGTTAATCTGGTTATCTCTGTTGATTGTGGCGTTACGGCTATTGAAGAGGCGCTGTTTTGCCGTGATATCGGCCTTGACCTGATAATAACGGATCATCACCTGCCTCAGGATGGATTGCCTGAGGCGCTTGCCGTTATAAATCCACGGCGTTCTGACTGCCGCTATCCATTTAAATCTCTGGCCGGAGTAGGGGTTGCATTCAATCTGCTGGTTGCCCTGCGTAATCGTCTGCGTGAACAGGGGGCGTTTAACGATGATGAACCTGACTTACGGCAATGGCTTGATCTGGTGGCACTGGGAACCATTGCTGATCTTGTTCCTTTGGTTGAGCAGAATCGTCTGCTTGTTGTTGCAGGTCTCCAGAGGATGGATGATTCATGTCGCACTGGTCTGGCTGCGCTTAAAAAGGTTGCCGGAGTTAAAGGAAAGGTTGGCAGTGGTCAGGTGGCATTTCAGCTTGCCCCACGTCTGAATGCAGCCGGAAGGCTTGAAAGTGCGGTTCCGGGGGTGGAGCTCCTTTTAACGGATGATCCTGTTTATGCCGCACTCCTTGCTGATGAACTGGATGCTGCTAATGCTGAACGTCGTCAGGTTGAACGTCAGATCTTTAAAGATGCAGTTTCGATGATTGAAGGGGGGGACAGTGCCGATAAACGACAGAGCATAGTTCTTTCTTCTCCTGAATGGCATCAGGGCGTAGTAGGGATTGTGGCCTCCAGGCTGGTTGAACGGTACTACAGACCCGCAATACTGGTTGCACTGATAGATGATTCTACCGGCAAGGGCTCAGGTCGCAGTATTAATGGAATCCATCTGTTGGAACTGTTAGACGAATGTTCTGAATACCTTGAGAGGTATGGTGGTCATAGCGCCGCTGCAGGTCTGACTATTAAATCTGAAGCTCTGCCGGCATTCTCTGAGGCATTTGAACATGCTGTAAAACTTAAGTTGGGGGATAAAGAGCCGATCCCTCAACTGCTGATTGATGCGGAGCTTCAGCCAAAGGATCTTACGCTTAATCTGGCAAATGAAATACAGGGTATGGAACCTTTCGGGATGGGCAACCAGACTCCTCTCTTTCTGATTAAAGGGATGAAAGCAGTTGAAAGACGTTGTTTCGGAGAAGGTAATCTGTTATTGCGGCTGGAGCGTGATGGACTTAAGTTTAAGGCAATCGGTTGGGGAATGGCAGAGGTTGGTCTTTCCCCTGTTATGGATCTGGCCTGTGCTATAAAGACTGAGACCTGGAACGGATCTGAGCAGTTAAGGCTTGAGATTAAGGATCTTCGAGCCGCAGTTTAAAAACATTCAGAATTTTTAAAATTGTTTTATTTGAGGTGGTTATAGCACTATGAAGAAAGCGTTTGTCGTAGTACCCACTTATAATGAACGGGACAATCTCCAACTTCTGGCAGAAATGGTACTTGCTCAGGATCCGTCGCTACATCTTTTGGTTGTTGATGATAATTCACCGGATGGAACTGGTAAACTTGCCGATGAATTGGCTGAGGCAAACAAACGGATAAATGTTCTGCATCGCCCTGCAAAGATGGGGCTAGGCTCTGCATATCGCGATGGTTTCAGGCATTCGATGGAGATGGGGGCAGATGTCCTTATAGAGATGGATGCTGATTTTTCTCATGATCCGGCCGTGTTGCCAGAATTTCTGAAACAGATAGAAAGTTACGATCTGGTAATAGGATCCCGCTATCTTAACGGCATAAGCGTAGTAAACTGGCCAATTAGAAGGCTGATGCTAAGCTATGGGGCTAACTGGTATACCCGCCTTATTACCGGACTTACCCTTATGGACTGCACAAGTGGATTCAAATGTTTCCGGCGCAGCCTTATTGAGAGGATTGAGCTTGACAAGGTTAGATCAGATGGCTATTCCTTTCAGATTGAGATGAATTTCAGGTCTGCACAAATTGGTGCTTGTATAAAAGAAATCCCTATCATCTTTATAGACAGGCGGGTTGGACAGTCCAAAATGTCGAAACGGATTGTAAGGGAAGCGGTTCTTATGGTCTGGAAGCTTAAGCTGGAGAGTCTGTTTTGGAGAAATACAAAAAATGGCAACTGAATTGTGGCCTTTGATTGCCATTATCTCTTTCTGGAGCTGGGTTGTAACCAGTTTGCTCTTTATCTTCAGGGCATTTTCTGCGTTTGGGCTTTTCTGCTCACGTTCCGCCTTGATATGGGGGTCTGCTTCGGTAATAACGGCATTTTTATGGATTGCAGCGTTAAAAAACGCCTGACTACTGCTTGGCCTTCCTGTTTTGGGTTTTACCGTGCAATCCCCTGTGCTATTGAAGGCTGTTCATATCAACTGATTAATCGGTGACTAAAGATGATTCAATTCCATAACGTCTCTCTTGCCTATCAGAGGGATGCCACAGCCTTAAAAGATATATCCCTCCGTATTGCCAAAGGGGAATTTGTGTTTTTGACAGGTCCTTCCGGCGCGGGAAAAACTACAATGTTAAGGCTTATATACGGCGCGCTTGTCCCTTCTCGTGGCCAGGTTCTAATTGACGGACAGAACGTGAGTCGTCTGACCCGCTCACAGCTGCCATTTCTGCGTCGCACCATAGGTGTTGTATTTCAGGACTTCAAGCTGCTTCAAAACAGAACTGTTTTCGAGAATGTGGCCATAACGCTTGAGGTACAAGGCTTGGGGAGCAGGGCTGATATTGGTAAAAAGGTGATGCATGTTCTCCGTCAGATGGGGATGGAGAACAAGGTTCAACTTACTCCACCACGTCTTTCAGGCGGAGAACAGCAACGTGTTGCACTGGCTCGTGCACTGGTAAACGAACCCAAAATACTTCTGGCTGACGAACCTACAGGGAATCTCGATGATGCCAACAAGATGCAGATCCTCAATATCTTTAAAGAGGCGAATATAAAGGGAACTACTGTCGTGGTTGCAACGCATGATCGTCGTCTTATCGAAAACGCTCACTACCGCCCAATAAGGTTGCATAACGGTGAGTTGGCAGATGAAGGGGAGGCTGTTGATGAACAGAAACAGTAAAAAACGTCCTTCCATGACATCTGGTGGCGCTCAGGGGAGGCTGGCATATTTTACAGGGCGAGCCCTGACAAATATCAGGCAGAATATATTTGTCAACGTTGTAACTGTAGGGACAATAACCCTTGCATTGCTTATTGTTTCACTGTTTATGCTGTTGTTTGTAAATCTTGAAAATGCAGCCGAAAACTGGAGCGAAAAGGTTCAGGTAACGATCTATTTTGATAAGGAGCTTACCCCGCAGGAACAGACAGATATCAAAAACAGGATTACTGTACTGCCCGCAACATCAAAAGTAAACTGGGTTAGTCGTGATGAGGCTCTAAAGCGTTTTAAAGGAAGGCTTAAAGGTCAGGAGACGCTGCTCGAAGGGATAAGGCCTGAGGTTCTGCCCACTTCGTTTGAAATCAGCCTTAAAAAAGCTAACAGAAGCAGCGAGGATATTGAGCTTTATGTAGGCAGGCTTAAAGGGATCCCTGGTATAGGTGAAATCCAGTACGGTGAGGAATGGGTTCGCCGTTTTAACACCTTTTTAACCTTTATGCGGATTATTGGTCTGCTTGTAGGTGGTTTTCTTGTGCTGGCAGTTGTTTTCATCGTTTCAAATACCATACAACTTACAATCTATGCCCGCCGTGACGAGCTTGAGATCATGTCCCTTGTTGGCGCTACCAGGATGTTCATAAAAATACCTTTTCTTATTGAAGGGTTGCTTCAGGGGATTGCAGGTGGAGTGATTGCACTGCTTCTCCTTTTATCTATACACCTTCTCTTTTTGCACAATGCAGGAAATTTTCTTACATTTAATCCTGCAACCGCAGGCCTTTCATTTTTGCCTTCGTCGTACATAGCAGGGCTTCTGCTTGCAGGAGCCCTGCTTGGCTTTGTCGGCAGTCTTGCCGCTCTGCGTCGTTTCATAAATGAAATTGCTGATTGAAAACGTCGTGATTATATACAGAATATCCATATCATTTACATTCTTTTTACTGTTTCTATTTATCTGCCCTAATGCATTTGCAACTCCGCAGGATGAGTTGCGTGGTGTCAAAAACGAGATAAGAAAAAAACAGCACCTGATCAAGAAAACCCGTAAGGTTGAACAGGAAGTTTCTACTGAACTTCAAGAGATCATTCGCTCGCTAAATCACAAGGAATCAGAGTTAAAACAACTGGATCGTGACCTTTTGACTGTTGAAGGTAGCATATCCCGTATCGGATTGGAGATTGAACGGGCAACTACAGAGGCACAGCAAAAGCAGCTTCAGATTGAGAGGAGACTGAGTTCTCTCTACAAAGCAGGGGAATTAGGGGTACTCAGGATGTTCTTTTCTTCTGAAAGCTTCCCTCAGATGGCCGAGAATATTCGCTATATGCGGTATGTCCTTGAGCAGGACAAGAGGATCTTTGCAGAATACAATAAAAAGATTGAAGAACTTCATCAGTTGAAAATCAGGCTTGAGCAGGAGGCAGGGCGTAAGGAACGTATTAAAAAAAGCATTGCTTTCAAAAAACAGGAGATAGAAGAAGAAAAAAATAAAAAATCAAATTATCTTCATAAAGTCCGCAACGACAGGCAGAGCCATGAAGCATCACTTAAAGAGTTACAGGCTAACGCCTCTAGACTTCAGGAGATGCTTAAAAGGCTTGAGGCACAGAGCAGAAGACAGGCAGCCCAAAGGCATGATCCAAAGGCAAAAAACCGACCATTGCCGGAATTACCACCAGTCCCTGACAGAGGATTTGCCTCACAAAAGGGGAGGATGAAGATGCCTGTCAAGGGCAATATTATTGAAACATTTGGAAAACACAAACATCCCGAATACAATTCCTATACCTTTAGTAAGGGAATTGTAATTGCTGCCCCTCTTGGTACAGAGATCAGGAGCATATATGAAGGCACGGTTGTATTTGCAAACTATTTTAAGGGATATGGCAATATGCTCATTATTGACCACGGCGCCGGATATTTCAGTCTTTATGCGTATACTTCGCGCATAACAAGAAAGGTAGGGGCTGAAGTTTCAAAGGGAGATGTTGTAGCAGCGGTTGGTGATGTTGATTCTGTAAAAGGCCCTGCGCTCTATTTTGAGATTCGTCAGCAAGGAAAACCTGTTGATCCTTCCGGGTGGGTTCGCTAACCAAGAAAAGACTCGTTTTCCTTAACAGTTCGATGTATAGAAATTACTTGAGCGTTTTATTACAAGCGGAGGAACTCCTGTCATGCTGAAGTCCGGCACAAAAAAGATTGCACTTGGTTTTATTGTTGTTGTTTTTCTGCTTGTAGCGTTTATAGGGATAACCACCCAACGGCGCTGTGATGCAAAAAGTGGTAAGGAATATGAATATATAGGCCTTTTTACCGATGTTATGACCATTGTAAAAAAGAGCTATGTAGAGGAGGTGGACTCCAAGAAACTTATTTATGGGGCTATCAACGGAATGCTGGCAGCTCTTGATCCGCACAGTTCTTTCATGTCTCCAGATACTTTCAAGGAAATGAAGGTTGAGACTAAAGGGGCGTTTGGCGGACTTGGCATTGAGATAAGCATGAAGGACGGCATTCTGACCGTGATTTCACCGATAGAAGATACTCCGGCGCAAAGAGCCGGTATAAAGGCTGGAGACCAGATATTAAGGATTGATGAGAAGTTTACTAAAGACCTTACTATCACAGAATCAGTCAAAAGAATGCGTGGCCCTAAAGGTTCAAAGGTAATACTTACGATTATGAGGGATGGTTTTGATCGTCCTAAAGACTTTCCGATTATCAGGGATGTAATTCAGGTTAAAAGTGTAAAATCCAGAATGCTTGAAAACGGCTACGGTTACATAAGGGTAGCACAGTTTCAGGAACGCTCCGATGAAGATACTGCAAAGGCTCTAAAGGCATTGGTGGATGAAAACAAAGGCAAGTCGTTATCCGGTCTTGTCCTTGATCTCAGAAACGACCCTGGCGGTCTTCTTGATCAGGCTGTGAAGATATCGGATCACTTTGTCGAAAATGGTAAGATGATAGTCTATACTGAAGGCAGGGACAAGGAATCAAGGATGCAGTTCACTGCAAGCTCAAGGGCTAAAGAGCCAGGATATCCGATTGTTGTGTTGATAAACGGCGGAAGCGCCAGTGCGTCGGAGATCGTCGCCGGAGCCCTGCAGGATCACAAACGGGCTATAGTTATGGGCACCCAGAGTTTTGGCAAGGGCTCGGTTCAGACCATTATTCCACTACCAGATGAATCTGGACTCCGGTTGACTACAGCACGTTATTTTACGCCGAGTGGACGCTCTATCCAAGCAAAAGGGATAACACCCGACATAGTCGTAGAGCAGCTTGAGATGCCCAAGCAGACATCAAAACGGGACTCCATGTATATTCGCGAGAAAGATCTCGAAAATCATTTTGAAAACAAGGATGGCGATAAAAAAACGGATGATAAAAGAGAGGCTGTAAAAGATGAAACAAAAGAGGTTACAGATTCCAAAAAGCCGGTTGATCCACTGAAGGTAGATTATCAGCTGGTACGTGCCCTGGACCTTCTCAAAGGCTGGGAAATATTAAAGAAGATGAATCCGGAGAAACAGTAGGTGCCTTTAAAAAAGCGGCCTGGTCTAAACAGATACAAGAAGAACGGCAAGGGCGGTTTCGCCTTTGCCGTTCTTCTTGTATTTATCTGTTTTCTGATGGTAGGCGGATATATTCTGAGTCGAAATCAGCAAAAAATTCCGGAGATAAAATCCGTTGAAAGCCCACTGACAAACAAACAGTCAGTTGTCATCAAACCGTACACTTCTTCAGCTATGCTGCAAAAACAGGTTGTTGAGGCCGTTCCTCCCTTGAGACAGGATTACTACGAAGGGGATATACCCTCTGAACAGCCACTTACAAAATCTTTACAACCTTCAGAAAAAAACAGGGCAGAATTGGCAATTCTTATTGATGATATGGGTAGTTCAATGCAGGAGGCCATATATCTCTCCGATATTGGACTACCTCTGAACTTCGCCATCATCCCCGGACTCAGGCATTATAAGGAGGTTGCTGAATATGCGACTTTGCGGGGGATAACTGTATTAATCCACATACCTATGCAGCCTAAGGAGTATCCGGCAAGAAGGATTGAATCAAACGGACTTTTGCTTGAGCATTCTGATGAAGAGCTGAGAAGTCGGGTAAATTCATATATGGCATCTTTGCCAATGGCTGTTGGCGCAAATAACCATATGGGTTCAGGTTTTACTGAAAACAGGGAAAAGATGAAGGTTGTTCTTGGTTTATTGAAGGAAAACGACCTTTTTTTTATAGACAGCATCACAACTCCACGCACAACAGGAGTTAAAGTCGCTGCCGAGCTGGGAATGCATTACGCAAAAAGGGATGTATTTCTTGATAACGAGCAGAAAGAAACATACATAAGAAGGCAGCTGGATCAAGCCGTTAATCGGGCATTAAGGAATGGCCACGCAATAGCTATTTGCCACCCACATCCAGAAACAATATCTACGCTTTCCAAGGCGCTGCCTGATTTAAAATCAAAGGGGATAACATTGGTCTCCCTCAAAAGACTCGTCAGATAGTGATGGCATCACTCCTGGAGAATAAGCATGTCTGAGCGCAAAGGCATACTTAAGGCTGCAGGTGTTCTTGGTTCTGCAACCGTACTGTCACGAATTATGGGGATGATTCGTGACATGGTAGTATCCCGTCTTTTTGGTGCAGGGATGGCTACAGACGCTTTTTTTGCAGCTTTCCAGATTCCCAACATGCTGAGGCGTTTTTTTGCTGAGGGCGCCTTGACAGCCGCTTTTGTTCCGACATTTTCCGAAACTCTTGTCAAGGAAGGGGAGGAAAGGGCGCGTGAGCTTGCAAATCTCTGCTTTAGCACGCTTTTTGTTGTTACAGCAGCAGTTACCCTTTTGGGTGTTATGTTCTCACCGCAAATCATATCATTGATGTTTCCTGGGTTTATCAAGGTGCCCGGCAAATTTGAGATGACGGTTTTGCTTAACAGGGTTATGTTTCCCTATCTCTTCTTTATCTCTCTTGTAGCGCTTTGTATGGGTATTCTCAATACACTGCGCCATTTTTTTACTCCGGCAATTTCCACCGTATTCCTGAATATTTCCATGATCCTCGCAGCGCTCTTTTTGCACCCTTTTTATCAATATCCGATCACTGCGCTGGCAGTAGGGGTGCTGATTGGCGGTTTCATACAGCTCTTACTTCAACTTCCTGTGCTCTGGCGCAAGGGGTTCCCTATCAGGCCTGTTTTTGAGTTTGATAATCCCAAGCTCAGGAAAATTGCCCTGCTTATGCTACCTGCCACTTTAGGTGTTGGTGTCTACTACCTTAATATTACTGTTGGTAATATATTGGCTTCTCTGCTGCCTCAAGGCAGTGTTTCATATCTCTATTATGCCCAGCGACTCTTTGAATTCCCTCAAGGTGTATTTACAGTATCAGTTGCACAGGCTGTTCTTCCAAGTATGAGCCGTCAGGCTGCCGAGGGAGATCTCCATGCCATGAAAGATTCGCTTAATTACGGGATACGTTTGACGCTTTTCGTTACCATTCCTGCATTGGCTGGATTGATTATTTGTGCTGAACCGCTTATGGCTCTGCTTTTCATGGGTGGCGAGTTTGATTACAAGATGGCTCTTAATTCGGCTAATGCATTGATGTATTATTCTTTAGGTCTTGCCTGTGTAGCTCTCGTCAGGGTTTTAGCCCCCTCATTTTATGCACTTAAAGACACCCGAACCCCTGTAATCACCGCTTTTATAGCATTTCTGCTTAATCTTGTCTTCAGCCTTCTCCTTATGAAACCACTGTTACACAGCGGGTTGGCTCTTGCTTCGTCATTATCGGCTCTGGTTAATATGCTGTTGCTCTTATGGTTGCTACGCAAGAAGATAGGCAGTATTGGTGGAAGACAGATACTTGCCACCGCTTGCAAGGCTATCCTTGCCTCTGTCCCGATGGGACTTACTGCCTGGTGGCTGTCCAGTCTTATGGATTGGTCATTGCCAGGCCAGAAACTTCTAAAAACCGCTGTATTGACAGGTGTTGTTCTGACTGCATTGCTGCTTTACTGGCTTTTCAGCCGCCTTTTAAGGTCTGAAGAGGCACTGGAGTTCTCAGGGATACTGAGTAGAAAACTGAGGAGGTAGAGGCTCTGACTCAACTTTGGATATCAAAATTTTCGACAGAGTTGGGGGTGGGTGCAGTTGCAACTACTCCAAATGGAATAAGCAATGTCTGGTTGCCTGGAGATCCTCATCTTAAAACTCTTTTTTCAGATCAGTTCAAAAACTCAGAAAGAGCTTCCCATGCTGCCAGACAGTTGGAGCTATACTTTAACCGAGCCTTAAAAAGCTTTGATATTATTGTTGATTTTACTACAATGACTATTTTTCGCCAGCAAGTTTTAAGCCAGTTAGCAAAGGTACCTTACGGCAAAGTGATTACATATCACCAACTGGCGTTACAAATAGGCTCACCAAATGCCAGTCGTGCCGTTGGTGGTGCAGTTGCGGCTAATCCTATCCCGATAATTCTGCCATGTCACCGTGTAATATCATCTTCAGGTGCTGTTGGCGGTTATAGCGGAGCGGGAGGTGTTGAGATGAAGAAATATCTGCTTTCTCTTGAAGGATATATGGATATTGATTAACTGAGATGGGTTTTAGGAAATGATAGGTTGATGCAGCTTATTGATCAGATTTTGGCACTCTTCCAATTTTTTTAAGATATTCTCCAAATCCCTTTTCAAATATCAGCTCAATCTCATTTTTGGGACGATTCTCGGGGTAATTTTTGAAATATATTATCAAGCCGGATATTATAATTACGGTGGATGCAATTATTATTATCGTCTTTACCAACATCCTCCTCTTTTCTTCAATAGTCATTTCAACTTTTTCAGGTGCAAGCCCGTTACGAAACAGGTACTTCTCACGCATCTGTCGGATCCGCTTTAACTGAACGTTTGATATATAACTTACAATCAAATCACGATCCCTCTCATCAATAAATCTGAATTTCAGGCCGGTATTGTAGCTCGTACGGTTAAGCTGTTTGCCGGCGGCATAATTTTCATTGGCAAAGGCAACAACACAAACAGCATCAACAATTTGTGGTTCCGGTTCAGTGGGTAGATAGATCTCTATAGGTACAAGTGTATCTTCCTCAAAGAGGTGATGGAGCAGCATCCTGACTCCGCCGCCGCTGATATTGGCTGCCAGCGGAATGACGTCATCCCATGAATGATCCATACCGTTATTTTCATCTTCATCTTCCACCCCTTCTCCGCTATCCTCCCAGAGGGTTTCTTCTGTCATCTCCTCCTCTGGAAGTTCTTCAGTGGAAGGGGCGTTACGAAGTCGCTCCCACGGTTTTTTCCGGTTCTGCTTTCTTTCCTTTTCTGCTTCAATCCGCATTTCTCTTTTTTCTTTGCAGGCAGCTTTAAGTCTGACCTCACTCTGTTCTGAGCTAATGAAGTACCTTATTGGTAAAAATGCGTCTATCCTGTAGAATTCGCGCAATTCAGATGAGACAATCTCTCCGATAAGGCGTAATAGGACTTCGCGGCGGTAGCCCTCCGCTACAATGATCGCGCGACAGGAATATCCAGAGATATCATTACCTACACGAATATCCAGAATTGTTCCAACACGGAGTTTTACCCCAACAGGAAGTGTATCTCGGGAGAGTTGCAGTGAAACCAGATCTTCATCTATGTTGTGAATTATTGCCCAGTCATGAAATGATTCAGCACCAGGAACAGGAATCCCGACATTAACCTTTAATCCTATAGGGAAATGTTCAAGATACTGATCAAAATCACTCATTAAGCCACCGTTTTAATCGGAAGAGGAAAAAGGAACTCAGAATTTTAAGTTTTTATATGTTATTTACGCCAGAGGTTGTAGATACAAAAAGAGGGACACCAGTGTATCCCTCTTTTTTAATAATTATTTCAGGTTTTTGATGGCTTCTTCAATTCTATCAACACCTTTTTTTATATTTTCAATGCTGATGGCGTAAGAAAGGCGGGCGTACCTGTCATCACCAAAGGCAATGCCAGGAACAATAGCTACCTTTGCATCTTCCAGAAGGTAGGCTGCAAAGTCAGTTGAATTTTCTATCTTCTTGCCGGACGGGGTAGTCTTGCCATAGCAACCCGAAAAGTTGGGAAATACGTAGAAGGCTCCGTTTGATTTAAAGCATGAGACACCTGGTATTGTGTTAAGGCGATCAGCAATGTAGGTGCGTCTTTTTTCAAATTCAAGACGCATCTTCTCAATTGCATCCTGCGAGCCATTCAGCGCCTCAACTGATGCCTTCTGAGCAATTGAAGTTGCATTACTTGTGGACTGGGACTGCATTTTTGTCATTGCAGACATCAGTTCTTTAGGACCACAGGCATAGCCTATACGCCAGCCAGTCATCGCGTAAGTCTTTGAAACACCATTTACGACGATTGTACGTGGTTTAAGCTCAGGAAGCAGCTGAGGCATGTTATAGAATTTCATGCCGTCATAGATCAGCTGTTCATAAATATCGTCTGTTACAAGCAGTACATGCTGATGCTTAATTAGTACTTGCCCAAGTGCAGTAAGTTCTTCTTTGGTATATGTGGTTCCTGTAGGATTGCATGGAGAGCCAAAGATAAGATATTTGGTTTTTGGCGTAATTGCCTTGTCCAACTGTTTCGGTGTAATCTTGAAGCCGGTGCTCTCATCAGCCATTATGAATACTGGAGTGCCTCCAGCCAGTTTTATCTGATCAGGATAGGACACCCAGTAAGGGCCAGGTATGATTACCTCGTCCCCTTCTTCAATCAAAGCCTGTGAAATATTATAGAGGGTATGTTTTGCGCCACAGGCTACGGAGATCTCATCACGGGTGTACTCCAAGCCGTGATCACGCTTCATCTTTGCAATTATTGCATCCTTCAAATCATCAGCACCACCTACCGCCATGTACCTTGTGAATCCATTGTCAATTGCTTTTTTTGCAGCTTCACGAATGTTTTCCGGTGTGTCAAAATCAGGCTCTCCCGCACCAAATCCGACAACATCCACCCCCTGGGCTTTCAGGGCTTTGGCTTTTGCATCAATTGCAAGGGTGGGGGAAGGTTGAATCTTGTTTACACGTTCTGCGAGTTTCATACTGTCTCCTTTGTTTAATTGATTGGTGTTCAAACTTTGGGTATTGAATTTAAAGCATATTTCTGCTGCATCGCTTTTTTAATCTCTGGCGGCACAAAACTGTCAACAGTCCCTCCAAGCAGACAAACCTCCCTGACAATAGAAGAAGAGAGATAACCGTACTGGACAGATGTCATCATAAACAATGTCTCGATATCATGACCGATAGTGCTGTTCATCTGGGCAATCTGAAATTCATATTCAAAATCTGAAATAGCCCTGAGGCCACGGATTATCACATGAGCCTCTTTTGAAGCTACGTAATCTATCAGAAGGCCGGTAAAAGTGTCAACGGAGACACGCGATTCATCTTTAAGTACGGATTTAATCAGCTCAACACGTTCATCAATACTAAAAAGGGCATTTTTCTGTGAGTTGCGTGCAACGGCAACAATAACATGATTGAATATCTTGAGACCACGTCTGATAATATCCAGATGTCCGTAGGTAATAGGGTCAAATGAGCCAGGATAGACAGCAATTCGACTATGGGGCATAGTTTTGCTCCATGCTGTAAAATTCAAGTGCAGTATCACCGTATATACGACGAGCAGAATGAGTAGATGTACCTATTTTTTCAGGTAGTGTTTTTTTTACAGAAGTTTCCGCCACCAGTAATCCGTCAGACTTTAAAAGCCTTGTACCTGCAATCTCAATCACATTCAGATAAAAATCATAGTTGTATGGGGGATCCATCAGGATTAAATCAAATAACTCTTTCTTTCCATACAGGAATTTCAGAGCCTTGTTTACATCCATTGCCAAAATTTCTGATTTGTCAATGCATCTGGTATGAGAAAGATTTTGTTTTAAAGCATTAATAGCCAAAGGCGATTTTTCTATAAAAAAGACAAATTCAGCACCTCTCGAAATAGCTTCTATACCAAGAGCCCCACTACCTGAAAATAGGTCAAGTACCCGGCATCCCTTGATTTTATTTGCAGATTGCAGAATACTGAAAAGAGCTTCTTTAACACGATCAGCCGTTGGACGTGTTGTGATCCCGTCAGGGGCTTTCAGGCGCATTCCCCGAGCTTCTCCGGCAATTACCCGCAAATCAGGCCTTTCATCAATAATATTAAATAGCTATAAAATTTTATGCGAGCTGCTTATTTGCTGTTTGTGACTTGCCAGCCTACCCGAGGTGTTAGTTGCTGTCAAGGCGCGAAACCTCATCCTGTTAAACTTGTCTTTTCAAGAATAGTATAAATCTGTTACTATGCGAAAATTAACATATAAATCAGGAGAAACAAAAATGATTTCTGACGCATCAGCTGCCGCACAAACCATCATGAAAACCTTTAAGGTACTCCCAACGGTTCCTGTAGCGGCTTCACGCGCGATGCAGCTTTTAAATAGTTCAGACGTTGATATGGGAAAAGTTGCAGATATACTCCTCGCCGATCAGGTTATGGCAGCCAGAATAGTTCGTATAGTCAACTCTCCTCTTTACAATCTCCTTCAGGAAATAGATTCGGTTCGTCAAGCGCTAATCTACCTCGGACCCCAGCGAGTATTTGAAATAATTCTCACTTCATGTTTTCTCGAGCTTACAGACTCTCAAATGCGTAGCCCTCTTAAAATTGATTTTTGTTGGGAACATGCCTTTGGAGTTGGTCTTATTGCCAAGAAACTTGCATCCTTCAGCAAAGAAATAAGCGAGGAACAGGGCTACATTGCTGGAATATTGCATGATATTGGCGAAGTCATACTTGCACAGCAGCGAAGAGAGGAGTTTACCCGCGTAATGGTGTTGGCAAGAGAGCGGGAAATTGATCTTTACAAGGCTGAAATGGAGGTTTTTCATACCAGCCATGCGGAGGTGGGAGGACTTCTTGCTGAACTATGGCATTTTCCAGCTCCTTATATTGACGTAATCAGACACCATCATGATGCTGATATCGACGATATGTCCCCTTTGACGCTTTTGGTTCACATAGCTGATCAGATATGTATGAGTATTGGCTTTAGTTGTAAATATGATAGCATCGAACAGCGTGAGGGGGAGGTTTACCTGCTTGATATGATAGAAATTGAACTAAAACTCAAAAAAATTGGTATTGAACAGTTTAGGGAATTGCGCAACTCACTTGGCGATATGGTGCAACAGGTAA
This sequence comes from Geobacter sp. UBA2189, assembly GCA_002328035.1. GTDB lineage: Bacteria > Desulfobacterota > Desulfuromonadia > Geobacterales > Pseudopelobacteraceae > Trichlorobacter. Next base: position 20,127 of record DCVL01000053.1, read on the forward strand.
AACAGACTGTGGCATCAATATATGGTTAAAAAATATTTTCAATAATTCTGAATACTAATATCAGTGTTTCTAAAAAACTTAAAAGAGATTAAAATCCATAAGCAGTCCTGTTTTTGGATAACCGGCTTGACAACCCTCTTTTTTACGCTATCAGTTATCAGTGTTCTTTCAAAAAAATCCCTGCAAGATATTCTAAAATCAAGGAGGTTTATTGGCATGACTACAAAAAAACTGAAGATGGCTTTAATGATTCTATGTGCGTTTGGTATGGCTGGTTGCGTTGGTGGCACCGCTTTGCAATCGCACACAGATACTGTGGGTGAAATGACCGAAGACGAATATATGATTACAAAAAGGCCGGTAGATAGGCACTATATCGGGGCTGCCTGGTCAAAACAGTTTGGCCCTGTTGTTGATCCTACACAGCCAGAGGTTCGCGTTAAAAAAGAGCGTTCTTTTAGTGGAATTCAGCAGGATTTTGCTATGAAGGCTGGCTTGGCTGTAGGCGCACAGCCTGTTGCCGCCCCGATTTCCGGCGAGGCAAGTATTCAGGGGGGTAAGGTAGAAAAAGGAAAGATGGAAGGACTTGAGATTATCTCACCTGTAAATCTTGCTGATATTCCTTTTGAACCTGATTTTAATTACATAACCGAGGCTCTTCGTCTTGCCAACTTCCGTATCGGAAAAGAAGCCAGCATAGGAGCCGGAGTTGGCGTCTCTGCAGGTTCGGTTGCCGGTACCGGAACTGCTGCAGTTGAGGTTGGGGCACAATCACGCAAAGGCACCGAGGGTGAAGGGCTTGTAGTTGCTTATAAGCTTCAGACAATAGATAAAGATAGCTATCAGAAGAAAGATGGCGGGATGATTACTGTTATGCTTAACAAATCTGTCGACATCTCCTCCGCCGGCTCAATTGTCAAAGCCCGACTACAAGCTATTGAACCTGGGGCTGGCAAATCATTACCCAGAAATGTTCTCTGGGCCTGTGCCAGGGCAGATGCTCAAAGCAGAGATATGCTTGCAGCATGGTTAATAGATATAAAGCCACTTGATCCCAAGCGGAAATCCTTGACCATAGCCTTTCCAGCCTTTCCTAAAATTGAAGAATGCCAGAATTATTCAGGGGTAATCTTCTCCAGGATTGATCCTCTGACAGATAGAATTATTCGCCAAAAAGTAGGTATAGCTATAATTGATGCAGATGTTACTGACACAATGCAGCCTAAACTTTTCGATGCTCGCGTGTCCGTTATCGAGGAGTCTTTTAAGATAAAAACCGTAAAACCTTTTGATTTGCAGTAGCAGCTAAAGGCTGAGGCCTAAGGAGCTATCAAATGAAGAGACTTATAGCCTTATTTTCAGGACTCCTGATGCTGATTGTTTTAAGCATTTCAGCAGGAGCTGCAGAAAAGCCTGATATTGTTCATCATACAGCTCAATATCTCGATCGTGCCCTGCATGTAACCCTTCAGTGGCAATCTGTAAATCCGGTCACTCTCGTTCGCGTATCCGCAGGCAGAGAAGCCAAAGAAGTTAAGGTTGATGAGTACGATAATCGCAGGGTTCCAGGTGGATATAGCGGTGAAGTTACAGTCAATATTCCTGTTGAGGCCACTCTTAATCAGAAGGATCTTCCATATATCCTCCAGCTTGAAGATGATCTTCGTTTAAAGAGCGAGCTGGTGACTGGCAAAGCTCCACTTCCTTCTTCCGGCTCGCAATTTGCTCAACCATATGGACAACCGTACGGACAACCAGGAGCTGGCAATGAGACATGGGGACAGGATCATTTAAAGCCAACTCCAAAGTCTCAGGGTGGTTCAGGTGACATAATTGAAAAACTTGTTGAACTTAAGGATAAGTTTGATCTGGCTCCGAGTATTACCCAGATTAAGGCCAATGTAACCGGTCCCAACAATGTTACATTCAGCATGAAGGCTAATGATGATAAACAATTAAGAGAGATTAATATCAAGATCTTTGACACTCAGGGTAATCAGGTTCAAACCCAGCAGATAACCGGCCTTGGCAAGGTGTGGGAAGGCACATCCCAGGTATTTAATATTTCTGGAGGCACTTACAGGGCTACCGCTCAAGCTGTTGATATGACAGGAAACACTTCTAAGGAAGTTGCTACATCCTTTGCGTTGAAGGGTGGTGCAATAGGTGACATTCAGCAGCCTGTTACAACACCAGAGATTCCTTACGTTGAACAACCGCCGGTAACTACACCTGTAACTGTTCCAGACACACCTGTGATCCCCTCTGTCCCTGTAGTAGAGCAACCTCCAGTGACAACGCCACCAACTACTCCTGTAACCCCTGTAATTCCAGCTACACCTGTAGTTGTACAACCCCCTGTTGTAACTCCTCCTTCCGACATTTCTTGCTTAAAAGGTCAAACTCTTTGTTCTGGACAATGCGTTGACCTTACTTCAAATGACAAGAACTGCGGCGCCTGTGGCAAGACATGTGTTGCACCACAAACCTGTGTTAAAGGAGTCTGTAAGCTTGTTTGTTCAAGTGGCCTTACAAACTGTGCCAATAATTGCGTAGATCTCCGTTCAGATGAACATAATTGTGGTGCCTGCGGTCATATCTGTTTAAAAGGTCAATCATGTATTGATGGAGTTTGCAAGACACCAGTAACACCAATTCCAATTACACATCCGGCAGTACCTGTAGGTGAGATGTTACAAAATGGAGATTTTTCAAAAGGAGAATCTTCATGGACTTTTGAAACCTGGTATCAGAAAGCATCTGCTGCGGGAGAAGTAAATTTCGGTCAACCAAGAGTTACTTTTCAGGCTTTTAAAGGAAACTCAAGGGTTGGAATTATGCAAAGCGTTGAAAAGGATGTCTCTTCTTGTCGCACTCTTATGTTGAAGGCTGTAGTTAGAGCTGACCAGCAGACACTCAGTGGAACCGGTTACGGTGGCAGAGAGGCTCCAATCTCTGTTTTTGCCGGATACCAGGATATAAACGGTGTTGAACGCACACAAAATGGAAGTCTTGCCAATCCTGTGGAGCCACAGAATCGACAGCTCTTCTGGAACGGTTTTTTTTACATGGAGCCTACAGGCCTGAGTACGGCCGCACGCGGTACAAGAGTCAGGCAGGGCCAGTGGTTCAGTTACGTGATTGATCTGATGTCACAGAATCCTCGTCCAAAGGTGATCCGTTTTGTCGGGGCAGAGGGGGCAGGGTGGCCAAAACGCTCAGGGGCTCTTCACCAGCTAAGTCTTGTCTGTAACGGGGACAGCACTCCACTCTCTCTGGTCGGAACTCCTTCAGTTGGGCAAACCACCGGCGACGGTATGCAGTTATTAAAGCCACCGTCAGACCCTGTAATCTATACCAACGGCAATATTGCAGCTGTAAACAACTCTCCACGTAATCCAACAACATTCAGCATTACTTCACCTTACAAGGTGACGTGGATATACACCTATCATTACTTTAACGGTGGAAAGCTTCCTGGTACTATAAGTTTACGGCATAGTGACGGAACCGTTTATGGCCCATTCAAGACAGAAGGTGCTGTTGGTCAGGGTAATGTTCCTAACGCCTACTGGTTTGTTCGTCCAAATATAGAAATAAAGGCCGGAAGTTACACCGTAATAGATTCAGACCCTGCGACATGGTCACACAACAGTGGCTCAGACTACAGGGGCTTTGTAGAACTGAGGGGAATTAAGGGAATTACTGCTACTACCACTGGCGACGGCATGCAGCTGTTGAGGCCACCCTCAGACCCTGTAATCTATACCAACGGAAATATTGCAGCTGTAAACAACTCTCCACGTAATCCAACAACATTCAACATTACCTCACCATACAAGGTGACATGGATATACACCTATCATTACTTTAACGGTGGAAAGCTTCCCGGCACTATAAGTTTACGGCATAGTGACGGAACCATTTATGGCCCATTCAAGACAGAAGGTGCTGTGGGTCAGGGGAATGTTCCCAACGCTTACTGGTTTGTTCGTCCAAATATAGAAATAAAGGCAGGAAGTTACACCGTTATAGATTCAGACCCTGCGACATGGTCACACAACAGCGGTTCCGACTACGGAGGTTTTGTAGAACTGAGGGGAATCAGAGGATTCGATTATCTCAGACCTCATCCCTCTGAAGGGGTCTGGGATACTTCAGAAGGTGTATTGACCTTTACCCAGATAGGTTCAGTTGTAAGGGGGAGCTATTCACAGGATAATGGCAAGATTGACGGCACTATGAATGCAAATGTGCTGGATGGTTATTGGGTTGAGAACAGTTCCAACCAACGTTGTTCTTCAGCATATAACGGCAGTTACTATTGGGGCAGGATCCACTTTGTTTTCAGTGGCAACACATTTAGTGGTGCCTGGGGATATTGTACTGCCAACCCTGACCATCCCTGGACTGGAAAGAAACGTTAATTAAAAAATATTTAATTCTTAGGAGCTATTTATGATTAAAAAGCTATTTCTGGTACTATTCTTTTTGCTTACGGTTACTGTAGTATCTGGATATGCACAGCCACACGCCGATATTAACTGGGCAAATGGATACATTATCGCTACAGGTCAGGGTGTTGGTAAAGCAGGCATAAATAGGGCTAAAGCCCGTATCAATGCCACAACCGCAGCAAAAGCGGCTGCCCAGCGTAACCTTTTGGAGATCATCAAAGGGGTAAGGATTACATCTCAAACTACTGTGCAGGATGCAATGCTGGTTGAGGATGTTATAAGAACCCGTATAGACGGTATGCTTAAGGGTGCCCATTTGGTAGGTGAACCCTTTGTTGAGATGGTAGATGGTGTTCCAGTTGTTACTGTCACAATGAAGGTCTGTCTGAACAGTGCTCCAGAGGAATGTGCGCATAAACCGACTTTAACAAGCATACTTGATCTTGATTCCCGTCCTGTTCCACCTTTTGTTCCCAAAGTTGAGCTCATGGATACCGTTCCTCCACCACTTCAACCTCCTCCAGTCCATAAACCGGCAAAACATGATGGCTGGAAACCACCTGTGTATGATTCATCAAAACCGGTAACAGGGCTTGTTGTACATTTGAATGGCAGATATTTTGAGCGCGAGTTATTGCCGGTCGTAATTACACAAGGGCAGCCTGATCTGGTAACTGTCTATTCTGTAAAGGCCGTAAAACCCTCTGTTGTCCGGACATTTGGAGCAGTACGTTATGCAGACAGCATTGAGCAAGTGCATAGCAATCAGGCTATTGGTGGCAATCCTATAATTATCAGTGCTGATGCAGTAACAAAAGACAACATGATAGTTATCCGTCCTGTAGATGCCAAGCTCCTAAGGGAGACCATGTCACATGGAAATAATTATCTGCATGAGGCTAAATTTGTTATTTTGGTTCGCTGACAAATAACCTGTTTCAATATTGCTTCATTGTAGCGGCAGCCCAGTTTACTGAGGCTGCCGTTTCTGTTTTTAGACCAAAAAATGTTGCATTTTAAGCCCTTATCCACTAATGTGACAAACCCAAAATATTTACCCTGCAAATATCTCTGGAAGTGTCCCCATGCCAAACATCAAAAACCTTGAAGAGTTGCGTTTAGAAATTGACATGATAGATGAAAAACTTGTTGAACTTCTTAACCGCAGGGCAATTATTGCTTCTCAGGTTGGGCATCTGAAAGTCAAGCAGGACGGCGACTTTCATGTACCAAGTCGTGAACGTCAGGTTTATGAGAGGGTTGCGTCCCTGAATAAGGGACCGTTGCCTCCTGAAGCAATAAGAACAATATTCAGGGAAATTATGTCGGCTTGTCTTGCTCTTGAATCACCGCTTAAGGTTGCTTTTTTAGGACCTTTGGCCACCTTTACACATCTGGCAACGATGCAGCAGTTTGGCCTCTCTGCTCAACTGGTTCCGCAAAAATCCATCCCTACTGTTTTTGAAGAGGTTGAAAAAGGTAAGGCTCTTTACGGTGTTGTACCGGTTGAAAACTCAACTGAGGGAATGGTTTCTCATACTCTGGATATGTTTGTGGAAAGCGATCTTAAGATCACCGCAGAGATCCTGCTTGAAGTCTCACACGATCTACTCTCCCGTACTGGTCGTATAGAGGATGTGCGTAAGGTTTATTCACATCCACAGGCGCTTGCACAATGTCGTCACTGGCTGGAAGAAAATCTGCCAAATGTCCCGCTTGTTGACGTTGCCTCAACAGCGTTAGCTGCACAGATTGTCTCTGAAGATCTCAATGCCGCTGCCATTGCAGGTTGCTCTGCAGCAGAGCATTACGGTTTAAAGGTTGTTCGCTCAAGAATTGAGGATCAGGTAAACAATTTTACCCGTTTTATTGTCGTATCAGGAAAGCTTGCAGCCCCTTCCGGTGATGATAAAACATCCATACTCTTTTCCGTGAAGGATGAACCGGGAATACTCTACAGAATGCTGGAACCGTTTGCCAGAAGAGGAGTAAACCTTTCCAAGATAGAGTCACGTCCAGTCAAAACAAAGGCATGGGAGTACATATTCTTTCTTGATATGGTCGGTCATGTCTCCGAGCTTCCTGTTGGAGAGGCCATTGAAGAGCTGAAAAGTTTCTGCCAGTTTTTGAAGATACTCGGTTCATATCCAAAGGCACGATGAAAAAACCTTTAATAAATACAGTCGTAATTATCGGAGTAGGTCTTATAGGTGGCTCTTTTGCCCTTGCTCTGAAAAAGGCTGCCGCAGTGGAGCGGGTTATCGGGATTGACCTGGATTCAGAAAATCTGAATATTGCATTGAAGCTCGGGATCATTGATGAAGCTGCCAGTTCTTTTGCAGATGGATTGAGTCAGGCTAATGTAGTCTTTATTGCTGTTCCTGTATGTTCTATTCTGAATCTGGTTAAAGAAACGGTTAATTACATCCCTTCAGGTTGCATAATTACTGATGCTGGCAGCGTTAAGAGTGAATTGGTAAATGCCTGTGAATCTTTGATGCCCCCTGGTACCCACTTTGTTGGCGGTCACCCTATTGCCGGTACTGAACACTCGGGAGCCGCTGCTGCTTTTGCAACCTTGTACCAGAATAGACGTTGCATTCTGACTCCTACAGCAGCCACCGACCATGATACCCTGAATCTTGTAACTGCTCTTTGGCAGGCTACAGGAAGCAGTGTGGAGTACATGGAAAGTGTTGCGCATGATCGTGTATTTGCTGCTGTTTCTCATTTGCCCCATATGGTTGCATTTGCATTGGTACATGCAGTGAACCGATCAGCTGAGGAGGAAGAAAATATTATGGCCTTTTCTGCTGGAGGTTTTCGTGATTTTACCCGTATAGCCTCTTCTGATCCAGTAATGTGGCGTGATATTGCAATGATGAACCGTGAAGCTTTGCTTGATATGCTGGATCGCTATAATTTGGAATTCAACAATCTGAGAGACCGGATTGCCAATTCTGATGCTGATTGGCTGGAGGATTTTTTTAAAACATCCAAACGTCTGCGGGATGGAATATCCCAGAGGTGAACATGCAAGAAAATATGCAGCCAATCACTATTAAGCCAGCCATGTCGTTGCGTGGCGAGATCGTAGTGCCTGGGGACAAATCAATATCCCATCGTTCTATAATGCTTGGTTCTCTTGCAAACGGAACAACCACCATCGGTAATTTTCTGAGGGGTGAAGACAACTTTTCCACCATGGGGGCGTTTCGCTCAATGGGGGTTCCAATTGAGGATGATGGCAGGATAATTACGGTAAGAGGGGTAGGGCTTCATGGTCTTGAAGAGCCTGAAGATGTTCTTGATTGTGGCAATTCAGGAACGACTATCCGCCTTATGAGCGGACTACTCTCAGGGCAATCTTTCTTTTCTGTTTTAACGGGTGATAAATACCTTCGCAAGCGTCCAATGAAGAGGGTAGTAGAACCCTTAACTAAAATGGGAGCCAGAATTGCCGGACGTGGAGGTGGCACACTGGCACCTTTGGCAATAACAGGTGGTTCTTTGTCAGGTATTGACTATAATTCACCTATTGCAAGCGCCCAGGTAAAATCGGCTCTTATGCTTGCTGGTTTGTATGCTTCCGGTGAGACCAGAGTCACGGAACCCTCAATTTCTCGTGACCATTCTGAAAGGATGTTCCGTTTTTTTGGGGCAGATCTGGATATATTAGAAAAATCGGTTGTAGTCAGAGGAGGAAAAGAGCTAAAGGCACAAGATATTGTTGTCCCTGGAGACATCTCTTCTGCTGCATTCTTTATCGTTGCCGCACTCATAATGCCTGGCTCTGAACTCTTGATAAAAAATGTCGGCGTAAATCCCACTCGTACCGGAGTTATTGATATTCTCCAGGCAATGGGAGCTTCCATCATTCTGCAGGACGAACGCGAAGTTTCAGGTGAACCGGTGGCAGATATTCTGGTACGCCATTCAAGACTGAAAGGGATTGAGATAGGCGGAGATGTCGTACCCAGGGCTATAGATGAATTTCCTGCCATCTGTGTGGCAGCCTCAGTAGCGGAAGGCAGAACCGTGATAAAAGATGCAAGGGAGCTGCGTGTTAAAGAAACTGACAGGATCGCCGCAATTGCTGCCGGTCTCAGAGCCGTTGGTTCAGGTGATATTGCCGAAAATGATGATGGTATGGAGATTGAGGGTGTAGAACAACTCAAAGGAGGGACTGTGGAAAGTTTCGGAGATCACAGAATCGCTATGTCCCTTTCAATAGCAGCGTTGGCAAGTCGTGCTGAACTGCACATTGATGATGTTTCTCCTGTAACCACATCATTTCCCGGTTTTTTTGACATCTTGCAGAAGGTGGCAGTACGGTGAATCGTGAACGAGGCATAGTAATAGCGGTTGACGGCCCTTCCGGAGCGGGTAAAAGCACAATAAGCAGGGCTCTCTCAAAGCGCTTGGGGTATCTGGAAATTGATACCGGAGCCATGTATAGAGCCATGTCCTGGCTGGCTCGTGAATCCAATCTAGATATTGATGATCCTCTGGCTGTTGAACAGTTTGCTCAAAAGGCAAGAGTTGAGCTACAGCTCGACAATGGAACCACTCGTGTAATAGCTGACGGTCAGGATGTGACCCATAAAATCAGAACTCCGGAAATATCAATGCTTACTTCAAAGATCTCGGCTCTGTCACCTGTTCGTAAGGCAATGATGACCCTTCAGCGCCAAATGGGAGCTAAAGGGGGAGTAGTCCTTGATGGCAGGGATATAGGCACTGTTGTTTTTCCTGATGCTGAACTCAAGTTTTTCCTCTCAGCCTCGGCAGAAGAACGTGGCAGACGCCGTTTTCTGGAGCTGCAGTTAAAGGGTGTTGATACCAGTCTTGAGGCTACAATAGAGAACGTAACAAAAAGGGATAGGCAGGATTCTGAAAGGGAGCTGGCTCCGTTACGTCAGGCAGGGGACGCTATTGCGATTGATTCAACAGGGCTAAGCATCGATGAGGTAATAGCTCAAATGGAGAAGCTTTATTACAAAAGGATCTCTGAAAAGGATTGATATAATATGAAGGTTAAGCTTGCAAAGCATGCCGGCTTCTGTTTTGGAGTCAAAAGAGCAACCCAGATGGCTTTTGAGGCTGCCGGCAAAGGCAAAAAAACATTTACTCTTGGCCCAATCATACATTCTCCACAGGTAGTCCACAAGCTTGAAGAGATGGGTGTCGGAGTAGTCAAGGATCTCCATGGAGTAACCAAAGGCACTGTAATCATCCGTTCTCATGGAGTTTCTTCCAGTGAGATGGAAGAAGCTTATCGTAAAAAACTGGATGTTGTTGATGCCACTTGCCCATTTGTCAAAAAGGCGCAGGACTACGTCAAATACCTTTCTGACGAGGAATATGATGTGCTTGTTGTAGGGGATGCCGATCATCCTGAAGTCCAGGGTATTGTCTCATATGGAAGCAAGGAAAAGATCTACGTTGTTGCATCAGGCGAGCAAGTCAGCCAACTACCCAAAATGGGTAAAATAGGGGTGTTGGCGCAAACCACCCAATCTTTCGAAAACCTTAAAAGCGTTGTTACTGCATGCCTGAGACGCGGAGGTGAGGTTCGTGTATTTAACACCATCTGTGATGCGACTGCCGTACGTCAGCAGGAAGCGACAGAAATTGCACACAATGTTGACTGTATGGTCGTGATTGGCGGTTACAACAGCGCCAATACCCGTCGTCTTGCAGAAATTTGCAGGGAGATTCAGCCAAAAACATATCATATTGAAACCGCTTCGGAGATAGATTGTTCATGGTTTCAGGATGTTGAAACGGTCGGGGTTACAGCTGGTGCTTCAACTCCGAAATGGATAATTGATGAAGTTATGGCTCGTATACAGAAGGTAAACAATTCGGATTGAAATATTGCTTAAATTGTGTAAAAATAGTCAACTCGCATTTGTTATCGGTTGGCGGTGGCAGGTGGCGAAAATCAACCAGGGGGTATGGGTCTCATGACTGAAGTTAAACGTCTCAACGTAGATAATGATGAAATGGACGTTGAGCACCAAAGCAACGAATTTGCAGAACTTTTCAGTGCTAGTCTGAAAGAGCAGCAGGAAAGGCCTGAACGCGATAAAATACTTGAAGGGACTGTTGTCCGTGTGGATCCGGATACTGTTCTGGTTGATGTTGGGCGCAAGTCTGAAGGTTTCGTTCCTATAAATGAATTCAGAGATGCTGATGGAAATGTTTCTGTGTCTGTTGGAGACAAGATAAAGGTGGTTTCCAGTCGCGATGGTGGAAACAAGTTTTCCAAGAAGCGTGCTGATCAGATGGCTGCTTGGGAAACAATCCATGAAGCTGGCGGTGAAGGCGCAATACTTGAAGGTACTATAATTGCGAAAACTAATGGTGGTTTCACTGTAGCAATAGGAGGCATAAATGCTTTTCTGCCTGCATCTCAGGTCGATACCCGTCCTTCCGGCAATGGAGACGGTTATATAGGTCTTGCTGGCCAGTTCAAGGTAATAAGCCTGAATCAGAAACGTGGCAATATTGTCCTTTCCCGCAGGGTTCTTCTGGAAGAAGAGAGAGCGGAATCAAGGAAATCTACTCTTGAAAAACTTGCTGAAGGAGAGATAGTTTCCGGTCTGATAAAAAACCTTACCGAATATGGTGCCTTTGTTGATCTCGGAGGTGTTGACGGACTCCTTCATGTAACTGATATCTCCTGGGGACGTGTCGGAAAGCCTGCAGATGTGCTCAAGCCGGGTCAGGAAGTAAATGTAAAGATACTTAAGTTTGATCGTGAAAAAGGTAAGGTTTCGGTAGGTATTAAACAGACACAGCCTGATCCATGGCAGGATATTTCAAACCGTTATCCTGAAGGAACAAGACTTTCAGGCAAGGTTGTAAGTCTTATGGATTACGGTGCGTTTGTTGAGCTGGAGCCTGGCATTGAAGGACTGGTGCACGTTTCGGAGATGTCATGGACCAAAAGGGTTCGCAAGGCAGCCGACATGTTAAATATTGGAGATATTGTTGATGTTGTAGTTTTGGGGATTGATCTTCAAAATCGCAAGATCTCTCTGGGGCTAAAACAGGTATCGGACAATCCATGGCAATCCATTTCTGACAGGTACCCTGTTGGCACAAAACTGGAAGGTCAGATAAAGAACATGACCGATTTTGGTATGTTCATAGGTATAGAAGAAGGTATTGACGGTCTGGTTCATGTCTCGGATATTTCATGGACAAAACGTGTAAAGCACCCTGGCGATGTTTACAGTAAGGGGGAACTTGTCCAGGCCGTTGTGCTTAAGGTGGATCCACAGAACGAACGTGTCTCACTTGGCATCAAGCAGTTGACCCCTGATCCATGGTCGTTGGTGCCGCAAAAGTATTCACCAGGTACCAGACTGTTTGGCAAGGTTGCATCAACCACTGATTTTGGTGTCTTTGTTGAGATTGAAGAGGGAATAGAAGGACTTATCCACGTTTCAGAACTTTCTCGTGAAAAGATACCATCTGCCAAGGATTTTGCCGCTGTTGGTGATTCTATTGAAGCAGTTGTTTTAAATGTCGATTCTCGCGAGAGGCGAATCTCCCTTTCTGTAAAATCTCTTGCGGCGGCTACAGAGAAGGCCGAATTTGAGTCTTATCTTGGTGGTGGTCAGGGAGAGGCAACTTCAAATCTCGGTGATTTACTGAAAAGCCAGATGGATAGAAATCGCTAATTATCAAGACTCTATCGCCGTTTTAAAAAGGGGGGATGGTTCCAGAAGGGGCTGTACCCCCTTTTGTTTTTTGTAACTTTCCTTTATAGAGGTAACCGTGAGTAATACTGATACTGCCAAACCTGTAATCAGGCTATTTGAATCTCTTTGCAAAGAGCATCTTCATGGCAAGGATAATGTAGTTCATCTTGTCTTGATTGCACTGCTTTCCGCAGGGCATATTCTTATTGAAGATCTTCCAGGCCTAGGCAAGACAACCATAGCCCTTGCCATTGCACGGATTACCGGACTTTCTTTTGGAAGGATACAGTGCACCAGCGATCTTCTGCCATCCGATATTACAGGCCTTTCAGTATTCAACCGTGAATCAGGACATTTCAACTTTAACCCAGGGCCAATCTTTAACAACATTGTCCTGCTGGATGAGATTAACAGAGCCATGCCCAGGACTCAGAGTGCAATGTTGGAGGCGATGGAGGAACGCCGGGTAACAATTGAAGGTATAACCCACCAGTTACCTCAGCCTTTTATGGTTTTCGCCACGCAAAATCCATCTGATCAGAGTGGAACATTTCTGTTGCCTGAATCACAACTAGATCGCTTCCTAATATGCACAGACATAGGTTATCCACCTGAAATGCTTGAAAGGAACATTATTTCTACTGGTGGAATAAGGGAACGTATAGAAGAAATATCACCACTCATAAATATTTCAGAGATTATGCAGGCCAGATTAACAGTAGAAAAAGATGTTTATCTTTCGGATAAAGTTGTTGGATATATACATAAGGTTGTGATGGCTACCCGCAAGCATCCGCTTATACAGATTGGATTATCCACCAGGGCAGCTATAAATCTGGCTCAGGCTGCACGTGCGGAGGCATTTCTTGCCGGAAGAGATTACGTTGCGCCTGATGATGTCAAGAAGATCGCCTCAGCGGTATGCAGCCATAGACTAATTGCAAGGGCAGGGCAGAGCGCTGACAGAAAGGGACTCTTACGGGAGATAATAGACGTCATACCACTTCCTTTGGCCTGAAAGTAAGCAAAGCAGGAACACTTTACATAACAATAACTATCCTGCTGGGGTTTTCAGCCGTAAACACAGGGAATAATCTTCTGTTTCTTGTCGTATCCGGTCTACTTGCTTTTATGACTACCACCGGTTATGCCGGAATGATTAATATAAAAGGTGTTATTCCTGAGCTTTTACCGCCTGATGAGCTGTTTGCCGAAACACCTGGGCACTTCAGACTATTAGTCGAAAATAAAAACAGATACATCCCTTCATTTTTAATAAAAATTGAGTCATTTACTGCTAAAAGCACCATTATACCTTTTATTCCTGCCTCGCATACCGTTGAGAGTTCAGTTGAAATCACCTTTAATAATCGCGGGAAAAATAAAATTGGCAGGATTAGAGTCAGTTCGCCATTTCCTGTAAATTTCTTTACCCGTTACTGGGATTTCGACTTTGATACATCCTGTATTGTTTACCCAAAATTGATACCAGCAGTGTCCCTATCAGATAATGAAGGGATAGAAAAAACCGGAGATACCTCTCGTAAAATACGGGGGCAGGATGGAGAATTAGAAGGTATAAGAGAGTATTCAGGTTCTGAACAGCTCCGTTACATTCATTGGAAGCTTTATGCTCGTAGCGATGAACTTCTGGTAAAGGAGTTTGGCAGTCAATCAATGATGCCTCTTGTAATTAAGCTGGAAGATCTGCCTGGAGTAAACTATGAAGAAAAGATATCCAGAGCGGCATTTCTTGTCAAACAGATTATAATGAATCAGCCAGTGGGGCTTATGCTTCCAGATAGAAATATACCTCCAGATATTGGAGGCCGACACTGCGCAGTGCTACTTACAGAGCTTGCTCTTTATGATTACCGCTAGCAAAGTTGGATCCATACTCTCTTTTGCAATTGCATTTGCAGGAATAAGCCCTGTCTTTTTCTGGATTGAACCATTTCCACGTCTTATTTTTGTGCTTGGATTTTTAATAGGGATTTTACAGGAAAAAGCTGACAGATGGAGAATCAAGAACCTCTATTTTAATCTGCTGCTTCTACCTCTGTTTATCTGGTATCTGCTTCAATACAGTCGCAATAATCCTGTCCAACCCGTAGTAAGCGTGCTTACAATAATGTTGGCTGCAAGGCTTTGTGGTGAAAAAAACAATCGTAATCTGATGCAGATAAATCTTCTGGCTCTATTGTGCCTTGCATCACGTTCTCTCTTTGACCTTAGCCCATCTTTTTTGTTCTGGCTTGCTCTTCTTTTATTACTGATTCCAGTTTCACTTGTAGTTCTTACCTTCTATGCTCAGGATAACGGTATAAAATTTGTCAGAGCTGAGCTGAACAGAGTGATTTTATCTGCAATACTTATTACGTTAGTCACAATTCCAGGGATGGTACTCCTTTTCCCAATTTTGCCCAGAACCGCCATTCCTATGTGGACTTTTCTTACGCCTTCATCAGTAAATTCAACTGGTTTAAGTGACAAAGTTGAGCCTGGCACAACTTCCAGCTCGCATACTTCATCAAGACTGGCTTTCAGGGCAGAGGTGCAAAAGCAGGAACAACCGCCTTACTGGCGAGGTACAGTATTCAACAGGATAGAAAATAACAACAGCTGGAGCCGATACGTTCAAACTCTTCCGTCAGAAACTATTGTCTACAGCGGAAACAGTATGTTGCAGACCATCTATCCTGAACCATCTTCATCAAGAATAATTGTTGCCATGGATGCAGCTAGAGAAATATCTCTTCCAAGAATAAGAACAGCTCCGGATCTTGTTTATGAATATCCAAGAATACCAACAAAAAGAATGGCTTATACAGCAAGATCTTTTACAGACGGGGTTTTATCTACAAGGGCAGATATAAGATCCAGTTTTTATTTAATAACACCTTCCAATCTTTCTGAAAGGACTCTGCAATTAGCTAAATATATACAAAAAAACGCTAGAACAGACAGAGAGCGCCTTGAACTTACAGAGCAGCATTTTATAAATGGAAAGTACCGATATACAACAGTTGGTCTACCAACAGGCCAAGATGCAATTGAACAGTTTCTCTTTGAATCGAAACAGGGACATTGTGAATTCTTTGCCTCTTCATTTGCCATTTTACTCAGAGCCGCAGGGGTTCCTGCCAGATTGGTAGGTGGGTATCTTGGTGGAGAGTATAACGACATTGGCGGTTATTATATAGTAACGGAAGATAAAGCCCATGTATGGGTCGAGGTCTACATTAAAGAAAAAGGATGGATACGCACAGATCCAAGCCGTTTTGCAATAAATTCAGAAGCAGTTTGGAATCAACAGAAGAAGCCTGATATGATCCTGCGTTTCAGACTTCTTATCGATTCACTTGATTACCACTGGAACAGAACTATTGTCAGCTATGATTTTGAGCGTCAGGTCGAACAGATAAGGTTTGCAGGCAACAAGCTGCAGTCACTGCAGGGCATAACAAAAATATCCTGGCTTGTACCACTGATACTCTTGTCCGCCACATTTGCAGCATTGACAATTCTTAACTCCCGTTTACACTTCCTTGCAAACAGTAGAGAGAAAAGACTGCTTAGGCGTTTTAAAAAGATAATAAAAAAGAGGTTTGGCGAAACTGTTGAGATAGATAATAAAGGTTTTTTTGAAATTGCTTCGGCCACAGGCGACCCTTTGGTACTTGAGTTCTGTAATATCTACGCAGCCTCATTTTATAAAGACAGAAAACTTGAAAGATATGAGCTGGAACGGTTGGAAAAATTGCTTGGTTACATCAGTAGGGGACGAAAATAATGGCAATCAATAGTTGCGTCCACAAATAACAACTGAGGGGGCTTAATGGATAAAATCCTGTTTCGCACAGATCTTAATTTTCTTCCTATACAGGATATTCTGCAGTGGATAGATATGAACAGGATTACCTGTGTAGTCTCTATTATGCTTAAGATTGAGCGCGAGATAGTCATTTATGTTGAAAGTGGAAAAATAATCTCTGCAAGTTCAAAAAGAAAAGGGCTTAGTTTTAGCGAACTTTTGGTGAATTCGGGCAGATTCAATGAATCTGAGGTAGTTCATGCTCTTTCGGAAAGCCGCCTGGCAGGTGTCTCCCTTATCAGATACCTGGCAGATAACGCTCTGCTTCCGCTATCTGAACTAACAGAGCTGTTCAAGCAGTTTTTGGAAGCGGTTATGCTCGATCTTTTTACCCAGACATCAGGGGATGTTATGATTACTACAGATATTCCGCCATCTGTAACAGGCAGCCCTATTCATCTTGATATTGTCAGGGTTTTGTTTGATTCGGTTGTGTTATTTGATGAACATAACCGTGATGCAACACAACATAGAAATGAAGCTATTGAGGCTCTAAACAAGAGGCTTTACGATGAGGATTTTCAGTTGCCTGTGTTGCCTTCAATCCTTATGCAGTTAATCTCGCTTATGGAAGATGAAAATACGACATTCCAGGATATGGCTCGCCTGATTATGACTGATCAGGTTCTTATTTCAAGGATTCTTAAAATTGCCAACTCTCCACTATATGGGGGAACAGGTCAGGTAGATTCTATACATCTTGCTATCGTCAGGCTTGGAATGAGGGAAATCCTTAATATTGTTACTGCTATTGAACTTAACAGTATACAGCATGTGGGAGTTGCTCAGGAAAAAATGCAGGTATTGATGGACAATGCCCTGAAGACAGCTTTTGTTGCCACTGGACTTGCCAGACTTTGCAGGGTTGATCCAGATGAGGCCTTTTTAGGTGGCTTATTGCTTGATCTTGGAAAAACAGTGATTTTAAGTGTTGCAAAAGATTTGAACATTGAGGAGGAGCTGCTTGAGGATCTGATGGCTTCCAAGCATGCCGATTTGGGAGCTCTTATCGCAAAAAAATGGAATTATCCTGAATCAATACAGAATCTTATTAGATACCACCATCTAAAGAATCTTGCTGGATTGGTAAACAAGATCCATTCCGTTATCCAGATTGCAGATAATCTTGTGCTTTCTGAGGGGCTGTACGTTGCAGACCCTAAACTGCTAGAAACCCTTGGAATTAAACCGGAAGATATTACGGATATATACAAGGCAGGTATTGAACTGTTCCATCAGATAAAATCGGTATAACACAAATCTTTCTTTTAAATCATACTCAACCAGCTAAAGGATAAGGAAAAAATTATGAACATAATTGAGCCTCTTGCAAAATGATTGTAG
>DCVL01000059.1 GCA_002328035.1 Geobacter sp. UBA2189
CCCGCTCTGCGGGTGGTCATGACTGCAGCAGTTTGCTCAAGAGACAAATTGAACTCTAGCGGAAGCATTACCGCTTGGGCTTGTCTCAGCTCTTTAGCAGTCCGAGCACTGGCTAAAAGCTCTTTCGCCTTTTCAAGTAATTGATGACCACCTGGTGTACGTGCCATGCCTCACCCCCTCACAAGGAATGAGACAATTATACTATACTTGATTTAGAAATGGAATTACTCTTCAATAACAGATTGAGTTGAAAAGACAACCATAACTCCAAAAGCCTTCTCAAAAAGATCCTTCTTCGCACTACCTCCAAAAAGCTCTACTGCCAGATCTTCAGCTCCTGAAAGGGCTATATGTACAAGATTACCTTCCACAGTGCAATTTACGCCAGTAACAGTGGAACATCTGCGACGGTCAAGACCATCAGCAAGCCGGAGAATACCAGCCAGTCGGCTTACAATAAGTTGTTCTTTAATTGTCAGCCTTTGAAATTCATCATGTTTCTTTTTAGGTAAAGATTTACGGTGGTATCTTGCTATAACAGCAGCCATTTCACGCTCTCTCGGCGTTATACCAAAAAGTTCTGCATGACGGATAAGATGACAGGAGTGCTTGTGGTGGCTATGATAACTGATGTAATAACCGACATCATGCAACAGTGCAGCAACCTCCAGAATAACACGTTCCCTTTTTTTCATTCCGAATGTCACGGCTATCTGGTCAAAAATTGATAAAGAGAGATTTGAAACCTGACTGGAGTGTATTTCATCCATCTGGCAGGAACGCCCAAATGATATAACAGATTCTCGCCAGGATCTTGGCAGCTGAGCTTCCGGTGCAATCCCGCGGCGCTTGATTGCCTCAAGGATCATACCTTCACGTATGCCATGGGCATTGACAAGAAGTGTATTTGAAGAAAAGAGTTCCATTAATGTGTCAACGACTCCAACCCCTGCCACAATTATATCTGCACGATCAGCTGAGAGCCCTGGTATCTCTCTGCGACCTTTGAGATCACGACGCTGAAGCATTGCCAGTAGATGAACCACCTCTGAGCGTAAGACCTCCAGTCCATGTACACCTTCAACCTGATTCCGTCGAAGCTGAAGCGCCATCTGGCCAATGGCATTAATAGTACCTCCAGAACCTATTAAAGTTGGCAGTATTAGCCTGTCTCCATCCAGCTGTTTCTTAACAGTCTCTCTGATATGCTTTTCAAACCTTTTATAATCAACAGAACGAGGCGGATCCGCCTTAAAGAACTGTTCAGTCATTACAACGGCGCCAAGCTCAAAGGAATAGAACTCCTCTATATGGGTACCCTGAGCTGTAATCAATTCCACACTGCCACCGCCAACATCAATTATCCCAAATCTCTTGCCCTGGGTGTCAAAATTCCTGAGAGCTGAATGAGCTGCAAGGGCGGCTTCTTCATCCCCTGAAATCACCCTTATAGAGGCATCCAGTATCTCTGAAAAACTCTTCACAAGTTTACTGCCATTTTTGGCCTTCCGCATAGCACTTGTAGCAACAGCATCAATGGCAGTGACCTTAAGGCCGGTTATAAGCTTCCTCATCCTGCTCAATGCGACCTCTGCCCTTGAAACAGCCGAAGGAGAGATCTCCCCTGTTTCTGCTATCCCCTCACCAAGGCGAACTGTATCTTTTTCATCATCAAGTATACTGAAACTACCATCACTCCTACATTCAACAACAATACAGCGGATAGAGTTAGTTCCTATATCGATTGCAGCAAGACGCTCTTTGGTCATCCAGGAGGCTCCTTCAGTCTATAACTGAAAACTATATGCAATAGGGTTCTTGTCTACATGGCCAAACCCCTTTTGCTTAAAGTCTATCCCACATTCTAAATAATACAAGGTATATCAGGCCATATTAAGGATGACCTTAAAACTGCTCCCTTCTCCTGCCTTGCTTGAAACAGTTATCTCACCACCGTGTAACTGCACAATATGCTTTACTATTGATAGCCCTAGGCCGGTACCTCCCTGTTCACGACTACGTCCCTCATCCACCCGATAGAACCGTTCAAATATTCTGGGGAGGTCTTTTGAAGGTATTCCCATACCGGTATCACTGATACTTATCTGCACTCGATCCTTTTCCGTACCGGCACTAACTTTTACATCTCCTCCATCTGGTGTGTATTTAATCGCATTATCAAGCAGGTTCAGCAACACCTGTTCAAGTTGCCCTTGATCTGCCAGAACCTTTGGAACGGTATCCTTACAGTCTATAGTTATACGGATTCCCTTTGCACGGGCATGGTCTTCCATCAACATCTGCGCCTTGCGTACCGTGCCGCATAAATCAAGGGGATAAAGCGTCAAGGAGGCGTTTCTCGCCTCAAGTTTTGAAAGAGTTAGTATGTCATTAATAAGGTTGGTAAGTCGTTCTGAATGGCTTACTATAACCTCAACAAAACGACGGGAACGCTCCCCTGATTCCTCAAGAGCGCCATCCAGAAGAGTCTCTGCATAACCTTTTATAACAGCTACAGGCGTACGAAGTTCATGTGAAACATTAGCAACAAAGTCACGACGCATACTCTCAAGCCTCTTGAGATCGCTTATGTCGTGGAATACTGCTACGGTGCCACGATTTCCATTATCCTTGTTAAGAGGTACCCAGTGGGCCAGAAGCACAAGATTGGTCGTAGGTATTGTTATTTCACAGGTAACCTCATCCCCTGTCTCTCTCTGTTCCTCAAAGGCATGCAGCAGATCAGGATGACGACAAACCTCGACTAAAGGCCGCCCTTCAACCTCCCCTGGCATTCCAAACTGTTTACGAAAGGCAGGGTTGACCAGAATGATATTCCCCTTGGTATCAGTAACCATCACCCCTTCACCCATCCCGCGAAGGATCGCAGCCAGACGCTGCTGTTCAGAGGTAAGTCTGTGCATCTGTTCTTCAATCCGTGCTGCCATTTCATTCAACACCTTAGCCAGATAATCAATTTCTTCCCCTTTGCCCATAGGGATCCTTACACCACGTTCACCGACACCAATCCTGGCCGCAACATCAGCAATATCACGTAAAGGACGTGAAGTAACCTTTGACAGATATATGCTTAATATAAAGGAAGAAAAAAGGAGCATCAGAAGAGTACCACCCAGCATGTTATGCATAGAGCGTTTAGAAGAATCAAAATATTCAAGTGGCAAAGCCAGACGTATAATCGATGAGTGTTTGTTGTTCAGGGGTAATGCTACGTAAAGCATGGTATTACGCAGCGTATCGGAAAAACGGATAGACCATCCAGCTCCTGTCCTAATAGCCTGTTGAACTTCAGGCCTTGCAGCGTGATTTTCGAGAGATGTAAGCTGATCATCTCGTACATCAGAATCTCCCGTAACCTTACCGTCAGCGGCAATCAAGGTAACTCTGGCCTTAATCGAAGCTCCCAATTTTTTGGCTAGAGCCTGCGATGAGGTATTACCCCACTGTTCAGCAAGCAAACAGGTCAGTTTTGCCTGTTCCTCAAGATTAAAGCGACTTTCTTCAATAAGTCGCTTATCCATTTGATAGTTAAGATAGACAAAACTTCCACCGGTTATAAGCAGAGAAAGGGCAATATAAGAGAAAAAAAGTTTCCAGCGAAATGACATTATATTATTCCTCCATTTTATAGCCAAAACCACGTACCGTCTTAACCATATCCCCTGCATCACCCAGCTTGTTGCGTAAACGTGTAACATGAGTATCTACGGTTCTGGTATCACCAACAAAGTTATAACCCCACACATCCTGCAACAGCAGCTCACGCTTCATAACCCTTCCAGAATGCTCGGCCAGATAGAGCAGAAGCTTGTACTCCGTACTTGTCAGATCAATTTCAACTCCTGATACCGAAACCTTATGACTTCCACAATCTATTGAAACCTGACCTATATTTATCTGCCTCTCATTATTGGTAAGTTCCTGGCTGCTACGTCTAAGTATCGCTCTGATTCTTAATATAAGCTCACGCATGGAAAACGGCTTTACTATATAATCGTCAGCTCCCATTTCAAAACCTACAACCCTGTCTATTTCATCACCTCTAGCGGTCAGCATAAGTACCGGAATAGCTTTGGTCTTTTCACTATGCCTAAGAGCCGAACAGACTTCAGTCCCCATCATGCCGGGCAGCATCAAATCGAGCAGAATCAGCTCCGGCATCTCTCTGCGAGCAGTCTCAAGTCCTTCAACTCCTGTTCCTGCCACAAGTGCCTGATAACCTTCCTTTTCAAGGTTATAAGCAAGCAACTCAGCCAAATCACGTTCATCTTCTACAACCAGAACCTTTTTCATACCGTATGTTCTCCTGTGCAGATCTGACTCTCAGTTCGGATGTAACATTAGCAAAGCAAAGTTACAACCTTGTTACACAACGGTAAACATATTGTATCAATAACAAAAAAGCCGCTCTTCTTGAAGAAAGCGGCCTTGCTACTGATGCAAATCATGAAAAAACTATCTAACCAAGAAGCGGTAACAGTACCTGATAAGAAATAAAGGCTACAATAGCAGCAGCAGGTATGGTAAGCACCCAGGCCCAAAGGATTCTTTTGGCTACATTCCAGTTAACAGCCGTTAATCTCTTGGATATTCCGACACCAAGAATAGTTGATGTTATAACATGTGTGGTACTGACAGGCATCCCTATGGAAGAGGCTCCCATGATAACTCCGGCTGCCGCAGTTTCAACACAAAAGCCGTGTACCGGCTGTAGTTTCACAAAATCCTTGCCAATAGTTTTTATAATTTTCCATCCACCAGCAGCGGTACCTAGACCCATTGCAATAGCACAGGATAATTTAACCCAAGTTGGTACATCAAAAGTGGGGAGAAAACCATATGAAACCAGAGCCATAGTAATTACACCCATTGACTTCTGGGCGTCTGCAGTGCCATGAGAAAAGGCCATAAAAGCAGCAGATGCTACCTGAAGACGGCGGAATCCCTTGTTCAGTGGGCCTGGACTGCTATTACGAAAAAGCCACATAATGATAACCATAAAGATGAAACCAACTATTACACCTGCTATTGGAGAAAGAACCAATGCAAGCACTATGTTTTTAAGCCCTTTCCAGTGGAGGGTAGCCGAACCTGAATGAGCAATTACGGCACCCATAAGACCGCCGATGATAGCATGTGAAGAGGAAGAAGGCATACCGTAATACCATGTTATGATATTCCAGAGAATTGCACCAAGAATCCCTGCCAGAACAACGAGTTGTGTCACATTATTGGCATCAACAATACCTTTTCCAATGGTTGAAGCTACTTTTGTCGAGACCATAGCCCCGGTAAAGTTAAGGACCGCAGCCATTATAATGGCCGACTTAACTGAAAGCGCTCTGGTGGAAACACAAGTTGCTATAGCATTGGCGGTATCATGAAAACCATTGATGTAATCGAAGGCCAGGGCTGAAAAAATAACCAGCACCAGCAGTATCAGAGTCATCTCAGGCATTCTTTACCACCACGCTTTCAAGAATATTAGCAGCATCCTCACACTTGTCAGTTGCCTTTTCCAGGGTCTCATATATCTCTTTCCACTTGATAAGATTTATAGGATCTTTTTCTTCATCAAAAAGACGGCTTATCGCCTCACGACAGACACGATCAGCCTCATTTTCCAATGCATTTATCTCTACACAGCAATCGTTAATATCCTCAAACTTGCCTCCAAGATGTTTCAAGGCACGTTCCACCGTCTGGCAGCATTTAAGAATAATAAATGCAAGTTCCTTGGCTTCGGGGGTTGGTTTTTCAACGTTGTACATAACAAAGCGCTGAGCAGATGCATCAATCAGGTCAAGTATATCGTCCAAAGCAGAGGCAAGAGAGTAAATATCCTCACGATCAAGAGGGGTTATGAATGTCTTATTCAGGGTTTTTATAATCAGATGGGTCTGATTGTCCCCCTTGTGCTCCGTATCCTTGATAAGTCTCTGGCTCGCCAGTGGATCAGCGTATTCATCCAGCATTATTTTTAACTGTTGAGCTCCTTCAGTTATTATCACTCCCATTGCCTGAAACATCTGAAAAAACTTTTCTTCTTTAGGTATAAGTCCAAACATATGGTTCTCCTTTAAGCTCAAAAAGCTCTGTTATGAAATAAGCGTCAGCATGTTACAGATATGTTGCAATTATGTAAAGAAATGATGCCCGAAATCTAAGAACAGCCTTGGAGATAAATGCATGTAAACAGTAAACTCTGTACATGTGCCATTTTTTGCACATAAGTTCTTTTTTCTGTTGTATACTCAAAAAAAATGAAAAGGATTTTTATGTATCCAATAGTGACCTACAAAGAACGTTGTCGTACATGTTACTCCTGCGTCAGAACGTGTCCTGTGAAGGCAATAAAGGTTGATGCCGGATATGCTGAGATAATATATGAACGATGCATAGGGTGTGGTAACTGCCTTAACTGTCCACAAAAAGCCAAAGTAGTGGTGGATCGAATGGTAAAAACCCAAGAACTGCTGGCATCGCAAGACCCTGTTGTAGCTGTTCTTGGCTGTTCATTTCCTGCTTTTTTTCACGCATACAGCCCCGGACAGCTGGTTTCTGGTCTGAAAAGCCTGGGATTCCATGAAGTTCATGAAGGCGCATATGGTGTTCAGATGATATCCCCCCACTACACTGAGCAAATTGCTAAAACTGAACACCCATTAATCTCTACACACTGCCCTTCCGTAGTTGCCATAATTGAACGGCACTACCCTAAATTGGTGCCCAATCTTATGCCGGTTGTATCTCCAATGCTGGCAATGGGACGCCTTATAAAAGAAACACTTGGAGAGAACACCAAGGTTGTTTATTTAAGTACCTGTATAGCGGCCAAATTCGAGATTCAATCTCCTGATGTCTCCAAATATATAGATGTAGTGCTTACATATGCCGAAATTGAGCTTTTTTTCAGACGTAGAGGCATATCTCCGGCAAATCTTGCAGAAGCAGGCTTTGACGGAATTGATCCAAAGCATGCAAGGATGTTCACACTTACAGGCGGCACACTGCAAGCGCTTGGCATAACCACAGACTTTCTTGATACAGAGACCGTAGCAGCAGAAGGAGAAAGTCACACACTGGAAATTGTCAGGGATCTGGCTGCAGGCAGGATAAGTCCACGTTATGTTGATCTTCGCTTTTGTGATGGCGGCTGTATTGACGGCCCTGGAAAAAACCTTGAACTTACACACCTCTACAAACGCAATCTGATAATTAACGCCAACAAGAGCGATATACCTTACAAAATGGCTCCACATTATCTCACTGCTACCACTCCAAGCAATCTCTCCCGGATATTTACCGACAAGTCAATCAAGCTGCCGTTCCCTAAAAATGAAGATGTAAGGAGAATATTGAACGCTTCTGGTAAATTCAGTCAGGGGGATGAGCTTAATTGCCGCGCCTGCGGCTACGCAACCTGCAGAGAACATGCAGTGGCTGTATTTCAGGGGTTAGCAGACATAGGAATGTGCCTGCCCTACAATTTACGGAAGATGGAAGAGGATCGCGGCCTTTTGATGCAGAAATACGAATTGATGTCTCGTGAACTTGACAAACAGTTGGGTGAAGACATGATCATAGGCGATGATCGTGAAAATTCAGAGGTAGTAGAGCTTATCAGACAGGTGGGGCCAACACCGACAACGGTCCTTGTTCGTGGCGAAACCGGCACAGGCAAAGAGCTGACTGCACGCGCCATACACCGCCTGAGTGTAAAAGCAGATAAACCGCTTGTAACCGTTAACTGTACGACACTTACCGATTCTTTACTTGAAAGCGAACTGTTCGGACACAAAAAAGGGGCTTTTACTGGTGCAATTTCCGATCGTAAAGGACTTTTTGAGTACGCTGACGGAGGCACCATATTTCTTGACGAAATTGGAGACATAACCCCCAAATTACAAGCAGAGCTCCTAAGGCTGCTCGATCAGGGAGAGCTAAGACCTGTAGGTAGCACCGTAGTCAAAAAGGTAAATGTTAGACTTATAGCTGCAACCAACAAGGATCTTGAACAGGGCGTTCGGGAAGGTTGGTTTAGGGAAGACCTGTATTACCGCCTGAACGTCTTTTCAATTGATCTTCCACCTCTTCGGGAGCGACCTGAATCAGTCCCGATACTCGCACGTCATTTTCTGGAAAAGGCTCGGAAAAAACTTAATAAACGCCTTACAGGTATTGAAGACAGGGCTATTACAGTCATGCGCCACTATCATTGGCCTGGAAATATACGTGAGATGCAAAACATTATAGAACGCGCTGCGGTACTTTCAAATGATGGAATTATCAGACTGGAAAACTTACCCTCTGTATTCAGAGAGATCTATGACAACAGAGCCGGAATACTACCTACCGCAAGAAAGATCTCTTTTAAAGCAGAAAGAGAAACCCACGTTGGCAGACTGGAGCGGAACCTTATTTTGCGTTACATTGAAGAAGCAGATGGAAACATATCAAAAGCAGCAAAACTTGCTGATATTCCGCGTCGTACTTTTTATAGACTGCTGGATAAGAACGGAATTGTAATCCAGCGCAAACCGAATCACCCGTTACCTATCAAGGAAGAGACCAGCATATGAGCTGTTCTGAAATAACGTATACTGCCATCAATTATGTGCCATCATAGACACACAATTAGGCATTACACAAAACATATGGCATCAACATCAAAGTTCAACGTATTGTTTTAACTATATATTTTCTTTTTGGCATGGAATTGGCATATACACAACACATAGTGTAAACACAAAAACCAAATTTCTATATTAAAGGAGAATAAAAAATGGGAAGAATGAGAGAAAATCCAAGGTACAATGTTATTTCAATGAGGGTTAGTGACGAAGAACGTGAATACGTTGAGTCCCTTGTAAAACGGACTCAAAAATCAGTATCAGACATAATGCGAGAAGCAATGGTAGCTCTTACCATTCAGCTCGATCGCCAAGATCTGCGTAAAACAGCTTAATTTAAAACAAATTAAGAGTTTTAAAACAATGAGGGCGGAACAGATTAAAACTCTGAACCGCCCTCATTTTATTCTGGTAAATTGTTAATTCATAGCAAATAAAGATAAAGATAATCAGCTTATTATAACCTCGAACTGTTCCTGGTGAAAACCTGGCTTGGCACGCACGGTAACCCGCTTCTTGAATTTTTTCTCCAGTTCTTCCAAACCCTTACGTTCTTCATCGTAAAGCAGATCCGCAACCTGGGGGTGAACACTAAGCAGCACTTTTGTGCCTCGTATATCCAGCATCTCACGCCTTAACTCACGAAATATCTCGTGGCATACCGTTGTTTTTGATTTTATATACCCCCGTCCTTCGCAATATGGACATGGCTCACACATCATTCTGCCTATACTTTCCCTAACACGCTTACGGGTCATTTCAACAAGTCCCAGCTCAGAAATTTTTAGTATATTGGTTTTAGACTTGTCACTCTTCAGTGCTTCTTCAAGAGCCGCATAGACCTTCTCCCGATTGGCCTCTTTTTCCATATCTATAAAATCAATGATTATAATTCCGCCAATATTCCGAAGTCTTAGCTGATAGGCTATCTCCTTTACCGCCTCAAGGTTTGTTTTAAGGATGGTATCTTCAAGGTTGTGCTTACCAACAAATCGGCCGGTATTTACATCAATTGCAGTCAATGCCTCAGTCTGTTCAATAATTATATATCCACCGGACTTTAGCCATACCTTACGCCCAAGCGCCCTGCTTATCTCAACCTCAAGCCCATAATGATCGAATATTGGTTCTTCCTCATCATACAGTTCAATAGAGGATTTCATCTTGGGCATAAAAGTCGATATAAATTGAACTATACGATCATGGTCAGGTTTTGAATCAATTACGATACTATTGACATCATCTGTAACAATATCCCTCACAACCTTCTGAACCACATCAAGATCAGCATGAATGAGACATGGCGCTGCAGCTTTTTCCTTCTTCTTTACAATCTCTGCCCATATCTTTGCAAGATACTGCATATCTGAACGTAGATCCTCCTCTGTTTTTCCTTCAGAAGCGGTACGAACGATAAAACCACAGCCTGGCTGTCGCAAACGTTCTACAAGTTCTCTAAGCCTTTCACGCTCCTCTTCTTCCTCAATCCGGCGGGAAATACCAACATGATCAACCGTGGGCATATATACCAGATGACGACCAGGCAGAGAGATATGTGAGGTTATGCGCGCCCCTTTTGTACCAATAGGCTCTTTCGAGACCTGCACAAGAAGCTCCTGTCCCTCCTGCAGGAGATCTTCTATTGGATGCAAAATCCTGTATTCCTGATCACTGCAGTCATCCTCAGCAAGAGTGAGCCTCTTACCATCATCCATAAGATTTTCATATTCCTCTATAGCGTCAAACACGTCAGCAACGTACAAAAATGCCGCCTTTTCAAGCCCAATATCGACAAAAGCCGCCTGCATACCTGGTAATACTCTTACCACGCGCCCTTTATAGATATTGCCGACAATCCCTTTTTCACGTGTTCGCTCAATATAAAGCTCTGCAATAGTACCTTTTTCAATGAGCGAGATTCGAGTTTCATGGGCTGTTACGTTGATTACCAGTTCTGATGGCATTCTTTTACCTCTAAAAAATATAATGAATATAAGAAATCGGATCTTCTACTGATCTTTGAAAATTAGCGCCGTTTTTTCAATCTTTATTGATTTCAGCAAGTCAGGATTCAGACCAGTTACCGCTGCAGTCAACTCCATAGCTTTTCCACGGCCTATTACAAGCTCCAGCGTTTCCCCTGACGCAGTAAGTTTACGGGTTTCCCGCCTTAAGTCAATAGCCTGCTGTTCACCTTTCTTCTCTCTAACCAGAATCCATGATGACTGTGCCATAAATTGCACACACTGTTCCTTCAAGTGTTCAGACCCATATCCAGGCAATGTAACAGTATAACAGGTTGCATCAATAAGCGGTGTCAGTGAAGAAGCCTTTAAAGGTATCTCTACAGCTTCAAGAACACGCATACCATCAGGGAGTACCCTGTTCAACCGTTCCTTAACCTCAGCTGCATCTGTATTATCAACAAACAGATCCATGTACTCAGCTCTGGATTCAACCCCTACTGAGGTGGCCGTTGCAAATGAAAAACGGGGATGCGGATGAAATCCCTGGCTGTATAGGATAGGCACCTCTGCCCTTTGCACAGCCCGAGTGAAAAGATTGATAAGTTCAAGATGGCTCAGGTATCTAACCCTACCGGTTTTTGAAAAACGGATCCTTATGCGACGTTGGTTGATTTCCGGCAAATCGGCTTGAATAATCTGCTGAGGAAATTCCGGTTTGGTGGCAATCCGGTTTGCAACCTTCTTAAAATCACAGACACCACAATTAGTGCATGACCCAAAACGACAGTCGGGGGTATTGGACTCGGCAAAGGCACGTTCAAGTTCCTGCAACAGAAAACTTTTTTCTATGCCTGAATCAATATGAGCCCAAGGTAACAACTCATCTTTCCCTCGTTCTCTAAGGTACCACTCAGGCAGTAAGGAACTGTCATGGAAAGCCTTCAGCCAACGGTCAAGCGAAAAATGTTCATTCCAGCCATCAAAACAGGCGCCCAGATCAACAGCCCGCTCTATAGCAGATGCCAGTCTTCGATCACCTCTTGAAAACACACCTTCCATAAATGACAGCTCTGCATCCTGATATTTGAAATTAAGCTTGCGTTTTCGAAGTTCATCCCTGAGAAAACGCTGGCGTTCGCGGGTTTCTTCAAGCGAAATTTGACGTTCCCACTGAAACGGAGTATGCGGTTTTGGCACAAATGTGCTTACCGCGACATTGATCTCACCATGGCCACCTGCGCGCTTTGCCTGTGCTTTCACCTGTTTTGCAAGATCTGGTATAGCCTTAATATCCTCCCAGGTTTCTGTAGGCAAGCCCATCATAAAGTAAAGCTTTATAAGACGCCATCCCGCTCCGAATATGGCATGCGCGCCTTCCAGAAGATCCTGCTCTGATATTCCCTTGTTAATAACCTGTCGCATCCTCTCTGTGCCTGCCTCCGGCGCAAGTGTGAAACCGGTCTTTCTTACCTTGCGAATCTCATCAATCAATTCCTGAGTAAGGGTACCCACCCTGAGAGATGGCAACGAAACGGCAACCCTGTCCCGAGCATGGCGCAGCATGAGGTTCTTAAGTAGTGGTTCAATACAACTGTAGTCACCAGTAGAGAGCGAGAGCAGCGACACCTCATCATAACCGGTATTCTTAAGGGATCTATCAATAATATCGTTTATGCGCGCGGAAGAACGTTCTCGAAGTGGGCGGTATATGTAACCGGCCTGGCAGAACCTACAACCTCTAGTGCAACCCCTTGCCACTTCAACAGCCACCCTGTCATGTACGGTCTTCATAAACGGAACAACCGGACTGTCAGGAAAAGATGCAGAATCTATGTCAGATAGAAAACGCCTGCGTACAGAAGGATAACCCTGCTTTAGTGGTCGAATGGCTGATATCCTGCCATCATCAAAATAATCAATTTCAAAGAAGGAAGGAATATATACGCCTGGAATGGCAGAAAGTTTTTCCAGTAACAACTTTTTGTCACCGGAAGCGTCAATCTTCCATTCGCGCACCAGATTGGCTATTTCAAGAACGGCCTCTTCTCCATCACCGATCAAAAATGCATCAAAAAAATCGGCTACCGGCTCCGGATTGAACGCTCCCGGTCCCCCTCCAATAACCAGTGGCCAGCCGTTTTTACGTTCTGCCGACCTTATCGGCACATTTGCCTGCTTAAGCATACCAACTATATTAGTGTATGAAAGTTCATACTGCAGGGTGAATCCAATAATATCAACTTCCGCAAGAGGCAGATTGGTCTCAAGGGTAGAAAGCGGTATCTGTCTGGCTTTAAGCTGTGCAGCCATATCAGGCCAGGGGGCATAAACCCTCTCTGCAGATATCGCTTCCTGTTCGTTTAAAATCCTGTAAAGTATACGGAGACCCAAATGACTCATGCCAACTTCGTAGACATCAGGAAAGGCTAAAGCTATCCGCAGGTCAACATTTGACTTGATGACCGATCCCATCTCACCGCCCATATACCTGGCAGGTTTTTCAACACTAAGTAAATCCGGAACCATTAAATTTCCTGTCTGAGAATTAAAAAAGCCTCCGAAGTCAGCGCTTCGGAGGTTTTTGTTTAACGAGTTGATTATATGGAGCCAATAAGAGCTGGATTACCATAATCCCGTATTTTCATCTCCAGCAGATGCAACATCAGGCTTATCATTTATATTTTTTTTATAGCTTTGTCAAAGTAATCCGGCGCCTTCAATATAAACAGATTAATCTGTTTGCCTGTATTATCAGCTTCCGGTATTATGCCTCCCTCTTGATACGGAGTTATTTCATGCCAATCCTTGTGATCACAGATATACCCAGACTTTCATCGCTATTTGAAAATATGGCTAAAGACCATGAGTGGTTTGTTGTTGTCAACGACATCCACCGTGGAATTGAAGAGCTGGAAAAACGGAAGCCTGAACTGCTAATCTTTCAGAATTATCTTGCAGGTCTTTCTGCCGATATTCTGTACAAGCACCTCAAATCAAGACTGGGACATCACAAAACACGCTTTGGGCTGATAAGTTCACCTGAAAAGCTTGATCCGGATATAACCTCTTACTTTGAGATTATTATTGACCCAACGATTACTGACGAAAATCTGGAATCCATAATTCAGAATCTTCTGAATCATAACGGCACTAAAGTCCCTGACGAAGTACCACAAAAGAAAATTCCTGCCATCTCATTGCCTGAGATAACTCCTCAGAAATCCACAGAAGAGACAGTTCAACCAATCATATATAATTTTCCACAACACAACGGTATATCAATCATTTCTGACTTCAGCAGACATCTTGATACCAACACAGAAGAAATGAAGTATAAATCACCAGCTTTGGCTGATAATGGAACGGAAGCGGAAGCAAACGAGAGACACCACCACTCTTCGATGATAACAGATCCCGATCTTCCAACACCATGGTATCGCAGGACAGGCTTTATAATCGGAACTATTACTTTGTTGCTGGTAATATTTGTAACCATACTACAGCAACGTCCAAAACAGCCAAAAACTGAGGTTAAAAAGAGACCAGAAACAACCGTTAAGGCATCCGTTCAGACTGTCTCTTCAACTACAACAAATACGGTTCCTCTTGATTCTGCTCTCTCCAAACCTCCTTTAAATCAAGGTTTGGCATCCCACGGCAAAGGACGCCCCAAAAAGCTGCCTGCATTCATTCCCAAAGAATATGCTAATCCAGCCTATTCAAAGGAGAATCAGGGATGGGAACAGTATTTGGGACAGACCAGTGAATACAGGGTATTTCGCGCTAAAGACAAAACTATCCGTGCAATTCAGATAATAGACCGCAGCGGTTCAGGGATTCAGGAATCTTTTTACGGCACTATTTTAAAGGAGATTACCGGTGTTGCTGCAATGCGCCCTGAATCTTCAGAAACAAAGGAAGGTTACGAAATCAGAAGAGGTGAGGCAGCCGGACTTCAAATTATCCAGTATAGAGATGCACAGGGTGGAAGGATGCGCGGATTTGTAATGATCTGGCCGTAAAATCTTTGATTTGACGACTTTAATTTTATCTATTTGGAAAGTTTCAGATAGCACTCAGCCCTGTTCAGGAACGCATCAGGTATCATGGAAGATTCAGGATAGTCGCTTATAAAACCATCAAAAAGCTTGATCGCATCATAACAATCCCCCTTTTTGAAGGCAGTCATAGCATGGCTGAAGTCAGCCTTCTCTGTAGCCGTTATAATTATCTTTCTTCTATCTTGAGATTTCTCAGTAGGCTGGCTGTTCAGTTTTTGAAATGCTGCTTTATGCTGTTTTGACTTTTTTACTGCAACATTGACTCTCTTTGGCTCGGTCTTATGCAATACAGGTACACGCAACACCTGCCCGGGATGAATCAGGTGGGGGTTCTTTATCTGATTAAAGAGAAGGATCTGAGGGTAGTAATAACCATGGTTAGAGTATCGCTTGGAAATACGGGAAAGAGTCTCCCCTCTTTTCACAGTAACCTCTTTTACAAGTATACCTTCTAAAGCTTCAACAACCTCAGCGTTTGTTTTCTCTGGTTTGTAAAGATAATGCTCTCCCGAAGCCAGCGATGCAGAAAAGAGCAGTATCATAAGCAATGAGATTTTAATGCCTGTCCGACGCATATCAGTACCTGTTCCCCGCATGATCCTGGTAAGTTAGCAGACTTTTTAGCTGCACACCGGTACCAACTTCTATACCTGATTTTATTCTGAAAGAGGCCTTCACAGTCCGCTTCTCACCGGCTCCCAGTTCATTAAAGCGCCAGATTGAACTGCCCGCCAGACTTTTGTCAGCTTTCTGATCGGCAGCCACTAACTCCACCTGCTCTGGCCATGCAACCTCCAACTCAACCATCTTGGCAAGATTTGAACCCTTATTAATCAGATCCAGCTCGACGGTAAGCAACTCACCAGGAACCATACTCCCCTGACGACCTTTCATCGCAAATTGCAACAGCGGCCTTGAATAGTTTATCTGAGCCTCAGAAGAAACAGACCTGTCTCTTGCCGATTCAGGAACCGCAATTAAGGAGATTTTATCAACAGATCCATCCCTCGCAGCCTTTGAAGTGGAAATTTCCAGAAGCAATGCAGCCTCTTCTTTTGGCTCCAAAGGTCCAATAGCGGTTATCTCAGGTTCTCTAGGCTGCCTTAATCCGTCACGGTTAAGGTCATGATAGATTACAATCTTTTGAGATGCTGAAATTGC
Organism: Geobacter sp. UBA2189; assembly: GCA_002328035.1. Lineage (GTDB taxonomy): Bacteria > Desulfobacterota > Desulfuromonadia > Geobacterales > Pseudopelobacteraceae > Trichlorobacter. Next base: position 15,844 of record DCVL01000059.1, read on the forward strand.
AGCCAGTGTAACCTGCTCTCGCTGATTACCTTTGTTCACAACCCTGGCAGGCAGAGAAACGGTCTGTCCTGGTATAGCAGTAACACGACTATGCCCCATTCTAAGTTCAAGAGCAGTTAAAGGAAGTACAGAAGTTGCGTTTGAGAGGAAGCTACCCCTTATCTTCAACGAATTATTTACTACATCAGCACGCAACATAAGTTCCTGGCCAGACAGAGCCTCCTCCTCCAATCTGAATGCAACTGTCAGATCACGACTCTCTCCAGACTTTAGAGTTAGTCCATCTAATACCAGAGCTGCGTTCATCTCCTGTCGGAAGCCTGTAGCGTTAAGTTCAAGCGGTTTGTATTGAGCAGGATAATTAAGGCGCAGGGTGACATCCTGAGCAGTTGTGGATCCAACGTTAAGAACAGCAATTCTATAATTAACCGTCTCGCCCGGAAGCATATGGTTCTTCTCTGTCTTAACCACTGCACGCAAGAGAGGAGCCGAAGCAACAAGTGGAATAACCCTGCTTTGAGATACCTCGGACGTAAATTGTGAGGCAGCTTTTACAGGATAAGCTATTCTAAGACCGTCTATAGAAGCGGGTGGCACAGACAAGAGGATTTGTCCCTTAAACCTCTTACCAGGAGCAATAAGCGGGGTCTGATTGATTATCTGTTCTGAATCTGCGACCGAAAAACGTACACCAAATTCTGGTGGAAAACCTGATTCAAGACAAAAGCTATCCTTACCATTTCCACGGTTCTGGATCTCAAAAGGAATAGCTGTCCTGCCAGCCACCTGTACAGGACTCTTTGGATGGTTCAGAGCAAATTCAAATGCTGCGTACTGGGCAACCTCAAGCGCCAATATCTGGGTAATACCGGTTGATTCTGTTGAAGGCACAGAAGCTGTGGTTGAAGGCATTGCAACAGCAACCCCCAACTCATTCAAACGTGCAACCGCAGTACAGGCTGCCTGAGTACCGGGAAAACGTTCAAGAATACGCTTGTATTCTGCAATCGCCTTGTCTTTAAGACCTGCACGCTCTGACTTTAGCCTTTCCTCAGCTACATTCTGGATTTTAGCCTTCTCACTGGCTATTACTTTGGCTTTTGCCTGACGCTCAACTTCAGCCTTCTCAGCAGCAATACGTTCAGCTTCCGCCTTTACCTTAAGAGCTTGCTCCTTCTCAGCTGCTTCTATGTCAGCCTTTTCTTTTGCAAGACGGTCTGCCTCAACCTTGGCTATCTCAACACGCTTGGCTTCAGC
>DCVL01000062.1 GCA_002328035.1 Geobacter sp. UBA2189
ATCTTGCGCTCAAGATATTCAGGATGTTTGGCAACAACTGGTCCAAGAGACTCAAGAACTTCCATAACTGCTTGATGGAATTCAATTTCGCCAGGGTTACGCTTCAATACATCGTTGTAGATAGCTTCAATTTTTTCATCCAGCTTGGCCATTGTTGCCCCCTTTTTGTGCACACGCCTGTCGTGGCTGTTGTAGTTTCAGCTCAATATTTTAGCAATAGGCATGCCATCGATAAAATTATGGTTATTTAATTGGCAACTGCTTGATTTTATGGCCACTAATTCAAGTTGCACAGATAAAATGCCGCACAAAATATAGGCACAACCTCTTCCCTTCTCGTAAACTGTGTTCTGAATCTACACGCTATAGAGTATTTCAACAACACGTTTAGTTTTAATTAAATTTAATCAATACAAGTAAAATCAATACATTAGCTCTTGCAAGAAAAATCGGCTTACAGTATTTAAGGTTGCCTCATTAATTAAAGTGCGTCACAAAAACTCACAGAGACGGCGCCTAAAATCTGTGCGCCAAAGAGGATGGATAATGCTGATTGTAGCCTGTATAAAACAAGTTCCTGACACCACACAGGTAAAGATTGATCCGGCTACCAATACACTTATGAGAGAAGGGGTTCCAAGCATAATGAACCCATATGACACTCATGCTCTTGAAGCCGCGCTACAGTTAAAAGACCAGTTTGGCTTTCGTGTTGTGGTGCTGTCAATGGGACCTCCAGGCGCTGCGCATACACTCCGAAAAGCGTTATCGGCAGGCGTAGATCAGGCAATCCTTCTCTCTGACCGTCTTTTTGGCGGAGCAGATACTCTTGCCACCAGCAATGTGCTTGCAGCAGCGATCAAGAAGCTCAATGACGAAATGGCCCCTGTAGGTGTTGTTATCTGTGGCAAGCAGACCATAGATGGGGATACCGCGCAGGTGGGTCCGGGGATAGCTGTAAGGTTGGGCTATCAGCAACTGACACTTGTTGACAGGGTTGAAGAGCTGGACATGATTAACAAGAGGATAACTGTCAGAAGAAAACTTGAAGGACGCCACGAACGGATTGAAACACCTCTTCCAGCGCTTTTAACCGTAGTGCGCGAAATCAACCGTCCCCGCTACCCGACTGTAAACATGAGGCTTGCCTCGGAAGCTGCAGATATAGAGATTTGGAACAACGAGGTTCTTAAGCTTGAAACCGAAACTATCGGGCTGAAGGGTTCGCCCACATGGGTAGCAAAGATATTCTCACCTGAACGTGATAAGGGAGAGATCGTTGGCAACGGATATAATGACCCCGAAGGAACCGTCGACCTGCTGCTGAACAAATTGTTGGACAAGGATCTACTGCCGCTATGACTGAGATAAAACAGAAGATTAAACGTCCCCGTGGTCGCGCTCGCCTGATTGAGGGCAGGTGCATTGCCTGTGGTGCTCGCTGCGAAAGTTCCTGCCCTGTCAACTGTATAAGCATGACTGATACCGGCGAACCACTGATTGTGACTGAAAAATGTATTGGTTGCCTCAAGTGCGTAAAGATCTGCCCTGCCCAGGCTATTGAGATGTTCTTTACGGAAGAGGAGCAGAAGATACTTGAACAGCTTGCAGCTACAGGCTCTCCAGAAACGATGGAAGAGGAAGACCCTGAGGCGGCTGCAATAAAGAAGATACTCTCCCAATATCATGGAGTCTGGGTTTTTATAGAACAGACAGACAGCGAGGCGGCCAAGGTTTCATGGGAACTGCTCGGCAAGGGTAAAGAGCTGGCAGTAAAACTTGGAGTTGACCTGAATGCGGTTGTAATCGGCCACACGGTTGAAAAGTTGTGCCATGAAGCCTTCAGCTACGGTGCAAAAAGTGCCTATCTGCTTGATGCGCCTGTCTATTCAGACTACCGCACACAACCTTATCTTGAAGCTATGTGCCATCTGATCAAACAGCACAAACCTGAGATTATTCTTATGGGCGCAACCGGAATGGGACGGGATCTGGCTGGCGCTGTAGCTACCAGAACAGGCACAGGGCTGACAGCTGACTGCACAGGGCTTGATATTGACGACAAACGCAATCTTATGCAGACACGTCCAGCCTTTGGCGGAAATATAATGGCAACAATTATCTGTGATAAGTACCGCCCGCAAATGGCTACTGTAAGACCTCATGTGATGAAGATGCCAGAACCAATGCCCGGCGCAACCGGTCAGATTATCAGGGACGGTTTCAGCATTCCGGAACAGGATATCCTGGTTAAGGTTCTTGAGATACTCCGTGATGGAGACACCAAAAAGAAGATTGATATTGGTGGCGCGGAGATAATCGTATCTGGCGGTCGGGGAATGATGGGAGCCGAAAACTTCACACTACTGGAAGAACTCGCAAATGAACTTCACGGAGTGGTCGGCGCCTCACGTAGTGCAGTTGATTCCGGTTGGATGCCACATGAAAGGCAGGTAGGACAGACAGGCAAAACAGTTCGCCCGAAGATCTATATCGCCTGCGGAATTTCCGGCGCCATCCAGCATCTGGTAGGAATGCAGGATGCAGATCTGATAATTGCAATCAATCGCGATAAGGATGCCCCTATTTTCGAGGTTGCACATTACGGGATAGTAGGGGATCTGTTCCAGATTATTCCCGCAATGACTCGCAAGATAAAAGAGCTGAAGGCACGAGGCAAAAAACAATGACACCAACCCCGACTATCTTTGTACCACTTTTTATAGCTGCCACTGCCATGTTTATCTGGAGCTGCTGGAAACGGCTCTCGCTGACAGCCCTGGGTCGCACTGAAAACCGCCTGGACAATATTGGACAAAGGATTAGCGATACCATTCGTTACGCCTTTGCCCAGAAAAGGGTTTTAGCCCAACCTTCAGGATTGATACATGTTGCTATCTTCTGGTGTTTTCTTGTCCTGCTGATTGCCAATACCGAGTTCATTCTGCAAGGCCTCTTCCCATCCATATCATTTACCAGGCTGCCTGAAAGCTTGTCCATGCCGCTTTTTCAGATGATTGACGTCGTATCACTTATCACCCTTTTGGCAGTAATTGCAGCAACTACAAGAAGGATCGTGGCTCCGCCATATCCAGAAGCACGCACGTTTGAGGCATTCTTCATACTCTTTCTTATAGCGGTTCTGATGCTGGCCAGCTTTGGAATAAACGCAGCAAAGATCTCAACCTTTAGAGGTTCCACACTGGAACTTGCCAAAACGATAACGCCAGTTTCATACCAATTTATTACATTTATTCCTGAAGGGATGGGCAAGGTTGTCCACGACCTTTCATGGTGGACGCATGCGCTGGTTCTCCTTCTGTTTATGAATCTGCTGCCGCTTAGCAAACATTTTCATATAATAACCGCCATACCAAATGTTTTCCTGCAGAGGCTTGAACATCCTCCCCTGCCGGAGCGTGAAGAGTTCAAGGTTGGCAACAGCTTCGGGAGTAATCAGGTTGACGGCTATACATGGAAAGACCTGCTTGATTCATTTTCCTGCACAGAATGCGGACGCTGCCAGATGGCCTGTCCAGCTGATCAGACGGGTAAACCTTTAAATCCGAGAGGGGTTATTGCAACCATAAAACATAACCTGATGAAAAACGGTTCCTTGCTGAAAAAAGGAGAGCCGCCAGCCATACCTCTTATCGGTGAGGGAGAAGACTCTATCTCTACAGAAGCGATCTGGTCATGCACAACCTGTGGAGCCTGTATTCAGGCATGTCCGGTATTTATTGAACAGATGCCTAAACTTACACCGCTTAGAAGACATCTTGTAGAAATGGAATCAAACTTTCCGGCTGAGCTTCTGAACCTTTTTGAAAACATGGAGAGCCGGAGCAACCCCTGGGGTATAGCCCCTACAGAACGTGGAAAATGGGCTACCCTTCTCGGCGACCGTCCGTTCGAGACCGGCAAGACAGAGTATCTCTTTTATGTAGGCTGCGCCGGCTCTTTTGACGCACGCACAAAGCAGGTAACCATGGCTGTGGCTCAACTGCTGGACAAGGCAGGGGTTTCATGGGGCATACTTGGAAAGGATGAAAAGTGTTGCGGTGATTCTATGCGCAGACTTGGAAATGAATACCTGTTTGACTCGATGGCAAAGGAAAATATAGCGCTATTCAAAGAGAGAAAGATTACAAAGGTTATTGCCCAGTGTCCGCACTGTATGAGCACTCTTAAAAACGACTACCGTCAATACGGCATTGAACTTGAAGTCTTACATCACAGTCAGCTGTTGCTGCAGCTGCTGCAGGATGGCCGCCTGAAGCTCCCTGAAGAGACAAAAGAGACTGCCACCAGACTGGTCTATCACGATTCCTGCTACATGGGACGCCATAATGGCATTTATGACGAACCAAGGGAAACACTTGCACTGGCTACAGGCGAAGAGCCAATTGAGATGGCTCGCAATCGCGAGGGCGCCTTCTGTTGCGGAGCTGGCGGAGGACGGATGTGGATGGAGGAATTTACCGGAGAGCGGATCAATCTCGTCAGGACAGCCGAGGCTCTTGAGCATGAGCCGGACACTATATGTACTGCATGTCCGTATTGCCTGACCATGTTTATCGATGGAGTAAAGGACTTAAAGGCGGATAAGGTTCAGGTAAGGGATATTGCAGAGATAATTGCGGAAGCGGTATTCAGGCAGTAGATCAATCCCCAAATAGCAGTTCACAAAACACGGAGCAACGGAGAGAAGCAACATATGCAAAAACAGGTATAACCAAAATGGTAAACATTTTTAAAAGGCTATACAGTGATCTGCTTTTTGTTTTTACTCCGTTGCACCGTTGCTCCGTGTTTAAACGGCTTTTCAAATCCGGTTTTTAAGAGCCCTGCTACAGGATTTCTACCAGCTCTATATCGTATGTCAGGTCTTCACCAGCCAGAGGATGATTGGCATCAAATGTCATATCCTTGTCAGTCACCTCAACGACTGTCACCTCAAGTTCTTCATCATCCTCACCAGTCAGAATAAGGTCTTCCCCGACTTCGGGGTTCATATCATCCGGAAGCATATTTCTTTCGAGGGTAAAAACTGCGCCCGCATCATATTCACCAAATGCATCCACAGCATCGATCTGGATTGTCTTTTTCTCACCTGGCGACATACCCACAAGAGCTTCCTCTATCTTTGGAAAAAACTCTTCCTCTCCAATAACTATCTCCAGAGGACCATATTCGCATGAATCGCACCCATCATCACAACAGGACGAATCTTCAAATGTTGTCTCAATTACAGTACCGTCTTCCGTCTTGCCTGTAAAATTTATCCTTACTCTATCCCCGTTTTTTGCCTTTGCCATTGTCTTGACCTTTCATCTTTTTTAGGTGATTCTCTGCTTGCATGGTAAGGGTAAATCATCCAATCCGTCTAGTAAAAAACTGTGACAAACAGGTTAAATACGAAACCTCTGATGTCCCACTTTCAGACCATCACCCTTTTACATGTTTCATCGTTTAAAATAAACTCTTTCAATCTCTCCTGATTACCCTGCTCGGAAAGTATTGTATAGAATTTTTCCTTTATTGTTGTGGCTATATCGACAGCCTCCAAAAAGCGGGATCTGTCCAAAGGATTCTTATAGAGATAATCAAAGAAACCGCTCTCCTCAAGCACATATTTTACTGTTTCATGCTTATTGTCCTGAATCTTGCTGATACAGTAGGTGGCAACTCCGACCTGAAGCCCGTGCAGTGAAGGTTTTTCACAAACCTTGTCATATCCATGGGAGAGCAGGTGTTCACTGCCGCTTGCGGGGCGGGATGACTTACTCACTTCCATCGCAACGCCACTCATTACAAGGGCACCCGAAACAAGCCTCAAAAACTCAAGATCTCTTATGTTCTTATTTGGGTAATGAACAAGGTTTTCCACAGAGCCTTCTGATATCAGTACGGCAAAATCATTTACAGGCTCTCCGGTCTTTCTGTAAGAGAGCTTCCAGTCATATATGGCTGTAATCTTGGAGATCAGGTCTCCTATGCCGGAATACACAAATTTTTCCGGAGATGAATTTATAATGTTGGTGTCTATTATAACTCCGTAAGGTATTTTAACCTTTATAGTGGTTTTCTTGCCCTTTAACTCAAGGGAGGAGATCGGAGATGCAAATCCATCGTTTGAAATGGAGGTGGGTATAGATATTACAGGGATCTGCGAAACAAAACCTATATATTTGGCATAATCAATGGCCTTTCCCCCTCCGACAGCCAGAATTACATCGACCCCTTTTGGCAGTTGAGAAATGCTGTCAAATACTGTTTCTACAACATTTTTGTAAACCGTCTCTTCGTATAAAATATTTATCTCCGACGAAAGAAGCGAGATAAGGATCCGTTCCCGAAAGAGCTCCTTTATTCCCTCTCCATAAAATATAGCCGCATTTTTAAGGTTTTCTTTTCTTAAGTATTTACCTGTTTTATATAAAGAATCAGGCTTAATCCTCAAGATTGACGGGATAGAAATCTCCATGTTGGCTCCTTAAAGAGTATCAGGATATATTTCACCTACATTATTGAAGGTATAGTCCGGTCTGTAAGAAAACTGTTGCGCCGTCTTTTCATTTGATACACCGGAAAGAACCAGACAGGTCTTCATGCCTGACTCCAACCCACCCAGTATGTCAGTATCCATCCTGTCACCTATCATAATCGTATCTTCCGAGTGAGCACCCAAAATCTTCTTTGCTATCGTCATCATTATAGCATTCGGTTTTCCAACAACGAAAGGGGGCTTGCCTGTCGCTTTCTCTATTGGAGCCAGCAGGCTCCCTGCTGCAGGTTCAAATCCACCCTCCACAGGATCCAGAACATCAGGGTTTGTAGCTATGAATCTGGAACCTCTACCTATAAACTCTATTGCCTTCTGCAACATTTCAAAATTAAACTCTTTTGTTTTACCAACAACAACGTAATCCGGATTCTTTTCGGTTATTGAATAACCGATTCGGCAAAGTTCATTTACAAGCCCACTCCCCCCAACTACAAAAGCAGTTCCTCGCTTTCTCTGAGAATCAAGAAAAAGGGCAGTCGCCATGGCAGAGGTCACAAAATTTGCATCTAAAAGTCCCTCTATCCCCATACTCTCAAGCCTTTTTCTGAGGTCGCCAGCTGTCTGTTCTGAATTGTTGGTTAAAAAAAGGAATCTGTTGCCGTTTTTCTGGAGTCTCTCAACAAAATCCCTTGCCCCGGGAATTAGTTCATTTCCACGATAAATAACACCATCAAGGTCTGACAGTACGTTTTTTTTCATTTACCCCCCGGTTTTTTCAGGCCACAGATATCATCTGAATAAAGACGACGGCTCGAAGATTATTAGTCTCCGAGCCGTCAAAAAACAGAACCAGATAAACTGAGATTTATTAGCCTTCCTTGGCTGTGTCCTCTGCGGCTCCCTGCATAAATTCAGCCTGAGCCTTAAGGATGGCCTGCATCTGTCCAAGCTGCTCGCCCAACCAGGAGTGTACCATTGCTGCGGTCTGGAAATTCATGGTAACACCGGTTTCAACAAATCTGACCATGGTTCCGTTAAGATTTTTAGGGTCAGACTCAATAAGAGCACCAATACCACCCTCAGGTGTTATTTCATGGGTAATCTCTTTTGGAAGCGCCGGACGTTCCTGATAGAAATGCATAACCAGCTCGCCACGGGGGGTAAATCCTCCCTGAACACCGTTTGCATATGCTGGGTTGTAGGAGTAGTTGTAGATGTAGTTGAAATTGATCTCCGGCTTGCGTTGGTGAGTCATTATAGTCCCTTCCTGTATGGCTTAATGTATTACTACAGAGGTTTGTCTGTATATCACGCTTGTAAACTCTCTTGCAAGCCTGCAGATTTAAAGGTGCCAAGTAAATGCCTTGCCTATAATTAAAAAACTATATATATAATTTAGTCCAGTGAATACAGGAGGATGATACAGGTGTCCTGGCAGGCGATCGGTATATTTGATTCTGGTGTTGGTGGCTTAACCGTTTTGCGTGAACTCGCAAGGACGGTTCCCCAGGAAGATACCATCTATTTTGGAGATACAGCCAGGGTTCCATATGGCACAAAATCACCTGACACTGTTGTCCGTTACTCTCAGGAAATTGCCTCATTTCTTATAAAACTGGACATCAAACTTCTGGTTGTCGCCTGTAATACTGCTTCAGCCGTTGCACTTCCAATGCTGAGGCGCTCACTCCCCGTTCCCGTTGTAGGGGTGATTGAGCCAGGTGCAAAAAAGGCTGTAGAGGCAACCAGAAGCGGCATTGTAGGAGTAATAGGCACCAGTGGCACCATCCGGAGCAGTGCTTATTCAAGAGCCATAAAAAAGCTTAATCCTTCAGTCTCTGTTATTGCACGCCCGTGTCCGCTCTTTGTCCCGCTTGCTGAAGAAGGCTGGATTGACAATGAAATTGCCAGAATGACAGCCCGCCTGTACCTGGAAGAACTACAGAAAGCCGGAGTAGACACACTGGTGCTTGGCTGCACCCATTACCCTCTTCTCAAAAAGGTTATAGCTGAAGTTATGGGTTCAGGGGTTACGCTAGTTGATTCGGCTGAGGAGACTGCCCGAACTGTAGCTGACATACTAAAACAGAAGAAACTGCTTCGTCCAGAGGCAGAACAGGGTAATCACCACTACTACGTTACCGATGTACCCGCCGGATTCATTAGGGTTGGAAACCGTTTTCTGGGGGGGAAGCTTGGGGATGTCTATCAGGTATCGCTTGAAGACTGCCGTATTGAAACAGAGAAGGACTGATGTCTACAACGCAGAAACGCCGAATAGGCGCAGACATATTGCTACCTTTTATACTGATTGCACTGGTCTTTGGTTGCCTGTTCTGGCAGAAATATTATGAGGCTAGGCAGATATCTGACATTCCGGCAAAAAAAAATGGAGAACTGTCCACCAGAAAAATACTTTTGTTTTTTGCGGATGAATACTCCAATCTCGCAAGAGAGGCTAGGGAAATAGAAGCGACAGGGGATCGGGCCGTTTTTGCAAGGGCTGTTCTTGATGAACTTTTTAGTGGCCCTGTAGGAGATCTGGATCCTGTTGTTCCAGAATGGACAGATATTAATCATGTAAGGATTGAGAATGATACCGCAGTAGTTGATCTAGGCAAAGATTTTTCAGAGTCCCTTCCTTCCGGAAGCTCATCTGAAATGCTTGCTGTTTATGCAGTTGTAAACACTATTTGCATCAACATACCTGATATACGCCATGTAAAAATAACACTGGATGGCAATCAGAATTCACATCTTCGCCATCTTGATCTGTCCGGGTTGCTGGAACCTGATTATTCTCTTGAAAAACAGCCTGCCGTTCAAGATCAGCAGGAGCTAAAACAGGGGATGCAATAATGCTATTGGGATATAATCACAACATTCCTTACAAAGGCTCCGTTTTCCATATCCAGACGGAGGATAGCGGAGTAAAGAACCCTCATATAATAACCCTGCTCTACCGTGAAGGGGTTATTCTATGCTCACAAAAAATCAGCTACAAGGATATCATAAAGATTGACAACCTTGAGTCTGTTGTTGAAGACCTGATGAAAGAGCAGCACAAAGATATGCTGCGTCGTCTTAAAAACGGGGAATTTGATGAAAAGGCCTTCGGCGTAGCAGCTCAACAGACCGTCGAAGAGAAAGAAGAAAAGATAAAAGAGACAAAGTCTACAGTTGCAGCCACTGAAACGCCAGCACCCAAAACAACAAAAGAACCGGAGAGCTCCGGCATAGGGCTGTTATTTCAGGAGACAGTCCAAAAATCTGACCTCAAAACGCCTGATTCAGCCCAAAGTTCCAAAGAAGCACCAAAAAAACAGCCAGCTGCAAGCCTTGATGACGCCATACTCAATTTTTTTGGCGCTTCCCCACAAAAGTAACAGTCAGGTTGCTGTTATTGACCATCAAGCTTCTTCAGCAGCCAAGCCATGTTAACCCCCAGGTCACGCATGGTCTTCAACCCTTCTTCATCAGCATCAACATCACCGATATTCCTTCCAACCCCTATATTCCAGTAGCTTGATCCGACAACTATCATCTGTGATATGGTGAAAAAGTGATTTATGGTGTCAAAGACATGGATTGCTCCGCCACGGCGTGCAGCAACTACCCCCGCCCCCACCTTGCGTTTCAGGATATCTCCATTTGCCCTGGCAACCATTCCACAACGATCTATCAGAGCCTTTGCCTCAGGCGTAATGCCTGCAAAGTAGGTTGGTGAGCCAATGATGATGCCATCAGCATTATGCATTTTCTCAAGGCATTCATTTGCAATATCGTTATTAACAACACAACGGCAATCCTTGTTGGCAAAACATTTGTAACAGGCGATACAACCCTGAATACGACTACCTGCAAGCTGCAGCAGCTCTGTCTCAATACCTTCATTTTCCAACTCTTCAAAGGTGTATCTGATTAACTTCGCAGTATTGCCATCCTTGCGTGCGCTACCGTTAAAAGCGATTACCTTCATTTCATTTCTCCAGGTCATGTTGAAAACAGATTTAGATTAAGGCTCGTTTTCAGGATTTGCAAAATCCCCCTTCAGCCAGTGCTGCGAAGCTATCTTGAATGCAGCAGTAATCGGCAACGCCAGCAGTATCCCCCAAAAACCCATAAGCTCTCCAAATGCCATAACCATTATGATGGTCAGAAGCGGATTCAGATTCATGGACTGTTTAAACACAAGGGGTTTAACAAGATATCCTTCCAGGAAATAGATTATTGAGAAAGCAGCCAGAACCTTGACAATGATCGCCCCGGTGCCATAACAGAGCCAGGCAAAAAGCAACGGTGGAATCATGGCAATGATTACGCCAATAAATGGAAGGATAGAGGCAATACCTGCAAAAATACCACACAGGAATGGATGCGGAATGCCAAGCAACAGCAGCGCAGGAACAGTAGCAACAGCCACCATTATTGAAACCATAACCTGACCACGGAGATAACCGCCAATACTTCCGTCAATTTCACGTCCCATCTTGAGAATCAGCTCTCTCCGGGTACCAGGTATCCATACCTCAGCCGTATCCATAATCTTCTGCTTGTAGTTAAGCATAAAAAATACAAGGATAGGGGCAAGCACAAGGTTAAAGACATTGAAAAACATCTTGCCGGCAAATCCATATACCCATACACCGGCTTTTTCAGCCATACTGTCAACATTACCAAGAACGGTATCCATCAACCAACTTATCTCAGCCGAGCCGTAGTGGTTTGGTATGCTACTCTGCCAAGAGACAAGAGCTCCCTTTATTTTCTGTATATGCTGAGGCAGGTTATGCAAAAAACTGTTCCAGCTGATGGTGAGCATAGGCAGAAGGAACATTACTGTAAAGACGGAGACAATACCTAGTATTACATACAAAAAAGTCAATGCATGAATACGCTTTAATCCCCGTTTCTCCAGCTTCATAACCAAAGGATCAAGTAGATAAGCGATTACATATGAGAGTAAAAAACAGGATAGTGTGTGGCGAAGTGCATATCCTGAAAGAATCAGTGCCCCAACTGTCATTATGGCAGCAATCAGTCCAAGATAGCCTGATGGATGCTGATTTTTAAAGGATTGCAAGGGAGACATAAAAGAACCTTCAGTTAACAGCTTTTAGGGATGTGCTAAAAGAGAAAAGATTATTCTCTTCCATCCAGACCTTGACCCTGTTGCTTAAAAAACTATCTCTAAGTTCTGCCAGCTGACTCTCTTCTTCCGGGAAAAATGATAATATATCGGAAGGGTTAGCGTATGGAGGACGACCTGATAAGGCCTGATCTAAAAGCACTTTCAATTCCTGATCAGCCTGATTTTCCATAAAACCGGAAAGCAACTTGCGTTCAGCCGCAGTATCAAGCACAGGGATCTCCAAAAAACGCTCTAGATGCTGTTCAATACTTTCCCAAAAACTGTCTTCCAGATCTGCCCGCACAAAGAATATCTCACCGGTCATCTTGTCGAAAAAATAGACCCTGTCCTGTTCCATATTTGAAAAAGCCTTCAGCAGCTCATCCCACGCAATGGCCACGCTATGTATCATTTTTTGCTCCTGTTATTATCATCTATATTGACAGTTGAGTCCTGTAACGGCACAATCTGCTACATCATGCGCACAATATTTCTTGCCGATGCCCATCTCCACAATCCGGAAGATAAAAACTACCGGCTTCTGCTTGATTTCATAAGATCCCTTAAAGGTACAACTGATATTCTCTGTATACTTGGGGATCTGTTTGACTTCCGTATCGGATTGCCCAACCTTGACTTTCCTGAACAAGAACCTCTGCTTAAAGCCCTGGAAGAGCTACACAGCTCAGGAACCCGCCTTATATACCTTGAAGGCAATCACGACTTCAAGCTGGGCAATGCCCTGGCTGAAAGGCTGGGAGCCGAGATTTATCCAGAACCCGTCACTCTTGAGATTCAGGGGCAAAAGATTTTTCTGTGCCATGGAGACCTGATAAACAGCTCTGATTGGCGCTATCGCCTCTTATACAGGATTCTGCGACACAATATCGTATTTAAAACAGGCAAACTTTTGCCGGCAACTATTATAAATGGATTAAGGCGACGATTACAGCGCTCAAGTAAAGGACGATATCGACAGGATCGCTCAAGATGGGATTATCCCGAGATGATCCGGTTATATGCCGGTTCTATCAGCAAACAAGGTTGCAATGCAATGGTTCTTGGTCATTTTCACCTCCCGTTTATTGAAAACAAGGATGGATTTACTCTCATTTCCCTCGGCGACTGGATCAGCCAATTCTCATATTCAGAGCTTGTTGACGGCAAATTCAGTCTGCTCATCTATCCTGCCTGAAAAACTCAGACAGCGCCTGCTCACCAAGATGCGACGCCTTGATTTTCCATTTATCTCCATTAATGACCAATGCTACCAGCGCTATGCGTGGCTGTTCGGCGGGAGCGAATGCAGCAAACCATGAATACCGTCCCTTTGGATTATCTCCATCAATGGAACCGGTCTTTGCTGCAACCTTCATCTCAGAAAGAAGCTTAGCCCCCTCATGGTTTCTGAACGCCTTGCGGGATGTGCCTGTAGTCACGGTTGTCAGCAACATCCGAGTAAGATTATTAGAGGTTTCAGGAGAAATAACCTTTACAAGTTCTCTCTGCTCCGGAATTTTCAGCTCCTTGCCATCACGAATCGCCTGGTCAATAAGGCGGGGCGCCATCATGCTGCCCCTGTTCGCTATGGCCGCTGTTATAACTGCAGCATGTATCGGTGAAACCTGGAGATTATGGTCAAGTCCGCATCCCTGAAGCCGCAGGTCATTCAGAGTCTCTGCCACCGGAGCAGGGCTTGGCAATGCAGGAACTCCAGGAAGAAACAGACTTCGATTAAAACCAAAACGGTTGCAGGTCTGCGCCAGCTGTTCCTTTCCAACCAATTCACTGGCAATCAGCCCATAGACTGGATTTACCGATTTGCCCATAGCATCAGTCAGATCCATCCTGTTGTTACGACCTTTTGGACTTGGATCCCAGTTTTTTGGAGTTTCAGAAACCAAACGTCCCCGGAACTCAAGTACGGTAGTTGGATTAATCTTGCGGTTTTCTAAAGCTGCAGCTGCTGTTACCATTTTAAACAGTGAGGCCATAGGATAGACCTGATAAGCCGCATTCTGCTGCCAGTTTTGATCAGCGGTTGAGTAGCCGGCAAGTGAAAGAACCCTGCCGGTTGCCGGTTCAAGCGCAACAAAGATCGCATATAATGGACGGGTCTGTTCCAGATAACGCTGAACCCGTTGCTGCAGTAACGGATTAATAGAAAGGTTAAGCATCGTACCATCAGGCGTGGTCGCTGTCAGTAAATCTCCATTGCTGACAGCTGAAGGAATCAAGCTGCTTGCAGTGGAAAAAAGTTCATCTCCTAAAGAGGTCGATCGTACCTTCAGTTCTATCTGGCTGCGGGTATCCTTCCATACAGAGACCGCTTGGGCGCCTTTACGAATCAGCATAACCGTCAAGGGGATGCATAGAGCAGCCACTGCCGTACCGAGAGCGGCACTTTGCCAGTGGCGTTGAAAAAAATTCTTTTTGCGTCGGGCCAGGTGTTTGAAATCTTGCATTTGCAAACTATATGATAATTGTAGATGAGGTGTCAATCTGAGTAAGACCTAA
>DCVL01000041.1 GCA_002328035.1 Geobacter sp. UBA2189
CAGATTGCAATCCAAGTTCAAGACAGACATACCGTTCCCTTGCAATCTCTGAGAGGAGTTCAAGAGTTCCTTCGCCCAGACAGTCCGGCCTTGTGCCGACTGAAATCCCGATTACATCAGGCAGAGAGAGCGCACGTTGATACAGTTCGGCAAGATGTTTAACCGAAGCGTAAGTATTTGTATATTTCTGGAAATATGCGATGAACTTCTCAGACCCCAGACGTTTGCGGTGGTAGGCCATCCCAACGGCCAGCTGTTCCTCAAGCGGTATCTCTGATTGGGTGTCGCGTGGGGAGAAAGAGACGTTATTGCAGTAGATGCAACCGCCAAAACCTTTGCTTCCATCACGGTTTGGACAGGTAAAACCGGCGTCAACATTAACCTTGCTTACCCTGCAGCCAAAACGACGACGCAGATAGTGCCCGTAAGAGTTGATCCGCAGATCAGGATGAATATCCGGATTGTTGTCTGGAGACATATTATTAAACCTGCTTAAATCAAGCTCTAAGCCTGCGCCTGAACGCCTCTGCTGCTGCTGCAGGATCCGGAGCGGCAAGTATGTCGGAAATCAGGGCAATACGATAACAACCGGCAGAAATTACCTGGTCAATATTTGTCTGCCTGATTCCACCCAGGGCAAAGAGAGGGGAATTGAGTCTCCCCGAGGCTAGCGAAAGTTCATCCAATCCCAGCGGCTCACCGTAAGCAGCCTTTGAAGGAGTCTGAAATACAGGTCCGAAGGTCACAAAATCCGCCCCTTTGGCAATAGCTGCCGCAGCCTCGGCAATACGATGGCTTGAATAACCGATAAGGAGGTCGGGGGCTATCCTTCTTGCCGCTGTGACAGGTATGGAACTTATTCCCAGATGAACACCATCCGCCTCCACAGCAAGGGCAATATCAATCCTCTCATTGATAAACAGCCTGGCATCAAAACGGCTTGTCAGGGCGCGCATCTCCCAGGCGAGCTCATACAGCTCCGCAGAGGGGAGATCCTTTTCCCTTAACTGTACCGCCCTGACACCGCCGGACAGAGCCGCTTCAACTACCTCAAGAAGCGGCCTGCCAGCGGTCTGCTTGCGGTCAGTAATCAGATACAGGGAAAAATCAATCATCAGCTCATCAGATCAGTAAAAGCTGTTGGCGCGGTTGCGTACAGCTTCTTAGGAATCCTGCCTGCCTCAAAAGCCAATCTTCCTGCCTCAGCTGCAAGCCTCATGGCTCTCGCCATTGCAACAGGGTCTTTAGCACCGGCAATCGCCGTGTTTATCAGGATCGCATCGCAGCCAAGTTCCATACCGAAGGCTGTATCAGAGGCAGTTCCAACGCCTGCATCAACAATCACCGGCACCGAGACAGCTTCAAGGATCAGCTTGATGTTATAAGGGTTGCGGATACCAAGCCCACTTGCTATCGGAGCGGCCAGAGGCATAACAACAGGACATCCCAGCTGCTCAAGCTTTTTGCACATAATCACATCGTCGCTGCAGTACGGAAGTACGGTAAAACCGTCGTCAATCAGTATTTTGGCAGCCTTCAGCGTCTCTTCGTTATCAGGGTACAACGTCTTTTGATCCCCAAGCACCTCAAGCTTTACCATAGAAGGCAGGCCGGCATCACGGGCATCACGACATGCGCTTACCGCCTGCTCCGCATTAAAGCAGGCTGCTGTGTTTGGTAGAATGACGTATTTTTTGGGATCAATGAAGTCCAGGAAACAGCCCTTGCCTATATCAGCCAGATTAAACTTGCGGACAGGGACAGTAACTATCTCAGCCCCTGACGCTTCAAGTGCCGCAACCATCAGCTCGTTTGTGGCAAATTTGCCTGTACCCACAATCAGACGTGAATTGTATTCCCTGCCTGCAATCTTCAGTTTGCCATCAGCCATCTTTGAATCCTCCTTTTTCTTTTTGACCTGCTTTCTGATTTGAAGCCGAAACAAAAAAACCGCCCCTTTTTTCAAAGGGACGGCGATTGGTATACAGCTTATAAAAACAATCGCTTCCCTACGCCGGCATTACCCGGATCAGGTTCCAAGGGTCGTGGCAAAGGCCACTCTCAGTCGAAACTCCCCTAGCGGTTACATCAAGTCTGATAAAAGAACTGTGCTGAAGCTACTGGATCAGAAAACCAATGTCAACCAGATTATTAAGGTCTCTTCATCTGGATCGCAGAAAGGGATTGTGTTAAAAAGCTCTTAAATGAACCATTTATCAAAACAGAGAGATACCGGACTGATCAATATTGGCCGTTTTGCCCCTTCACCAACAGGCCCGCTTCATACTGGCTCACTGGTCGCAGCGGTTGGCAGTTGGTTGATGGCAAGGCAGAATGGGGGCAAATGGCTGCTCCGTATTGATGACCTTGACGCTGCCCGCTGCCGTAAGGGATTTGAGGGCGATATCCTCCGAACACTGGAGGCATTCGGGCTTTTGTGGGATGGTTCCGTAAGCCGCCAGAGCAAGAATATTGAGGCTTACGAAGATGCCTTTGCTACCCTCCAGAAGACAGGGGAGATCTATCCATGCAGTTGCAGCAGGGCAGATATCGCGCGGGCTTCATCCGCCCCGCACCAGGGAGAGGAGATCCCGTATCCTGGAACCTGCCGGAACGGTCTGCAAAAGCCTGGTGAGGCAAGGTCATGGCGTCTGCGGACTTATGGCAGGACAATATCTTTTGACGATGTAAGACATGGGACTATAAGAACAGAGCTGGAAACCTCCGGTGATTTTGTAGTTAAACGGGCTGACGGATTCTTTGCCTACCAGCTTGCGGTAGTTGTTGACGATCGATTAAGCGGTGTAAATCAGGTTGTACGGGGGGATGACCTGCTTGATTCCACTCCTCGCCAGGTTCTGATCCATCAGCTTCTTGACTGGTCGCTGCCGCAGTACTGTCATCTTCCGCTCGTAAGGGGGGCAAACGGGGGGAAACTTAGCAAAAGGGAGAACACTGTATCCCTTCTCGATGGTCGAATAAAAGGATATGAATCAAAACTGCTCGGATGCTCTCTTGAATTTCTGGGGATTAAGCTGAATGAGCAGATCAAAAATGCCCCCTGCCCTGAGCTTCTAAGCTATGCCCTCTCAATCTTCAGGCCGGAACTGCTTCCAAAAAACGCTGAAATATCTTCCTAATCACCATAACCTGACAGAAACAGTTGCCTCTCTCATCATCAGCACCTATACTGCAGGACATGCACATTCATCAGACAGTATTCATAAAAAGCGCTGTTAAACCGGTAGACTATCCGCCGGAAGATCTACCTGAAATTGCCTTTGCCGGACGTTCAAACGTCGGCAAATCCTCGCTAATAAACGTATTGATTGAACGAAAAGGGTTAGTGCGCACCAGTTCAACCCCTGGCAGAACCCAGCTTATCAACTTCTTTCAGGTAACCGGAGCAACCTTTTCCCTGAATCTGGTTGACCTGCCCGGATACGGATATGCCAAAGTGCCACTTGACGTAAAGAGGCAGTGGGGACCGATGATGAAGCGTTATCTCTCCAGCAGGGAGTCTCTGCGGGGGGTTGTACTGATCCTTGATATCCGCAGGATACCCTCTGATGAAGATCTCCAGATGCTTGACTGGCTTAGATCTTACAACCGTCGTCCGATAATCGTGCTCACCAAATGCGACAAGGTAAGCAAAAACGAACGAGCAAAACAGACTGCGGCCATTTCCCAAAAGCTACAGATTGACAGTTCCATGCTGCTGCATTTCTCCGCCCTTTCAAAGGATGGCCGTGAAGCTGTCTGGCAGGCAATAAAGGAAGCTTTGGAGGCAGATATCCTGTGAACAAAACCTTACCCATGCCTGACCTGCAGCAGAGCCGTGATCACCGCAAGATCCCGATAAGCAAGGTAGGAGTTAAAAACATATCGTACCCCATTGTGGTGCAGGACAAACGGAACAGCATCCAGCACACGGTTGCCACTGTGGATATGTACGTTGATCTGCCCCACCAGTTCAAGGGTACCCATATGAGCCGTTTTGTGGAGATACTTAACAGACACAGGGAGCAGATAGGGCTTAACCGGCTTGAGGATATACTCCAGGAGATGAGGCAGAAGCTTGGATCAGAGAGCGCCCACCTGAGGGTTGAGTTCCCCTACTTTATTGACAAGGCTGCCCCGGTCTCTAAGGCTCATTCAAAGATGGAATACAACTGTGCCTTTGATGCCTGCATGTCAGGCGATCAGCTCGATTTTATACTTGAGGTCAAGGTGCCGGTTACATCCCTCTGCCCATGCAGCAAGGAGATCTCCAGGTTCGGCGCCCACAACCAGCGAAGCATAATGACGGTAAAGGTGCGTTATAATGATTTTATCTGGATTGAGGATCTGGTCGAATTAATAGAACAGTGCGGCAGCAGCCCTGTATATGCCCTGCTTAAGCGTGCTGATGAAAAGCATGTAACTGAACAGGCCTATCAAAATCCAAGATTTGTAGAGGATATGGTACGCGAGGCCTACGTGAGACTCGCCGAATGGGACAGAATCGCCTGGTTCTCCGTTGAGGCAGAAAACTTTGAATCGATCCACAACCATTCGGCATATGCAGCAGTTGAACTTGACCGGAGGATTAACAGTTAGCTCTTTCTACCCTTGCCTGTCTTTAAAACCGGACGCTTCCCCCTTACCGGAATCTTTGGGTAAAATTCGCCTCTGTCTTCGTGGGGCTGGGTTATTTCCGTATTCTTTTTGATATTATGCCCTTCAAACACAAACTCAATTCTGCGTGCCTGTGGATTTACAGCCACTACCCTTACTCTGACCGGATCTCCTATCTGAAACTGCCTCCCTGTACGGCGACCGACAAGCGAATGCCTGGCTTCATCAAAACTGTAAAGATCATCCGAAATTGTTGAAAGATGAACCAGACCCTCAACAAAGACCTCCGTCAGTTCAACGAAGCAGCCAAATCCTGTTACTCCTGAGATAAATCCGTCGAATTCCTGACCAATCTTACCCTGCATGAACTGGAGCTTCTTAAGTTCCACAATATCCCGTTCCGCTTCCATAGCTACCCGCTCACGATCGCTGGTATGCTCAGCAGCTTCGGAAAGTGTTGCAGCTATCCTTTCCTGTTCACGTTCTCCCCTCTTGTCCAGAGTACCTTCCTTTCTTGCAAGAGCCAGCTTGAGCAGACGATGGACTATAAGGTCAGGATAGCGACGGATAGGAGAGGTGAAATGGGTATAGCAGACCGATGCAAGCCCGAAGTGTCCCATATTTAAGGCTGCATAACGAGCCTGCTTCATGCAGCGGAGCAGACCGTAATTAACCAGCCTCTCTTCCGGCTTGCCTTCTGCACTTACAATCAGCCGCTGCATTGCAGACGGTTCGACCTGATCCCCTTTCATCTCAAGCAGAAATCCGAAAGGCAGGATGAAATCACGGAAATTGGCCAGCTTTGCCGGATCTGGCGGTTCGTGAATACGATAGATAAACGGCAGTTGCTGTTCGGTCACAAACCTGGCAACCGCCTCATTGGCAGCCAGCATAAACTCTTCGATCAGCTGGTGCGCGAGGTTCCGCTCACTTTTTACAATCGCCTCTGTCTGTCCGGTAAGTCCAAGTATTATCTCCGGTTCAGGCAGGTCAAAGTCTATACTCCCCCGCTTTTTTCGCATCTTCTGGAGAACAAGCGCAAGCTCCTTCATTTGCAGGAGCATCGGCGCAAGATGGCGGTAATCTCCAAGCCCCTTTTCATCCCCATCAACAATGACCTGCTTGACAACGGTGTAGGTCAGACGGGCGTCACTTTTTATAACGCTTGGATAAAATGAGGATTCAAGCATTTTACCCTGAAGGTCAAAAAGCATCTCTGCGGTCATTGTTAGACGATCAAGATGGGGGTTAAGCGAACAGATACCGTTTGAAAGCCTTTCCGGCAACATCGGCAGGCATCGGTCAGGGAAATATACCGAGGTTCCACGCAGATAGGCCTCTCTGTCAAGCGCACTGCCCGGCTTGACATAGTTGGAGACATCGGCAATTGAGACCCATATACGGAAATTATCACCTTCGGGACGGATAGCTACCGCATCATCGAAATCCTTTGCAGTTTCACCATCAATGGTTACTGTCAGGATCTTGCGCAGATCAACCCGTCCTTTAAGATCGTCTCTGTTTATCGTGGAAGGCACGGCTTCAGCCTCAGCCAGCGTCTCCATCTCAAACTTGTGAGGCAGGTCATATTTCCGGATTACAGTCTGCACCTCCACATCCGGATCATCCGGCCAACCGAGTATTTCGATAACCTTTCCTTCAGGTGGACGCCCCCCTACAGGCCAGGCTATCACCTCAACAACAACCTGCTGCCCATCAACCGCACCGTTAACCGCATTGCCGGGAACATTAAACAGGGTGGTTATCCTCAGCTCCTCCGGCACCACAACCGCTCCACGCTTTCCCTGCTGAAACCGGCCAACAATCCGGCTATTTGCCCTTTCCAGCACGGCAAGCACCCGCCCCTCAAACTTCCCACGCTGATGGCGGCTCTTTTCAGCCCTTACCGATACCCTGTCACCATGCAGGGCATTGTTTATCTGCTTGCCAGGTATAAAGACATCCTCACCGCCGGTATCCGGCTTCACAAAACCATACCCGTCCCGATGTATGGAAATAACCCCCTGTATCGTGCCTGCGGTATCCTTACCGGCAAGGGTATACCGATTGCCGCGCAATCTTACTACCTCACCGCTCTTTATCAGATCCTCCACCAGCTTCTTAAGTTCATTTTTGACATGCCTACCGCCAAACGAACGCAACAGACCGGCAAAATGAACCGCTTCTCCTTCTTCAGCCAAAAGATCCAGTATCTCTTTTTTTGATATTTTCATTAACGGTTCCTTATTAATCCTGCGATGAGGGTTCTAAAGATCTCTACGCCTCACCCTTATCTCATTATCCGAATATCTGGTGACAGCATACCCTTTTTGAATCAACCCGTTAGCCAGATATAGTGAATTCTCAGGGTAAGCCACACTGAAGCGACCAATACCCTCCTCTTTGATCTCATTTACCCAAGTAATCTGCTGCAGAATATCACGTACAGCAAAGGTTTCGTCCGGCGTCGTAACCCCCTCAACCGTAACTGTCACGGTATGCGCCAGATCCGACATCCGCTGTTTTATCTTATCCATGATTGACGGTACGGAAACCTCAGCAAGGTTCTTAAGCGCCAGATTACGCGAATCCTCAGCATTTGAAGCAAGGCCGGACGCTTCATTATTGCCGGCTGCAAGGATCTTCAGTCTCCCATTGGCATCACGTACAAGAAGACGGTATATCAATCGGACAGTCACCTTGTTAAAAGGCATCGTAATCCCATGGCCAACATCCTCCCCCTTGGCGGTAGAGAGAACAGGCTCAATCTGCCCAATCAGGACACAGTTGGATTTATATCGGTATATCAAGGACTGCATAGAATGAAAATTGCCGCTATTCATTGCACGTTCAATATCTGCAGGACGAAAATATTTACCTGACTCAGCCGGATCCCTGACCAGAAATCCACGTTCAGCAAGAGCATTGTTAAGCGCCTCGACAAAGGAACCGGAGCTTTCATACCTGTCTTTCCTGTTCCCTGACAACTTCCTGGAGGCAATGAATACAACTATACTGCTGTTAAGCGCCAAGGGAGAGACTGCATCCTTTGCATCTGAAGGCTCAACACAGGCCTTCACCCGTACACGGACAGTATCCATTCCCTTATCTTCGCTAATCACCTGAAGAGTGGTTACAACACCGCGAGCCTGTGTGCTTATAAAATCCTCCATAAGCCTTGAATCACTTACAACAGTTCGGCTTTTTATATCAACACCTGCGACCTGCTCAACGGCAGCCCATTTTGACCTGACAATCGCCTCCATCCTGGCAGAAGGAATATCTCCACGAAAAACAGTCCCTTCACCTTCGGTTTCAACGCAGACAGGCTTTGCATATACCGGATATGCTGAGGTAATTATTGCTGCTATAAGCAAAATGACAGTTTTTTTCACCTTTGCCTCCAGAGTCAGAACAGCCTTATATTAATTGAGTTTGTATACTGACAGGTTTTTATCATGCCCGACAACAAGAGCTGTGCCATCAGGGGCAATCCACATTTGGTCTATGTTCCTGGAAGCACGGTATCTTTGCAGCTCCCTTCCAGACTCAGGGTTCCAGCTTATAACAAGGCCATCTCCGCTTTTACCTTCACCTGTAAAAAGTTTTTTACCATCCCTGCTTATGGCAAGATGGTGTATCTCTTCATTATGCCCTCCCAGCTGCCTTAACTGAATTCCGGTTTTAATATCCCAGACAAATCCCCGCTTGTCTTCGGCAACAGAAACCAGACGCCTGTTATCGAGAAAGGCAAGCTTCCTTACGTCCCCGTTATGTCCTTTAAGTTGACGCAATAACTTGCCGGAATCACTGTTCCATATAGATATCGCCTTATCCTGCCCTGCAGTAGCCAATGTCCTGCTGTCCGGACTGAAGGCAACTGCAAGAACATCATCATTGTTCTTTATCGTCTTGATCCTGCTTGACTTAATCTCCCAGATCCATGATTCCTTGCCATCCGAAGCAACGGCAAGGTACTGACCGGAACGTGAAAACTCGATATCAGTAGGCTTATCTGCCACTGTGATAGAAGCCGTCTGGTGTTGCCGATTAATGTCCCAGATTCTTATCTGCTTGTCCTTGCCTGACGAGGCCAGAAACTTGCCGTCACTGCTAAAATCAATCGCTGTCACTGTCCCTCTGTGAGCAGGAGTCGTGAAGATCTGCTGCCTGCTACTGGGATTCCAGAGCACAATATTGCCATCATCGTCTCCAACAGCAATAATCCCGCCTGTGGGTGATATGGCAAGGGCAGTCAATGTCTCATTATGGGCAGGAAATACAACCAATGTTGCCAAACCGGTCAGAACACGGCCTTGCCCTGTCTGACGTCTGTTTTCTTCAGCCAGCTTTTTTTCCTGTTTGACCCGTTCCTCTTTAGCCTCTTTTGCCTCTTCTTCCCACTTTTTCCTATCCGCCTGTTCCTCTTCAAGCCGCTTCCTTTCGTCTTCCTGATGCCTGGCTATCTCCTCCTGCCGCATTATACGTTCCATCTGAATGCTGCTTACCTGCTGACCTGCCTGGACAAACGCTTCCCCATTCTCCTTGATAATAGTTCCAAGAGATGTCTTCTCACGAACTTCAGTAATTTTGACAGAACCTTTTTCAATACGTTCAACAGAAAGGACTTCTCCGGTCTTTGGATGGCGAAGAGGCGCTCCCTCAACAAAGACGGTAAACACAAGACCTGGCACCACTCCTGATTGACGACCCAGGTCAATCATCACGCTACTATCTTTACGCTGTACCAGATACCCCTGCAGTGGAAAGTGATGCGCTATCCTCTCCGATATCCTGTTGACCATGTTCCTCAAACTGGCGGTTGAGCCTGCCCGTACCCTGTCTGCGGTTATGATTGAACCGGTTTCAACATTAATCAGCCTTACATTCAATTCAAAAATGGTTTCGTAATGCTGGATAGTTCCGGTTACAACCGTCTTTACTCCGAGGATTTTTCCCAGGCGGGTCGCATTGGTCGGATCGACAAGGCCGGAACTCGACATCTTCTGCTCATCAAGTATCTGATTGAGCAGCCGTCTTTCAATAATCTCAAACCGTCCGGTCTCCACAAGACTTGTAGTCAGCCATTCTGCGGCAATTCTACCGATCCCCTCAGTTTCAAAGCGTCCCTGCTGTTGAAAATCAAGCACTGCAACCTTGGTTTTTCTGTATTCAGCAGCGGATGATGGCAAAACTGAAACCAGTGCCATAATTACAAACAGGATAACAGCTACAGCTGTTCGCATATATTCCTCCTTGTCAGGCAAACTGCCTAAAACGGTGAACTGCCTCAGGTATCGTCTTCTCTTGTATGTTGCCAAATGCCAGCCGCAGGTATTCCCCAAGCCCAGGGCCAAAGACCTCTCCGGGCAATGTGAGTATGCCTGCCTCTATAGCCAGGTATTTTGCCACTTCACGCCCGCTCTTTCCTGCAAAAGGATGCTTAACCCAGGCGAAAAAGCTTCCGCTCGCGGCCAAACGGAAGCGATTGCCCGGAAGTGTAAACTCCTCCACGAAGAGATCGTGCCTTAAGGACATCATCCTTCTGTTTGATTCGACCCATGAATCAAGACGATCAAGCCCGTACTGCAGAGCCAACTGGGTAATGCGGGGCTGACAGACCGTCATCGTATCCTGGATCTTCAGCGCCTGTTTAATCAGCTCCGGATCGGCTGCCAGTAGACCGGCTCTATAGCCGGTAAGCGCATAACTTTTTCCAAAAGACATTATCTGAATAAGGGTACTGTGCCAGTCTTCAAGGGTGAACAGATCGTGAGGTATCTCCTCTATAAAATCACTGTATGTCTCATCAATAATCAGGGCAATACGATGGCGTTGAGCCAGAAAGTACAGCTCCCTCAAAAGTTCCGGCGGTATCACACTGCCTGACGGATTGCTGGGGGATACCAATAAAATCGCACGGGTACGTGGAGTGATAAGCTTCGAGATGACGGATGGGTTCGGCAGACCCTTTTCTTTTTCTTTGAATGGCGCATAAACCGGTTTTATGCCGAGGCTTCCAAGAGCCATTGGGTGATCAAAATAGCAGGGAAGTTGAAGGATCACCTCATCCCCCGCATGACAGAGGGTCAATATTGCCAGCCAGAACGCTGCGCTCGCCCCACAGGTCAGACAGACCTGTTCATGCCTCATTTTGGCGAAGTAACGCCTTTGATAACGTCTACAGACCGACTCACGAACCTCCAGTAGACCTTCATCCGGCGTATAACGGCAGGTCATCGGGTCAAGCGCCATCTCCCTTATGTGGGCTATCATATCCGGCGGCGGGGAATAATCAGGGACAGCCTGACAGAGATCGATAAAAGGAGGGGTATCATCAGACCGCTGTTCCGACCACCCCTTTACCTCACCGATAGGAGGGGGATGTACAGAACGGATATGTTCGTTAAGGCTGAATCTCATTTGTCACCTGTAGCAATTTACATTGGATAAAAGCATGTTATAAGAATACAAGTCTATATACCACAGCTTTGAAAGGAGGCCAACCGGACATGGACAGACGAACCCTGGCCTTCTGGAGCATCATTGCAATCTTGTGTGCAGCCTCTCTCTTTTACGGCATAAATGCCGAAAAACAGCGCCGTACTCTTCAGAGTGCTGCAGGCAAGGTTGAAAGCGGAGATCTGGTCAAGCTTGTAAAGGTGATTGATGGCGACAGCATTCTGGCGGTAAGAGAGGGTGATTCTCCGGTAACCATCAGACTTGTTGGTATAAAGTCTTTTGACGCAAAGGTAGAGAAGGATCTTGTCACTCCGTTTGCCCAGGCAGCCATCGAAAGCCTGAAACGGAGCATGGCTGACCGCCCTGTGCGGATAATGCTGCACAGTACACCCAAGGATAAACATGGCCGATACCTTGCCACACTCT
The DNA here is from genome assembly GCA_002328035.1 of Geobacter sp. UBA2189. Lineage (GTDB taxonomy): Bacteria > Desulfobacterota > Desulfuromonadia > Geobacterales > Pseudopelobacteraceae > Trichlorobacter. The sequence continues at coordinate 11,506 of DCVL01000041.1, forward strand.
ATACCGATGATCAGGATATAGCCCTTCATCTGGTAAGACAGGGACTTGTTCTGGTCTATACTGTCTATCCTTTTCCTGCAATGCAGAGCTACCTTCAGGAACAGGAAAAGGCAAGAGCCGGACGCCGTGGCATCTGGTCAAACGACTCACTTGTAGAACGGGCTGTTGCCCTTATCCATGAGTGGCGCTCACAGAACAGGTAGGAGAACGGCATGTTCCAGATACTCCAGTTTATGATGAAAAATATCTACAGAAACCCTCCGGAATTTGCTCGGGTACTGATTCTGATGCTGGCAGTGCTGATCTACGGAACAAGCGGGTTTTTATATTTTGAACTGCCTGCCAATCCTGATCTGACCTGGTGGGACGGATTCTGGTACACTATAGTAACCATTGCCACTGTAGGATATGGCGATTTCTTTCCCAAAAGCTTCGGGGGGCGCTTTCTTGTAGGCTGGCCCATCATGGTTTTTGGAATCGGCCTTTTGGGTTATGCCCTTTCAATGGTGGCGGCAGCCCTTGTAACTTCAAAGACAAAGGAGATCAAGGGGATGGCATCTTTTAACCTTAAAGATCATATCGTTATTTTTAATTTTCCCGGACTTGCAAAGGTTGAGAGGGTTCTGGAGGAACTGGCACTTGACCCTTCAGTTGGAAGGATGGTCAAGGTTGTTCTGGTTGATGAAAGAATTGATGAGCTGCCTGGAGAACTGCAGAAACGTGGAGTGTATTATGTAAAGGGAAACCCTGCCAGGGATGAGACCCTGGGCAGGGCTTCTATTGACAACGCAGTCCACGCCGTGATCCTTACCCGCAATCCATCAGATCCGGCTTCAGACAACCTGAATGTCGCAATTGCACTTGCAATAGAAGGAAGGTGCAGAAGGGTAAACACTGTAGTTGAGTGCATTGATCCGGCATCCGAGGAGTTGCTTCGGAAGGCCGGCTGCGACCGTATAGTATGTTCCAGCCGTTTTGACGCAAACTTCATCAGCCAGGAACTGCTCAATCCTGGTATACAGGAGGTTATGGCCGACCTTTTAACCCTCGGAAACGGACAACAGATCTATCTTACCAGTGTCATAAGAGATTGCAGCTTTGGCGAACTGAGCTCCAGATGCACAGCTATGGCACATATCGCACTCGGCTTCACCTGCCCCGACGGGAGAGTCAGACTCAATCCTCCTGCAGACGGAATTATCTCAGCAGGCTGTCGTCTGGTAACTATCGGAGCATCAAGGCTTGAGATGGTATAGGCTATGGATAGACCCTTATAACCTGTTCAGCTACGCATGCCGGTTTTTCCTGTCCCTCTATCTCAATTGTAAGGAGATATATGATCTCCATACCCTTTCCCGCAAGTCTTGCATCCATAATTGCAGTGTGAGCCCGTAACCTGTCACCCGGTTTTACCGGCGATGGAAACCTTACCTTGTTAAGTCCATAGTTTACCCGCAACCTCATTCCAGGGTAGTTCTTTTCAAACTCTCCTGCTGCGTTTGCCTGAGTTAGAAAAGGTAACAGCGAAAGTGTCAGAAATCCGTGGGCGATTGTGCTTTTGTACGGCGATTCCTTTGCCGCTCTTTCAGGGTCAATATGGATCCACTGTAGGTCACCGGTTGCCTCTGCAAAGGCATCAATTCTATCCTGATCAACCAGCAGCCATTCACCAACGGATATCTCGCTCCCTGTCTGCTTCTGGTAACGCTCAAGAAGATCCTCTGTTGCAGACATTGCTTCTCCTTTCAAATCATAAAAAATAGATGTATAAACAGCCCCTGGCTCATATATTGATGCAATCGCTCTAATTCTGGAGGAATGGATGAATCTGCATAAAGGACTTAAGACTCTTGGCGAAGGAAAGGCTACTGCCTACAGTTATGATGCTCCGGATGCCGGACTTCTGGAATGGTTCCCGTCACCATACACAAATTCAGAACTCAATCCCTGTGGCTGCATAGGCACTCTGCATATAACCTGCCCTGAATTCACCTGTCTCTGCCCAATGACAGGACAACCTGATTTCGGCACAATCATAATTGATTATCAACCTGACGAACGCTGTGTTGAGAGCAAGAGCCTGAAACTCTATCTCGGCTCATTCAGGATGCACGGTGAATTTCATGAAGCAGGAATAAACCGGATCTGTAACGATCTGGTGCGACTGCTGGATCCTGTCTGGCTTACTGTAAAAGGTGAATTCACGCCTCGTGGCGGTATTCCGTTCTGGCCAACTGCAGAATACAGGAGAAGGTAAAAATCTCTATCAGCCCAGAAATATATCGGCAGCGGTAGCTGCAAGAAAGGTCAGGCTGATGTAACCGTTCATTGTAAAAAATGCAGCATCCAGCCTGGTCAGATCCCCGCCACGAAGCAGCCAATGTTCATACAGCAGCATCAAGGCCATTGCAGCGCTGCCCAACCAGAACCAGATCCCCAACCCCATCAGCAGTATCAGCCATATCAGCAATACAACTGTTATGATGTGAAAGATGCGAGCCAGCCAGAGAGAGCCGGAAACCCCCAAAGCCACAGGTACTGAATGAAGACCTGCAGCACGATCGTAATCAACATCCTGAAGCGCATATAACATATCGAATGCCGATACCCAGAAAAGCACAATCAGCCCAAGCAGTATGGCTGGCAGCTCTATTGTGCCTTTAAGCGCAACCCAGGCACCGATTGGAGCCGCAGCCAGACAGAGTCCAAGGACAATATGTGCAAGCGCGGTAAACCTTTTGCAATATGAGTACAGAACCAGAAAGAAGAGCGCTATCGGGGAAAGTTTGAGACACAAAGGATTTAACATAGCGGCAGACCATAGAAGCAAAGTGATTGAGAGTATGATTGCCACCCCCACTGCTCCCTTTGAAAGCAAACCGGCAGGTATGGCACGAGTAGCTGTACGCGGGTTTTTTGCATCAATATCAGCGTCAATCAAGCGATTCATAGCCATTGCAGCGGTACGGGCACCAATCATTGCCAGTATAAGAAAAAGCAGCTGTTTTCCTGTTGGAAGTCCGCGAATAGCCAGAAGGGCGCCGGATAAGGCAAACGGCAGGGCAAAAATAGTGTGCGAGAACTTGATCATCTCCATAAAGATAGTAATCTTCTGAACTACAGCTGTCATTTACGGTAAGACTCCTTTACAGTTTTCAGAGCTTGTAGCAATATAAAACACCTTTGTACGGCCACCTGTCAAACGAATACCCATTTTCAAGCAAAGCCGAACCCGGCCAAGTTACAAAACAAAAAAATATTCAATGCACCGCTTGAATAATCAGAATTCCCTGCTATAAGCACTCCTATCAAATATCACAAAAAGGAGGGAATAGTCATGGGTAAGGAATATTCTGTTCAGGAAGCGCTTAAGCTGGCAATAAAAGCAGAAAAGGACAGCATGGATTTTTACAACCGAGCCGCTTCAGTGGCCAAGAATGAGCGGGCAAAGAAGGTACTGCAGATGCTGGCCTCTGAAGAAGCTTCACATGTCAAACATTTCTTTGATCACTATAAAGGCGCCGATTTTGGTGATCTGCAGTCATTTTTACAAACCCCAGTTGACACAAAAAATCCAACATATGTAAAGCTTGAAAAGGCAATTACTGAAGAGATGGGAGAGCAAAAGGCAATGGAACTGGCTCTGGAGGAAGAAAAAGCATGCATAAGCCAGTATACGCAGCTTGCCGCCGATGTTGTTGATCCCATGGTAAAGTCTATTTTTGAAAGGGTAATCAAAGAGACCAAAGGCCATTACGATCTGATTGAAGCTGAGTACGCCCATCTTATGGGGATGGTGAATGACAGTGATATTGATACATTTGTAAGGGAATAACTATCCATATACATAGAGTTTCAAGAAGAAGGCCGTTCAGCAAATGAGCGGCCTTCTTCTATATTTACTTTAAACTGGGATAAAAAACTGACCGTCACGGCTGTTCTTGTCATACCTTATTAGCTGTAGTATAAAAAGAAGCGGCAAAAAACCTGTCAGATTTTAACGGAGGTAGAGATATGAAAGTGTGGTATCTGGCTGTCGGCCTGCTATTTACCGGAATCCTGGCTGGATGCGCGTCAACCGGCTCAGTGGATGCGGTTCGTCGCGATGTCGATGAAACAAAGACACGTATTTACACGATTGAAAGGGATCTGAAAAACGCACGCGAAGGAGAAAAAACCTTCAAAAACGAATTTGCATCTCTTAGAAAGACAGATGCCGATCTACAGGCAAATCTGGACAGTTTTAAATCAGATATGCAGGCTATGGCAGGGAAGATCGAAGATTATGGACAGGCAATAAAAAAACCTGCTCAAGAACTTTCACGTTACCGCGAAGATTCAGACCGCCGGATAGTAGCATTGGAGGATCGTATTGTAAAACTACAGGTAGCCCTGGATGAGTTGAACAAGAGAATGAAAGAATCTGCCGCCGGAGGAATAGCTGCCGGAAAAGATGTTTCGCCGGACGCATTGTACCTTAAGGGGCTTGAAACATTCAAATCAGGTGATATGCCTTCCGCAAGGGTACAGCTTTCCAAGTTCATAGAAACAAACCAGAACCATGAACTTGTCTCCAATGCCCGTTACTGGATTGGAGAGACCTACTACAGTGAGAAAAACTACGAACAGGCCATCCTTGAGTTCCAGGAGGTTGTCAAACATTATCCAAAAAAGGAAAAAGCGCCTGCCGCAATGTTGAAACAGGCACTCTCTTTTAAAGCGCTTAAGGATCTTAAAAGCACTAAGTACCTGTTAAAAAGGGTTACAACTGATTACCCCAAAAGTGATGAAGCCAAAAAAGCCAAAGCGTTGCTGAAGCAAATTAACTGAATTTAAGTCCAAAAATCTTCTTGATATGGCTCACTCCAATAGGCCTCTTCAGTTTTTTCACCCTCAAGATTTATCTTGAGGGTGCCGAAATGTTTTAGTAACGGAGGTCTTGTCATGAGAATAGACAATTCAACAACTGCTATTTTTGGTACTCAGCCAATAATCAGATCATCCAGAACCGAGACTGCAAGATCTGCATCTGCCACCGGTGAGGTTCAAAGCCCTTTCAGCGTGCAGTTGACAAATATGGTTGAGAAGCTTTCCTCTGTTCAGCCTTCAAGCGGTGAGGTGAGACCTGAGAAGGTAAAGGATATCGGCCAGCAGCTTGCGTCCGGTAATTACAACATAAGCGGCCAGGATGTTGCAGCAAAGATGCTGCTGACACTGCAGGGGTAGCTTTCTAGCAAAACTGTTATTTAACAAGGCTGTATACCAGGAGAAAAGGCGGGGATAAATTCCCCGCCTTTTCTCTGTTTAATTGATAATTTACAGATCAATTGATCTGCGTAAGCTCCGCACTACCGACCCGGCACCATCCGCCAGGGCATTGGGAACCTGGTACCGGATAGATGCTTATGTCCACATAATTTGAACTTGCAATAAATGGCAGGAGCAGATGTCCCTGTTGTTCCTTGACGTTTGGTGCTGAACCGCCGCTATTGCTAATAACATTCCATCTTGACGTTGCCTCCACGTTTATGTCGAGCAGGTAGGTCTTGCCTGGAACGGTTTCGAAGAAATACCTTACAAAATGACCATCATTATATCTCACTTTGATATAATTTAGTTTTGGAACATAATAACCTAACAAAACCAGCTGGTTATTGTTTACCACTGGATTTACAGGTGTAAGAACCACCTTTGCGGGAGGCAGAGATGCGGCTGGAGCCATTTTTAAACTATGTAGCATGTTGTTCACAGTATTCAGCTTAAGGGCTGGAGAGGCAGGTCTGGTAACAATGGGGCGGGCATTCATGGCTGGCAGCTCTACCGCCAGAGCAAGAACAGGCAACAGAATTGACAAGGTAACAGCGTTCAAAACGAGATTTAGTCTGCTTTTCATCGTAATTACTCCTCTCGGTCTTTATTCCCTTGCGGGTAACGAATAGAATCTTTCCAGTGAGGCAAGAAGATCTTCAAGCGTGGCTCTTTCAGGCTCCACAGATACCACAAGGCCAAGCTCCTCGCAGGCCCTGCTGGTTACAGGGCCTATTGATGCCACTGCAACATCACTGAACAAAAATGCAAGTTTTTCAGAACCTCCGACGAGAACAGCCAGATTCCTCACCGTTGAGGGAGAGCTGAAGATCGCGGCATCCAGTTTGTGGCCTTCAAGCGCATCACGTGCCTCATCCGGCAAAGAATCCGGCATTATATTACGGTAAAGCACAGGATCATGCAATACAGCCCCCATATTGGAGAGCCGTATCGGTATCAGTTCACGGGCGCCCTCAGCCTTTGGAAAAAGTATCTTACTGCCTTTAAGGTCTAATTTCTCAAAAGCGGCCACAACCCCTTCTCCGGTAAACTGTTCCGGCACAAGATCCGGCAATATCCCAAAACCATCAATTTCTTCAGCAGTCTTTGAACCAACTGCACAGACCTTGCAGCCATTTAAAGCCGTTATCTCCAGCCCCAGCTCACGGATTCGGCCAAAGAATATCCTTACCGCGTTAATAGAGGTCAGGATAAGCCAGTCAAAGCTGGATAGCGAATTTATGGCTGCATCTATCTCTTCCCAGTTTAAAACCGGAACCAGCCTGATTGTCGGGCACTCAACCACAACTGCGCCATGTATCCTCAGCTGAGCAGAAAAACCGGCAGCTTGCTCTGCTGCACGGGTCAGCAGGATACGGCGCCCCTGCAGAGGTTTTTCTTTATCAGTTTGCAATTTCACGCTGGTAGACATCTTCCAGTATCGTCTTCCCTCCGGCGGCCAGCAACCTGTCAGCCAGCTCTGCCCCCAGCTTCACTGCATCAGCTAACGATCCAGTAATAGTGTCCCGCACAGTCTCCTTGCCATCAACCGAGGCGATGAATCCTACAAGCATAAGGGTCTCTCCATTAACCGTTCCATGGGCAGCTATAGGCACCTGGCAACCCCCTTCACAACGTGCCAGCAGAGAACGCTCGGCAGCGACCGCAGCAGCGGTTTCGGGATGGTTCAGGAAGGATATCGCTTCAATAGTGGCTTTATCATCAAGGCGGCATTCCAGACCAAGCGCCCCCTGTCCAATTGCAGGAATCGAAAATTCAGTGTCCAGCAGTTCTGTGACAAGATTGGCAAAACCAAGTCGGTTAAGTCCTGCAGCGGCAAGTATTACGGCATCAAGGTTCTGCTCCTTCATCTTGCGGATCCTCGTCTCTACATTGCCACGCACAATAACCATCTCAAGATCAGGACGTGCCTTCAAAAGTTGAGCCTGACGCCTTAGTGCACTTGTCCCGATCCTTGCCCCTTGTCTCAATTCGCTGAATTTGACCCCTTCAGAGATAAAGGCATCCCTGGGATCCTCCCTTTTGGTTGTAACAACAAGACCAAGCCCATCAGGAAAGAAAGTAGGGACATCCTTCATGCTGTGGACGGCAAGATCTATCTCCCCCCGAAGCATCGCCTCTTCAATCTCCTTGACAAAAAGCCCCTTGCCGCCAACCTGTGCCAACGGAACATCAAGGATCTTGTCTCCCATTGTCTTAATCTTTACCAGCTCCACCTCTATTCCAGGGTAAACCCTCTCAAGCTCGGACTTTATCCAGTTTGCCTGCCAGAGTGCAAGCTGGCTGGCGCGTGTCCCTATACGCAGACTTTTTGGTGGCATGTTCTATATCCCCTTGTTAAATTTATTCCTCAAGTTCAAGCGATTCTTCTTCAACCCCGTTGTCAAGCTCCAGCTCAAAAAGAACCCTCAACGCATCCAGATACAGATCCGTACGATTGCCCTGACCGGACTTTTTAAGAACAATACTGGGATGATGCAGCAGTTTGTTCATGAATGCCGAGGTCAGCGCCTCAAGACGTTTTTCCGTATCAGGCGGGGCATCCTTCCAGTTAGAGATAGTCCGTTCAACCTCTGCCCTGCGAAGCTCATCAAAGCGGTTGCGTAGTGCCACAATGGTCGGTCTTACCTCAAGGGTGGCAACCCATTTGTAAAACTGTCCAATCTCCTCGGCTATTATGGCCTCGGCCTTGTCAGCCTCCTGCTTTCTTCCTTCGAGGTTTGCCGCCACTACCTGCTGCAGGTCATCCATATCATAGAGATAGACCGCATCAAGTTCATTCACAGCAGGGTCAATGTCTCTCGGGACGGCAATATCTATAAGGAAGACAGGCCTCATACGGCGGCGCCTTATCACCTCTTCTAGGCTATCCGGAGTTATTATGGCATGGGGAGCTCCGGTAGAGGTAAGCACAATATCAGCCTTGTGCAGATTGAGGAAAAGATCTTCAAACGGGATAGCCTCCCCGTTAAATTCACCGGCCAGACGCTCGGCTTTTTCAAAGGTACGATTGGTAACAAGGACATTCTTTGCACCGTTATTCAGAAAATGCCGTGCAGCCAGTTCGCACATCTCACCGGCTCCTATAAGCATCACCGTCTTGTCATTCAGATTGCCAAAGATCTTCTTTGCCAGCTCAACAGCCGCAAAGGAAACAGATACGGCAGAGGAGGCTATCTTCGTTTCGGTTCTGACCCGTTTCGCAACAGAGAAGGCCTTATGCAGGAAACGGTTAAGTATTATGCCTGAGGTCTTGTATTCAGCGGCATATCCGTAGGAGGTCTTGATCTGCCCCAGGATCTGAGGTTCACCAACGACCATTGAATCGAGACTTGAGGCAACGCGAAAGACGTGACGGATGGCATCTTCACCATGAAAGCTGTAGAGGTGCGGCTCGAGAAGGTCGTAAGAGAGATGGTGGTAATCAGCCAGAAAACGCCGGATACGGGCAATCCCGCCGGCTATATCGTGAGTGGTGGCATAGATCTCAACGCGGTTACAGGTAGATACGATAATACCTTCCACTATCCCGTCAAGGGAGAGCAGGTCTCTCAGTGGTTTCTCTATGCTGTTGGGAGAGAAGGCGACCTTTTCTCTGATATCAACGGACGCAGTCTTGTGGGACAGGCCAATAACAATGATGTTCATGCGGCAATGTCCCTTATGTATAACTGTGCAGACCGGGGATCCAGAGGTTTACCCCGATAAAGGTAAAAAGCATGAACAGAAAACCGCAGATGGTCAATATCGCTGCACGGCGACCACGCCAGCCGGTTGTTAGCCTGCCATGCAGCAGAGCTGCATATATGAACCATGTAATAAGGGACCAGGTTTCTTTGGGATCCCATGACCAGTAGCTTCCCCATGCCCTTGACGCCCAGATGGCACCGGTTATGATGGCAATCGTCAGCATCGGAAAGCCGAACGCCAGGCAGCGGTAACCTATATCATCAAGGATATCCAGAGAAGGGAGCTTTACAAATAGTGGGCCCAACTGTTTCTTTTTCAGAAAGTGCGACTGGATAAGGTAGATAGTCGCTACACCACCCGAGATCGTGAAAAAGGCATATGCTCCAAATGCCATTATCGTGTGAGAGTATATCCAGGCAGAACGAAGGGCAGGATTCAAAGGCTTTATCTCCATTGGCACTATACCGGCTCCAATCGAGATCAAAAGGGCAAATGGAACGATAAATGAACCAAGTATGCCAACCTTGTAACGGCTTTCAAAAAAGAGATACACCCCAACTATTGTAAGTGCAAAGAAGGAAAGTGACTCATGCATATTTGTTATAGGCAGGTATCCGGCCGCTATGAATCGGTGAATAACGGCAAGGCAATGCATCAAAAAACCACCTACAAGGACTCGCTGCGCGGCAGTGGCAAGACATGGCGTTGTCTTTAACAGACAGGCCAGATAAAGCAGCGTAGCAACTCCGTAAAGAGCCAAGGTAAGGTAAAAAGAGATCTGGGTCATATCAGATCCAGTGGCCAAAAGCCGATTTTTTAGTAAATGCGTATTTAAACATTATGGTGCTAACTCCAGTTCTTTCTTCCACTTTTCAACCTTTTTGCGGTACTCATCAAGCAACCTTCCTGAAGTTTTTTCATCCCTTGCCTCAGAAAATATATGCACAAGCGAGCTATACTGATCCGGCAGCACCAAAGCCCATCCATCAGAGATATGAACCTTTATTCCGTCGATAAATGTGGCCTCTTTATCCAGGGAGTCCTCACTCATCTTCCTCATTATCCCCCCTTTCATCTCAAAGGGACATGGCACGGTTGTCTGCATAAAGACACGGCTTGCAATATCAGATAAGACCTTTGAGAATGGAAGGTTCTGTGCTGCAGACATCTCTATAAGTTTGGCTATGCTGAACATTCCATCAAAGGCAGCCTGGAAACCAGGAAATGCAAAACGCCCGTCAATGGTGCCTGCCAGTATCACCTCGGATGCAGCAGCCGCCTCAAGCATTGCTCTGTCGTTGCTCTTTGTTCTGTTGACAGCACATTTTTGCTTGTGAGCCATCTGCTCTATATTTGATGGCGCCTGCACCGGTAATGCTATGGTTCCCCTCTGTTCAGATTTAAGAATCAGCGCTGAAACAAGAGTAAGCAGGTCAACTCCATCATATATTGTGCCGGTTTCATCAACAAGGGTAATAGCCTCTCCATATGGTTCAAGCCTGAATCCCACCTCTGCCTTCAGAGAGCCCACAATGGCAACCAGCTGGTTCAGAGAATCCTGCTTGGGTTTAGGGAGTACCCCCCCTTTTCCTTCATCAACATATGCATTAAGAGCCACCACGTTGCAGCCCAGTTCATTCAGGAGTATAGGCAGGATCTTACATGCCGGAGAAAAATTGAAATCAATAACAACCGTCCAGCCTGCCTTGCAGATAGCATCTGTATTCAGCGCCCGCTTGAAACCTTCACGATAGAAGTCAACCGCCTGTGGAAGATCAATAAGCGCGCCAGGCTCAGTATGGTGAGCGCGCCGGAAATTCTCCTTAAAGAAGATCCTTTCGGCATTTTTAGCCATATTGCTTGAAAAGTCCAGACCATCGCCATCAAGGAATACTATCTCCATTGACGCGGGGTCATCAAGCGACTGGCGGAAGTGAAATCCTCCAACCTCACCAAAGCTCTTAAGCTTGTAACGGATTACCGGCAAGCTGGTCATGGTAAGATCACGCACATTGACACCGGCAGATAGCAAGCCACCAACAAAACAGCGCTTAAGCATGCGAGAGGAAAGATTCGCATCTCTACCACCAAGAACAAAACTACCCTTGGGAAGCATCGTACCATATGCGCAACCCAGCTTGGCGACAAACTCAGGGGTAAGCTCCACATTGGACAATCCCTTTATGATAGCTCCTTCAAAGAGCGCCTTTTTCCATTTTTCACCCCATATCATGTTGGCGGTTACTATCGCACCAGCCTCAATAACCTTGCGTGGCCAGATCTTGACATCAGCCTTTATGTGGGCTTCATCTCCGATTGACGTCTCGTCAGCAACAATAACGCCATCATTAAGAACCACCCCCTGACCGACCCTCACGTTGGCGCATACAACGCTGTCCGTTATCCGTGCCCCTTTCTTTATGTATGAATTATCCCAGACAACAGAGCGGGAGAGCCTTACCCCTGCCTCAATAGTACAGTTCCGCCCAATAACGGAATCCTTAATCTGCACCTCTCCCCTGATCTGTGAGTTGTCGCCTATTATTACTGTGCCACTGAGACCGGTGGGATCTTCCAGGGTCACATCAGCGCCAATCCGAAGATCCTTACCTACAAAATCCTGTTTTTCCTCATCTATCTTCAGATTCACCTTCCCCTTGAAGATATCGTGATGCGCCTCGCGATATGAGTCGGTGTTGCCGATATCCCTCCAGTAGCCTTTGGTTGCAAAACCATAAAGAGGACTTTTGTTCTGAAGCATCAGTGGAAAGAGATCCTGGGAGAAATCGAAATTCTCACCTTTCGGGATATAATTGAAGATGTCCGGCTCAAACAGGTAGATGCCGGTATTGATGGTATCAGAGATAACCTCTCCCCAGCCCGGTTTCTCAAGAAACTGCGTGATCCGTTTTTCCTTGTTCGTTATAACAACCCCGAATTGTAATGGATCCTTTACGGAGGTGAGGGTAATAGTGGCCATTGCCTTGTTTTCATCATGGAAATCAAGGATCTTTTTCAGATTGAAATCGGTCAGCAGATCACCGGATATAACCAGAAAACGTTCATCCAGATATTTTTCAGCAGCCTTTACAGCTCCGGCAGTCCCAAGATCCTCAAGCGGTGTGACATATGTGATCTTCACACCAAAATCAGAACCATCCCTGAAAAAATTTTTGATCGTGTTAGGCTGATGGTACAAAAGCATCACCAGGTCAGTAATGTCATATTTTTTAAGCAATTCAACGATATGAAGCATTATAGGCCTGTTGAAGAGCGGAATCATCGGCTTTGGCAGACTGCTTGTAAGCGGCTGGATACGTGTGCCGAATCCTCCGGCCATTATCACTGCTTTCATTTAAAGTTCCTCCTGATTGTTTCCATAAATGATAGTTTCATCCTGCAGCCTCACCCAACCCCAGACATTGAAGGAAGAGAACGCATATGCAAACATCGCATAACCCTTCGAAATACCTGCTCAAAACTAAAAACGTTGCCGAAAATCGGTGTCGTTTCACATCTCTGAAGCCCTGCGTTGAGCTTTTTTAGCCAGTACCCTCTTTATCTCTTCTTTAAGCTCCGTCAGGTCGCCGGATTTCACAACATAGCTGTCAGCAAGCCATGCGGAAAAGTCGTCCTTGTAGCATGAAAATGCAGAGCAGAGGATAACCGGCATATCATGGCGTTCCTTGACTATCTTCTGCAGAAGCTCAATGCCGCTCTCGTTCTTAAGCTTTATATCCAGCACTGCCAGATCAAAACTGTTCTGTCCCATCTTTTCAACTGCCTCTGCTATCGTTGCTGCAGTATCCACTGTGTAACCTTCATCGCTCAGCTCTTCGCTGTAGAGAAGTCTGATATTTGCCTCATCATCAACTACGAGCAGTCTGCTCATGGTTTTCCTCCTTGCGGGTGGGAAGTTTGATTGTATATGTGACCCCTCCTTCAGGTGGCGCCACAACAAGCAGGGAAATATTCTGCTTTTCCAGCATGCTCCTGCTTAAAGCCATATTAAGACCTGAACCCATCTCCCTGACCTCGGTAAAGGGAGTCAACATCGCCTCAAGTTCATCCTCGGACAGGATCCGGTTTTTATCAACTATACGAACGTCCACATAGTCATGGTTAAGGCTGGTTGATATATCAATTATGCCGTTCTGTAGCCCGTCGATGCTGCTTATTATTATATTTCTGATACAGTACTCGGTTTGCTTGAAATCAATGAAAACTGTGGGAATATTATCAGCAGGGTGGAATTGGCATCTGTAGTCCTGCGAGAGAGCCCTGTCCTGAATATCACGCAAGGCCGATTCAACCAGCTGGTTCGGATCCCAAAAATCAGAGGTCGGATACATCGCCTCAGAATAGGTCAGGATCTCCTGAAGCACCTCTTCCATCTGACGTGTCTCATTTACGATTGACTCTATAAAAGAGCGCTTCAGATCATTTTCAGCCGTGCTCTTGAGTATGCTGCGCGCAAAACCGCCTATGACCATAAGAGGATTACGTATTGAATGGGCTATGCTGGATGTTATCCGCCCGACAAGAGCCATTTTTTCCATACGAACAAGCTGTTCCTGCTGTTCCTGCAAACGGATGTTGGCCTGGCGAAGCTTGTCAACCTCCTCCTGCACGCGTTCATAAAGTGATGCCCGCTCAATGGCAAAGGCCACAGGAAAGGTGAAGGTTTCGATAGACCGCATATCCTGCTCTGTTATAGGTCTGTGTGTAATGAAGTTATCAGCGATTATCGCACCTACCCTGCGATTACGGGTAATTAGAGGTAATACCAGAAAGGTGTCAACACCAAGCAGAGCTGCAAACTCTCTATCCAGATCCTGTCGGTGAAAGGCATCTGTGACCAGTATTGACTTATGTTCATCCAAAGCCCGCATGATTATATGCTGGGTATCATCAAGAGAGATAACAAGCTTTTCAAGTATATCCTGAAACTTGTACCGTTCCGAATTCAGCTTTTTATACCTGAAGGACTGAGAGAGAGCCTGAAGATCCTGATCCCCTGAATCAATCTCCTTCCAGGTTTGTCCTGCCTCCTCCGCATCGCGTGGGCCAATGGCAAGGTGACCCTTAAGCAGGTGCCGTTCCCTGTCTGCAAGGAGAAGAAAGGCTCTGTTCATGCCAAATCCCTTACCCGCTGTAATTGCTGTCAAAGCGATTGAGAGAACCTCATCGAGGTCAACCGAACTTTGCAGTACAGAGCCAAGTTCATGCATGAAGCGCATTTCAAGGGTTTTGGTATCAAGGAAGTTGGCCAGGGTCTCTATCTGAGCCTTCTGCCTGGAACATTCAGTCTGCAATACCGAAAAGGCGGTCGCCAGAGGATGACCGGTATCAGCAAAACTTCTTATATCACGCTTGAAACGCTCACATTCACAGCATTTTTGCAGAAAACGGCGGCTGCGAGATCCCAAGAGTTCCGCATCTTCGGCACCTATAAAAGGGCACTCACCACCGGAAAGGCTCTCCTTATCCCAACAGCGCTCCCAGTCTATTTCAGTTCCGTTTCCCATTCAAAACTCTCCGGCGCCAAGCATACCACTGGAATTCAAAGGGTCAAGGGCAAGTAAAAAGCAAATCAGCCATTAAACCTTACTTTGCCTTCCAGCTGGTACCTTCAGCCGTATCAATAATCTGAATATTTTTTGTGAGCAGGTAGTCTCTGATCTCGTCACTACGTTTGAAATTTTTATTTTTTCTTGCTTCAGCCCGTTCTGTTATCAGCTTTTCTATTTCATCCGAGACGATCTCAAGGCGTTCTTTCTTTTCGGCCTCTCTGGCAGCAAGCCAATCTGCCGACTTTGTCTGAAAAAGTCCAAGTACATTACCAATTTCTACGCAACTTTCCTTCAACTGTTCCAGAGCAGGACGTGAAGCGGATGATTTTCCGGCTCCTTCTGCCATTGTCCGATTCAGGGTACGGACAGAATCGAAAAGAATCCCCAGTCCCTGAGCGGTGTTAAAATCATCATCCATAGCTTCTTTAAAACGTGGCAGCAGTCCGGCTGCCTTTTCAGCCAGCTCCGCCGCTGAAGGGGCGGTATCTGTTGATACGGGATCAACCGACAAGGCATCATCAAGCAATGCCAGAGCCTCATAGATCCTGGTAAGTCCGGCCTGTGCCTCTTTAAGGTTTTGATCCGAATAGTCAAGGGGTGAGCGGTAATGAGCCTGGAGCACAAAGAAGCGGATCGTCTCCGGATCAAATATTTCAAGAACCTCGCGTATTGTGAAGAAGTTGCCCAGCGATTTGCTCATCTTTTCGCTATTTATATTAACAAATCCGTTGTGAAGCCAGTATTTTACGAACTGGCATCCATTGGCTCCTTCTGACTGCGCGATCTCGTTTTCATGGTGTGGAAATACCAGGTCTTTGCCGCCTCCATGAATATCAAAAGATGGGCCAAGGAACCTCATGCTCATTGCAGAACATTCAATATGCCAACCTGGACGACCTTTGCCCCATGGAGATTCCCACCAGGGTTCACCTGGCTTTGTAGCCTTCCAGAGGGCAAAATCCATCGGATTACGCTTGCGTTCATCCAGATCAACCCTTGCACCGGCCAGCATATCATCAAGATTTCGCTTGGAAAGTTTAAGATAATCTGCAAAGGTCTCAACCGAGAAATAGACATCCCCTTCCACCGTATATGCGTGTCCGTTTTCTATCAAACGACTGATTATCTCTATTATATCATCAATATGGTCTGTGGCTTTTGGCTCAACTGTGGGACGCAACATGCCGAGACGATCCATATCATCATCAAATGTCGCTATATATCGATCGGCAATGGTACGGTAGTCACATCCTTCATTGTTAGCCCGATTGATAATCTTGTCATCAATGTCAGTATAGTTCCTTACATATGTAACATCGTAACCGGAAAAGCGGAGATAGCGGTAGATCATGTCAAAGACGATACCGGCTCTGGCAT
The DNA here is from genome assembly GCA_002328035.1 of Geobacter sp. UBA2189. GTDB lineage: Bacteria > Desulfobacterota > Desulfuromonadia > Geobacterales > Pseudopelobacteraceae > Trichlorobacter. The sequence goes on from DCVL01000041.1 coordinate 27,474, forward strand.
GACCTACATGGCAAAAATCATATACAGTAACACCACAGACGTACATTCCGATCTTGCCTGGAACTCGGGGGACAAACAGCTCTTTTTCAGCAGATAGTGTGTTATAAAGACGTAAAGACATTAAAAACTCCGGATAAATGGGAAAGTAATAAGGTAACAACTAAAGACAAACTACAAACTTTCACCCTTATTTTTTTGTCACTTTCTCACGATTTCAACTGTAAGGCAAGAGGACAGCTATTGCTCAAGGATACGTCTGAATGCTACAGTAAAATCATTTGGAGGAGGTTCTGATGGAGAAGATGCAGAATGAAGAGATGTTGCGTCTGCTCGACAGGGGTGAGCCGGGAGAGATTCTTGAGCTGTTATTAAGATTTTCCCAGCATACTTCATATAACCTGAACTTCTTCAACTATTACAAGGAAGTGCCCATTTCATCTTCCGCCGAGCTTTTATACCTGTTCGGCGACACCCTTATCTGCCGTTCAAATCCGACTCAAACCCGCGCAATAAAGGCAAGCCGTTACACCATCATCCGTTCTCCTGATTTGAAGCAGGATATATACGCAACTGCTGATTTATGCGAAGAAACAGGCGAGATAACATTGTCAGACTTTTCATATGTAGAGGTGCTGCCTGACAGGAGAACTTCTCTCAGAGTGAAGATTGGCGGACTTTTTCAGGTTGCAGTTGAAGCAGGGGCTGACAGGTTCATTGCAAAGCTTACAGACCTCTCACTGGGAGGATGTGCCCTTGATGTGCCGGAAAAGGCTCTTATGGGAAGCTATAGCTATTTTTACCTGAATATGACATTTTATCTGAAGTCCAGGGCTGAACCACAGAAGATAAGGGTGCTGTCGCGCCTGCTACGCTTTGAGAATAAATCTGCTCCATGCCGCTGCATAATGCTTTTTGAGCATGACATCCGCACTGAAGATGTAATAGGGATGTACATTGCACAGCGGCAGGCAGAGATCATACGAGAACTTAAGGAATAGCCGGACAACAGGCGGTGCTAACTGCCCTCTATCTTACCCACCAGCGATGTATTCCGGCGCCAGCCAGCCAGATTAAACCTGAAATTACAACGGCAAGTGGAACATTCAGACCTTTCCTGAGACAGACAATCATCGCCATAAAAAATGCTGCGGTAGGAAGCAACCCCCAGAAAACACCTCTCAGATAACCTTCTATAAAGGCTGAATCACCGTAAGATTCGCTATACAACCAGATCAACACAATAAGGGTTGTAAGCGGCATTGCAGCTATCAATCCGGCAACAGGGGGCCAGCGTCTTCCAAGAAGAACACAGGCTATTATGATCAGATTTGATATAAGCAGCTTGACAAGAAACATCACCAATACCGGTTGCGGGGCTATTCCGCCCCCTTCCAGGCGGTAACCAGATAAACGGGGGTATGGGCATCAAACAGCTTGTACTCTGTCAAGGGACGGGTTCTTGAAACGTTGATACAGACAACCTCAACCTGATAACCGTGATATTCCAGTGCCTCTGTGCTTTTTGTGAGGGTGTCAAGTGTAACCGCATTGATTACAATGATCCCATCAGCCTTGAGTCGTCGGTCTACCTGCTCAATAATATCCTCCAGGTTCCCCCCCGCCCCGCCTATAAAAACCCTGTCAGGATCCGGCAGGTCATCCAGCCCTTCAGGTGCAAAAGCCTCTACAAGCTTGACGTTTCTGGCACAGAATTTATCCAGATTCTGCTTCAGGAAGGTCACATACTGGCCGTTTTTTTCAATGGCAAACAACTTTCCGTTGGGAATCAGGTTGGAGGCCTCTATGGCAACAGAACCGGAACCTGCTCCGATATCCCAAAAAACCTGATCATTCTGTAGCTTCAGTTTTCCCAGGGCAACCGCTCTGACCTCCTGACGGGTAAAAAGTTTCTTGAAAGAGGCAAATTCATCATCATCAATCCCTATAATCGGATACTGAACGAGCTTTGCCTCCCAGGTACGAACAAGTATAAGTATGTTCAGATCTGAGTAGCCCAGTGTAAGAAGCCCCTTTACATTTGTATGCGTAAATTTTTCAGAGGGCAGACCCAAATCCTCACAGACCCAGGCATCATAACCTTCGGCTCCACGGTCTATCAGTTCACGGGCAATTGCCGCAGGGCTGTTTATCTTGTCAGTAAGTATGCAGGCCTTTTCTGAAGCGATTATCTTGTCTATGGAACGCCCCATGCCACGCCCCTGAATCGAGAGAAAGATCGCATCGTCCCAGGGTTCTTTGATACGGGCAAACGCATACTGCATGCTGGTAACGTTTGCTATAATCTCCAAACGTTCTTTTGGAAGATTACGAAGGAGGAAGCGTCCCACACCGAAAAAATTGGGGTCACCGGAAGAGAAAACAACCACCTGCCTGTCTGTAGACTGCAAAAAGGATAGCAGTTCAGGATATTCACCAAGCAGAATCTTTTCACCTCTGAAATCAGGGAAGCGATCCAGATGCCGCTGCCGCCCGACGAGGACATCGGCGACAGATATCAACTCCAAAGCCTTATCGCTAAACCCTTCGGATCCTGCAATACCGGCTCCTATCAGATAAATGGTCTTCTGTGCCATAGAATCACCTCATCAAGCAGATATTTGTTTCTCTTCAGCGCTGAAGTATAGAGTATCTTCCTGATTCCGGCAAATAGAGAATAGTCCGGAACCGTTTCTCTGTTGTACCTTTTATCCAGCCCCGTACACAGCAGGCAGATTATCTCCGGCAACAAAAAGCGGTTGATTGAACTACTTATTGCTTGACGCTGATAATTCACAATACTACAACCACCTGCATGAACTTATTGAGCCACCTGAATAAACCACAGAAAGAGGCTGTGCTGCACAATGCAGGTCCTCTCCTTGTCCTGGCCGGCGCTGGTTCAGGAAAGACCCGCGTTATAACACACAGGATAGCCCACCTTATCAGGCAGCATCAGGTTTCTCCATCCAATATACTGGCCGTAACCTTTACCAACAAGGCAGCAAAGGAGATGATGGAACGGGTGGAGCATCTGCTGGGCTCCAGGGATACCCCTCTTGTCGCAACCTTTCATTCCACCTGCGTCCGTATTCTCAGACAGGATATAAATCATCTGGGGTATGACCGCAATTTTTCGATCTACGACGAAAAAGACAGTGAACGCCTGCTAAAGGATGTAATCCGTGAGCTGAACCTTGATGATAAGAAATTTCCACCTCCAGTTGTAGGCTCCGCAATTGATGACTTTAAAAACCGTGGTCTGATGCCCGAAGAACTGGCTTTGGACAAAATCAGGAACAAGCGGTATGCCGACATATACTCCGCATACCAGAACCGCCTTAAACTTGGCAATTCGCTCGATTTTGGCGATCTGATAATGCTTACAGTCAAACTCCTGGAGAAATTCCCTGCCATACTGGAAAAATGGCAGAGCCGTTTTCAATGGCTCCTTGTGGATGAATATCAGGATACAAACCCTGTTCAGTACCGCCTTATAAGGCTTCTTGCAGGTGAGAGGAAAAACCTCTGCGTTGTCGGAGACGACGACCAGTCAATCTATTCATGGCGTGGAGCAGACATAAGAAACATCCTTGAGTTTGAAAAGGATTTCCCGGGAGTTACTGTCATCAGACTTGAACAGAACTATCGTTCAACCCCCACCATACTTAAGGCCGCAGGAGCAGTTGTCGCTGAGAATTTCGGACGAAAGGAAAAAACCCTCTGGACAGACAACCCTGATGGAGAACCGATCCGTTGTGAATGCCTTGATACCGACAGAGCCGAATCCCGTTTCGTCACCTCCGAGATAACAAGATTAAAGAATGAAGGGCTTCCGCTCTCTGAAATGGCTGTCTTTTATCGGACAAACGCCCAGTCAAGGCTTTTGGAAGAGGCAATGGCTGCAGACGGCATCCCTTACCATATTGTAGGGGGTGTTCGTTTCTATTCGCGGATGGAGGTAAAGGATATCCTGGCCTACCTGCGCCTTCTTGAGAACCCATCTGACGAGGTATCACTGAGACGGATCATAAACGTCCCCCCTCGCGGGATTGGAACCGCCACACTTGAAAAGGTTTCCAAGCTTGCAAGTCAGTCAAATACGACCCTTTTCCAGGCATTTCAAAAAGCTATTCAAACCACCCTCCTCGCTACAGCGGCACATCGCAAGGTTGCAGATTTTATGGAGCTTATACATCGCCTCCGTAACCTCTCCCTCACAGCGCCACTGCCTGAAATTCTGAACAGCGTGCTTGAGGAATCCGGCTACATCGCACGCCTCAGGGAAACTGCTGATCAGGAGGATAACGAGCGGCTGGAAAACCTAGCCCAGCTGGTTTCTGCCGTCGAAGAGTTCACTCAGAACAGCCCTGAAGGCAGACTGGCTGATTTTCTGGAACAGGTTTCCCTTGTATCTGACCTTGAACGGGGCGACAGTCAGAAGCCTTCTGTTACCCTTATGACCCTGCATGCGGCCAAAGGCCTTGAATACAATTCTGTCTTTATGGTCGGAATGGAGGAAGGGCTATTCCCCCATTCCAGGTCTGTAAATGACCTTAACGGCAGGGAGGAAGAACGCAGACTCTGCTACGTCGGGATGACAAGGGCAAGGGAACGCCTTTATCTGCTAAGGGCTGTGCGAAGGTTGATATTTGGACAGGAACAACGTAACCCTCCTTCACGATTTCTTGGCGAGATCCCAAAGGAACTGCTTGATTCTCCAAGACAGGGGGCAGGGGGCAGCTATTGGCAAAAACAGACTGCACAGTTCCATAATACTGAAACATCTCCGCCTGTTTCTCATAATCTTGCAACCGTAAACTCAAGAGCCAAAGAGATTGAGATGGTGCCTGAACCAGGCGAAGAGTACGGCAGCGGCGTCCATGTAGGGATGAAGGTCAGGCATGCCAAATTTGGGCTGGGAACCATCCGCAGGCTTGAAGGGCAGGGAGATGGCCAGAAGGCTATAGTCTGGTTTGAACAGGGCGGGCCTAAAAAGTTGATGCTCAGATTTTCAGGACTTGAGCAGGTATAAAGCATGAATGACAACCATACAGACCAGACCAAACTCAGTTATGACCTTATCCTTGAAGCCCAGGATCGTCTCAAAAAACGGGTGCGGCATACAGAGTTAATCAGTTCAAACCATTTCAGCCGACAGCTGGGTTATCCACTGCTGTTCAAATGCGAGAATCTTCAGACAACCGGGGCATTCAAGTTGCGCGGAGCCATGAACTTCATGACTGCCCATGAACGTTCTGAGCTTTCTCAAGGGGTTACAGCCGCATCGGCAGGTAATCATGCTCAGGGTGTTGGATATGCAGCGGATCTGCTAGGTGTTCCGGCCAAGATCTTTATGCCTGAAAGCACACCTCCGCAAAAGGTTCAGGGGACAAGAGACCTCGGAGCAGAGGTGGTTCTGACAGGCGCAAATTTTGACGAGTCATTTGCAGCGGCTCAGGCCGACAGCATCCAGAACGGTACCGTATTCATACACCCTTTTGATGACCCGCTTGTCATGGCCGGGCAAGGAACAATAGGCCTGGAGATATTGAAAGATCTCCCTGACATTGCCAATCTTGTGGTGCCGATAGGAGGGGGTGGACTTCTGGCCGGTATTGCCATGGCAGTCAAGGAACTAAATCCGGCGGTAAGGATAATCGGAGTGGAGACAGCCGCCGCCCCTTGCATGTACAGGGCTGTCCATGACAACCGGATAGCCGATGTGCCATTAAGCGTTACGATCGCTGACGGAATCGCGGTAAAAAAGGCAGGCAGCCTTACAATGCCTGTCATACGTGACCTGGTTGACGATCTGGTGCTTGTGGAGGAAGAGGAGATAGCCCTCTCTATTGTCGCTCTGCTTGAAAAGAGCAAACTGCTGGTTGAAGGCGCTGGAGCAGTATCTCTAGCCGCACTGCTTAACAACAAGGTTCGCGGCATCAGGGGAAAGACCATCTGCCTTCTTTCAGGCGGCAATATTGATGTCCGAACTCTGGCTCTTGTTGTAGAACGCGGACTTCTGGCTGCCGGACGTTACCTGAAAATGCGCGTAGAGCTGCAGGATTCACCAGGTGCCCTGGCTCATCTTGCCGCAGATCTCGGCAACGCAAAAGCCAATATCCACGACATTACACATGACCGGAGGACTCAAGGAGTGGTGATGGGCAAAACAGCTGTTCAGCTGCTACTTGAAACCAGAGGCAGAGAGCATACAGACGAGATTATAAAATTTATGAAGGATCGTGGCTATATAATTGAAATTGAATAGCATATTTCAGACTTGAAACAGGAGGACAAAATGAGGGTTCTTGTTACAGGAGCCGCAGGCTTTATCGGCTCACACCTCTCTATGAGGCTGCTTGCACGTGGAGATACGGTTACAGGCCTGGATAATCTTAACGACTATTATGATGTCTCACTTAAAGAAGCCAGACTTGCCAGATTTGCGGACAATGATGGATTCGAGTTTATAAAGGGAGGCCTGGAAGATCGCAGGCTTCTTGATGCGCTGTTTGCCTCCCGCAACTTCGATGCAGTCATAAATCTGGCCGCTCAGGCAGGTGTCAGATATTCCCTTACAAATCCTCATGCCTACGTTGACAGCAACCTTGTCGGATTTATGAATATTCTTGAAGGCTGCCGCCACAACGGGGTCAAACATCTGGTATACGCCTCCTCCAGTTCTGTCTATGGCGCCAATACTGCGATGCCATTTTCTGTACATCAGAATGTGGATCACCCGCTATCATTGTACGCAGCCACAAAGAAGGCCAATGAACTTATGGCTCATACATATTCCAGCCTATACGGACTGCCCACTACCGGCTTGCGTTTTTTTACCGTCTATGGACCATGGGGAAGACCTGATATGGCGCTTTTCCTTTTTACAAAGGCCATTCTGGAAGGTAAACCGATCGATGTCTTTAATCATGGCAAGATGAAACGTGACTTTACCTTTGTTGATGACATTGTTGAAGGGATAGTCAGGGTAACCGACCGGACGGCAACAGCAAACAAGGAATGGACTGGAATGGCTCCTGACCCTGGAACCAGCTTTGCCCCCTGGAAGGTCTACAACATAGGAAACAATCAGCCTGTGGAGCTGCTTTACTTCATTGAGACCGTTGAAAAATGCCTGGGCATGAAAGCGGTCAAGAACCTCTTGCCCCTCCAGGCTGGCGATGTACCTGCCACCTTTGCAGATGTTGACGATCTGATGGCTGATACAGGTTTCAAGCCTGCAACACCGATTGAAGAGGGAATAGCAAGATTTGTTGAGTGGTATCGCGAGTATTATGCCGTATAAGATATTATTTGAAGGGGATTTATTCAAAAACTGATTTGAATTTTCCTCCTTGCCATCTGCTTATCATCTGATAAATTCAAGATGAATAGTGCTGCTTATCTCTGATATTTGTCGTTTGAGGTCTTCCATGACTACTCCGCTTGACATTATCTTTATCTGGCATATGCACCAGCCATATTACAAAGATCCGGTAAAGGGAGAATACGCCCTGCCCTGGACCTACCTGCATGCCATAAAAGATTATTACGACATGCCGGCCATTGTAGAAGACACTCCTGGAGCCAAAGCGGTCTTTAACATTGTGCCATCACTGGTGGAGCAGCTACTCGACTATGCCGCCGGAACCGCAGTTGATCCTTTTCTTGTAAAGGGTCAGATGAATCCTTCTGATATGTCAGATGATGACCGGATCTTTCTGCTTGAGAATTTTTTCTCTGCAAACCGTCAGAGGATGATAGAGCCTCACCGCCGTTATCTTGAACTGCTGTATATGGCTGGAGAGGGCAAGCCTGATGCCGTAAAGGACAGGGTACGGCATTTTACGGAGCAGGATCTTCTGGATCTGCAGGTCAGCTTCTTCCTCGCATGGACAGGCGAGGCTGCCCGCCGCCGTTTTCCTGTCTTCAAACAGCTGCTTGCCAAAGGGCAAGGCTACTCGCCTGAAGACAGAACACTTTTGTTTGAAACGCAAAGAAAAGTAATCAACGAGATCGTTCCACTATACAAGAGGCTTCATCAAGAGGGGCGTATTGAGCTTTCTGTAACCCCCTATTTTCACCCTATCCTGCCACTTCTTTGCGATACCCAGTTAGCCAGAGAGGCAATGCCCAGGGTCACACTGCCACAGGAACGGTTCAGGCATCCGGAGGACGCCCGCGCCCAGATCTGCCAAGGACTCGATTACTTTGAGGAGGTATTCGGGATTAAGCCAAAGGGGATGTGGCCTTCCGAAGGTTCGGTAAGCGACGAGGTACTCAGGTTAATCTCTGAATGCGGACTTGAGTGGGTTGCCACAGATGAGGAGGTGCTTGCACGTTCTCTGGATGGTGGTCTGGGTAAGCATCATGAGCAGCTCTACCACCCTTGGCGCTTTTCAACCGGCAGAGGTGAGATCGGGATCTTTTTCAGGGATCATGAACTTTCAGATCTCATAGGCTTTACCTACAGCCAGTGGGATGCACGCCGTGCCGTCGCTGATTTCACCGGACGCCTTCGTCATATAGGAAACCAGATCGGCAGTGAAGGAAAGGTTATCCCTGTAATTCTCGATGGAGAAAACGCATGGGAGTTTTATCCTGATAATGGATACAGCTTCCTCTCCGGGGTTTACAGCGCCATAGCTGAAGCAACTGACCTAAACCTGACCACCTGTAGTGAACTGCTCGAAAAAACATGTTTTGAGGGAAGATTGCACAAAATACATCCAGGTTCATGGATAAACGCCAACTACGGCATCTGGATAGGTCACCCTGAGGAAAACCTGGCATGGGATCTTGTATCTTCGGCACGAAATGCAATTATCGAAAACAACCCTGAAGCCGCGCGTCAACTTGCCGCCGGAAAGCTTAACGGAGATCCTGTAGCCAGGATGCTATGCAGATCACTATATGCAGCTGAGGGTAGTGACTGGTTCTGGTGGTTCGGCGACGACCATTTTTCACCCCACAGCGATCGTTTTGATCGCCTGTTCCGTCAACATCTGACCAATATCTTCACAACACTTGGAATCAGCCCCCCACATGAACTCCTTGAACCTATCAAGAAGAAAAGTCCGGCAGGGCTGGTCAGGGAACCGGCCGGCTTCATAGAGCCGGATATAAACGGCAGGGTCAGCGACTACTTTGAGTGGCTGGCAGCAGGTCTGTTTGACCTGACACGACAGGGTTCTGCAATGCACTCATCCGAGCGATTGTTGCAAGGGCTATACTGGGGATACAACCGCAATTCCCTCTATTTCAGAATAGACGCAATACAGGATTTTTCAAGAATCCTTAAAGAAAACGACATACTGGCTCTTCAGCTGATAGCAGACAGGGAGTATCGTCTTCCAATGCAAACAACCTTTACCGAAGGCTTCCTGCTGGCAAGAGAAACCGGAAACTGGGTTCCGACAAACGCCTGCTGCAACTGGGCAATTGATCGTACCTGTGAAATAGCCGTACCGCTGGAACTGCTGAAACTGCTGCCTGGCTCAAAGCTGTTTGTCAACATCACACTAACCCGCAACAGCGAGGAAATCGGTCGCTGGCCGAGCGACAATCCTCTGATGCTCAACTACGAGGGGGCAGACCTCGAGACAAACGACTGGTTGATATAGGGGATATATAAATGTCTGAACTTAGATGGGATCCATTAAAACTTCACTGGGTTATTATTGCGACAGAACGTGGGCGCCGTCCACGGGATTTTCAGGCAGAGCATATCCCTATGCCGATTACCTCATGCCCCTTCTGTTACGGCAATGAAGACAAGACCCCGCCTGAGATCTTTGCCATCCGTCCAAGCGGCATGCCAAACATGCCCAACTGGAAGGTTCGGGTAATCCCCAACAAATATCCGGCCTTGCGGATTGAGGGAGAACTCGAAAATCGGGGTGTCGGTCCATATGACGTAATGAACGGCATAGGGGCGCATGAGGTTATAATCGAAACCCCTGATCATGATAAATCCCTGACCGATCTCTCCCCAGCCGACATAACCAACGTACTCATCACCTGGAGAACCCGTCTGCTCGATCTCCGCCATGATTTCCGTTTTCGCTATATGATCCTGTTCAAGAATCATGGAGCAAGGGCAGGAGCCTCGCTTGCCCACTCCCACAGCCAGCTGATAGCTGTCCCGATGCTCCCCCCTGTTGCTGCAACAGAACTAAAGGTCTGCCGTGCCCACTATGCGAATAAAGAGCGTTGCATATTCTGTGATCTTATAGCCTTTGAGCTTGAGCAGGGAACTCGTGTAGTCCGCGAATTTTCAAACTTTGTAACACTTGCCCCGTTTGCGGCCAGCTTCCCTTTTGAACTGCGCCTTTATCCCAAACGGCACAGCCATGACTTCGCGCTTATGAACGATGCCCAGATGGCAGAGTTGGCAGTAGCGCTAAAAGATATGCTTATGCGTGTAAAGACGGTTTTGAAAGACACCCCTTACAACTTTATCCTGCACACCTGTCCGCCAATGCACAGACGACCGGGCAAACCGGCCATGTGGACATCTCTTGAATACGACTACCACTGGCATATAGAGCTTGTTCCCCGACTTACCTCCATTGCCGGTTTTGAATGGGGCACAGGCTTCTTTATCAATCCAACCTCACCCGAGGATGCCGCACTGTTCCTCCGTGAGGCAGATCTTTAGTGCCTCTTTCTCTTTCTATAAAGGAGACCCTTGAACAGCTTTATGCCAACCGTTCACAGCAACATCTGGCAAACGACCCACTCTCTTTTTGTCATACCTACAAAACCAGGCAGGATCAGGAAGTTGCGGCTCTTATCGCTGCGGTCTTCTCATATGGGGCGGTAAAGGTCATAAAGGGAACCCTTTCCCGCATATTCAGCATCATGGGCAGCTCTCCATCAGGATTTGCCGACAGTTTTGAACCCGTAAAACACCGCCAGCTATTACATGGCTTTAAACACCGCTTTAATAACGAAGATGACCTGGCTGCACTGTTTCTGGCTATTCGTCAGATACGCCTACAGCACGGAAGCATCGAACAGTTTTTCAGCCAGTTTCATACAACTGATGCCAACACCGTTGAGCAGGCCTTAAACGCCTTCAGCGCCTCAATATTCGGCCTCGATTACACCCCTCTCTTTGGCACCAACGGACTCCCTGAGAAGAGTTCGTTTCGCTTCCTCTTTCCATCACCGGTCGCCGGTAGTGCCTGCAAACGGATCTGCATGTTCCTCCGCTGGATGGTACGACCTGCAGACGGCATAGATCTGGGGCTTTGGAAATCCGTTAAACCTTCACAGCTGATAATACCTGTAGACAAACATATTGAAAGAATTTCACAGATGCTCGGCCTTACCCTTCGTCACACACCTGACTGGAAAATGGCAAAAGAGATCACCTCAAACCTCAAACTGCTTGATCCACTGGATCCTGTAAAGTACGACTTTTCACTCTGCCATCTTGGAATATCTGAAGGCTGCTCGGGACGAAGAGGTTCCACCTGCTCAAACTGCCCGGTTGAACCGTTCTGTAGCCCGGAGATCATAGGCAGGCGGCAATAGAGGGCAAGAACCCGAAACCAGGCATGATCCCCCCTAAATTCCCCCCAGCATTCCCCAGCCTATTTATCCTGTACCTATTTAAAAATTGGGTATCCATCTCGCAAAAGACATATTTTGTCGTGGTGTTGTGATAGCTTATTGAAAAAAAGATTGAACCTGGACGCTGGTTGGGGAGGGTGTGGTGGTAGGGTGGCGGAAAATGTGATGGGTGGTATAGTTTTAAACACTTTGAAACCGGTACTTTTTTGAGGGAAAGTGACGGTGATAAATGGCCAAAGGGCGATTGATGGAAGTAGATGTTTTGAAGCCCCCCTTTCAGAAAGGGAGGATTTAGGGTGTTAGATGTTTTGAAGTCCCCCTTTAGAAAGGGGGATTTAGGGGGATTTGATGTACCACCTAGATTATTACCTTGAATTCATGGCCTAAACAGGCCACTGGCGCTGTACGGATATTGGTACACGGGTGGTTGTGGCGATAAAGCCGGATGGCTATCCCAGAAACTGGGTTGAGCCACCATATTCGATTGTTGAGACGGTTTTTGACGAGTATGATTTTGGCGGATTGTGGGTGGAGGAGTGATGGAATATTTTGCACATTCTGAAAATGACAACATGAAGAAACACCCACTGGCAAAACATCTGCATGAAACAGCTAGACTTGCAGAGTCTTTTGTCGGATGCGAGGAGTTAAAACCCATATTCAGACTGTCTGGCTTACTTCACGATTTTGGCAAATACCAGCTTGAATTCCAGAATTATCTCGAGTACGGAGGACGGCGCGGCAGTGTACCCCATGCGAAGTGGGGTGCAGGATATGCAAGGAAGTTCAAAGCTAACGAGATTTCAATTGCAATAGACGGCCATCATAAAGGGCTACCCGATCGTGTTACTTGGCAAAATGACACTAACGAAATTGTTCATGATGATCAGCCAGGATTTGATGACGTAATGAGAGCGTTTGTCAAGGACACCGGTTTTGAGGAAACAGCATTTTCAGAACTCAACAAACTTCCATTTGATCCATCTCAGCGGGAACTACTCATCCGTTACCTTTTTAGCTCCCTGACCGACAGCGACTGGCTCTCAACAGAAGCTCATTTTAAGACCGAAACATCAGCACTTCGTCCTACCCGTACGCTACCTCTCTCATTCATGATGGATAAACTGGAAGAAGAGTTCGCTGCCAAATCTAAAGACGGCGAAATTAACAAACTGCGCAACTGCGTCCGTATGGAAGCAATCGCCAAGGCATCTTTGCCTGTCGGCTGTTATTCGCTGGCCTTGCCAACAGGCATAGGGAAAACCTTGACTTCATTGGCGTGGGCATTGCGTCATGCCAAACAAAATGGGCTGAAGCGTATTATCATTGTCTTGCCGTACATCAGCATTATTGACCAGACCGCCCGCGAGTTAAAAAGAATCTTTGGCGAAGAATGGATTCTTGAGCACCACTCCAGCTTCAATGAGTCAACTAATTTGAATACGGATAAACATGAGGATTATTCCACCGATCAGAAGAGAAAGCAGCTTGCCTGCGAAAATTGGGATTATCCACTCATTGTCACCACTACTGTGCAGTTCTTCGAGTCTCTGTTCAGTAACAAACCTTCCAAATGTCGCAAAATCCACAATATTTCAGAATCAGTCGTTATTTTTGACGAAGTACAGACCATCCCCAAGGAAATCATTCTGCCAACATTAGGGATGCTGAATGACGTGCAGGCCGTTATGAAAGCCTCCTTCCTTTTCTGCACCGCCACCCAGCCTGCCTATGAGAAGCGTTCAGGATTCAATGGCATTACTTCGATTACACCGCTCATTACAGATCCCGGTATTCTGTACGACAAGACCAAGCGTGTTACCTATCACCTGTTGGACGAGTTGACCCCCATATCGTTTGCCCGATTGCAGGATGCAGTTATTGAACACAACGAAGCGGCGCTGGTTATTTTCAACACCAAGAAGGATGCGCTGGAGTTCTTCTCGCTGATGAAATCAGGAAATTCCTGGGATGCCTGTTATCATCTGTCAACCGCCATGTGTCCCCATCACCGGAAGGCGACAATCCAGCAGATTAGAGACGATCTGAAGGAAAAGAGGAAAATTCTTGTAGTTTCGACGCAACTGATTGAAGCCGGGGTGGATTTCGATTTTCCCCTGGTGTTTCGGGCGTTGGCACCGTTAGAGGCCATCATTCAATCCGCCGGACGCTGCAACCGGGAAGGGTTGCTGAACCAATACGGCAGACTTGGCAATGTGTATCTGTTTCTGCTGGAAGAGGCGCATTACCCCAACAAGACCTATCAAGCCTGTGCCTGTTATGCGGCGGAATTGCTGCAGAGTGACATTGAACAACTCTACAGCCATGATGTGTTTGAGAAATATTATGCCAGTGTTTTCAGTCTATACATTGATCAAGCAAATCAACAGGCCATTAGTGATGCCAGGAAAACATTCAATTTTGAAACCGTGAATAACAGCTACCGGTATCTGGATGACCATTCCGAGGGGCTGTTCATTTATAATTATAACGACGAGAGCAGGCAACTGCTGCATAAGTTGCAAGACAAGAAATTCCTCTCGCGTGACGATTACCGTGCCATGCAGCCGTTTACAGTGCAGGCATACGCAAACTTCATTCACCAAAATCGTGAGGATGTGAAGACTTCTCCTCACGGTTTCAAAATATGGTACGGCAACTATGATCCGGCTACGGGAATCTCCGTGGCTCCAATGGAGGTGGACAAGTATGTGGTGTGATCAAGGAGGCGGATATGCTCGATGATCGGGTAGTGCGGGTGAAGGTGACGGGCGATTATGCCTGTTTCACCAGACCGGATTTAAAGGTAGAGAGGATGACTTATCCCTGCATGACGCCCTCTGCGGCGCGTGGTGTGCTGGATTCAATCCTCTGGAAGCCGGAGTTCCAGTGGTATGTCAGGCGGATCATTGTTCTGAATCCGGTGCGGTTCATGTCTGTGAAGCGGAATGAAATAAACACCAAGCAGGGTAAAAACCCGATTGTCATTGAAGAGAGACGGGCGCAACGCAACAGTGTCATTTTGCGAGATGTTGCCTACATCATCGAGGCGTCGATCTTTATGGGCAATGCGAATGATAAACGAATGTATGAAAAATACGTTGGCATGACAGACAAGAGGGAAGGGATATTCCCCCGACGTGTCAAAAAGGGGCAGTGCTGGCGCAGGCCATACCTGGGTACCCGCGAATTCTCTGCTGAATTTATGCAACCGGATGAAAACGACCAACCAATTCAGGAAACCATTCCTATTGGAAGCATGTTGTTCGATATCTTTTATGATGAAGCGGGCAAGCCGCAACCGCTCTTTTTTGAGGCTGCCATCCATGATGGCGTGCTGAATTGCGAAGTTCCGGAAAATGACCAGATGATGCGTTCAACCCATGTCAGGCCACCTATTGACAATGAAGTCTCCTCCTCTATCTACGAGTTCAACCGGCGGGAAGAGGAGGATGCGGCATGATCAAGGAATTGAGTGAACTTGGAAAGACTTTGAGAGCGAGCAAGGCCGATGATGCCTGGGTACATGACGCTTTGAAGGAAGAAGTAATTTCAATGGAACTGGTCATAATGCCGGACGGAGCATTTCATGGATTTCAGGTGATTGATGACAAAATGACACCAGCGGAGGCTATTTCTGCAAAAAAAGGTAAAGCCAGACTTCTGCTGGACAAGCCGGAAGAAGTGCTGTGTTTTGGAGGTGATGTATCCAGAAAGAAACATCAGCTTTTCCTTGAAAAGTTGGAACAGTACAAAGCAATGGATGAGTTTTCATCGGTGAATAGATTCTATGAAAACAAGGAGACAGGAGTAAACCCTGCTTTGGCAGCATACGAAGCGCTTGCTGCAAGCGATGACAAAAAGGTTAAAAAGAAATTGTCTGGCAATATCGGTTTCAGGATTCATTCAGAATCGTTACGGGTACACGAAAAACCTGCTGTGCTCCAAGCGGTTATCTATAAGTACGAGTTCTCACAAAAAGAACAACTCTCCAGTAATTCAAAGAAGTGCTCAGTATGCGGTAAGAATGATTATCCTGTAGGAGATGTACCGCATGGCATGATTAAAAAAGTGCCTGATGGTCAAACAGCTGGCTGCGCCCTTATTTCTTACAATGCTACGGCTTTTGAATCTTATGGACTGCAAGGCAATGAAAATTCCTCCGTCTGTACTAACTGTGCAAAAACCTACGTTGAAGGTCTGAATTGGCTACTTTCTTCAGGCAACGAAATTCAGATCACTGACAAGAAAGGAAAATCAAAACCCCAGTTCCGTTATACCAATCGGAAGAATTTTGGAACAGATACCGCCATGGTCTTCTGGACTCGAAATAATCAGGTGCTGGATGAGATTGATCTGCTTGACGCTCCGTCTGCCGATGCAGTTGCCGTAATGATTGATTCGCTGACGGCTGGAAATGAAACCGGTCACCGCTATCTTGAGCCGGAGCGATTCTATTCCTGTACTCTTTCCGGCGCTGCGGCGCGTATTGCCGTGCGTGACTGGATCGAAACCAGCCTTGGATCGTTCAGGAGTTCTATCGCTCAATGGTTCAAAGACATTGCCATCGGGAAATATGATGCTGATTTGAAGAAGATCAAAACCAGTTACGCACCACTGTACGCCTTGGCGCGGAGTTGCCAAAGGCAACGCATGAAGAGCGACGGAACGTATGAATATGATAAGGATGACACAGCAACAGCACGAGTTGCCGTAACACTATGGAAAGCCGCATTGCACAAGGCTTCAATCCCGACCTGGATTCTTTCAAAGGTGCTTCAGCGAACGCGTTACGATGTGACTGCTGAGCGAGCGGCACTGATGAAATTGATTCTATTGAGAAATTCAAAAGAAGGAGGTTCTAAGATTATGGAAAATGATGTTCAAGGTGCAAAGCCAATAGCCTATGTTTGCGGCCAAATTTTCGCAAAGCTCGAACATATTCAGTACAAGGCTCTTGGCGACAGAAACGCCGGAATCAGGGAAAAATATTTCACTTACGCAATGACCACACCGGCTGCAGCGTTTGGCAGGTTATTCAATCTAAACTCAAAACACCTGACCAAGCTTAAAAATGAGCAACCCGGCACTGCTGTGAATCTTGACAAGGAACTTCAGGAGTTGTGCAGGGAAATCGATATTCTTAAGTTTCCCCAACAGTTTTTCCTGGAAGAGCAAGGGCAATTCGCTATTGGTTATTACCATCAAAAACAGGCTCAGTTTGCAGGATTATACAACAAATAAAGGAGAATAAACCATGAGTGAAGCAATCAAAAACCGCTATGATTTTGTATTTCTATTTGACGTTAAAGATGGCAACCCCAATGGTGACCCGGATCAGGTGAATCTTCCCAGGGCTGACGCTGAAGATCAGAGGGGATTGGTGACGGATGTCTGCATCAAACGCAAGATCAGGAATTTTGTGATGCTGGAAAAATCGAAACGGGTTGATGAGTATGACCCTGAAGATCGTTTTGACATATTTATTCGTCAAGGACAGGTGTTGAATTCGGTTATTGATTCAGCATCTGGCGAGAAAATTCCTGAACGTCAGAGGGGCTTAGCGGACAGGTATTATGACATAAGAACATTCGGAGCAGTTCTTTCTACTGGCGAAAAGGGAGCTGGAACCATTCGTGGGCCGGTACAGTTTACATTCTCGCGTTCTGAAGATCGCATATTCCAGGCAGAACATTCCATCACCAGGTGTGCCGTTACAACTGAAGACGATGCGAAAAAGCAGGAAAACCGTGAATTCGCCTCAACCTTCGGACGCAAGTCAACAGTCCCCTATGCCATGTATCGCATGCATGGTTTTGTTTCCGCTGTTGATGCTCAGAAGACAAAATTTTCCGAGGATGATTTGAAACTGCTCTGGAAATCGCTCATCAATGCTTTTGAGCATGATAGGGCAGCCGCGCGTGGTGAAATGAACCCTCGTAAGCTTGTTATTTTCAAGCATTCAAGCCATTTGGGCAATGAACTTTCCGGTAGGCTGTTTGAGCGGGTGACGGTGGTGAAAAAGAGCGATCTACCCCGCAGCAAGGATGACTACAAGATTGAGGTGAACAAGGAACAGTTACCGGGCGGCATTGAGGTGAAGGTATGGCCGGAAGAGGTAGTGTATTAAACCACCCTTTGCCACCTGTATTAAACGGCAAATCCCCCCCAACCCCCCTTTGCAAAGTGGGGAGAAAAAAGTCCCCCTTCAGAAAGGGGGATTTAGGGGGATTTACTTCTGAAAGGTGCAGCAATGTTCGAATATAGTCGAAACCTGAAAACTCCATCCCGTGAGTTACGCACCAATATGACCGATGCCGAGCGGGTGCTATGGTCGCGGCTGCGCGGAAAACAACTGCTTGATGCCCACTTTTACCGCCAAAAGCCAATCGGCTCTTATATTGTGGATTTCTATTGTCATGCGGCAGCTCTGGTGATTGAGGTTGATGGCGGGCAGCATTACGAAGCAGAACATGCCAGGAAAGACGCAGATCGGGATAAGTGTCTTTCAGAAGCCGGTTTATTGGTCATGCGTTTTGATAACCGTCAAGTTCTTCAGGAAACGGATGCCGTTGTTGAGGAGATTCTGAAGGTGATGCATGAGCGACAAATCCCCCCCAGCCCCCCTTTGCAAAGTGGGGTAACTGCAAATCCCCCTTTGTCCCCCTTTCAAAAGGGGGGTGAAAATAAGTCCCCATTCAGAAAGGGGGATTTAGGGGTGGAAGGTGATTTGAAGTCCCCCTTCAGAAAGGGGGATTTAGGGGGATTTCCCATCATGCTCTCTGCATTGGAGCATTACGCCTATTGCCCCCGCCAGTGTGCCCTGATTCATGTTGAGCAGGTCTGGAGTGAAAACCTGTACACCATGCGTGGCCAGGATGTCCATGAACGGGTGCATGATGATTCTTCTCATGAACTGGCCGGCGTACGTTTGGAACGCTCGCTCCCGATTTGGTCGCGCCGGTTGGGGCTGACCGGCAAGGCCGATCTGGTGGAGTTTAATGGTAATCAGCCCTACCCGGTGGAATACAAATCAGGTCGCCGCAGACGCGGGACGCCGGAAACTCTGCAACTCTGCGCTCAGGCCATCTGCCTTGAAGAGATGTTCGGCGTGTCGGTGCCCAAGGGGGCACTCTTTTGGCATGGATCGCGTGAGCGGCAGGAAATTACCTTCACTCCTGCTATGCGTGAACAGGTAGAACGGGTGACACTGGCGGTGAGTGAAATGCTGGAAAAGGGAATAACTCCTCCACCAGTGAATGACAAACGCTGTGAAAACTGTTCACTGAAAGAATCCTGCCTGCCGGGTGTGGTGTCGGATAAGCTGAGAGGCCGTAAGGTTGCTCAAGAGTTGTTTGAGGTTGAAGGAGTGAGATGATGGAAAACAAACTGGTTGTATTTCAGAATAAAGAGATTCGGCGGACTCTGCATAACAACGAGTGGTGGTTTGTTGTTGAGGATGCTGTACTTGCACTGATTGATTCAAAAGACCCAAAGCAGTATATCCAGCGAATGAAACAGCGTGACCCTGAACTTGGAAAAGGGTGGGTACAAATTGTACATACCCTTTCAATAGAGACGGCAGGCGGGGCACAACGTATGCTTTGCGCCAACACCGAGGGAATCTTCCGCATCATCCAATCTATCCCATCCCCTAAAGCTGAGCCTTTCAAACGCTGGCTGGCAAAGGTTGGTTATGAGCGGGTGCAGGAGATCGAAGATCCTGAACTGGCAACTGCCCGGACGCGGGAGTTGTATCGAGCCAAGGGATATTCCGAAGCCTGGATAGAAAAGCGGATGCGCGGCATTGCCGTGCGAGCGGAACTGACCGAAGAGTGGAAACAACGTGGCGTGGGTGAAGCGCCGGAGTACGCCATCCTGACTGCCGAGATCAGTAAGGCCGCCTTCGGTATGACACCATCCGAATACAAGGAGTTTAAGGGACTGAAACGGGAGAACCTGCGCGATCATATGACCGACTTGGAGCTGATTTTCTCCATGTTGGGGGAAGCCGCTACAACAGAGATAACCCGCAAGCAGGATAATCAAGGATTTGGCGAGAACAAGGTCGCAGCTCGCAAAGGTGGCCGTATAGCCGGTGAAGCGAGGGAGAAGCTGGAGATAGAGACAGGAGAAAAGGTGGTTACACCGAAAAACTTTCTTGATGAGCCGGAAGCGAAGAAACGGCTGAAAAATCCCCCCCTCCCCCCCTTTCTGAAGGGGGGAGCAAAGCAATGAAGCAACTTCTCAATACCCTCTATGTTATGACTCAGGGTGCTTATCTCTCGCTTGATCACGAAACCGTACGGGTTGAAGTGGGCGGAGAGCTTAAAATGCAGATGCCGCTGCATCATCTGGGATCGATCGTAACCATGGGCAATGTCATGATCAGCCCGTTTTTTCTGGGCAAATGTGCCGATGATGGCCGGGCTGTGGTTATTCTGGATCGCAATGGTCGCTTCAAGTGCCGCATGGTGGGCAAGACCAGCGGCAATGTCTTGTTGCGTCAGGCTCAGCATGATGTTGTACGGGATACAGCAAAGACTACGGCTCTTGCCGCTGCCATGACTGCCGGTAAGGTGAAAAATGCCCGCAATGTCTTGATGCGCAGCGCACGGGAGGCAGGCAACCCTGAAGAAGAGAAACAGTTGCGTAAATCTGCAGATGTTCAGGCTGATGTCCTCTTTCACCTGAAAACACCCCGCGATACCGACCATGTCCGTGGTCTGGAAGGGGAGGCGGCAGCAGCCTATTTTGATGTCTTTACCCTGATGATGAAATCGGCGGAACGTGAAAGCCTGCCCATGAACGGACGTAACCGCCGACCTCCCCTTGATCCGGTTAATGCCTTGATTTCATTCCTCTATACCTTACTGCTGAATGATTGTGTCA
This sequence comes from Geobacter sp. UBA2189, assembly GCA_002328035.1. Lineage (GTDB taxonomy): Bacteria > Desulfobacterota > Desulfuromonadia > Geobacterales > Pseudopelobacteraceae > Trichlorobacter. The sequence continues at coordinate 47,946 of DCVL01000041.1, forward strand.
GCGCACTGGAGGAGGTTGGCCTTGATCCGCAACTGGGCTTTCTGCATGTACCGCGTCCTGGCAGACCATCCTTGGGGCTTGATTTGATGGAGGAATTTCGCGCCTTCATGGCAGACCGTCTGGCTATTACCCTGATCAATCGTAAGCAGATCACGGCAGATCATTTTGAACCTCGGCCTGGTGGGGCAGTTTATCTGAATGAAAAAGGCCGGAGAGAGGTGGTTGCAGCCTGGCAGAAACGTAAGCAGGAAGAAGCTGATCACCCTCTGCTTTCGGAAAAGACGCCAATTGGCCTGTTGCCGCACCTGCAGGCTCGCATACTTGCACGGCATCTGCGGGGCGATATCGAGGCGTATGTGCCGTATGTGCATAGCTGATGGAATTTTTGGAATTGAAGGGTTCATAGAGTTTGAGGGGTTGGAAGGGAAATGGCAAAGATTGAGCGGTTTGAAGATATTCTGGCATGGCAGAAGGCGCGGTTGCTTGTGAGCGAACTTTACGCAGTGAGTAACTCTGGGAGTTTTGCAAAAGATTTTGGGCTGAGAGATCAGTTACGGCGTGCGGCATCATCTATAATGCTTAATATTGCTGAGGGTTTTGCAAGAAGAACCAGAAAGGAATTTAGTCAGTTTCTGGTTGTTGCCCACGGTTCGGCGGCGGAAGTTCAATCAGCCCTATATATTGCCTTGGATCAGGGATATCTCTCAGAAGCTGGCTTCGAGCGACTGTATAAGCAGGCGGATTAGGTATCCAGAATGATAATGTCGTTTACCAGATATCTCAGCAACTCAGCGAACTCCAAAAACTCTATAAACTCCGTGAACTCTAGGAACTGACTTATGTGGATCGTGGTCTGTTATGACGTAAATACAGAAACAAAAGAAGGACGACGCCGGTTGCGTCGTGTTGCTCAGGTCTGTAAAAACTATGGCCAGCGGGTTCAGAAATCGGTTTTTGAGTGCCAGGTAGATGAGATGAAATTTGAACAACTACGTAAAAGATTGCTCAAGGAGGTAAAGATCGAACTGGATAACCTGCGCTTGTATCGTCTGACTGAGCCGCGTGATAAGCATATGGAACAGTACGGTACAACCAAAACAGTCTTTTTTGATGAAGAAACATTGGTGGTTTAATGCGCGAACCGGTTGCTGTTGCAAAAAAACCGGAAGATTCGCAAGCATTGATATTATTGAGGTTTATGCGATTTTATGAATAGTATGAGCTGTTTTAAAGACCCGCAATTTGGAGCTTCGCAAAACAGAAGAAGTAACCAGTTAGAAACTGACCGCTTTTTTGAGGGTCAGAGCGCCCGTCCTATGCGGACGGGCGAGGATTGAAACACGGCCATCTGCGGTTTTAGCTGTAGTATTGACTGAGCGCCCGTCCTATGCGGACGGGCGAGGATTGAAACAGTCGGGGTAGGTGAGATTGTAGGCGTGATTATGAGCGCCCGTCCTATGCGGACGGGCGAGGATTGAAACGTTGTGCCTCCCTGTTTCAAAGTTATTAACGGCCTCGAGCGCCCGTCCTATGCGGACGG
>DCVL01000063.1:0-27049 GCA_002328035.1 Geobacter sp. UBA2189
GGAATAGACCTGCTTGTTATGCCAGGCACTACAACTGCTCTGGTTGGAGCTTCCGGAGCGGGCAAAAGCACACTGCTCCATATTCTGGGGGCTTTGGATCACCCTACAAGCGGTAGCGTAAAGTACAGAGGGCAGGAACTGTTTAAAAAATCAGACCGTGAGCTTGCTGATTTCAGGAGTAGAAATATAGGATTCATGTTCCAGTTCCATCATCTGCTCCCAGAGTTTTCAGCACTTGAAAACGTTATGATGCCTGCCTTGATTGCGCGTCAGGAGAGACCGCAGGCTGAACAGAAAGCTAGGACACTTCTTGAGGAGGTAGGACTTGGACACCGTCTCCTACACCGTCCCGGTGAGCTATCTGGTGGAGAACAGCAACGGGTAGCCATGGCTCGGGCTTTGGTTATGGAGCCTGAGCTGCTTCTGGCAGATGAGCCTACTGGAAACCTCGATGCAAAAACCAGCGAGGCAATCCATGAGCTGCTCAATAAAATACAGAAACAAACCGGCGTAAGCATGGTTGTTGTTACACATAACGAGCGAATCGCATCAGGAATGGAGCGTGTTGTTCGCCTGCTAGATGGACTGATCCAACCTTGTAACGTGGAGGAGATGTGACCTGTTATAGATATTTGACAATACCGCTGCTTGGATCTCTGCTGCTTGCATCGCAGACTGTATATGCTGATGGCGAAAAGATCGTCAGTATTTCAGTTAAAGGGAATCAGCGGATAGAGGCATCTGCCATACTTAACGCAACCAGCATAAAGGTTGGTGATTCGGTTGATGCCGACAAGGCTGATGCCGACATCCGTTCTATTTACAAGATGGGACAGTTTCAGGATGTTGGGGTTTCCACAGAACCGGCTACAAACGGAGTGGTGCTCGTATATTCGGTAATTGAAAAACCGATAGTAAGAGCAGTTAGATTTGAAGGAAATAAAGAGATTAAGCAGGAAAAACTGCTTGAAGGTCTGCCAGTTCGTAGCAATGCTATCTTCTCCCAGAAGGATCTGGACAAGGCCGTAGCCAAGCTGAAGAAGCAATATCAGGATGAAGGCTACTATCTTGTGGTTGTTGAATCCATGGTGGAGCAGCGAACCCCTACAGAGTACCATGTTGTATTCAAGATTGAAGAAGGGAAAAAGATAAGGATAAGCACCATAACTTTTGAGGGAAACNNTGTTGATTGCTGACCATTACATGAATAACGGTTACATCAACGTAAAAGTGAGTGAGCCTACCGTTAAACTGGCGGAGGATCAGGAGTCACTGCTCGTTGATATAGTGATAACTGAAGGGGATCAATACAGGATAGGTGAGATAGCCTTCAGAGGTGACATACTTTACCCTGAAGGAGAAATCCGCAAGAACATGAAGACCGAGTCTGGTGAGGTATTCAGTCGCGCCAATCTGCGTGCAGATATCGGAACAATAACTGACATGACCGCCGATAAGGGATACGCCTTCAATAACGTCAATCCGCAGACCACGCCGCATCCTGAAAACAAGACCCTGGATCTGGCATTTGAGGTCGAAAAGGGTGAACTTGTCTATATAAACCGAATCTCAATAATGGGTAACTCAAAAACCCGTGACAAGGTCGCAAGGCGCGAGATGCGCCTCATGGAAGGAGAACTGTACAGCGCAACCGGCTTTAAGCGGAGCAAGCAGAATCTTATGAACACCGGCTATTTTGAAGAGGCAAACGTCTCCACCGCTAAAGCCGACAGCGCAAACAAACTGGATGTTAATGTTGATCTAAAGGAAAAGGCTACAGGCGCATTCACCATCGGTGGCGGTTACAGTTCGCTTGATGGGCTGATATTCCAGGGATCTGTTTCCCAGTCCAACTTCCTCGGATTGGGGCTAAAGGGAAATCTCTCTGCTGCAATCGGAGGTAATACAAACACATATTCAGCAGGTCTCACTGATCCTTACTTTCTTGACACAAAGTGGACACTTGGCGCAGATGTCTACCGTTCCGAGCGGGACTATGATGACTTCAGCAGGCGACTGACCGGTGGCGATATCAAGGCAGGCTATCCAATTACCGACTTTATAAGTACCTTCTGGATGTACAAGTATGAGATCAAGGATATCTACAATCCTACCACGGCTTACCTGACTGCTCACAACAATCCGGCATATGCCGAGTATTATCCTTTAAATACAACAACAACCAGTTCCATATTTGGCAGCATTACCAACAACACAACTGATTACCGTTTTGATCCATCGTCAGGGATGGTAAATACCTTTTCGGTTGAGTACGCAGGTCTTGGCGGCGACAACAAATATGTACGAGAGGTACTTGACAACACAATTTTCTATCCGCTCTGGTGGAAGTTTGTTGTTTCAACCAAGCTTGTGCTTGGCCTGGTACAGCAGGCAGGCGGACAGATACCTATTGATGAACGTTTTTATCTGGGGGGTATAGGGACAATTCGTGGTTACAGCGCCAGGACGGTTTCCCCTAAAGACCAGTACGGAAACTATATCGGCGGAGAGAAAGAGGTTTTTGGTAATGTTGAGTTCAAATTCCCCTTGCTGCCTGAATTTGGTATAAAGGGGGTCGGCTTCTTTGATTACGGTAATGCCTGGACAGGTGGTTATAAGCCACCTGATATATTGATGAGCTACGGTGCCGGTATCAGATGGGCATCACCCATGGGTCCACTCAGGTTGGAATATGGTATTCCAATAAATCCACGTTCAGGTGACAATAAAAGTGGCCGCTTTGAATTTGCAATAGGCAGTCTCTTCTAATTTAAAACGTACTTAAAAAGGAGAACAGTTTTGATGAAACGTTTAATTCTATTGGTTTTGGGAATAACAATGATGACAGGCTCCGCCTGGGCAGCAGATGCCAAGCTCGGTTACATCGATATGCAGCGAGCCCTTAATCTTTCCGAGGCTGGCAAAACAGCCAAATCCCAGCTGCAGGAAAAACTGAAGAAGTATCAAGAGCAGATAAACACTAAACAGGCTGACCTGGGAAAACTCAAGAATGATCTGGAAAAGCAGGGTATGACCCTTAATGAGGCTGCCAGAGCTGCAAAAGAGAAGGATTATCAGCAGAAATTAAAGGATTTTCAGAGATTTACCAAGGATGCAGAAGAGGATCTTCAGGCCAGAGATGCCGATTTTACAAAGAAGATTCTGGAAAAACTTGAAAAGATCGTTTACGACTACGGAAAGAAGAACGGTTATACAATGATCTTTAATGCTCCGGGAACGTGGCTGCTTTATGCAGATAAAGCCACTGACCTGACAGAAGATATTATGAAGGCTCTGAACACAGACAATCAAAAGAAATAATCCGGAGTTTACTGCAATGATAACAAAAACCTTGCAGGAGCTTGCTGAGTATCTGGGTGGCACGGTACATGGTGACCCTAACGTCAGGATTAACGGACTGGCGCCATTGGAGGGAGCCACACCTGAAAAGATTACATTCCTCGCCAACGCCAAGTATGCAGCAAAAGTTGAAGAGACCAAAGCCGGAGCCGTACTTATGGCTCCTGGTGGAGAACCATATGGTCACAATGTAATAGAACTACCAAATCCATACCTGGGTTTTGCCAAACTTTTAACCCTTTTCTATACTCGTCCCCATCCAAACCTCGGTGTCATGCCTGAAGCGATCATTGGCATCAATGTAACCATGGGTGAGGATATAAATATCTATCCTGGAGCCGTTATCGGTAACAATGTAAGTATAGGGAACAAGGTCGTAATCTACCCTGGAGCTGTAATATACGATGATGTCAGCATTGGTGAGGAGACAGTCATACATGCTAATGCTGTTGTGAGGGAGCGCTGCCAGATAGGGAAAAGGTGCAAGTTACAGCCGGGATCCGTTATCGGTAGTGATGGATTCGGTTATGCCCCTGATGGGCAGTCCTACTACCCAATCCCCCAGATAGGGATTGTTGTACTTGAAGATGATGTCGAGATTGGCGCCAACGCAACGGTTGACAGGGCAGCCCTCGAAGTAACCCTTATAAAACGTGGTACCAAGCTGGATAATCTGGTTCAGGTAGCTCACAATTGTCAGATCGGCGAAGACTGTATGATTGTATCTCAAGTCGGAATAGCTGGAAGCAGCAGGATAGGAAATCATGTAACCCTTGCCGGACAGGTCGGAGTTGTGGGACATGTAAGTATTGGAGATAATGTAATTGTTGGCGCGCAATCCGGTGTTCCGGGTTCCCTGCCTGGCAACGAATATTACAGTGGCTCACCAGCCATGCCCCACAAACAGTGGCTGCGCGTAATGGGTGTAATGCCCAGACTGCCTGATATGCGAAAGAAAATTTCCGAGCTTGAGAAGAAGTTAAACCTTCTTGAGGCTCGTTTAGCAAAGGAGTGATTTATGGAACCGGTTCTGCCTATGGATGTTAACGCCATTATGAAGATTCTTCCCCACCGATATCCATTTCTTATGGTGGACAGGATTGTTGAGCTGGAACAGGGCAAGCGTTGTGTAGGCATAAAGAATGTCACTGTAAATGAACCTTTCTTTACGGGCCATTTCCCTGGTCATCCGGTTATGCCGGGTGTCCTGATAGTTGAAGCCCTTGCCCAAGTTGCCGGAATCATGGCTTATCTGGCCTCTGATGAGGAGACAAGAAAAAAGGTCAGCTATTTTATGGCCATTGATAATGCCAGATTCCGCAAACCTGTACTGCCCGGCGATCAGCTCCGGCTGGAGATAAGTACTACCATGAATCGCAGGGGTATATGGGGTGCTGACGGCAANNCCGGCAGAATAATAAGGGGAGCCAAATGGCCATACATTCAACAGCAGTTATTCACCCATCCGCTAAAATTGCCGAAGGGGTTGATATAGCTCCATATGCAATTATTGAAGAAAACGTCACAATAGGCAAAGGAACCACTATCGGCGCCCATGCGGTTATCGGCAAATGGACTGAACTTGGTGAAAACAATCAGATATTCCAGATGACTTCAATAGGAGCGCCTCCCCAGGATCTTAAATATAAGGGGGAAGAGTGCTGGACAAGGATCGGTAACGGCAATATAATTCGCGAATTCGCCACCATCCACCGTGGGACTGTAACAGGACATGCAGAAACTGTTGTGGGTAATAACAACATGATGATGGCTTATTCTCATGTTGCACATGACTGTCGCATTGGCAATGGTGTCGTCATGGCCAATGTCGCAACACTGGCCGGTCATGTTACCATACAGGACAATGTCATTCTTGGAGGCCTGGTAGCGATACATCAATTTGTCACCATTGGCGCCTATTCAATGCTTGGCGGCGGAACTCTTGTAGGTCTGGATATCCCTCCATACATGATTGCAACATCAGGTGGCAAGCGTGAGGCAGCCCTTCGGGGATTGAACCTTATAGGCCTTAAACGGAGAGGATTCAGTGAACTGGCTATAAACAATCTAAAAAAAGCATACAAAACACTTTTTATGGCCGGAATGAAACAGGTGGATGCAATTGTAAAGATAAGGGCTGAAATCCCACCCTGTGAAGAAGTTGATAACCTGGTTAACTTTATTGAAAAGTCGGAACGGGGGATCTGTCGCGGATGAGCAAGCTGCGAGCTGCAGTCATAGGGGTTGGATATCTGGGGAACTACCATGCCCAAAAGTATGCAGCCCTCGATTCAGTTGAACTGGTAGGTGTTGTTGACTCTGATTCGGCAAGGGCTGCGGAGGTTGCCTCAAGCTGTAACTGTGCAGCCTTAAGCGACTACAGGGAACTGATCGGCAAGGTAGATGCTGTCAGTGTTGTTGTGCCGACCCAGCACCATTATCAGGTTGCCAGGGATTTTTTATCAAATGGCGTTCATGTACTGATTGAGAAACCAATCACCGTAACCATTGAGCAGGCAGACGAACTGATAGGCCTGGCGGACAGGGGAAAGCTTGTCTTTCAGGTTGGTCACCTGGAAAGGTTCAACCCTGTTCTGATGGCTGTGGAATCGGTTCTTATTGAACCGCTCTTTGTTGAATCAGTCAGAATAGCCCCGTTCAAACCGCGCGGCACTGATGTTAATGTTGTGCTGGATCTTATGATACATGACATCGAGATAATCCAGCATCTGGTAAAATCACCTGTGGCAAGGATTGATGCCATAGGGGCTCCCGTCTTTACAACTGAAGAGGATATTGCAAATGCCAGAATTGCCTTTGAGAACGGCTGTGTGGCAAATGTTACAGCAAGCCGGATCAGTCTGAAGAGCGAGCGGAAGATGCGTATATTCCAGAGGGATGCCTATCTGACCCTCGATTTTCAGAACAAAAAGGTTCTGGTAGCCAAAAAGGGTGAAGGAGAGTTGTTACCAGGGATTCCGAATGTACAGGTAAAAGAGCAGGAGCTTGGGCTGTCAGATCCGTTGCTTCTTGAGATAAGCTCCTTTGTGGAGGCTATCCTTACCGGAAAACAGCCGCACGTAAGCGGTCGTGATGGGCGAATGGCGCTGGAAACAGCTCTGAAAATAAATGAAAGTTTAAACAGGATACTCAAATGATACCAATGGTAGACCTGAAGACCCAGTATCACCAGCTAAAAGGCGAGATTGACAAGGCAGTACTTGATGCGCTTGAAAGTACACAGTTTATACTTGGTCCTAATGTCACTAATCTTGAAAAAGAGCTAGCCGAATATCTCGGCAGCCCCTTTGCCATCAGTTGTGCCTCCGGTACTGATGCGCTCTATCTGGCCGTCCTTGCAGCAGGTGTGAAGCCGGGCGATGAAGTAATCACCACCCCTTTTACATTTATAGCCACTGCCGAGGCGATCTGTTACGCAGGAGCCACACCGATTTTTGTGGATGTTGATCCGAGAACCTTCAACATTGTCCCTGAACTTATCGAAAAAGCGATAACACCACTTACAAAGGCAGTCATACCTGTTCATCTGTTTGGCCAACCATCAGATATGACAGCAATCAGAGAGATCTGCGACCGCCATAAACTGATGCTGATTGAAGACTGCGCACAGTCTTTCGGCTCAGGTCTCGGCAAAGACAAAACCGGCTCAATTGGAGATTTCGGATGTTTCAGCTTTTTCCCCAGCAAGAATCTCGGGGGATACGGGGACGGCGGACTTGTGAGCTGCAAAACCGCTGATAACGCTGATATCGTTAAGATGTTACGAAATCATGGCAGCAAGGTACGTTATCACCATGATGTAATTGGCTTAAACAGCCGTCTTGATGATCTTCAGGCGGCAATTCTGCGTGTAAAACTCCGCTATATCGACAGGTTCAATCAGGAACGTCGAAGGGTTGCCCATAGATACTCGGAAGGGATGAAAGATCTGGTTACCGTACCTTTTGAAGATCAAAAAGGGAACCACATCTATCATCAATATACAGTTCTTACGAACCGTCGTGATGAGATCATGGCAAAACTGTCAGAAAAACAGATTGCCTGTGCCATATATTATCCGATTCCCCTTCACCGTCAGAATGTTTTTGCAAAACAGTGCAGTAATGTTTCGCTGCCTGTAGCCGAAATGATTGCCGAGACATGCCTCTCTTTGCCGATCTATCCAGAGATGAGCAACGACCAAGTGGATCAGGTAATTGATACTGTAAGAGAGGCGTTGGCTGGCTGATGCCTGAATCGAGACCCAAGAGGGTCATGATCGTTGCTGGAGAGGCCTCTGGCGACATATACGGGGCAGGATTGGTTGATGCTGTACATAAAACCAATCCTGCCGTTCTCTTTTTTGGAATCGGCGGGAAGCGGATGCGGGAAAAGGGAGTGGATACAGTTGTAGATTCTGCTGATATGGCTGTCGTTGGTCTTGTTGAGGTTATGAAGCATTTTGGTGTCATCGCTTCGGCTTTTTTGAAACTGAAGAATATTCTGCTTAAAAATCCTCCTGATCTTCTGATACTTATAGATTATCCAGGATTCAACCTCCGACTTGCAAAGGTGGCCAGGAAAGCAGGGGTAAAAGTACTCTATTACATCTCTCCTCAAATATGGGCCTGGCGACAAGGCAGGGTTAAAAATATTAAGCGGTTGGTAGATTATATGGCGGTCATTCTCCCTTTTGAGCTGCCTTTTTATGAAAAAGCAGGAGTCCCTGTTTCATATGTAGGGCACCCGATGGCCGATCTGGTGAAGGTGACAAAAACCAGGGAAGATGCTGTCATCTCTTTTGGCCTTGACCCTTCAAAAAAGATTGTTGGCCTATTCCCAGGAAGCCGCAGAAGCGAGATCCAGCGACTCCTGCCAACCATACTCGGGGCTGCCAGACTACTTAAACAACGTTTCCCTGAACTGCAGCTCGTCTTGCCACTTGCATCAACCCTGCAGGAAGAAGATCTTTTACCTGCCTTGGCTGATTCAGATCTGCCTGTAACCATAATCCATGAGCGTATTCATGACCTGATAAAGGCCTGTGATGCCGTGATCTCTGTTTCAGGCACTGTCACCCTAGAAATAGCACTGGTAGGAACACCTTTAGTCATCATATACAAACTTGCACCTATCACCTTTCAACTAGCCAAGCGGCTTGTAAAAGTTGAACATATAGGACTTTGCAACATAGTGGCTGGCGATACAGTTGCAAAAGAGCTGGTTCAGGACGATGCTTCACCGGAGAAGATAGCTGAAGAAATTGAAAAAATAGTTGTTGACGATCTTCTGAGCGCAGCAATCAGGTCTAAACTTTTGCTTGTTCGAGAAAGGCTTGGTGGCGGTGGAGCTGATCATCGAATAGCTGAATTAGCCAATTCAATGTTGGAGCAGAGGTGATGAAGAGGATAATATGGGCAACACAGATAGCTGCACTATACTGTTTTACCTGGATTGTATCGCTGATCCCTGAAAAGCTCTCAAAACGTTTTGGTATATGGGTTGGTCTTCTGTTCAGCGTGGTCTTAGGTAGTCGTCGCAGAATTGCCGAGCAAAATATCAGTCGGGCGCTAGACTATATGCGCTCACAACCTGAATGGAACTGCAATATCCCTACCGCAGAAGGAATTGCACGGGAGGTATTCTGTAACCTTGGGCTATCACTCGTTGAAACCTGCCGTTTATATCATGGTAAGGAAAATGACCTGATTGATCGGATTGAGATTAGAGGAATGGAGTATTATGACAAAGCCCGCTCCATGAAAAAAGGGCTGATATTTTTGACCGGCCATTGCGGGAACTGGGAGTTGATGGCTCTGGCCTACGCCCGCTTGTTCAAGACGCCGCTTTCTGTGGTAGCTCGCCGTCAGAACAATCCATATCTTAATTCGATGGTAGAGCAAATGAGGATGCACTACGACAATACTGTCATCTATAAAGACAATGCCCTGAGGAATATGATCTCTGTTATACGCAGAGATGGAACCGTAGGGCTGCTTGTTGACCAGAGTGTATTTCCGGATGAAGGCTATTTGATTGACTTTTTGGGCAGACCTGCCTGGGCTTCAAAAGCTCCGGTACTTATTGCTCGCAAAACCGGAGTGCCTATTTTACCTGCATTTATACACCGCGAGGAAGATCGGCATGTTATCGAGATTCATCCCCCAATCCTGTTTGAGGGTGAATCAGATGAGCAGGGTTGGCAGAATGATGTCAAGACTTACTCTCTTGCAATTGAGCAGTTTATTATAGCAAATCCAACCCAGTGGTACTGGGTTCATCGCCGATGGAAGCGTACTGAAGGGCTATGAACAGCGCTTTACTGCCAAATCTCTATAACCTGTTATCTGTGGTCGCACTCCCTTTTGCCATTTTGTACCACTGGTACCGTTCAATAAGCAGGGGTAGAAAGAGCGCATTTGCAGAACGGTTCGGAATCTTAAGTAAAAAGCAGAAAGAATTGATTGCCGGTCAGAAGATAATCTGGCTTCATGCCGTGTCAGTTGGTGAGGTCATTGCAGCACGTCCACTTATTAAGGGTATAAGAACTGCTTTTCCTGCGTACAGGATTCTGTTAACGGTCACTACTGAAACAGGGCGGGAAGTCGCAGAGAAAGATGCTCTCGCCGATATGACAACTTACTTCCCCTTTGATCTCTGCCTTGCAGTAAACAGTCTGCTGAATATCGCCTCCCCCAAAGCCGTAATAATCATGGAAACCGAGATCTGGCCTGTATTCACCTTTCAGGCTAAAAAACGCAGGATACCATTATTATTGGCAAATGGCAGAATATCAGAACGATCATTCCCGCGATATCTCCGTTTTGCCTGGTTCTTCAAGCCAGTACTTGACTGTTTTAGCGGATTAGGTATGCAGAGTGGCGCGGATCTGCAACGGATTCTGGCAATAGGTGCTCCGGAAGAGCGTTGCCAGGTAGCTGGAAATCTCAAATATGATATACCTTTCAGTGCTGTAGCGCCTGAAGAACGGCAACAGCTGCGCAACTACTATCATATCCCTGACGATTTAATCATACTTACAGCCGCCAGCACACATTCTGGAGAGGAAGAGCTTTTACTTCAGGTATATAAAGAAATCTCAGAACAATGGCTAAATCTTCTGCTGGTTCTGGTGCCCCGTCATCCTGAGAGAACCACAGAGATCGAAGTTTTAGCCGGTAAGTCAGGTTATACCGTTATCAGGCGCTCCTCTCTGGAGAACAAATCTGAATTTAAAGCTGCCGCAGGAATGGTGCTGCTGGTTGATACAGTTGGCGAACTGATGCAGATTTATGCCTTTTCGGATCTCGCTTTTGTAGGAGGCAGTCTGGTTCCTACCGGCGGCCACAATCTGCTTGAACCTGCCTCCAGGGGAATTCCGTTCCTCTTCGGTCCATATATGGAAAATTTTCTCGAAATAAAAAAAATGGCGCTGGAGTATGGAGCCGGAATTCAGGTTGCTGACCTGGGTGAATTCAAGGAGGCGGTTGCTGACTTTATACGCAGTCCAGAACTGCGCCAGGTTATCGGAACAAACGGCCTTAAATTGCTGCGCGATAGCGGTGGCTCAGTAGAACGGCATCTTGCCATGTTGAAAGAGGTGATGACTCAATGAGTCGTGCCGCCTGGTGGCGTGGAATCGCTGACGGAAGCAACAACGGGCTGACAAGCATGGTCATTAAGCTGCTGCTTGCCCCCTCGGCTTTTCTGTATGAGATGGCACTCAGAATGAGGTCTTTACTCCACCAGGGTGGTTTATTGGCTACTCGCAAGCTGCCTTGTCCGGTCATTTCAATAGGTAATATTACAGTAGGCGGAACAGGCAAAACGCCTGCAACCATACTGGTCGCTCAGGCGTTGCAAAAACGTGGATATCGGGTAGCGGTTCTCTCCCGAGGCTATGGCGGTTCCCTTGAAGGCCAGGTCGCTGTTGTGAGTGATGGTAATTCAATCTTGCTGGAACCTGAGCAGGCCGGTGATGAGCCCTGTCTTATAGCCAAGAGTGTACCGGGGGTAATAGTCGTAATCGGGGCAGATCGCTATCAGGCCGGCCTATTGGCTTTGGAACACCTTAAGCCGGAGCTTGTTCTTCTTGATGACGGATTCCAGCATATCCGCTTGCATCGGGATTTAAACATCCTATTGCTGGATGCTACCAGACCATTCGGTAATGGCTGGACGCTGCCGCTGGGGATGCTAAGGGAGCCAGTATCTGCTATACAACGGGCTGATCTTGTACTGTTTACACGGTGTCAACCAGGGCAGATTCTTCCTGATCCTGGCCTGCCCTACTGCTGTTCAGGGCATCGTTTGTCCGGTTTTAATTATCTGAAGAGCGGTGAAGAGCTATCTTTGGAGAAACTGCAACAGGGGCGAGTGGCCGCTTTTGCCGGCATTGCTGATCCGTGCGCATTTTTCGACGGATTACGAGGTTTGGGGATCCAGCTGGTGGCAACCCTTTCACTGGCTGACCATGAACCATACTCTAAAGAAGGTATGATGGCACTTGAACAGCTTGCTACGGCCTCTACAGCAGACTGGCTGCTAACAACTGAAAAGGATGGCATCAAGCTGCTAACCTACTGTAAAAACTGGCTAGATCAGGTTGTTACAGCTAAACTTGAACTAAAGCTTCAGGATAGAGGCCAGCTTATAAGTGATAACCTGGATAAACTGCTTTCAAGCAAGGGTATAGTAAGGCATACTCCTCAGTTATGAAGATCATTAATCCTGGGCAGATAAAACGACTGCTGGTGCGAGCGCTGAACTGGATAGGTGATGCAGTTATGTCAACCCCTGCGCTTGCTGCTGTAAGGGAAACTTTTCCCAAAGCAGAGATTACACTGCTCGCAAATCCAGTGGTTGCTCAGCTTCTTGATGGACATCCTGCTATTGACAGGATAATTATTTTTGATCAAAAGAAAGAACATCGTGGAGTTTCTGGAAAAGTACATCTGGCTCAAAAGCTAAAGCGGGAGGAGTTTGAACTTGCTGTAATTCTTCCAAACTCTTTTGATTCGGCTCTGGTTCCCTGGCTTGCAAGGATCCCTGACAGGATAGGTAAAGCCAGTGATGGACGCAGCCTGTTGCTGACCAGAACCTATCACGAATCAGACAAACCTGACGCAATTCACGAAGTACAGTATTACCTTGATTTACTTGCTCATTTTGATATTCATGGCAGCATAAAGAAGCCGTTCCTCAGTACAAGCGCTAAAGAAGACCTTGCTGCCAAAGAGCTTCTATACAACCACGGAATAAAAGGCGATGAGATAATTTTGGGGATTAATGCCGGAGCGAGCTTTGGTTCAGCTAAACGCTGGTATCCAGAGCGGTTTGGCGAAGTGGCAAGGCGTCTGGCTGATGAATGGGGCGCCAAGATACTACTGTTTGGCGGCTCTAACGAACTAGGGATCGTTACTGAAATTGAGCGGACATTGCAGGGGAACTGCCTGAATATGGCCGGAAAAACTTCAGTACGCCAGTTGATGGCTTTGATTAAGCGATGCAACTTCTTTGTCACAAATGACTCTGGTCCAATGCATATAGCTGCCGCATTTGGAGTACCGCTTGTGGCAATATTCGGGCCAACAGACCATACAGGTACGGCACCATCCACTGAAAATGCAGTTGTAATACGTCATCCTTTTAATTGCGCTCCCTGTAAATTGCGCAAATGTCCGACCGACCATCGCTGCATGACTGCTGTCACAGTTGATGATGTAGTACAAGCATCCAAACAACTGTATGAAAGAAACTACCAAACAACATGAATTCTGTCCTTATCAGAACACTTGCTTATCTTAAGCCCTACTGGGCTCTATTGGTTTTATCCGCCATCTGTTCCATAGTTGTGGGGGCTATGGATGGGGCTTTTGCCTATCTGGTTGAACCTGTCTTGCAAAAAATATTTGCCGGAAAGGATAACAACATCTTCCTTCTGGTTCCTGTCGGAATTGTGGCTCTGTTCATGTTTCGTGGGATCTGCCGTTTCACCTACGATACCACTATCAAGTTGGCAGGTCAGAAGGCAATTCAGGATATTCGCAACGACCTGTACAGCAGCACCATCCGCAAGGATATGGCATTCTACAACAAACAGGCTACAGGCGAACTGATGTCACGCATGACCAATGATATTGGCATGATGCAGGAAGGTATGTCTAACGTAGTCTGTGGACTTTTTAGAGATCTGATTTCTTTTGTATCTCTTTTAAGTGTAATTTTCTATCGTAACTGGCAACTCGCGATTATCTGTTTTATTGTTTTACCACTAACTATCTATCCGGCTCAGCTAATCGGCAAAAAGATCAAAAATGCTGCCCGGCGCAGTCTGGATGTTATGGGGGGAATTTCTTCAATTCTTCAAGAGACATTTTCCGGTATCAAGGTTATCAAGGCTTTTGGCCTTGAGAGGCAAGTAATAACTAGATTTAGAGAAGAAAATCTAGCTTTTCTGAACCAATACAAACGATTTATCAAATACGAATCACTAGCCATGCCTATTTCCGAGATGATCATTTCGCTTGGTATCGCCACGGTCGTCTGGCTAGGAGGTAGCCAGGTGATGTCAGGGCGCATGTCTGCATCAGAACTCTTTTCCTTTATCGCCGCTATGATTATGCTATTTAACCCTGTCAAGAAGCTGCAAGGTTCTTACAATATAGTACAACGCTCTTCCGGCGCTGCAGATCGGGTCTTTCAACTGATGGATCAATATCGCCGGATTTCTGACAAGGATACTGCCATTGAACTCTCACAGGTTAGCGGCAGGGTTGAGCTGCTTGATGTTTCATTTGGTTACGGCGATGAGCCGGTACTACAGAATATCTGCCTGACTGTTGAGCCAGGCCAGATGGTAGCACTGGTGGGACCGTCAGGTGGGGGTAAATCGACATTGGCAGCCCTGCTAATGCGCTTTTACGATGTCGGTAGTGGCACCATTCTCCTGGATGGACATGACCTGCGTGAGATTAGTCTTGTATCGCTTAATCTTCAGTTTGCTCTGGTTGATCAGGAAACCACACTTTTCAATGACACCATCGCCAATAACATCCGTTATGGTAAACCTGGTGCCTCTGATGAAGAAGTACAGGACTCGGCTAAAGCCGCCTTTGCCCATGACTTTGTTATGGAACTGCCCGAGGGTTATGAAACCAATATAGGCGACAGAGGAGTTAGGCTTTCAGGCGGACAACGTCAGCGGATCTGCATTGCGCGAGCACTGCTTAAAAATGCCCCTATTTTGATTCTGGATGAGGCCACTAGCGCACTGGATACCGAGAGCGAAAAAATGGTACAGAAGGCTCTGGACAACCTGATGCTGAACCGGACAACCTTTGTGATTGCACATAGGCTATCAACTGTCATGCATGCCGACACCATAGTGGTGCTAGAGAAAGGCCAGATTGTCGAGTGCGGCAACCATGCCGATCTTGTTGAGGGAAGTGGGCTGTACAGCAGATTACATGCATTGCAGTTCAGTGATTATCCTACGCAGGGCGACGCTGCTCCAGCGTGACAGGTCATGCCTATATCTGCCACAATCATCACTCTGAATGAAGAAAACAACATCGGCGACTGTCTTGCCAGCCTTGATTTTGTTGACGAAATTATTGTGCTTGACTCGGGCAGTTCTGATCAAACGGAAGAGCTGTGCCTAGCGTATCCCAAGGTTAGCTTTTATCATCAGGAGTGGCTTGGGTACGGGAAGCAGAAGAATAGAGCTGCAGAGCTGGCACGACATGACCTGATTATAAATCTAGATGCCGATGAAAGGGTGTCGCCGGAACTTAGGCGTTCAATTGAACAGTTTGACAGCAGCAGTTTTGCTGCGGCACGCATGGCACGTAAAAATTACTTTGGCAGCCGCTGGATCCGTCACTGCGGCTGGTATCCTGACTATTCCACCCGTCTGTATGATCGGCGTAAATGCTCATTCAGTGAACGTGCTGTGCATGAATCGTTGCAAGCCGCCGGAGTAATTGGCACTCTTGCGGGGAATCTGGTTCACTACACCTACAATGGCGTGGGTGATTACCTGGAGCGCATGAACAGATATTCCACGCTGGCGGCAGAAGAGTATCATCGCAGCGGCAAAACCACCAACATCCTCCAGATGCTGCTCAAACCGTTTGCCACGTTTATAAAGATGTATCTGCTGCGCAGAGGCTTTCTGGATGGCCGGGTCGGCCTGTTGATCTCACTGCTCTATGCCGTCTATACCTTCTGCAAATATGCAAAACTGTCAGAACTCAACGCTGAAGCAAACCGAAAGTAGCCGCACTATGCCCAAACTCTATATTGAAGAATTTGTGGGAATAACCAACCGTCTGGAGACGCTGCCGCTGGCCTTTGCCATTCAGCAGGAGTTTGGGCACGACATCGTGCTTGACTGGCGGGAATTGGATTCGTTTGAGGTTGAAGGAACCAGGCAGGGTCGTGTGACCTGGCTGACAAAATTGGGAGCCGAGCGGGTCAGGAACTGTGATGAGGCCGTCTTTGCAGGGCTGCGGGGGAAAAAGATCCTGCTGCGCTCACTGGATGGCCCCCCACATCGGCTGGATCCTGTCTATATGCAAATTCCTACTAAACTGCATTTAAAGCAACATCTGACAGATGATGTTCGAACCACCTTGAAAAAGGCGTCTGGACGTCCTGTTGTCGGGCTGCATATCCGGCATGGCGACTTCCATGTCGTTGATCCTGACAGCTACCGTATTGATGGCTATGAGTGGCCTGCCGTGCCGATCTGGTGGTATGAGAAGGCAATGACATCTTTAGTGAAGAAAAACAAAGACATCTGTTTTTTCCTCTCCTGTACCGGAGATCCTGCAACATATCAGACATTGACTAAAAATTTTGACATAATAACACTCAATCAGGTTTCTAATTATGCTTATAAAAATATAGGAAACGAACATCAGTCTAAGATCAATCCTGTTGCAGATCTTTTTGCTCTAGCATGTTGTCCGATAATTCTCGCAACTCCGATTTCTGGTTATTCACACTGGGCAGCAAACGTGCTTGGCACTCCATCAAGCTGTCTTGTTCCTCTACCAGGTGCAACAAGGGCTCAGCCAACAATCGGAATAGTTAAGATCTATGGCAGTCGTTTACCGCGCTGGAGAACCGCTGGCCGCACCGGAAGCGATACCCTCCCATTGGACGAAGATCTGGTCGGGCTTGACCTTGAACAATCTGTAGATACCGGGTGGCTGTAATGGGGCAGGCGGAGGGGCAGATAGACCCAACGGTCAGTATAGTTATTCCGCTTTACAACCAGCTGGAGTATACCCGCAGCTGCCTGGAAAGCCTGTGGCGTACCACGTCCGCCAATCTAGAGCTGATTCTAGTGGATAATGCCTCAAGCGATGGGACTGCCGACTATCTGCAAACCGTGCCGGATCTGGTGCTGATTGCCAACAGGGAAAACCTTGGTTTTGCCGGTGCCTGTAATCAGGGGATTAAGGCAGCATCTGGTGAGTGGATCGTGGTCATGAATAACGACGTGATCCTCAGTAACGGCTGGTTGCAGGGGTTGTTGTCAGCTGCCACTGAGAATCAACTGGATATGGTCAGCCCGGCCATTCGCGAAGGTATTTTAAATTATGAACTTGAAACATATGCAGAAGAGCTGACCAGTCGGATGAAGTCGGTTCTCAGATCCGGTACAGTCAACGGTATCTGCTTTATGACCAACCGCAGGGTGTTTGAAACCATCGGGGTTTTTGATGAAAACTTTCGTATAGGACAATATGAAGATAAAGACCTGTTTCTACGTGCACGACTGGCAGGTTTCCATCTAGGAACAGTCGGCTCGGCCTTTATCCATCACTTTGGCTCTATTACCCAGAAAGCTGTGGTGGCACGTCGTGACACACCCGATTATGCCCTGAAAAACAAGGCGTACTTCATAAAGAAGTGGAAATTACCTTGGTGGAAGAGAGCTCTAATGAGGAGTTCGGATAAGCTCCTTAACAAGATTAAAAGCCGCTTGGAGTCAATCCGTTATGGACATTCTTTAATTGAAAAATATCATGGTGGACGTTTACGTTATGATTAGTTCACAAAAATCATATTTAATTGTCTGCTGTAGATATATTGGCGATGTTCTCCTTACTACTCCTCTGGCTCTTTCCATAAAAACTGCAGAGCCTGACGCTGTTGTAGATTATCTAGTATTTCAAGGTACAGAAAAGGTTTTAGCAAAAAATAAATTTATCCGAAAAATCCACACAATAAAAAAGGACACCACTGGAATTGCAGTGCTTGTGTCATTGTTTAAAAAATATGATGTCTCAATTGCTGCTAATGCCTCTGACAGGAACACCTTAATTGCTTCAATTACTGGTAAATATTCAATAGGTCTTACAAACGGATGGCGAAAAGAGTGGTGGAAGGGAATACTTTTAAGCATGCATTATGTTTGGTACGATCTAATCCATGCTGTACCTACTACATTGATGCCTCTACGTATGTTGGGAATAAAGCCAATTTATAAAGTTGTCATGGGTTATGACGATGATGACCGTCATTATGCCTGCTCAAATCTTCCATCAAAAAAATTTATACTGATGCACCCTTATAGCATGAAAGAATTTAAATACTGGCCAGCAAAGAAGTGGGGAGAGCTGGCAAAACTCCTTTTAGAACAAACAGATTTTATACCTGTATTCACGGCAACACCAGCACCTGGTGATGCGGCTTTTCTAAATGAAATTCTTTCGTATTCACCTTCTGAGACTGTAGTCTATCCTTGCTCTTTTACACAATTTGCTGCAGGCCTTGAAACTTGTGAAGCCTATATAGGAATAGATACTGCGGCAACTCATATTGCGGCTGCAATGGAGGTAACGGTTATTGCAATATATGGTTCTTCTCTGACACGCTATTGGGGACCTTGGCCTAATGATTGTTCTGAATTTTCTCCTTTTCTCAAAAACAGGGGGATACAACGAAGCGGGAACATTACCATCATTCAGAAAGACTGGGAATGTGTCCCCTGCAATAAGGAACAGTGCAGGATAAGTACGCACAACCGACCGGAATGCCTGGATGCAATTACTCCTGACCAGGTGTTGGCGGAGATACAGAAGCATGTCATACGAACTCATTCAAAATAACCAGTACAATATTGGTCATATCTGTACCAAGCAGCAGTGCGAGGCAGGTCGTGGCAAAAAGACGGCAATGCGCTGGTTTTCTCCTCGTCTGGAGCGGAGTGACTACACCTTCTCTGACCTGGAGGGTTCTTCAAACCGTTTTGCCAATCTGCTGAAGGGGCTGGGCATTGCAAAGGGAGAGGTACTGTTCACCTTTCTACCCAAGTCAACGGAACAGATAGTGGCTTTTCTAGGTTCGCTCAAGGTGGAGTGTATCACCGGCACGCTTTTTTCAAATTTTGGTGAAGATTCCTTGCTGGACAGGTTGGGGGACTCCGCCGCCCGTCTGGTGGTAACTCGCAAGAGTCTCTACCGCAAGATTGAACGTATCCGTGATCAGCTGCCGGCGCTCAGGACGATTATTCTGACTGACGTAGCCGCCGACCTGTCTGCAGATGTACTGAGCTGGCCCCATCTGATGGCAGATGCCTCAGAGACCTTTGCCGTACCGGTCACTACGGCCGATACCCCCTCGGTGCTGCACTACACCTCCGGTTCAACCGGCAAGCCCAAGGGAGTGCTGCACCGCCACGGCAGTGTCCTGCAGCAGAGCCACACAGCCAGTGAGGTGCTGGGGCTGGGGGAAGATGATCTCTTCTGGTGCACCGCCGATCAGGGCTGGGTCACCGGTACTTCATACGGTATTATCGGTCCCTGGAGCCTGGGAGTGACCCAGCTTCACTACAGCGGCGGCTACGATGCCGGCCACTGGCTTGATCTGCTGCAGCGTGAGCGGGTGACGGTCTGGTATACGGCCCCCACGGCTCTGCGGATGTTGATGCGGGAGGAACAGGAACTGTACCAGGGGCTGGATCTCAACCATCTGAAACAGATCTTCAGCGTTGGCGAACCCCTTAATCCGGAAGTGATCATCTGGTCACGCTCCTGTCTGGACAAGGAGATCTACGATACCTGGTTTCAGACCGAGACCGGCGCCATCATGATTGCCAATCGCCCCGGTGTGCCGATCCGTCCCGGTTCAATGGGAACCGCGTTGCCCGGCATTGAACCGGGGATTCTGGCGGATGACGGTACGGAACTCCCGGCCGGTAGCCAGGGCAATCTCTGCCTGAAGGCTGGCTGGGACTCCATGTTCATCACCTATTTGAACAATGACTCGGCCTATCGCAGCAAGTTCAGGGACGGCTGGTACTACACAGGGGACATGGCCTGGCAGGATAGGGATGGGTACTACTGGTTTCTGGGGCGCAGTGACGATGTGATCAATACCTCAGGGCATCTGGTGAGCCCCTTTGAGGTGGAAAGCGCACTGCTGGAGCTGCCTGAGATAGCGGAATCAGGTGTTATAGGTGTTCCGGATGAATTGCTCTTTGAGAAGGTGATCGCCTTCGTGCATATCGACGCGGGTATCGAGTTCACTGCAGAACTGGAACTGAAAATCCGTCTGCATATTGCCAACCGTCTCTCTTCTGTTGCCATACCTCAGGAGGTGCTACAGCTTGAGAGACTGCCGAAAAACAAGAGCGGCAAGATCATGCGACGCGTACTCAAGGCACGCTATCTTGGTCTGGATGCCGGGGATATTTCCACACTGGAGGAATAAATGATTACCCTTGAAAACCTTGAAACTGTTTTTCATCAGGTCTTTGATGACCATAGCATAACCCTGCAGCGAGAAACTACAGCCGATGACATTGAAGACTGGGATTCCCTGACCCATATGAATCTGGTGATTGCCCTAGAGCTGAAGTATTCGATCAAATTCGCCCTGGGTGAATTGCAAAAGCTGAAGAACGTCGGCGATATGCTGGATCTGATCAATAAGAAGGCAGCGAGATAGGACGCTACTTAAGGCATGCTTTTTAACTCGTTTGAATTTATGTTTCTCTTTCTGCCGGTTACCCTGACGGTCTATTTTCTGCTGCTGCGCCAGCGTCTTACCATTGCCGCCAGATCGTGGCTGCTGTTCACCTCACTCTTCTTCTACAGCTGGTGGGATATGCGCTATCTGCCACTGATTCTGGGTTCTATCCTCTTTAACTATACGGTCGGCGGGGCACTTGCAGAGTATGAGCAGGCGAAGATCAGGAACGTTTCAAAACGAGCCATCTTTATCAGCGGAATACTGGTCAACATATGGCTGCTTTGCTGGTTCAAATACATGGACTTTTTCATTACTACAGCCAACAGCCTGACCGGTGCCCAATCGCCGTTGCTTAAGATCATACTGCCTTTGGGCATAAGCTTTTTTACTATTACCCAGATAGCATTTCTGGTGGATGCATATGAAGGGCTTGTCGAAGAAAGGAACCTGCTGAATTATGCCCTCTTCGTGACCTTCTTTCCGCACCTGCTGGCAGGACCTATACTGCATCACAAAGAGATGATGCCACAGTTTGACCGGTTGCGAAACAAGGTGATAAACTGGAAAAATCTTTACCTCGGGCTAACGCTTTTTTTTCTGGGACTTTTCAAAAAGGTAATTCTAGCCGACACCTTTTCGGTCTGGGCATCAGCCGGTTTTGATACGGCACAGCCGCTGACCTTTGTACCGGCTTGGTTGACCAGCCTCTCTTACACCTTCCAACTCTATTTTGACTTCAGTGGTTACAGCGATATGGCAGTAGGTATCGGCTGGATGTTCAATATTCAGTTGCCGGTCAACTTCAACAGCCCTTACAAGGCTACCGGCATGATCGACTTCTGGAAACGTTGGCACATTAGTCTTACTAACTTTATTACAACCTATCTCTATACCCCTATTTTACGGACTTTTAAGAACATCACCTTTTCCAGTTCGCTTGTTGCCATCTTCCTTGCCATGCTGATTTCAGGTTTCTGGCACGGCGCCGGCTGGAATTTTATTATATGGGGCGGGATGCATGGTGCCGGACTGGTGGTCAACCATGTCTGGAAAAAGAAAAAGCGTAAAATACCAGCCTGGCTAGGCTGGTTGATTACCTTCAATTTTGTAAATATCTCCTTCGTATTCTTCCGAGCCAAGTCGCTGGAAGGAGCCGTGCGGATACTGGAGGGAATGGTCGGATTAAACGGCGTCATGCTGCACAGCTCTCTTGCAAAAGTTGCCTTCCTACATGACCTGGGGATCGTCTTTGGCAAGTGGCTGGATCAGATCCACGGCAATGACAAGACCTGGATCCTGGTGCTGATTACCCTGGTCATTACCGGTCAGATGAAGAACTCTATGGAACTGGTGGCACGGGTTCGCCCGGCCTGGGGCTTCTGCCTCTTACTGCTGTCTGTTGCGTGCTGGACGTTACTGGATATGAGTAAGGTCAGTGAGTTTCTCTATTTTCAATTTTAGGATGTCCGATGAAGTATAAAAAACTGACCTGCGGCTTTCTGATCGCCCTTGCCACATTTGTCGCCATCAATTTCTGGATTTGGAAATGCTGTACCGAGAGGCTGCTGGCCGACAGTGATGGCCCGGGGGGCGACCTGGCCAGAACCGGCTATCTTTTGGGAGCAAAGCTGCCACGCAGGGCTATGAATGATCTCCCCCGTCGCCATCTGGAGTTTCAAGACTACCAGGGGCAAAAGATAGATGTACTCACCATCGGAGATTCCTTCTCCAATGGAGGAGGCGGGGGGCGCAACAGCTACTATCAGGACTATATTGCCAGCCTTAACGATCTGACCGTGCTGAATTTAGGAATGTTCGACCAGAAGAAAGGACCTCTTTCAACCTTAATTGTACTTTTAAATAGTGGCTATTTGAATATTATAAAACCTAGGGTAGTAATACTACAAACAGTTGAAAGAATTGCTGTTGAGCGCTTTGGTCAGGAACTCTCCTTTTCTGAAAGTCTCCATGTTGATCAGATCAGGCAGCACTATTTGGGGTCTGTTACATCCCCGACAGCTCTTCCACAGATCAGGTTTATTAATACGGGTAACATGAAATATCTGTATTATTCCGTTCGCTACCTGTTTGAGGACTCGCCCACACGCCAGGTGCTTGTAAAAAAACTGTCAAAGCCTTTTTTTAGCGTGAAGCTTTCAGACAGACTATTATTCTGGCATGATGACATCCGCAACCTGTCACGCCAAACGCCACAAACAATGGCTCTGCTTAACGATAATCTGAACAGGATGTCTGAGCTGCTCACCACCAAGGGGATTAAGCTTTATTTTATGCCTGCGGTTGATAAATACAATCTATACAGTGAATACATAGTTGGCAACCCCTATCCTCCAAGCCGGTTTTTTGAAGAGTTACGAGTACTCCCCAAGCGATATCAGCTTATTGATACCAAAGCTATACTCTTGGATGCCTCAAAAAATGGAGAAATGGATATCTACTATCCAGATGACACACATTGGAGCTGTAAGGCATCAGAGCTGATTTTTAATCAGGTCAGCTTTGAGTAAGGTGGACAGAAATAGATGAAACGACTCGTATGTTATGCTCATTTTGACGCCAAAGGTTTGGTCAGGCCGTTTGTCTTGCATGCCTTGCAGACGATGCGCCCACTCTGCGTTGACCTGATTTTTATTTCAAACTCTCCTTTGCTTGACAAGGATCGACTTCTGCTTACCGGGTATTGCTCAACTCTGATTGTTAATAACAACACAGGCTATGACTTCTATATGTGGAAGCTCGGCATGGAGTCTGTTGACCTATCCCTTTACGATGAAGTTATTCTGATGAACTCCAGTGTGTTTGGACCTCTTTTTGACATGAAGGATGCTTTTCAGCGGATGAGTCAACTTTCCTGTGATTTTTGGGGGGTTACTGAGTGCTTCCAGATGCAACCGCATCTTCAAACATATTTTCTTGTCTTCAGCAAAAGAGTGATTGCTTCTGAGGCGTTTCAAGACTTTTGGAAAGGCGTGCTGCCGTACAAGAATAAAATGCAGGTCATCCAAAGCTATGAGGTGGGCTTGACCCAATGGTTGGTCGAATCCGGTTTTCAGCCTGGTGTTCTGTGCCCATTTGACAGTATTGGTGAATTTTGTACTGCTGCCGGAAAGCGTCTCAGGAGAAAAGACAATGCCTCGGTCAAGTTTGCAGCAGAGTTGATTGAGGCAGGTAGTCCCTTTTTAAAGCGCGATGCAGTAAGGAACCGTAAGGTGGCAATGGACACAGTAATGCCATTGCTTCAAAAAAGGGGGTATCCGACTGCATTAATAGACGAAAAACAAAATACTGCTGATCAAAGCTGTCCTGTTTGTGGTTCCAAAGGTAGATTATGGCGTAAAGGTGTGAGGAATTTTACCAGTCTTCATGATACGGAACGTTATGACTACCTCCGTTGCACCTCAAAAGCCTGCGGTATCGTTTGGCTTAAAGATGCCGGCCAGCCAGTGAGATCCATAACATCATCTATGAACATTGGACACAACAAGCTGTCTGATGCCATTGAAACTGTTAAGCCTATGGCTCAACCTCAATCAGATCTGCTTCTGATTGTTGGGGCAGATTTCAACTCTTTCAGCTCTATCAACGAAAGTTCTTCAAGGCTATTTATCGCCAAAACGACAGATACCGGAGATATTGAGGCACTTTCCTTTTCCATGCCCAAGGAGGGATATAGTAGCGTCATTATGCTGGATGCACTTGAGCAAGTTAATGACCCAAACCGGTTATTAAAAAATGTTTACTGTTATATCAAACCTGGTGGAACGCTCTATATTGAGACACTCAATGCGAATTCTCTTGTTGGATGGCTTTTCCAAGGATATTGGAGCTGTTTACGTGCTCCTTATATTCGGTATCTTTTTTCAGGTAGAGCACTTCATTACTTGCTTACTTCTAGTGGTTTTGAAGGCATTCAGACAACCCCCCATTTCAGCCTGACGAGTCAATCCGTTTTTTCCAGTTTTGAGGCTTTACGTAATAAAAGAGTTTCACCTAAACGGATGACGGCAATAAAACCCCAACGGAAGGCAACTCGTATAAGCTATTTAGCGCTTTTTAGTAAGTTAATTCCTCCATTTGGTGAAACTTGGTCTGTCGTGGCTAGCAAGAAGAAGGAACTGTAGATGAATCTTTTCTTGAATTCTTCTCATCTGCTTTCTGTACTTGCTTTACGCATTGCAAAACTCTCTATCCTTAGAAAACCGTCCTACGTATACCTTGTTCTAGCTCTTGTATTTGGTCTGATCTTTCTGGTGACGACCCCCCCTTGCGGTGTTCCTGATGAGCCGGCACACCTGTATCGAGTGTTTCGTGTTGCCCAAGGGACTTTTTTTTCTGTAGCTGAGGTCAAACTACCGAATCTAGATGGCTACTGCGACCTTTGCAATCTTAGCGGCTTGGGGAGAGAACCGCAGAATCTTGCTCCGCAGCTAAAGGCATTTTTGACATCTCCTAGTGGCGCATTAGAAGAGTTGGGGTATGCAAGTTCTTACGCACCGCTACCCTATCTGCCAGCAGCCATTGCTGTAAAGGTACTGATGCTGCTAAGACCCAATACGGCAGTGTATTTGTATGCCGCGCGGATTGCAACTTTCTTGGCTGCTTTGGCAATCACCTACTATGCAATTCGTATCACCCCTTATGGTCGCTGGTTGTTTGTGGTCTTGGCGCTTATGCCAACACGTCTGTTTTTAATGGGCTCTTTTTCTCCCGATGCAATTACGAGCGCATTGGCCTTGCTCTGGGTTGCCCTGATACTTGCCAGGTTACTGCAAAAAAGTCCCATATCATTATTCAATTTTGTTGTGCTAACCTTAGTTGCTGTTGCACTTGCACTGACCAAGTCAATGTATTCTATTTTGTTATTTTTACCTGTTTGTTTACTGTTTAGAAAAATCAATTCGAAAAAGATGTTGATTGGATTTGTAATTTTCTTTATTTGTATGGCAGTGCTTGCAGGTTTAGCGTTCAAATCACATCCCATTACACTCTCATTGCCTAATCTTCAAACTCCTGCCTTAAATACTCAATCTGTTGCAGGAAGCGGCTCAAACTATTTTCTTGCTCAAGTAAATGGATCTATCCAACTAAAATATCTGCTTGAAGCCCCTACGAGAATACCCAGTATCATAGTGCAAGGGTATGCAGCACGGGGGCAAAATCTTTTGAGAGGAGCCACAGCCGTGTTTGGTTGGGCAAATATTTATATTCCTAGCTGGGGCTATCTATTTGCATATTTATTGCTTTTACTCAGTCTTTTTTTAGACAAGAAGGTTAAACTTCCTTTTGGGTTTCGCTTGACGGGGGGGCTGATATTTGTTGCCGCAATCGTTGCAATACCGCTTGTAATGTATCTGTTCTGGACACCTATTGGAGCTAAAGGTTTTGATGGTGTACTAGGACGCTACTATATCCCATATTTACCTTTAGCCTTTCTGGCTGTTGGAAGCAGAGGGCGTTCGCCATTTAAGATTAGAATTGCAAGGTTCATTGTGGTCGTAGGCATTTCAGGGTTACTTCTGCTTTCTCTCTCTGAAGTAATTGGGGCTTACTACCTTTCGCCTCCAGCTGGCGGCGTGGTTGTTATACATGCGCAGGCAGACAATACCGGAGTTGCATGGATAGCAATAAAAGAAAAACAGAAAGAAAAGTGGAGGAATAAGGGAACCATCAGCCTGATTCCTTCGGAGCAACCTCTTACTTACGAGTGTCGCGTGCCAGCCCAGCAGATTAGCTCTCTCAGGATCATTTTAGACACAACCGGCAGTATGAATCTTCGTATTGGTGATATTGAATTCAGGACACTTGATGGTAAACTTGTAAAGAGGATCCCTTGGGAGTCAATACGTCAGGAAGGGTGTCTTGGAAGGCTCAGACAGAGTAATGATGCCTCATCACAAAGTTATAGCTTCGAGCTTGCGCCAGCACATCGTACTAGTCATCTTTCTTCTGAACAGATTTCAGTTGACCTGAGAAAAAAGAGAATAATAAATAGGTGACTTACTACTTCAATAATTGCCTGCTGTTGCAGCCTCAACCGGTGTTTTTATGCGTATCCTGATCATCAAGACATCCTCCCTTGGAGACATCATCCATGCATTGCCCGTACTGGAATATCTCCGGCAGGTAGAGCCCACTGCCTCGATTGACTGGGTGGTAGACGAAGCCTTTGTTGATCTTGTTTCTGGCAATCCGTTAATTAATCGCGTTCTTTTGGTGGCTTTCAGGAGCTGGAAAAAAGCACCATTTTCCTGGCATACCTGGCAGGAAATTGTATCCCTTATTAAATCACTGCGCCAGGAACGCTACGACTTGATCTTTGATCTGCAAGGCAACCTCAAGAGCGGCTTAGTCTGCGCCTTTGGCCGTGCCCCGGTGAAGGTCGGCTTTAGCAAAGCAAATCAGCAGGAATGCCTTAATGGTTTTTTTACGAACCGTAAGGTCAACTTTTTGCCCTCTGATAAAAACGCGGTTCAGAGGTATCTTCGAATAGTCAGTAATTCATTTTCTATTCCCCTTGAATCGTTCGAACCAAGCAGTGATATTTACACCTCGCCTGACGACAATGCCTGTGCACAACAGATGATTGGAGCCGTTAAAGGGCGTCCGCTCATTCTGTTTCATAACGGTACGACCTGGGCGACCAAACTCTGGCATGCAGAGGGGTGGAAGCAATTGGCAG
>DCVL01000063.1:27091-43051 GCA_002328035.1 Geobacter sp. UBA2189
AGGGGGCGACACAGGGCCGATTCATCTGGCAGCTGCCGTGGGAACGCCAACCGTCTCCTTCTACCGTTGTACAGATGGTTCGCTGAACGGACCACTGGGAAGTCACCATATTGTTGTTCAGTCTCCATTGTCCTGTACCAAATGTCTGCGTAAGTCTTGTGAAAAGGATGATGAATGTCGACACAGCATCAGCGTTGATGCTATGATGGACGCAGTTCTTACAGTTATGCGTAAAGGGAGGAATAAGGATAGTGCTGAATAAATTGAAGATTGCAAATCTTGAAACAGCCTTTGATCGTGCCATCAAGTGCTGGCACCAAAATGATTCCACTTTTGACGTACTTCAGGGTGCGGTGAATCCCATTGCGTTAGAGCTGGCCTGGCGCAATTATCTTCTTTGGCATGAAGAGGACAAGGCACGTCGCACTGATGTGGACGACAGCGAGATTGCAACTGTTAAAAGGGCGATAGACAGATTGAACCAGCAGCGCAACGATCAGATTGAGAAGCTTGATGAGGCGATCCTTGAAGAGCTGTCTAAAACCATTCCAGATCCGATAACTGTCCTGATTAATTCTGAAACCCCAGGCAGTATTGTAGACCGTATTTCAATCATGTCACTGAAGATTTATCATATGGCTGAAGATAGTCAGCGGGATGACGTTGACAACGAACATCGTCAGCGTTCTTTGCATAAGCTCTCCGTTTTGCAGCTACAGCGCTATGATCTATATGTTGCACTCCAACAACTTCTTGATGATTATTTGGCAGGTCGTAAACGGATGAAACTTTACAAACAGTTTAAGATGTACAACGATCCGACACTGAATCCGGAATTATACCGCGCCAAGCAGACGAACCATTAATTCGATGAAAAAGTTTCTTCTCGTCAGGCTTGGTTCTCTAGGAGACATCCTTCTTGCCACACCCGCCATCAGAGCCTTGAAAGAACAAGAACCATCCTGCCAAATTGATGTTGTTGTATATGACCGCTTTGCTGCAGCTCTTGCCCACCATCCGGATCTTGGACGTATAATCCTGGTGCCCAAGAAAGAACTTAAAAGAGAGCTGTTTCAGGGCAAATACATCCATTTTACACGTCGTCTAATTGAATTCATAAAGGATTTGCGTTCTGTTCAATATGATTATGTCATAGATTTTCACAATGTAACCGATAGCGCTTTAGTAGCTTTGTTTGCGCGAGGCAGGGTTAAGGCAGGGCATAAAAAACAACTGCTCTCATTACCATTCAAAGTGCGTTCCAGCTTTGATAACAACTTCGCTTCTGCAACCATACATGCAGCAAAGGCAAACCTTAAATTTCTTATTGATGCCGGATGCTTACCTGAAACTGCTCTATCCGCTAAACTCAGACTTGAGTTCTTTGGCTCAGAAACAGCTCCTGCTTTTATTGACGAATATTTGGTGCAGCGTAATCTTCAAGGCAAACTGATAATAGGAATAAATCCTTGTGCATCATATGACTTCAAGCGTTGGAGTGCTGAACGTTTTGCTGCAGTAGCTGATATTCTTGCCAAGAAAAATAATGCTACCATCCTATTGTTTGGAAGCCCTAATGAGCAGTCTATTATCAATCAGGTTATGGGAGCCATGCAAGAACCAGCCATTGATACATCGTCATTAACCCTTTTTCAGGCATTTGAACTGATAGGCCGATTGAAACTGTTTGTCACAAATGACTCTGCTCCTATGCATGTCGCTGCAGCTTTAGGTACACCTCTTGTTGCGATACACGGGCCAATTAACCTGAAAAAGTTTTACCCTCTCGCGGATCAGGTTCGCAGCATCAGTAAAAAATTGCCTTGCTTGCCCTGTAAAGATATTGCTGCCTGCAAGGCGCGCCTCTGTTTTGATCTGGTTACAGTGGATGAGGTCTATCAGGCGTGTTTAGACCTGCTTGTTCCTGCCCCAAATCAGACAAGATGATTTCCTCCCGTACCGCACTGCTTCTGGGGGACGATGCGCTGTTACGGATATCTTCAGCCAGGGTTCTCGTTGCAGGTCTAGGCGGAGTTGGCAGTTATGCTGCCGAGGCATTGGCCAGGGCAGGAGTGGGTCATTTGACTATTATTGACTCTGATATTGTCAATGAGAGCAATATAAACCGTCAGATCCATGCACTGACCAGTACAGTCGGACGGCCAAAGACAGTTGTCATGGCTGAGCGGATGCAGCAGATCAATCCCTCTATTCAGATTGATGCCATTCAAAAACTGATTACCCCTGAAAATCTGTCTGAATTTCAGATCTCAAGCCATGTTCTGGTGCTTGATGCAATTGACAGCTTTAGCGCAAAACTTGCCCTGATAAAACAGTGCGTTGAGCATCAGGTGCCGGTTATATCCAGTATGGGAGCGGCTGCCAGGCTTGATCCTGGTATGGTTAAAACAGATGATATCTCCAAAAGTCATGGTTGTCGCCTGGCTCGCAAGCTGCGAAAAGAACTACGCCGTACAGGCATCTCAAGCGGTGTAACAGTTGTTTATTCAGATGAGCAATCCATGGTTGAACGATTGGGTGAAGCCGGGGATGGCAATGATTCAAGACGTCATCTGGGCAGCATTTCGTATCTACCAGCTATTTTTGGACTTTTTATGTCAGCAGAAGCGATAAAGCGGATCTTGGATCGCTGACCCATCAGCTGCCTGTTGCCGCCTCTGCCCCAATAACCTTTATTGCCTCATATATAACTGCATCGTATTTATCCTGACTGATAGCCAAGGCAACAGATGGAATCCTGAGCAGGGATTTTACAAATCCAAACCTCAGATCACGTGGCAACAGTTCAATATATTCTATCAGATGTTCTTCCTGTGACTGTTCCAGTTTAGACGAGATCTGCAGGGTGGTAATCAGGTCATTCATCGTGGCTGCCTGAAGGTCGTCACGCTGTTTTGCCGCTCTCTCTGAAACAACAGAATTCCAGCCATCCAGCACTTCGGAAGCTGTCAAGGGACGCCCCTTGCGGTCTGCCAGCCAACGCATAAATGTAATAGCCGCTTCCTTGCCTATTATCCCTGCATATACCTCCATAGCAAGATCGCCCGAAAAATGGCACTGCTTGCGAAGTATACTCACCATCTCCCATCCCCGCTCGGTTGGCTCCACCTGCATATCCATCGTTGAGCCCTGTTTGGCAAGAAATCCGCTGTTACTTGCCAGAAAACCGCGCACTTCGGTGTCCAGTTCACGCGATGCGGCATATCTTGCCCAACAGTGGTAATCTGTCTCCACATAAAGCATAACCATCCTGTCAACAAGCGCACGATCAAGGGTTGCAACCTGATATGTTCCATCAGGAGGATTAATGCTAACAACCACCTTGTGACGGCTTGAAAGCTGATGAGTGTGCAGGGAACGCACCAGTCCCTCTGCAGGCGGCTCAACAAACTGGAAGATCGCCTGTAGTGTATCCTCCTGTTGGGCACGATTTAACTCATCACAATGCACAACTGTTGGAGGGGCATTATCAGCAGGCATCCAGGAAGGGCGCGACCAATGCATTACATTTCCTTCACGAAAAGGTATCCCGACCAGATCTCCAACCTCCATTTGACCAAGGCGCAGAGGGGCATACTGCCAGTTGGCCTCACGGCAGATCTGAACAATTCCTGCCGTCTTTCCAACTCCACGGTGCCCGACAACACATGGAGTAAGTTCCGTCTTGGCCAGTATCTCTTTTAGTACAACCTTCATCTGTTCAATGTTCATCTGCAGCAATCTCCTTTTGCGACCCTGGATAATAGATTATTCAGAGATCTGGTTCAAGCAGTAATGGACCAATTCACTCTTTTTAAGGCCGTGCACTTGCACTTATCGGCATATATGGTAGAAATATTGGAATAACAGTTCTTGAAAGAGGTTTAAATGGACAACAAAGCGAAGTCAGCATGGGGAGTACGCCAGGCTGTTTCCCTTATTATACTCGTCGGGATATCCCTGCTGGGAAATGTTCTGGCACCTCAGCTTTTTACCGGCTTTAACTACCTTTTTGGAAGCATCGGTGTAATTCTTGTTCTTCGCCTGTTTGGAATTATACCGGCCATTATTGCAGCTCTTATCGCTGCTTTATGGTGCAAACAGCTTTTTGGCCATTTTTATCCCCTGATCTGGCTTGGACTTGAGCCGCTCTTTGTCGGCATAGCCATTAGACGGTATCCCAAACTATCAATAATAATGATTGATATGGGCTATTGGCTTCTAATTGGAATGCCTCTGATTTTCTTCTTCTTTCTGCTGGTCTTCAAAGTTTCAGCTCTGGGTACGGCAGCTGCTGCACTGATGTATGCGACAATCGGTATCGCCAATGCGCTGATTGCAACACTGCTTCTAAACCAGCTTTCTCTGGAGCACCTGGTCTGGCCTGGACGGAGTAACTCTCCGGTTAACATCGCACAGTTTATTTTTCATCTTCTTATGCTTGCGATTGTACTGCCAGCAATACTTGTAATGGTTATTACCGGAAGGAGCAGGGAGGCTAACACAAGGCAGAAGATGTTCGATCTTCTTGAGATAAAGGCTCGTCAGATTGGCCAGAAAATACGTCAGAACCTATACAAAGGGGTTCTCCCTAAAAACTTTGAGAAGAAGATGCTGAGTGAAGATGAACTGAAGGTAGCTACCAGAATATTAAAAGAGATGCAACCCAATCAGTACATGGATTTACACCTGATGGCCAATAACGGGCGTCTTATTGCCTCAACCAACTCTGAATTACAAAACCAGACATATTATAATCCTGTAGAAACCAACAAATTGTTGCCAACCGAGCGGCAGCACATTTACCAGCTGATACCTTCCTTTAATGAACCGCTTCCCCTGTGGCAACGTGCAGGCGCTAACCGCTTCATAAGAATAAATTATTTTCCGGCAACAACCATGTATGCAATTGCAGAAACCCCCTTTTCGCCATATCAGGCCGAAATTTTGAGAGGGCATCGCAACTCTCTGGCCGCTCTACTCCTTTATCTTGCCATAGGGGCTGTAACCTCATGTACCGTCTCACGCAGAATTGCAGTTCCACTTGTAGCATTGTCCAAAATCACCTCTCACCTGCCTGAACGTCTCGCAGAACAGGATCTTGTCTGGCCAGACAGCAACATCGCAGAGATCAAACAACTGACTGAAAACTCACAACAGATGTCGCACACACTGGGTCAACAATTTATGGAGATAGCTCAGATTAACGCTGATCTTGAAAGACGTGTTACGGAAAGAACCCAAGAGTTGACTGAAAGCAACAGCTCTCTTAAACAGGAAATTGATGAGAGAACAAGGGCTGAACAGCAGAGAGATCATCTTATGAGGGAGCTGGAAACAAAAAACAGGGAGCTTGAAAGTATCATATACGTATCTTCACACGATCTTCGTTCTCCTTTGGTCAATATTCAGGGGTTCAGCCGCAAATTGGGTAAAAATTGTGTCTCTGTAACAAGGACATTAAATGAAATTGATCTTCCTGAAGAAAAGAAAAAAGAGCTTTTGCCAGTTCTGGAAGATAAAATACCAAGATCCATAGAATTTATAATAGGCAGTGTAGAGAAGATGGAAGGACTGCTTAGCGGACTTTTACGCGTTTCTCGTCTGGGTCAAATCCTGCTTGATATACAAAATCTTGACATGAACCTTTTAATGAGCAAAATTGCAGACTCTCTCGCCTATCAGATTGAAACCGCAGATGCAAGGGTAGTTATTGATGAGCTGCTCCCCTGTAGCGGAGATGAGATTCAGGTAAGCCAGGTATTTACAAACCTGCTAGACAACGCAATCAAATACCGTTCACCTGACCGGCAACTGCAGATTCATGTTTCATGCAAAGCATCAGGCAGCGAAATAGAATATTCTGTTAAGGATAACGGCATAGGTATCCATTCTGACTACCACGAACAGATTTGGGAGATTTTCCAGAGGATAAATCCTCGAAATATTCAGGGCGAAGGACTGGGACTTACAGCAGCCAGAAGGATACTCGATCGCCTTAACGGTTCTATAGCTGTGGAATCCACTGAAGGAGAAGGGAGCAGATTCATCGTAAAACTTCCACAAAAGAAGGTATGACCGATGTTTCCGAAATATATGGGAAAAATCACTAAAAACGAAACGACCCTGCTCATTGCCGAAGATGATGATGGACATGCAGAACTCATCATAGACAATCTTCGTGAAGCCGGATTCAATAACGAGATCATCCGTTTTCAGGATGGCCAGGAACTGATCAATTTTATTACAGCTATATCAGAAACTGGTAGAGCGTCCGCACACGGCAATTCTTATCTGCTACTGCTTGATATAAGGATGCCAAAGGTTGATGGAGTTGAGGTCTTACGACGAATCAAGTCTCTTCCTGAACTTCAAAAGATGCCTGTTATCATGCTTACCACCACGGATGACCCCAAAGAAATAGATAAGTGCTACGAACTTGGCTGCAATTTCTATATAACAAAACCTGTTGACTATGATCGTTTTTCAGAGATGTTAGACCGGCTCGCACTCTTCCTTATGGTTATCCAGTTGCCGGATTTAAAGAGAAAGGTATAAATCTATGTGCGGTATAGTTGGCTATATTGGTAAACAGGAAGCAACACCGATAATCTTTGATGGACTGTGTAAGCTCGAATACCGTGGCTACGATTCTGCAGGCATAGCGACTCTTCAACCGGAAGGTATTGCCGTCAGACGAAGTGAAGGAAAGCTTGCAAATCTTGAAAAGTTGCTGCGTGAGCAGCCTCTAGTTGGATGTATTGGTATTGGGCATACTCGCTGGGCCACACACGGACGCCCCTCCGAAACCAACGCACACCCTCATAAATCAGGTTCTGTCGTAGTTGTTCACAATGGTATCATAGAAAATTACCTTTCACTAAAGGAACAACTGCAGGCGATGGGCTATAACTTCTCAAGCCAGACCGATACGGAGGTTATCGCTCACCTTATCCAGGAGCGCCTTAAGCAGGCATCATCTTTTGAAGGCGCAGTCAGAGCTGCGCTGCAGGAACTGCATGGTGCCTTTGCTGTCTGCATACTCTGCACGGAAGAGCCTGATACCTTGATTGCAGCCAAGTTTGGCTCTCCAATGGTGGTTGGTCTGGGAGAAGGTGAATTCTTCGTTGCCTCTGACATTCCAGCCATTCTTGCCCATACGCGTGAAATGGTATTTATGGAAGAT
This sequence comes from Geobacter sp. UBA2189, assembly GCA_002328035.1. Classification (GTDB taxonomy): domain Bacteria; phylum Desulfobacterota; class Desulfuromonadia; order Geobacterales; family Pseudopelobacteraceae; genus Trichlorobacter. The sequence goes on from DCVL01000063.1 coordinate 34,278, forward strand.
GGAGAGCTTGCAATCTTCAAAGGGAACTCTGCCTCTTTTTCTACTATTGCAGGAGATCCGCTGGATAAAAAGCCCCGACATATTGACTGGTCTCCACTTATGGCAGAAAAGGGCGGATACAAGCATTTCATGCTCAAAGAGATCCATGAGCAGCCCCGCGCTGTGCGTGACACCATTGCCGGTCGTCTTCTGGAACAGCAGGGAGATGTATATCTTGAAGATATCAGCTATGACAATGATGCCTTAAAAACTGTTCAAAGAATAGTCATAGTTGCCTGTGGAACCTCATGGCATGCAGCGCTCACCGGAAAATTCCTGATTGAAGGTCACTGCCGCATACCTGTAGAAATCGATATTGCCTCTGAGTTCCGTTACAGAAAACCTGTAATAGACAACAGAACACTGGTAATGGTCATCTCTCAGTCCGGAGAGACAGCCGACACCCTGGCAGCCCTGCGTGAGGCTAAAAAACTTGGCGCCATGAATCTGGCGATTTGCAACGTACTGGATTCATCCATAGCCCGCGATGCTACAGGCGTAATCTACACACATGCCGGCCCGGAGATTGGGGTGGCCTCCACCAAGGCCTTTGTAACCCAGTTGACAGCGCTATACCTGTTTACCGTACGTTTCGGGAGGGCTATAGGCATCATTGACATCACCAAAGGGCAGCAGATGATAGCAGACTTAAAAAGGGTGCCCGAACTTCTGGAGCAGGCTTTACATCTGAACGAAGAGACCGAAAAGATCGCTCGTCAATACATGAATGCACGAGACTTCCTGTATCTGGGGCGTGGGCGTAACTTCCCGATTGCCCTTGAGGGTGCCCTTAAACTTAAAGAGATCTCCTACATACATGCCGAAGGGTATCCAGCAGGCGAGATGAAACACGGCCCTATCGCTCTTATTGATGAACATGTGCCAGTGGTGGTGCTTGTGCCTAAAAACAGCACTTACGAAAAGACCGTATCAAACATGGAGGAAGTAATAGCCCGCAGTGGCAAGGTTATAGCCGTTTGCACCCAGGGAGATATTGAAGTCAGGAACAAAGCAGAGACAATACTGGAACTCCCATCGTTAAGCGACGATCTTGATCCTATTCTGCTTTCAGTTCCGCTACAGCTGCTTGCCTACCATATTGCCGTATTAAAAGGAACTGATGTCGATCAACCGAGGAACCTGGCCAAGAGCGTTACCGTAGAATAGCAAGTTACTCACTTTAACCTTGATGTAGACGAAGAATAAAGTCGGGAACTGAAAAATAAAGTCGGGGCCCAAAGAATAAAGTTGGGAACTGACAGTGTCGTATGAGCCATGCAATGTTCTATTCAGACACTGCATGGCTTGATTTGCTTTTAGAACCCACTGTGCTCTCGCTCCTGACCAACCCAATCTGCAAGAGTAACTTATCATAAGCTTGAGTATGACCCCTCACACCATGCTATATAGAGGTGACCATGAAACGCCCCAAGATAGCGCTCTTTGACCTTGACGGTACCCTTGCTGACTACGATGGCCAACTGCTGAAGGAACTCCAGAAGTTCGCTTCACCCCATGAACCGCCACCGGTTCTTTATCAGGACATCCCTTACCTCGAAGCTCGGCGTCATGTCATAACCTCGCAGTCAGGCTGGTTCCGCCATTTGCCCAAACTCAAACTCGGATGGGATGTTTTGGAGATAGCCAAAGAGATCGGATACTCCATCTCCATCCTTACCAAGGCTCCATCCCGGAAACATGCAGCCTGGTCTGAAAAGGTCAAGTGGTGTGCCAACCATCTGGAAGAGTACATTGATGGCGTCACCATTGCCCACGACAAAGGCATGGTTTACGGTGCCCTGCTGGTAGACGACTGGCCTGAGTACGTGGAGAGTTGGCTGAAGCACCGTCCACGGGGATTGGTGATCATGCCGGCCAGCGATAATAATGTTGGTTTTAGCCATCCGAGTGTGGTGCGATACGATGGTAGCAATCTGGAAGAAGTAAGACAGCGGATGCAGGAAAGATTTGATGCAGCGTGACACTTGTTCTGCTGTAGCTGACCGATATCAGAAGATTATTTTGGATTATCCAAAACAAATAATTTGAAATCAATAATCAGTGCAGAAGCCGTTTCGATACCATCGAAACGATAGTATCGAAATACAACTGAACACTGGAATAATGAGCCGATTGAGCCCATTGTAAGTCCTTAAGACGATAATCATTTCAGACATACACGGCGACCTCATGGATTCGAGTGGCCGAACTGATAACTTCTAACAGAAAGCGAACCAACAGATGAGTACAGCGTTGATCCTGATTGATATTCAGCAAGACTACTTTCCCGGAGGACGGATGGAGCTGGTTGGTAGCACAGAAGCCGCCGCTGCCGCCGCACGCTTACTGGCCACCTTCAGACAGACTGGCTGGCCGGTACTGCACATCCAGCACCTCTCCGTTCGGCCCAATGCCACCTTCTTCCTGTCAGACACGCCAGGTGTGGCCATCCACCCGATGGTGGCCCCTCTTTCCGACGAACTGGTCATTACCAAATACTTCCCCAACAGCTTTCGGGAGACTGACCTGCTTGAAAAGCTCCAAGCCGCAGGAGTTACACAACTCCTTATCTGTGGCATGATGACAAGCATGTGTGTTGATGCCACGGTCAGGGCAGCATTTGACCTAGGCTTTGAATGCACTGTTGCCAGTGATGCCTGTGCTACCCGCGATCTGGGCTTCAATGGTGAAACAATCCCGGCCAGCCACGTCCATGGTGCCTTTCTGGCAGCCCTGGGTGCTGTCTATGCCACCGTCAGAACCACTGATGACATCATCCAAGGGATACAGTGACCGACACGCCTCAAGAACACCTCTCCGGTTCCGTAGACCGGGTCACCTTCCACAGCGAGGAAAGCGGCTTCTGTGTCCTGCGGGTCAAGGTTAAGGGGCATCGCGAACTGATTACCGTCATCGGTTCTGCTGCCTCCATCACCCCTGGAGAGTACATCGACTGTCTGGGTATCTGGCACAACGACAAGACCCATGGACTGCAGTTCAAGGCACACAACCTCAAGGTCGTGCCACCCACCACCCTGGAGGAGATTGAGAAATATCTTGGCTCCGGCATGGTCAAGGGGATCGGCCCACACTTCGCAAAAGTGCTGGTCAAGGCCTTCAAGGAACAGGTCTTTGATATCATCGAGACTGAACCGGAACGTCTCAAGACACTTCCCGGCATCGGCCCCAAACGTATAGAAAAGATAACCAGCGCATGGTCAGAACAGAAGGCAATTCGTGAGATCATGGTATTTCTCCAGTCCCACGGTGTCGGTACCGGACGGGCAGTCAGGATTTACAAAACATACGGCGACGACTCCATTGCCAAGGTCACCGAAAATCCCTACCGTCTGGCCCTGGATATCCATGGAATCGGTTTCAAGACCGCTGACGTCATTGCCGGCAGGCTGGGTATCGCCCCCGACTCCCTTATCCGTGCCCAGGCCGGTGTCCGGCATGTGCTGCAGGAGTTCTCCGGTGACGGTCACTGCGCCGCCTATTGGGATACCCTGGTACAGGAATCATCCACACTGTTCCAGATAGATAAGCCGATCATTGAACAGGCCATCCTGGCCGAGATAGAGGCCGAGAACCTGGTGCAGGAAGAACAGGATGGTAAACCTATCCTCTTTCTCACCCCATTACAACGGGCCGAGCAGGGCATTGCCTCCAGCATCAAGCGCCTCCTAGACGGTCATCCGCCCTGGTCAGGCATCCAGGCTGACAAGGCCATCCCTTGGGTTGAGCAGAAAACCGGCCTGGAACTTTCCCCTTCCCAACAGCAGGCAGTCCGGTTGGCACTCACCAGCAAGGTACTGGTCATTACTGGTGGCCCGGGGGTGGGTAAGACCACCCTGGTTAACAGCATCCTCCTGATCCTCAGAGCCAAGGCACTCAACGTCACCCTCTGCGCACCCACCGGCCGGGCTGCCAAGCGGCTCTCCGAATCAACCGGCCTTGAGGCCAAGACCATCCACCGCCTGCTGGAGTTTGACCCCCAGAGCTTCGGCTTCAAACGCAACAAGGACAACCCCCTGGAAACCGAACTGCTGGTCATAGACGAATCATCCATGGTTGACGTGTCCCTGATGAACCGGTTGCTTTCTGCCGTGCCGGACAAAGCAGGGCTCCTGATTGTCGGAGACGTTGACCAGCTTCCTTCAGTTGGCCCGGGATCCGTCCTGGCAGATATCATTGATTCAGAAGCAGTTCCAACAGTCAGGCTGACCGAGATCTTCCGCCAGGCCGCAACATCAAAGATTATTACCAACGCCCACCGGATTAACAAAGGTCAGCAACCACTCAACGCAGAAGGCAAGGAACTGTCCGACTTCTACTTTATTCCTGGCGACACCCCGGAAGAGATCCACGCCAAGCTGATTCAGGTGGTGACCGAGCGGATACCCAAGCGGTTCAACCTTGACCCGATCAAGGACATCCAGGTGCTCACCCCCATGAACCGGGGAGGGCTGGGCAGCTACTCTCTTAACAGTGAGCTGCAGGCAAAGCTGAACGGCTCGGCAGAACCGAAGATCACCAGATTCGGGGTTACCTTCTCTCCCGGCGACAAGGTAATCCAGACCGTTAACAATTATGACAAGGAAGTCTTCAACGGCGACATCGGCAGGATACGGGAAATTGATACAGAGGAGAGCACCCTGCTGATTGAGTATGACGGCAGGGATGTGGCCTATGAGTTCAGTGAGCTTGATGAGGTGCAGCTGGCCTATGCCACTTCGATCCATAAGAGTCAGGGCTCGGAATACCCGGCCGTAGTGATACCACTGGCCATGCAGCACTACACGCTACTGGAACGGAACCTGATCTATACTGGGGTGACCAGGGGCAAGAAGCTGGTGATCATCATCGGACAGCCTGAGGCATTGGCTATGGCGGTGAAGAATAGGAAGGTAACCAGGAGACTAACAAGATTGAAGGAAAGGTTTCCATAAATAAAAAATTATTGCAATCAGCCGAAAAATAATATAGAGACACATAAGTTTTCCTGAAGGTAAACTAGCCTGAAGGGTACAAAATATGGTATCAATCGATTTTATAGAAGAAATAATAAGGTTACGCGAAGGCAAGGAAAGCGCCCAATTAAGAGAGTCTCTTAAGAACACCTTAGTAAAAACAGCTGAGCTGGGAGAAAGAAATATTCGTATTTTTGAACCAACCTCAGAGCAATTAAGGCAGGCGTATAGCCTGTAAAATCCTATTAAAACTCGTAAAAAGGACTAGCTAAGCTAGTCCTTTTTTTGTTGAAAAGGATAATAAATGCCATCTGCAGATTATGTCGTTTCAAAATACGATCCATCAACACTTCACTTCTATATATATGGAATAGATAGCGATTCAGTTAATAAAAAGCAACAGATTGAGTATTTTAAAAACTATTTCAAGGCAAAAGATGTCAAAACTATTATCGTAGAAAATAATTACGTTGACAGGCATTACTTAGAAGATTATGCCGAATATTATGTGAGATGCTTTTCAGAATATAAGAGATTCTGCAGAAGAATTCATTTCTTTTGTGATAAGTCATCAACAGGAACATTTACTGAAATAGAATTTACCAAGTTTTTAGAAGGCAAACCAGATTCCCCAGTAACTGAAAAACGCCTTAATGATGATTACATAGGTTTTATTGTAATTAAACCACTTCCAGAAACTGTTATTGGACGGACGTGCCTAGAAGTATACGAAAGAGACTCTGCTACACACATAAGACACTATCCCGTGGTACGAGATTATGAAGTTGGCTTGTTTGGGGTTAAACTTACGGCACGAAGAACCCTCCCCTTTCAGGAACAAGACAAAGTTGTTGCCGCATGCGCAACTAGCGCCCTGTGGAGCCTTTTTCATGCAGCTACGACCTTAAAATCATACCAGATCAAGTCACCAGCACAGATAACAAAAATTGCAACTGCACAAACACCTTTAAAATCATTCCCGCCTGCCGGTCTTACTCCTGAAATGATGGGATATGCGCTTCTTTCAGAAGGGCTTGAAGCTCATCATGTCTATTTTTCAAATGCCTATCACAATGAGCAAGCGGATGTCATTGATGTATGCAAAGAGCATGTTTACGCATATCTTGTGAGTAACATTCCGTTGATACTTGGTATTGACGTGTATGACCGTACAGAAGGCATAAGCAAAAAAACTTGTGCCAAATTCATCGGCAAACATGCTGTGACGGTAAGTGGATTTTCCTTGCCTTGTGCCCAGAACTACAATCTCGTCAAAGGTGGCCGCTTTTTAACAAAAGCAACATTTATAGATCAATTTTATGCTCATGATGATCAGGTAGGGCCATTTTCAAAAATATCTTTTCCTAGTAACCAAATGAACTTTCATGCGGACGAACCGTTTTCTTCCTTAGTGTACACAGGGAAAACTACAAATTATTTAGCCGTCGGACTTGATTCTGAATCTCCCAACTTTCTTGGAGCACCATCGAATTTAACCATAGGGCTCTACCATAAGATAAGAATACCATATCTCGAAATTCGTAAAGGTGTTTGTGGATTTAATGCCCTATTTAATGATTTTATTAACAAGTCAGAAAAAGTTAAAAGGCACATCTACAATGATTCATCAAGTGCTTTGATTTGGGATATACATTTGACGACTGCAACAGACTTGAAAGCAAGCATCTTTTCCGCGCAAACAATTAAGGGCCCGCAACTACGGCACTTTTTGACTAAGAGTATTCCTAAATACTTATGGCGAGCACGTGCAGAGTATGAAGCCAATCCTATTTTTGAATTATTATTTGACGCTACCGATATTCCACAAGGAGATGTTTTTTTCGATGCTATTGAGTATGCACACGAAACGAGGATGATCCTTGATTCAATTGCTAAGCTTACTGTACCTAAACATGCTGGGGAATCTAGAGATCTATTGACAAAAATAATTTTAGGGCTTTCAAAGAGAAAAGATGCTGTTATTGATCAACTTGACCAACTGTATGGCGGTGCTCGCTTTCCTCTTCACATAAAGCCTTATGAATATGATTCCAGTGGCAAGTTAATTCCATTACAAGATGTTTTTGAAATCCCCTTAAGTCAAGGTTGTAGTCTAGATGCTGCTAAGAAATACCTATGGGCCGTCATGAAGTCGGGTACATTCGTATTTGCTGAAGAACAAGGAACCCCACCTCTTGGTCACCCAAATCTTACAAGAGGTGCTGCAGCTAGGATTTGTGGTGAGATGTTTTTTGATCATGAGGCCTCAAAGTGGATATTAAATAATGCCTCTGGTAGATATTCAATGTATGCGCCTGATATTAATACAACAACCTTGGCTAATGTAAAAAGTAATTTCATAGACAAATTTTTGCCAGAACATTCAGACTCTTTTGAAATTCGGTTGAGTGAATTTCATGGGGCTTTCGCTTATAATACGATTGAAAGCATTGTGGAAAAATGCCATGAAATATCCAATGATACCAACATTAATCATGATGCAATACTAATTTTATCGAGAAATTTATATCCTCTTTGTGCTGACAAAAATGTAGAATACGTTTTATCGAAAACAAATTTAGTGAATTCAACGCAGCAAGCCTCAATTGCTTGGCTCATTGCTCATCTGATTGAAACAAATCCACATATGATAACAAATTCTAGTGTCACTAAGATAATTTCAATTCTTGATAGCCTCAATAAAGATGCTAAGGCAGCAATGATGTCATTAATTACGTCTGTGTATGAACATCCAAACATTGGCAATAGCGAGCGCATTAAAATAATAGACACATTAAGAGATCTGTATGCACAAGGTGTAGCGTTTACTGATACCGATGTATATCACAGAGTTACAAGCATAATCTAATTGCTGCATTCAGCTTGTTAGCGGTTATAGTGATCATCTTAGCATTCTGTTTTCCGGTGGTTGCCTGAGTCAGTTTAGGAGGCATTTGTGGGTTCGGGGGATGGTCTACATAGGGAATATTGGAAAAAACTGGCTAATATTGGAAATTCCCAGTCGCAGATCAACTGTTGGTTGCGGCACTGTCCAGTCACCATGCAGCACTGCAAAAGACACTGACCGACGTTGTACAGGCGTACTTCGATGCCCAGACCGCCAAGGCAGCTTATGGCGCAAAGCAGAAGAGTGAAGAGATCGCCTTGCAGACCCTGGAGACGGCCCGGCGACGGGAAGAGAAGGGAGCCGGTGCGGTCAGCGATACGCTCCAGGCCGCCACTGCCCACAGCCGTGCCCTGCTTGAGAAGAGCAGAGCCCAGGGGGCCTACCGGAAGTCCCTTTCCCTGCTGGTCTTCGCCATGGGCATTCCGGCACAGACCAGCATCACCCTGGCTGATGATCTCTATGATACCCGCAGCCCTGACACCAAAGAGCTTGATGCCTGGTTGGAAGAAACACGCAAACAGCATCCGGCCATCATAGCCGCCAAGGCGCAACTGGATGCCGTCAACCACAAGGTTGATGCCGCACGCTCCGAGGGACTTCCGACCCTGGATCTTACGGCAAACTATTACCAGAACGGCTATCCGGGCCAGGGACTGCAGCCAAGCCAGACTCAGACCTATACCGTGGGGCTGGCGCTAACTGTTCCGCTGTTTGAGGGATTTTCCCGAACCTACAAAATTCGCGGGATTGAGGCCCAGGTGGAGCAACGTGTCGCAGAGCTGCAGGATGCGGAACACAACATCCTGATGGAGGTGGTTAAGGCGTACGCCGATGTAATTCCATTTCTAATTCAA
>DCVL01000014.1:0-2538 GCA_002328035.1 Geobacter sp. UBA2189
CCATTGAACAGATTCCTGCTACGAGCGCACTTTCAAGCATGTATCCGGAGAGGCGTGTATCTTTGCCGATTACAATACGGTGGCGTCGACGGCTGCTGCTTTTGAATATGTATGCCGCTGCACGTCCCAGTTGCATAGCGGTTTCAGTTGTCATGGGGTGTATATTTGCAACGCCTCGTACGCCATCTGTACCAAACAGTTGTTTCATTTCTTATTGCTCCTTCAGTTGCGCTGGGTGTGGTGATCCATTGATTTTTTTAGTAATTTTTTAAGATCTGCGGAATCTATATCATATGTAATCTTGCTGTCATGCACTGCAGAGATCTTGCCTGTTTCCTCGGAAACCACAAGCACAAGTGCATCTGAGAGTTCGGAGAGTCCGAGGGCTGCCCGGTGTCTTGTGCCAAAGCTTTTTGAAATATCCGGATTCTGGGAAAGCGGGAGCAGGCAGCCGGCCTTGGTAATCTTGCTGTAATGCAGAATCACGGCACCATCATGTATGGGAGAGTAAGGAATGAATATTGAGTTTAAAAGCTCGCTTGTGACCTTTGCATCAATATCGGTGCCTACCTGAATCAGGTGTTCAATAGGCTGGTTTCTGACAATTACTATGAGAGCCCCGATCCTGCGGCCGGCCATATCAGAAAGGGCTTGTAATACTTCATCAACAGCCCCGTCATCAGGCGTCTGGCTGCTTTTGGTATGATGCTTTCCCATCATCAAGAGGGCGCGACGGAGGTCATTCTGGAATATTAATGCCAGTATAACGGGCATTGAAAAGATAATTGTGTCAATAACACGTATCAGGGGGGGAAATCCTATAAGGCGTGAAATCAGGGAAAACGCAACGAAGATTGCCATTATGCCGAGAATGCGGTGAGCTACGTCCCGTCTGAGAAACAGCGCAACGCAGTAGATCATCATTGTAAGAATGACGCTGTCGCTGATGCCTGTCAGTTCAATCGGGCTGCACATGGTATTTCTCTATGAATCAGGATGGAGGATTGATGATGGCGTGAGCCATCAGGGCGACATCTTTCATGGCTTTAACATCATGAACACGCAGTATTCTTGCGCCTGAGGCCACAGCCAAGGCTACTGTAGCTGCAGTCCCAAAAAGTCTGTCGGCAGTTTCTTTCCGTTTTAACGTTTTTCCTATAAAGGACTTACGAGAAGTTCCCACAAGTAGTGGATAACAGAGACTCTCAAGCTCCGGTAAGCGGCGAAGTATCTCGAGATTTCCGTCAAGATCCTTGGCAAAGCCGATCCCTGGATCCAGTGCGATTCTGTTTGCCGAAACACCTGCTGAAAGAGCCTTTGCTGAGGCTTTATGCAGGTAAAGTGATATTTCACCCATTAAATCTGCATAATCCGTATTTTGCTGCATATCTTGAGGTCTGCCTCTGGTATGCATCAACACCAGACCGGCTTGGTGTTTTGCTGCTGTTTCAGGCATAGCCGCATCAAAACTGAGGCCGCTTATATCATTTATTATCTCTGCTCCTGCATTAAGTGCTGCATCTGCAACCTGACTTTTCCAGGTGTCCACAGACAACGGGATGGATAGTCTATTTGTCAAAGCATCGATAACAGGCAAAATTCTTGAAATTTCTTCATCGCTCTGAACGCTACAGGCGCCAGGTCTTGTGCTTTCGCCACCAAGATCAATTATGTCCGCGCCTTCATCGGCCATCTGCAAGGCATGTTCAACTGCCTTTGAAACATCGTGGAAACAGCCGCCGTCCGAGAAAGAATCGGGGGTGACATTCAGAATTCCCATTATCAGGGGCTTTTCAAGAGACAGAACCCTTTTTGATGTATGCCAGTTACGAACAGGCTGCTCAATATTGATTAATATCTGTTCAATCTTTATGGCAAGTGAGGTAAGACCAAAAGGTTGACCCACCAGTTTTTTAGATAGTGCCGACAACTGTTTTCTTGTGCCAATGAGCATTACATCAGTTTTGTTGACCAAACATGCCACTGTTCCGCGAGCAACTGCAGCATCCCCGCCTAAGGAGAGCATCTCCTGCTTAAGAATGTTGGCTGCTGCAGATCTTACATCTGGAACCAGCAGGGAAAGATGAGCCAGTTTGGGAAGCATTCTGGCTATCCCTTCAGGTTCAACCCCTATACGTTTAAATTCCTTAACTGCCTCAGAAGAGGATGGCAGGCATAATGAACGTATTGCAAACTCATCTGCCAGTTCCATTCTCACGCCTGGACATCAAGTGGTTTTGCCTGATCTTCAGCTGTATTATTTTCCTGTTTCGGTTTTTCAGGTTCTTTTTCAGGAAAATCAGGTTCCTTCCCTTCAATAATATCGTCAACTTCTGCTCCTGTAAGATTTTCTTTCTCAATCAGGAATTTTGAAAGGCTATGGAGAATATCTTCATTGTCACGAAGAATAGTAATGGCTCGCAGGTAACACTCATCAACTATCCGCTTGATCTCTTCATCAATCTTTATGGCGGTATCTTCACTGAAGTTCTTGTGCATTGCCATATCACGCCCAAGGAATATTGATTCGTCCTTTTT
>DCVL01000014.1:2657-123124 GCA_002328035.1 Geobacter sp. UBA2189
GGAACCTTCTTGGCAACCAGGGTATGACCTGCTTCATGGTATGCTGTACTTTTCTTCTCTTCATCCGAAATGACCATGCTTCGTCTCTCTGCACCCATAAGAACTTTGTCCTTGGCAGCGTCAAAGTCCTGTGGATCTACTGAAGTCTTGTTATTGCGGGCGGCAAGTAGAGCGGCCTCATTTACAAGATTGGCAAGATCAGCTCCTGAAAAACCAGGAGTTCCACGGGCTATAACTTCAAGATTTACTTCAGGTGTAAGAGGGACTTTTTTTGCATGTACGGTAAGTATCTGCTCGCGTCCCTTTACATCTGGGCGAGGTACAACCACCTGCCGGTCAAAACGACCCGGACGAAGTAGAGCCGGGTCAAGAACATCAGGACGGTTTGTTGCTGCAATAAGTATTACCCCTTCATTTGATTCAAAACCGTCCATCTCTACCAGCAACTGGTTAAGGGTCTGCTCCCGTTCATCGTGTCCGCCACCCAGTCCAGCTCCGCGATGGCGGCCAACAGCATCGATCTCGTCAATAAATATGATACATGGGGCGTTTTTCTTGCCTTGCAGAAAGAGGTCTCTAACGCGACTGGCGCCGACACCTACAAACATCTCTACAAAGTCGGAACCAGATATGGAGAAAAACGGCACGCCAGCTTCACCGGCTACAGCTCGAGCCAGAAGGGTCTTTCCGGTGCCTGGAGGACCCACAAGCAGAACCCCTTTCGGAATCTTGCCCCCCAAAGCGGTAAACTTTTTTGGTTCTTTCAAAAAGGCAATGATCTCTTCAAGTTCTTCTTTTGCCTCTTCAATGCCGGCAACATCGTTAAATGTCTTTTTGTCCTGAGCTTCGGTCAGGAGTTTCGCGCGGCTTTTTCCAAAAGACATTGCCTTGCCGCCACCCATCTGCATCTGGCGCATAAAGAACAGCCAGATCCCTACCAGAAGGAGTAGTGGAAACCATGATATAAAAATTGAGAACCATGAAAAACGTTCTTCTTCCGGTTTGGCCTGGATAGTTATCTTCTTTTCAAGCAGTTTTTCCGTCAGATCTGCATCAAAGGTTGGTTTGTAGCTGCGGAAAGATTTTTCCTTTCCATCTTTGTCAAGGTATTTGCCTGTAATATCATTGCCTTGTAGAAGTACTGATTTGATTCGGTTTTCCTCAAGCTGAAGCATCAACTCACTAAAACTCAGTTTGTCTTCCACTACATGAGGTTTCTGGAACATGTTGAACAGCATTATCATCATGAGGCTGATGACAAGCCACAGGGCGAGATTTTTGTAGAACTGATTCAAGATCTAATCCTCCGATAAGGGAACAGCATATAAAACTCAAAATTAAATTGAGAAAAATTAACACACTTTTTGTCGCTACCACAAGGCTTTTAAGATTTAGGGATCGGATGACTTAATTAAAAAGGTCGAATAGTTCCTTTCATATCAGGTTATATGGATTCTTTTTTTTGTTGACTTAAAGAAACGTTTGTCTGCTATGAAGGATAAAATTAAATTGCCGCCATTTAAGTTAGGTTGAAATAAATCAGAAGGTTATCATTCAAATGAGTTGAATTTATCTATCTCCAGGATCGGATCATTCGTGTAGCCTGCCGGTTTTACTCGCCAGGATTCTATCAGTCTTGCCCAGTAATTAACCTTTGCTGACATGGTGGATATTGCCACGATCTCTTCCTCAGAAAAAAGGCGTCGAAGGTCATTCAGGAGCTTGGCATCAAAACGAACAGGTGTTCGTGAGAGGGCAATAGCGTACCGAAGAGCTACAATTTCCCTTTCTGAAAAGGTCTTGATTTCATCCAGCGGTTTTTTACCCTGAAGAGCGGAAATTTCATTTTCAGTAATTTTGTAATCCTTGTACTTGTAAGAGTTTACATCCATTGCAAAGGCAGAGCCCACATAACATGAAACCTGCATTCTCAACAGATAAATCATACGTGCAGGGAGAATTTTAGCAGTTCCTTTCTCTATAAACATCTCAAGAAAACCGGAGCCTATACCCAAATCAGTTGACCATGTCAGAATCCTCCCTGGAAGTAATTCCTTCTCAAACTCTTTTTCTGCTCTCCAGAGCAGAAAACGTGAGAATAATGGTATTTTTTTTGGGGGGGGTATAAGACTTTTCATTTTTTTATCCAGGTCTGCATTTATTGTTTTTTCTCCATTTGGGAGAGGTGAACTCTCACAGGTCGGGACAATCTTCTTGTCTGCAGTTTTGCAGCTTATTATCAGAAACATGGCCAAGCAAAGCAGAATAATTTTTTTCATGAATTCCCTTTGTATTTCAGTTAAATCTTTCCAGATTGAGTTGATTGTTGCTCGGTTTGGATGATACCGTTTGGAAATAAAGGCAGTTCTTCTTTGCCGCAAATAGATATCTTCATTACATTATTGCCTTCAGTGGTGATCAGCGCATGGCGGCTGCGGCATATTCCGGCAAGCCAGAGAGGATAATCGTTACTACAGACAAGGGGCAGGGCGCGGCGAATCTGGTGAGGAATCTTGCGATCGGTCAGGATATCCTGAATTGCACGGCTGTTTTTCATGCCGAGTGGCTCAATCCTCTCACCCCGTCTGAATGGTCTGACATGCCAGGGGAAAGGAGCCTGAACAGGGTCTATGTAGGCTCTGCTGTTCGTTTCTCCCTTCCAGTGAAGGGGCGCTGATACCTCTTCAACCAAAAGGGATAATCCATTACCAAGCTGGTATAAGCCTGGATTGATGATTTCACAGATGACCGGATCCGGAATATTCAAGCTGTCTCTGCTGGCAAAGAGCAAATGTTCTGAAGTGATGGTTAAAACCAGATCGCGTGGAAGATCCAGGCTGTTTCCGGTTTTGCCTTCAAGCAGGGCATGATCAGCCAGCATAAAGTGTAACTGTTCAAAATGTTTAAGATTCCCCTGTATTCTGGCAATAGTATCCCTGTATAACCTCAATCTCAGGGCTTTTGGAAGAAGGATTAGTTCTTTACGCAGCAGTCCTGTCCAACCGACGCCTGTTTTGGCAATATCTGTAAATATTCTTGCTGTGCAGGATTCAAGTAGGGTCTCATCCTCGCCGAGCAATTCTGCGGTTCTTGCCAATCTCTGTGAGATTCCGGAGGCATATTCATTCATCAAGGGTAACAGTTCATGGCGTATCCGGTTACGGAGAAATTTCTGGTCGGTGTTGCTGGAATCCTCTCGAAAGGTTATCCCTCTCTCATCCAGGTAATCCAGAATTTCTCCACGTGATATTTGAAGTAGCGGCCTTATTATCCTGTTCCTCCCTTTTATTGACATTGCTGCAAGACCGCTGGTTCCGGCTCCACGCAAAAGCCTTAGAAGAAAGGTTTCGGCCTGATCATCAGCGTGATGTGCAACAACAATGGCCACAGCGTTGTACTTTTGTCGTAACTGTTCAAGAAAAATGTAACGTGCCTCTCGCCCTGCCTCTTCCAGTGATCTGCCTGTTTCAAGAGCCAGTTGTTTGATATCAATGCTGGCCAGCTCAAAGGGGAGGGCGTGCCGTTCAGAAAACTTCCTGACAAAGGCCTCGTCTTCATCGCTTTCAACGCCGCGTAGATTGTGATTCAGGTGTGCAATAACGATCTGGGGTTGAAGCTTCGGAAGTTCTATCAAGAGCTCAACTAAAGCCACTGAATCTGCTCCACCTGATACGCCTACTATCAAGCGGTCGGAAGGTTTGAAGAGATTGTTTTCCTTGATTGCAAGGATTACCTTGATGATAAGGGGGTGTTCGTTTGTCTTTTTCATAATTTTATTGAATTCAAAGCCATCTTCGGTGCTTGAAGTAAAGAATCATCCCCAGAGTCATAATCAACATGATCCCCAAAACTCCAAAATAACCGTAGTGCCACTCAAGTTCCGGCATATATTTGAAGTTCATGCCGTAAAGGCCGACAATAAAGGTTAGCGGTATGAATATTGTGCCTATGATGGTGAGGAATTTCATTATCTCGTTGGTACGGTTACCAAGGCTTGAGAGGTATAGATCCAGCATGCCGGATAGCAGATCACGAAAGGTTTCGACCGTGTCTATAGCCTGTACGGAATGATCGTGAACATCGCGCATGAAAAGCCGTGTTGAATCGGTGATAAGCTCTGTGTCGTCCCTCTCCAGAAAGGATAAGACCTCTCTTAACGGCCATATTGACTTGCGCAGGTAAATAACCTCTTTTTTAAGATCGTTAAGCTGTAGTTGTGTCCTGGGTTGGGGATGAAGTGCTATATCATCCTCAATGTTTATAAGACGTTCTCCAAAAACCTCAAGCACAGTGAAATATCGGTCAACAACTGCATCAAGCAATGTATAGAGCAGGTAATCCGCCCCCATACTTCTGATCTTACCCTTACCTGTACGAATTCTATCCCTTACCGGTTCAAATGCGTCGCCGCGTATTCCCTCCTGGAATGTAAGCACAAAACCTTTGCCAAGCACCATACTCAACTGTTCCGATGCAAAGTCGCCATCTGAAAGAGGTAACAGCATTCTTACGACAATAAACAGATAATCATTGTAATCTTCAACCTTTGGTCGTTGCACTGTACTTACAATATCTTCCAGCACCAGAGGATGGAGATTATAAAACTCGCCAACGCTCCTTATGGTATCAACCTGATGTACCCCTTCAATATCTACCCAGATTATTCCCTTTTCCGGTAATGGAGGAAGAGAAGAATCGAGAAATTTGGAGCGGTTCTCACTCATACCATGTTCGTTATACTCAAATACAGATATGCTGCTGGTGTCAACAACAGGAGCCTCCCCTATATGTACAAGGCTGCCTGGCGGCATACCTTCCTTGGCAGACCTGGTCTTGAACAGTTTGCGGGATCTTTTCATGGATTAAATTCCAAGGATATCTGCCATTCTTACCAGCTCTTCATTCAGTTTCTTTTGGCCTCCCTTTACAACCATCTCAAGCAGGGTTGTTGTAAGTGCATTTGCAGAAAGGCCTACCATTACCCCTTTTGAGCCTGAAAGCAGGAGTTCTACGGATTTTTTTCCAAAACGGCTTCCAAGCAGACGATCAAATACAGATGGCGCTCCACCTCTCTGGTAATGACCCAATACTGTTACTCGTGTCTCGAAGCCAACGGCATCCTTGATTCCATCGGCAATGGACTGTGCATGTCCCGCACCTTCAGCCATTATTATCAGCGCGTTTGTGCGACCTTCTTCATAGCGGCGTCGAAGCTGATGACACATCTCTGTAAGATCAAGCTCTGTCTCAGGCAGGATGGCAAATTCTGCGCCGGTTGCAATGGCAGATATTGATGCCAGATATCCGGAGTTTCGACCCATAACCTCAACAATAAAGGCGCGGTCGTGGGATGAGGCAGTGTCCTTGATGCAGTCAACCGCATAGATGATGTTGTTAAGGGCGGTGTCAACTCCCAGAGCCATATCTGTATAGGCAATATCGTTATCTATACTGGCAGGGATTCCTATTACCGGAAATCCCATCTTGTCCAGTGCCAGTGCGCCGGAGAGTGAGCCATCCCCTCCCACCACAATCAATCCTTCCACTTGTTCCTTCATCAGGTTGTCCAGAGCCTTTTTACGCCCCTCTTCGGTGCGGAACTCTTGAGAACGAGCCGATTGCAGGAAGGTGCCGCCCCGTTGAAGAGTGCCGGATACAGCCTGACTGTCCAGTACGATAAACTCATTTTTAAGAAGACCGGCATAGCCCTTGCGGTAGCCTATCATCTGAACATCATTGGCTATGGCAGTCCTGGCTGCGGCTCTGATGATGGCATTCATGCCGGAGCAGTCACCTCCACTGGTAAGTATGGCAAGTCGTTTCATAGAATCTCCATTGTTGATTAATTTTTTCAGGCACCGAAACAGATGCCGATGTCACGAGCGGTCAGTACGGTGTCACCATTGACATCAACCCGCTTCTGTATTCTCAAGGCTTCAGCCAGTGGGATCAGGGCGATATCCGGCGATTTAAGCGCCACCATATGGTCGAAGGTTCCTGCCTCAATAGCTCGCACTGCTGCGGCGCCAAAGCGGAGGGAGAGTAGTCGGTCAAAAGTGGTGGGTGATCCACCTCGCTGCAGGTGTCCCAATACCATGGAGCGGGAATCCTTGCCGGTACGTTTGCTGATCTCTTTGGCCACATACTCGGCAATGCCTCCAAGTATAACATGCTGACGTCCGCCTTCTGCACCTCCCTTGATGATCATATCGCCGTCTTTGGGAATGGCACCTTCAGCTACAACAACTATAGCGTACTTGCGACCATTCAGTTCGTTTTCCATAAGTTTGTCACAGACTTTTTCAATATCAAAGGGAATTTCAGGGATAAGTATTACATCGGCATTGCCGGAGATACCGCTGTTCAGGGCAATAAACCCTGCATTACGACCCATCACCTCCACCACCATGACTCGGTCGTGGGACTTGGCCGTGGAATGCAGCCGGTCAATCGCCTCAGTGGCAATGCTCACCGCCGTATCAAAACCAAAGGTGATCACGGTACCACCCATGTCATTATCGATGGTCTTGGGAACCCCCACCACCGGCATCCCTTTTTCTGCAAAACGGTGGGCAATTTCCAGGCTGCCGTCACCTCCTACCGCTACCAGAGCATCAAAACGCAATCGCTTAAAGTTGTCCAGAACCTTATCTGACAGGTCGAGCTGTTCACATTTGCCAATTGCGTTACAGACCTGCATCATAAACGGGTTGCCCTTGTTGGTGGTACCAAGGATAGTGCCGCCGACGCTGGCAATACCGTCCACTTTTTCCGGGGTCAGGTGGATGATTTCGTCGGTGTTCAACAGCCCAGTATAGCCGGATTTAATGCCGTATACCTCCCACTGGCGGTTGTAGGCAGCCATGGTAACCGCTTCGATCACCGCGTTCAGACCCGGCGCATCACCGCCGCCGGTGTTGATGCATATTTTCATCCGTTTTGACATGGGTGCCCCCTTTTAGATGGTTGATATTGTTTGACGTCATAACGTTATGACGCTAAAATCCAGTATGGAGGTGCTGATTATGAATACTGCGGTCAAGAGAGCAACGGTGTATTTCGATCCAGCCATGCATCAGGCTTTGCGTCATAAGTCGCTGGAAACATCGCGCAGCGTGTCGGATTTAGTCAATGAAGCAGTACGTCAATCCTTGGCGGAGGATTCCGAAGATCTGGCTGTATTCGCAGAGCGCGCACATGAACCTTTGGTCAGTTATGAAACCATTTTGAAAGAGCTTAAGGCAGATGGCCGTCTATAGCATCTTTTTCAAAGAGTCGGTGAGGAAAGACCTGTCTGCTATTCCCAGCCATGATTTAAAACGGATTATTGAACGTATTTCCGCACTTTCAGAGAATCCTCACCCTGCCGGTTCTGAAAAACTGGTCGGTCAGGATCGTTATCGAGTCCGTCAGGGGAACTACCGTATTTTATACTCTGTTCAGGATACCGAGTTGACCGTATGGGTGGTCAAAGTCGGCCATCGCAGGGAGGTGTATCGGTAGCTGAACCGGCTTGCCTGGGCGTTATTCGTCTTCTGTACCGTTCCAGAGCTGCTCGTTAAAACCGAGCCCGCGGGCAGCATACTGTTCCTGCTGGTTCAGCTCGCTCCACTCCTTGTCTGAGCTTGCCGGAGCATTGTTGTCATCCCAACGATCCTGATTCCATCCCAGTGCGCTCCAAAGCTGCTGTTCTGTGACACTCATATCCTCCCAGCCTAACTGCTCCCAGATGTGTGGATTGCCCTGCATGCTGCGGACGCTCATAGTAACCTCCAGATCTAGCTTATGTTTTGCTCCTGTCATTTATCTCGTTAATACTAACAAGTTATCCTCATCATTGCCAATCATCACCGGCTGCTGTTCGTTGCCTGTCAGGCGACGAGCCATATAGGGCACCTGATTATTTAACCAGGTCTTCATTTCGCCCATGGTGATTCTGCCGTCTTTGTTGGTGTCGGCATCACCTTGAATGCCTTTGAGAAAAAAATAGGTGAACAGCGAGTGCCCTTTTTCAGGGTACCAACTGGAAACCTGATCCATCCCTGCGCTGGTCAGCAGCAGGTCTGCTGCAACCGATGCCTTGGATTCAGACTTCAGGCGTGCGGTCAGACCGCTGACCCCTTTTAATAACTGCCCATTAGCAGAACTCCCAGAGAAACAGGCGTCAATCACCACGGTTTTCTTAGCTGCAGGGATTCTGGAGAGGTTTTCGTAGAATGTCGAAAGCTTGTAGCCACTGGTGCTTATGTATTGCGGATTGGCATCCACTGGCACAAAGTATCCTTCTCCGGTATGCTGATCAGGCGCTCCGTGACCAACGTAGTAGATGAATATTTTGCTCTGCCCGGGCTTAACCCATTTGTAGAGTTTACCTTGGTAGTTATCGGATGTACCGAATAATTCACTCATTTTGGCCAATGAGGCGTTTTCAACGTAAATAATATTTGCGGAATCGTAACCAAAAGCCTTGATGAGATATTGCTTCATGGCTTGGGCATCTTGCAAGGCAAAGTCCACGTTGGGAGTGCCAGTGGTGAAGTAGGTGCTGTTTCCGATTACCACGGCCACATCGTACTTGCCGGCTGGTTTGCCGGTGGGGATATTAAACGCAAGATCAGATCCATTCTTTACAACTGGTTTTAGTAGGTTTTCTGGGCTGGAGGATGTTCTTACGGATGAATTGGCAGATAATGGTTTGTATTTCTTATTTAACGCATCAGACAACAGGGACACAATTTCAGAATAGCCTTTATCCTGAGCGACTTGCAATGGCGTACGGTCATATCCAGCTATGGCTTGCAAGTAACCTTTTCGTGCCGGATCAGCGCCGGCTTCTAACAGCATGCGCACAATATCGGTATGTCCGTTTGAACTTGCTAGCCAGAGAGCTGTCCTTTGAAGCCTGCCTGGCGCATCAACTGTTGCCTTATTCTTGAGCAGTAAAGCAACCATGTTTGCTCGCCCGTCATTTGCCGCATAATGTAAGGCTGTATAGCTGTCGGCACCAAAACCAACTCGCTGGTTGACGTCGCTACCCTGTGCCAGGAGTCGGGCTGTTTCAGATTCGTTGCCAGCTGAAACAGCGTTGTGCAGGGGAGTTGAAATCGTGCTGCATCCGGTGCTACTGACAATCAGCATGCCGATCATACAAAACAATGTAAAATAAGATACTCTGTTTAGTTTCTTTTGCTCAGGCACAGGCATTATTTTCTCCCCATCTTTTTCAGCTACTCCATCCAGTACGGTGACAAACAAGTAAACTTTTATTAATCGGCCATCCCGGTCAGTTGAAAGGCCGCCCAATAGTAGGGGTGAGGGTGCTTTTTTCTGATCTCACGTTGTGCCTTTGCAAGAGCCTCTGCTTTGTCCATGCTTGACAGATTACTATAAAATGCCACCATCAAATCACGGGTTGCAAGATCATCTACCTTCCAGAGGCTTGCTACGATACTTTTTGTGCCGGCGTACAGAAAACCCCTTGTGAAGCCTAGCAGATCATCCCCCTTGGCCACTTTGCTTAATGCTGTTTCACAGGCACTCAGCGTTACAAGATCTGTATTCAGCTTAAGACGATACAGGTCAGACGCTCGTAACAATCCATCTTTTTTACCCTCTTTTGCCAGCAGGAGAGCTGAGTTCAAAGGGACTACAGCATCAAAGATACCATGTGCTGCAATATGTATCCGCCCAAATTTTTCACCACTTTGGGTAACTACAGATACCGTTGCCTTGTTTCCCAAAAACATGGTGGATCCAGGTTCTAGCCGGGCAATTGCCTGAACCTCTTCCTGCGCATGCTGCAGATTCAGGCTTATGTCTCCCCTGTCAGGGTTTCCTAGCAACAATGTCGGTTTGGTGCGCTGATCCGCATCTGCTTTCAGGTACTTTAATACGCCAGCAGCAGGTAGAATACGAATGATATGTTTGTCAATAAACATATCATTACCTTTCTGTAGTGCACTAAAAGGTAAATAGTGCAGTGCCCCGTGTGGAACAATAGTTACCCGCTCGGTCAGGAGATCTGCTACCGGGGCGATCAGCTGATTGTAGAGTAAGCGGGATGTCTGCTGGTAGTCGGATTTTTGGTGCGTTGAGAGTTGCTCTCTGAACCGCTGGATTGATTCTTCCAACCCCTTTTGAGTCAGAACCCTGACCTTGATGTCGTCACACTTAAGGATAAAGGCATACCATGTATTGCCGGTGCCATAATATTCAAGCAGTGTTTCCTGCTGATTCAGGCGACTCTGGATTTCGGAAATGCTCTGGTTGGTTACTGATACCAGCGAGGCAAGTTCCGGTGATGCTGCGGACAGTTCGCGCTTGAGCGATATGACAAGTCCCCTTGTATTTTTTGAAGGTGACGTTACTATATCAACAGCAGGTATCACCCCTAGGTCTTGTTCGGCCTGTTCCAGTTTTTGGATAATAGAACGGGTCTGCAAGCCAGTGGAGGATTGGGGTGAAAACCCTTTTGTTGAGGCCAGCAGGTCAACCAACGCGCGACTTTTGGACCGCTCCACATACTGAAACGCCTGAGCGGTTTTATTTGTTGTTACCAGCAGCTTTACCAGCTCCTGATAAATATCCTGCTTGTCTCCAACAAAGCCGATTCTGCCGGCTTCGGTGGTTATGGTGGCGCGCTGTAGCTCCACAATCTCTACCGCCTCTTTCAGCAGGCTTTCGGCAAACGTCTGGTCTCCTTCTCCAAGGGCGATCCTTGCACGGTCAAGCAGTACAGGCCAGTACATGCTGCCGACTTCTTTGATCTGGGGGTGTTTCAAGAGCTGATCATAGCCTTGTTTGGCCTGCTGTGTGGCGCCGGTTTCAAAAAGCGCTTTGGTTTCTATGAAGAAGCGGGGCAGTTCCTGAAAGGTCTGATCATACCAGATGGTGATGGCACCTGTGACTTTTGCTTGTGGGTGACGAAGTGCGGCCAGGGCTCCTTGGTAATCTTTAAGAGCCATGTTTATTTTGGCAATAGTAACATACTTCTCCGGCCCCTGAATTCCGGATGGATCAATTGCGATATTCTGTATAGTAACCAGCCAGCGTCGTGCCTCAGCCTGGTTGCCCTGCAGTGCCTGAGCAACACCAGAGATTTCTGCGGTCTGAATCAGTTGAGAGGTGAACCATTGATTACTGCGTCCAGCCGGGCTGTCGATCAGGCGATAGGCCTGATCAGCGAAATGAACTGCCTGTGTGTAGGCCCCCTGGTCAAGATAAACAAGCCCTTGCAGTAGGTGAGGGTAGGGGGTGAGGTTGCCGCCGAGGTAGCTGGTCTCCCCCTGGTCAATCCTCGCCTGTAGGAGATGCGTGGTTTTGAGGCAGCGCTGGTAATCCCTGATCTCATAATAGGCGCCGCCAAGGATCAAGAGATCAAAGGCAGACAGAGAACCCTTATTTTCAAGCTGAGGTTGTAGGGTCTGGATGATTTGGTGATGTTGCTTCTTCTGCGCCATGGAGCTGATCTGGATCGTCTGGACAAAACTGCCGACACAGCCAGTGAGCAACAATAAAGTCAGTAAACACAAAAGTTTCAATATATCTGGAAAATATCTGATGGCTGGCAGTTTCTCTTTATTCATTTTTTTCTCTTCAAAACACAATTATTGTGCCTTCCCCAGCGGAAAACCGTGGCCGCTGATGGAGATTGTAGACCATACCATCAAAAAACATTCATTTAGTCCGATACACCTCAAACTCGTACAACCATCCGTGTTCGGTAGTGCAGTTGTCAAAACTATACCGCACCTTTTCTGCAGTTGTCTGCTCAAAATCAAGAATCATAGGAGTTGACCACCCTTGCCACCATTCAGTTCCACCCACTCTGACATGCTGTGCCAAGACTTTGCAGTCAAAACTGCTGAAGATATCCCGCCAGCCACCCCGCTGAAAGACCTGCACACTACAGGAGGACGGTATCTGATCCTGTCCGTGATGCCAGAGCACCACCCGATCAAAGGTTGTCGGCTTACCGAAGCTGATAGTTGCCTGCCTCCATCCACACGATTCTCCAGCCCATTTCTTGGGTCCGCCGGTAAAGGCAAGCCCCCGGGCCCACTCATTCTGATAGGTGCGTTGACCATCCACCAACTGCCACCTGGAACTTCCTCCGCCCCATCCCCGATCTGATTCAAGCGGCGATGGGAAGCCGATCTGCAGGCGGTTATACGCCAGGTTTTCTGGTGGAGACTGAGGTGACTCAACCTGCAAGACAACTGACGGCGGGGTACGTGCAGTGTCTTCTAAAACTGGCTTTTCAGGTGGTGGAGGGGACAGCGATACGGATTCTGAAGATAGCTGCTGAGGGGTAAAGTAGAAATTGCCTTCCAGAGAAGAAGATTCCCAGGGCACCTGACTGTTGCCGCTCTTCTCCCGAACCGACTTACGGACCAGCTTGAATACATCTTCAACCCGCAGGCCTGAAATCTGAATCACGCGCAATAGTTCAGAGGTAAACAGACCATTGTTGCCGGTGCCGTCAGCAGCCGTCCTGCCTGGCGCTGTGGCGTATGCGATCAGGGTTCCGGTCGGGGCATCCATACCGGCTAATCCCCTGCTAGAGGAACGGAAGCTTCGCTTGAACGGATTGTCACGGCAGGCATCCAGAATAACGATATTGATTTCCCCTCTGGCTTGCTCCATCTTTGCCATCACCAGACCGGCATCAATCGCTTTGTAACGCACCTCGTTCTCGGCATTGATTTGGGCATCGACCGGTATCAGGTAGTTGCTGCCCTGCACCTGCATGCCATGTCCGGCATAGAAAAATAGCCCGACACCCCCAGGTTTGAGGTTGTTTCCGAATTGATCGATCGCCAGGTTCAGATCGGCATAGCTGCTATCGATCCGCTCATGCACCTCAAACCCCAACCGTCTCAATACCGCAGAGATGGCGCGGGCGTCATTGGCAGGGTTCTTCAGCGGTGACGAAACATAGCTGCTGTTGCCGATCACTAATGCCACCCGCTGGCGGTTATCTACTGCCGGCTTTGTCTGCACCTGCAAGCCCCGCATCTCACCTGACGATCTTTTGTGGGGTACGGCGAGGGCAGTTGCACTCCCGATACAGATTAGAAACATGATGAACAACAGGAACCGGTATCCCATACACGTTACCTCTTCAGTTCTTTCAAGCGATCTCTTACCCGCTCAATATCTTGAGCCAGTTCACATACGAAACCGGCATTGAGCTTGCCAAAGACCTGAAAGAATGGTTTACCTGGTATAACGAAAAGAGGGGGCATTCATCACTTGATAAACGGACGCCGAATGAGGCTCCTTATCAAGGGCTCGAACCAATGAAACTGGCAGCTTGAAGCTAGATTACATACCAACCATGAGCCATTGCTTATTACACCCTCCAGGCTGTCTCACTAACCAAGACCACCTCACCCCCTCTACACGCAGTCAATCTCGTTTTTGGATATTTTTTTGTTAATTACTCTCTACCCAGAGGCAGTTCTTCCTGTACCTCGAATACCGGAGCCTCATCAAGTGACTGAATATCACGAAGTGTCGGCAGACCTTTAAGATCCTTCAGATTGAAAAGTTCCAGAAACTCTTTTGAGGTTCCATATATTATTGGCCTTCCCGGGACATCTTTTTTGCCCATAATCTTAATCAGTTTCTTTTCAAGCAGTGTCTTTAGAACAGCACCGGTATCCACTCCACGCAGGTATTCTATCTCCTGACGGGTGATCGGCTGGCGGTATGCCACAATCGCCAGTGTCTCAAGGGAGGATTGGGAGAATCTTGCAGGTCTTCCTTTTACCAATCTTGAAAGGAATGGCATTAATTCCGGTACGGTACGCAACTGCCAGCCGCCGGCGACTTCTACCAGATTGATCCCTGCTTCACGTTGCTCGTAGTCGTTTCTCAACTCCTGCACCGCCAGCCGCACTGATGCTCTATCGTAATCAGGAAGCAGTTCCGTTAGCCGGTCAAGGCTGACAGGGGCATCCGATACAAAGAGGAGTCCCTCAATTATTGCGTTAAGCGAAGGGGAGTTCATCAGATGCTCCATTTTCTTCATTTGAAGTTACAGAATGGTAGATATGAATGGCTCCATACCGGTTAATCTGCATGATTTTAACCAGCTTTATCCTGCAAAGCTCCAGAACCGCCAGAAATGTAACTATCATTCTTTCCCTGCTTGAATCTTCTTTAAAGAGTTTTTCAAATTCCAGTGATTCACGACCATCAAGAATTGTCAGGATTTCGTTGATGGCATCAACAATACTTAAGGCTTCCTGTGCGGTAACCTCATGGCTGCGAGCCAACGGCATCTGTGCCAGAAGTTTTCTGAATGCCTCGGAAAGTTCAAAGAGATCAAGCTCAACTGAACCGTTATCTTCGGGCGGAAGAAGGCCTTCAAGGCAACAGCCGTCCCGACATGGACGCGCAAACACTTCACGTCCGAGGAGTTCTCTTGTTGCGAGCTCAAGCCCTGCATCACGGTAACGCTGATATTCAATTAGGCGCCTGACCAGTTCGGCGCGTGGATCTTCTTCCTGTTCTCCTTCTGCATCTTCCAGCTCTGGAACGGGCAACAGCATTCGGGATTTAATCTGTAAGAGGGTTGATGCCATAACCAGAAAATCACCGGCAAGGTCAAGGTTCAACTCTTTTAATAGTTTAAGATAATCAAGGTATTGGCGTGTAATGAGTGAGATTGGAATGTCGTATATGTCTAGTTCGTTTTTACGAATCAGGTGAAGGAGAAGATCAAGAGGGCCTTCAAAGGCATCAAGCTTAACGCTGTAGCCTTGAGCAAGACCCTCAAAGAGTGATGTTGTTGAACTGTCAGCCTCGTGCTGCATGGTTTATACCCGTATGGCAGCCCTTACTTCCTTCATGGTTTCAGTGGCTATCAGAGCCGCTTTTTTACTGCCCTCTGCCAGAAGGTCATCAACAAGTTCGGTCTGTCTTGATAGCTCTTCCCTTTTTGCCCGAAATGGTGCCAAACGATCATTAAGGTGGCCTGTAAGAATCTTTTTACAATCTACACAACCGATAGAGGCGTTCTTGCAGGCCGGGATTATTTCATCCAGTTTTTCCTGGGGCAGATATATTCTGTGAAGGTTGAAGGCTACGCATTGTTCAGGATCACCCGGATCGGCACGTCGTATACGTTGGGTGTCTGTCATCATACCCTTTATCTTGGCTGCAGTCTCTTCGGCTGTCTCAGAGAGGAAGATAGAGTTACCGTAGGATTTGCTCATCTTGCGGCCATCCAGTCCCAGAAGCTTTGGAGTCTCGGTTAAAAGCGCTTCCGGTTCAGGAAATACCTGAGTATTGTACAAGTGGTTGAATCGTCTTGCTATCTCACGTGTTATTTCGAGATGTGGCAGTTGATCATGGCCTACCGGCACACGTGTTGCCTTGTAAAGGATTATATCGGCTGCCATAAGTACCGGATATCCAAGAAAGCCGAAGGTTGAAAGGTCACGTTGTTCAATATTGTCCAACATCTCTTTATATGTCGGATTACGCTCAAGCCAGGAAACAGGGGTAATCATGCCAAGAAGAAGATTCAGTTCAGCATGTTGGGCAACCTGGCTCTGCTCAAAAATTACGCATTTAGCCGGATCAAGTCCAAAGGCAACCCAGTCAATAACCATCTCACGGGCTGAGTCCTTGATTCCTGAAGTCTCTGCGTACTCTGTGGTAAGGGAATGCCAATCGGCCACAAAGAAAAAACAGTCATAATCTTCCTGAATCTTTATCCAGTTTTCAAGTACCCCATGATAATGACCAATATGAAGTCGCCCAGTTGGACGCATGCCACTTACAACACGTTGTTTTTTCATCGGTTTCACCTTTTAAGAATTTACATGATTTTAAAGCTTGATACCTTGTAGACTAGCATGGCGTAAGGACCTGCCAGGATATTAACAGCTGTCATCAAGAGTGGTAATAGTATGTAGGAAAAAACAGGCGTGAAGAATATCAGTACTATAATGATTACCATTCCGTAAGGCTCTATTCTTCCGAGCGCCATTGATTGACGATGCGGCAATATTCCCATAAGAACACGGCCACCATCAAGGGGAGGGATTGGAATCATGTTGAAAAAGGCGAGCAACAGGTTGATGTATATGGAAAAACCGAGCATATAGCTGAGGGGCTTCAGAAAAAACAGGGTGCCGGAACTGTCTGGAGGGATAGTCATAACCATTCTTAACAGCCCCGCTGATACTGCGGCAAGCAGAAGATTGGTTACAGGACCTGCAACTGAAACCCAGATCATATCCTTTTTGGGGTTGCGAAGGTTTTCAATCACTACCGGCACCGGCTTTGCCCAGCCAATTCCAACTATAACAAGCATCAATGTGCCAAAAATATCTATATGCTTTAGTGGGTTAAGGGTTAATCTGCCGAGCATTTTTGCCGTGGGATCTCCGTAACGCCAGGCGATGAAACCATGAGACACCTCATGGCAGGTGATAGCCAGAAGACCTGGTACCAGCATTATGGAGAGCTTGAACAGAATGTTTTCAATCATTAGATATCTTCCTATCATTATTGGAGGATATTTTCTAACAGATGCAAAGGATGAAGTCAATCAAGGCACAGTTTAAATACTGAAAAAGGCGGGATTGCTCCCGCCTTTTTTGCAGATTCTATCTGAGGTAATAGATTGTTAGATGTCGTAGTAAAGTGCAAACTCCAGAGGTACAGGACGCATCCGAACAGGTTTGACTTCAGAATCCATTTTGTACTCAATCCACTTTTCAATGACATCAGGGGTGAATACATCACCTTTAAGCAGGAAGTCATAGTCAGCCTCAAGGCATTTAAGCGCCTCATCCAGGCTGCCTGGAGCTGAAGGAAGGTCTTTTAACTCTTCAGGTGACAGTCCGTAAATATCTTTATCTAGCGGCTGACCCGGATCTATCTTGTTTTCAATTCCGTCAAGTCCTGCCATAAGCATGGCAGCGAATGCGAGGTAACCGTTGCATGATGGATCAGGTGTACGGTATTCAATCCGCTTTGCCTTGGGGTTTGTGGACATCATGGGAATACGCAGTGAAGCTGAACGGTTACGGCTGGAATAAGCCATGTTGACAGGCGCTTCAAAACCAGGCACAAGTCGCTTGTAAGAGTTTGTAGTCGGGTTGGTTATTGCGCAGAGCGCCTTGGAATGCTTGATAATGCCGCCTATATACCATAGGGCCATCTGTGAAAGGCCGCCGTATTTGTCCCCTGCAAACAGGTTCTGCCCGTCTTTCCAGATGGACTGGTGGCAATGCATGCCGGAACCGTTGTCTCCGTAGAGTGGTTTAGGCATAAATGTGACGGTTTTCCCATTACGCCATGCCACGTTCTTTATGACATACTTGAACCACTGCAACTGGTCAGCCATATCAACCAGTGATGAGAAACGCATATCAATTTCAGCCTGACCGCCGGTCGCAACCTCATGGTGTTGGCACTCAACCCTGATGCCTACTTTTTGCAATTCCATAACCATTTCATTGCGAAGATCATTCATGGAATCTGTGGGGGAGCAGGGGAAATAGCCTTCCTTGTGGCGTGGTTTGTAACCAAGGTTCGGAAACTCTTCCCTTCCTGTGTTCCATGCGCCTTCAACGGAATCAACCATATAGAACGCCTGGTTGGCGCTTGAGTCATAACGGACTTCATCAAAGATGAAAAACTCAGCTTCAGGACCAAAAAAAGCGGTGTCTCCAATACCTGTTGATTTGAGGTATGCTTCTGCTTTACGGGCGATGTTTCTTGGGTCGCGTGTGTAATCTTCTTTTGTAATAGGATCAAATATGTTGCAGATTAAAGAGAGAGTAGGGACAGCAATAAATGGATCGATCTTGGCGGATGAAGGATCCGGAAGCAGAATCATGTCAGAGGCATGGATCGGCTGCCAGCCACGGATTGAAGAACCGTCAAAGCCTTGTCCTTCTTCAAAGGTATCTTCATCAAATTCAGATATTGGCACTGAGGCATGCTGCCATGTACCAATAAAATCCATAAACTTGTAATCGACCATCAATACGCCGTTTTCTTTGGCAAACTCAACTACCTGTTGTGGTGTCATCAAAACTTCCCCTTTCAATTATAATTTTTAGCTTCAAAGAGCGTCTTCGCCAGTTTCACCTGTTCTTATTCTCACCACTGCCTCAACCGGGGTTACAAATATTTTGCCATCACCAATTCTGCCGGTTTTAGCCGCTTTTTCAATGGCCTCAACAACTTTGGGGAGGATGGTATCACCAACAATGATCTCTAGTTTGATTTTTGGAATGAAATCAACAACATATTCAGCTCCACGATATAGTTCTGTATGGCCTTTCTGTCGTCCAAACCCCTTTACTTCACTGATAGTAATGCCCTGAATACCTATATCATTCAGAGCCTCCTTTACCTCATCCAGCTTGAAAGGCTTGATAATTGCTTCAACCTTTTTCATGGATACCCTCCCTTCCTGACTCTAAACTCCAGATAAAATGAAGATAGTTTGTTTTGGTTCAATGTATTCAGATGCAAGCAAGCTGCCAAAAAAAACAAAAAAATATTTAACTGATTTTATTAGGTTTTATTAAATGTTACAAAAATAGACCGAAAATCTACTGCTTATTTGTTGGGCATAAGATTTAAAAGTGCACTTATTTTGAACAATTTAAAAGGCAGGATAAATTCAGGATGCCAACTCTTTAAGCTCCCTTATTATCTGAACCTGTCTCTGGTTTATATAATAAGCTAAAGACTGTTGGGAGTGACGATCAGGATGGAATTCAAGAATACACGTATAAGGAGCGGTATCCCCTATTATTCTTATTACTGTGCAGGCTGCGCCAATTTCTTGGACTACAGTTTCCTCGGTGGATTCAAGCTTCAGGATCAGATTGACTTCCATACCCGGTTGAATGGAGGCAAGTTCTGAAATATTTATTGCAATTCCACCAAGTGAGATATCACGCACAGAAGCTGGAATAATATCGTTTTCCATATAAATATCGACATCAGCTCGATGGCCGTCAAGACAGACACGCACATATCGGCGGAGGTCAGAACGAATCTTGGCGTAGTGAAAGCGGGTTAAAATCACCCTTTTTCTTGTGGTGTTGACATAAAAAACATCACCTACCAAGTCATCAGGCACCGGACTTTTTGCATGTGATCTGATCAGGGTCTTTTTCTCAATGGAGATTACCTTGGCCTGATATTCATGGATATCAAACTCTGCCATTTCATTTTCAACCGATAACAGTTTTGCATCATATGAAACAGGGATCTCTTTGTAATAATTGAGAAATGAAAAGGTCTGTCCAACCATGCCTTTCAGGAATTGAATAATAACCAGATTGTCCTCATGTTCGGTACCGCGGATAATCTTGTCATAATAGGTAATGGACACAGACCGGATCCTTGTTGATCGGATTTAATTGGCAAATATGTTGGAATTGCCATGTTTTGGTTATATCTGTATAATCAAAACAGTAAACAGGATTTATCTATCAGAAATACTCCTCCATAACAAGTGAGAAGAAGGAAATTTAAAGTGAGATTTTTAAAACATCATAAATATTTAGAGCCACTACCACTGGTCTTACTTGTTATGGCCTTTGTGTTTTTGGAAGTTAAGCCAGCAAAAGCGGATATTTACAGATTTCTAACAGTTGATGGGGTTGAAACCTTCAGTGATATCCCTGTGGATAAAGATGCTAAAGTAGTAATAAAAGACCAGGTAAAGAAGTCAAGCAGGAAATCAGCACGGAACCTTTCTCGTGAGACTCAAAAAGCTCCTGCTCCTTCCCTTAGTGAAATCATTGAGAAAACTGTTCAGGCTCAAATGAATCCTGAAGCATCGTCATCAAACAGTGTTGAAGCTGTCCTGCCTGTAAATGGTGTTATTACTTCAGCTGTTGGTATGCGTATAGACCCTATTGATGGTCATTGGCGACACCATAACGGCATTGATATTGCCGTGCCTACAGGGACTCCTGTTAAGGCAGTTGCTTCAGGGGTTGTTGTATATTCTGACTTTCGTGCAGGGTATGGCTGGACCGTGCTGATCGAACATGATAACGGTATGATCTCTCTATGTGCTCACAATAGCAGAAATATTGTTGAATATGGTCAGGCTGTTAAAAAGGGTGATGTTATCGCTTTGTCTGGAAGCACGGGACGTTCAACCGGTCCACATGTGCATTTTGAGGCGTGGCAATCAGGTAATAATATCACCGCAGCGTTCATGCCAGGCAGTGCAGTCAAGATAGCCTCGTCTTACGGTTCTACGCGTAGAAATGTACATTTCAGAAAAGAAATACTTGCAGATGGATCATTGCTTATTACCAATATGGATTCTGCAATTCCCTGATGATATCCCAGCTTGAAAAATACCTTGGTTTGCTTGTTTCAGAAGGTTCTGCCAAATGTGGACGTATAGCCATATCTAGCCAGAACGACAGAATATCTCATCTGGGTTCAGAAGACCTTTTAATAATAGCAGATCTGGTTCTGCAAAAACTTGATTCTGCTTCAGTGATTATTGCTGAACCAGTTCTCCCATTTTCATCGTTTCTGCTCCGCCGTGTATCTCATAACGTAAATGTCTTGATTCCAAACGATTCCGAGTCTGTTTCTTCACTGCACGATATTCCAATGGTTCGTAACAGTTCAGATCTTGAAGATACAGTCAATAGAATCTGTGAGGCTCTACGCAACCGTAAAGGATGCATTGTTGAGGGAATAGGGATTGTTAGTCATGCTGCACTTACAATTGAACAGGCTTATATCGCTTGGTCATCGTTACTTCATGCAACTTTTATAAAATATTTTGAAGACCTGTTAACTGTTGGCCCATTATTGCCAGAAGAGCCAGAAACAGTGAAAAACTACCGGGATCATGAACTTAAAAGAGTTGATCTTGAATCGGCTCTAAATCTTTTAAAGAGACCAAATGGCATTATGGATGAAATGATTACTGCTGGAGCAACAACTGTAGTATTGGGGCTTGTTGATTCATTTTTTGGGAATATCTCTTTTGCAGGCGAGGAGGGGTTGTTCATATCCCAAACATCGGCTCGTCTTGATGAACTTCAAGGACAGATAGATCTTGTGCCATTTGATAACTCAACAACCAACGGTATGACAGCATCAAGTGAACTCCCTGCTCATCAGGCAATTGTAAAAGAAACCGGCTGCAAGGCGATTCTGCATGGACACCCTCGTTTTCCAGTCGTAATGAGTTTTTTTGCAACTCCAAGTGATAATCAATCATACAATCTAATAGACTCAATACCGGTTGTTGTTGGTGAAGGAGGTGTTGGGGGGCTTGCGTCAACGTTGCCAAAGGCATTCAGATTGACCGCAGCAAAAGTGGTTGTTGTAAAAGGGCATGGAGTTTTTGCTATTAGTGATATTGGATTTGCTGATGCTCTGTCAAAGCTTGCTGAGACTGAACAAAGGTGTCGTGATATTTACTTTAGACGCCTTAAGCTGATTTATATGATATGAGCTGTAGTTTGGCTAATAAAAAAGGCATGGTATGAACCATGCCTTTCAGTCTTGATGTCTTGGGCTGAATTAGCAGCCTGCTGTCTTGCGGAACAATTTTGTTTCATTTTTGCTGGCATCGTTATACTTGACGCGAACTTCATCACCAACAACAATACGCTTGTCCTTAAGCTTTTCGAGAGTTACCTGATCTTTCACAAGTACGTCAACTTTC
Source organism: Geobacter sp. UBA2189 (assembly GCA_002328035.1). GTDB lineage: Bacteria > Desulfobacterota > Desulfuromonadia > Geobacterales > Pseudopelobacteraceae > Trichlorobacter. The sequence goes on from DCVL01000014.1 coordinate 24,352, forward strand.
TTGCCAGCGTTGTCTTTAAGGGTTACGGTTGCAGCAGCTCCCTCAACAACTACTTTTTCAATGGTACCAACAATTTTCACGTCGGCAGCAGAAGCCAAAGTAGAAATGCTCAAGAAAGCTGCCATCAGTGCTACAGAAACCATCTTTTTCATCATCAATCTCCTTTGAAAGTTAAAATTAACTTCATTCATCGTATTTGATAGCTTCGCTTATTGCAAGGTTTTTTGAATTAGAAAAAACTTAACGAACTGAAACGTTTAACTTTTCAGTCAGAACTTTAATTATTTTAGAGTGTATAACTTGTACTTCATCATCGGTCATCGTTCTGTCTAATGCTCTGTAACGTAGTCGCAACGCAACGCTTTTGCTGCCTTTGGGCAGATGTTCCCCCTGGTAGATATCAAAGATAGTTACATCTTCCAGCTCTTTTAATTTAAGGCTCTTTATGCAGTCCATGAACTGTGAAGAGAGTATATTATCCGGCGATAGGAGAGCCAGATCTCTTACGCTATCAGGAAAGCGTGATGGTGGTATTACATTTTTCCTTTCAGAGGATAAATTTACAAGTTGTTCAAAGTTTAACTCAAAATAATAGAGTGTTCTTTCAATATCGTAGTTTTTAAGTACTTCTGGGTGTATTTCGCCGATTGAGCCGATGCTTTCACCTTTACTGGAGAGAATATTACAGCATTTTCCTGGATGATAAAAAGGTTCAGGTAGATCAGACGACCATGTTACATTGGTTATGTTCAATAGATTGAAGAGATTATCAATAACTCCCTTTATGTCATAAAAATCTATTGGGAATGTCTGATTGCACCAGCTCTCTTGATCTCTTGAACCACAAAAAATACCAGCCGAGAAGATTGGCTCTGTAGGCATATCCTGTTCAGGTACAGGAAGGTATACCCGACGCATCTCAAAAAGTCTTAGATCCAGGCTGCGGAAGGATATGTTGCGAGCGGCGGTTTCAAGCAGGCCTGGGAGAAGAGTGGTTCTCATTACAGATTGTTCCAGGGCAAGAGGGTTGCATAGCTTAATACTGTTACGACGAATGTCTGTTGCACCAAGCAAAAGGCGATCCGCAGCATCAGGAGATATGAAGCTGAAAGAAATTATTTCATGCATTCCCTCTGAAACAAAATGATTTCTTACGGTTTTCTGGAGCTTTTGATGTGAGTTAGGACGATCGGATATAACCTGCGCAATTGGTATTGTTGCCGGCACCTGATCAAATCCGTTAAGACGGCATATCTCTTCTACCAGATCTATCTCACGTTCAATATCTATTCGGTAAGAAGGAATGGTGACCTGAAAACTGCCATTTGTCACCGGTTTAACCTGAAACTCAAGATTACGGAAAAGTTCAGCCATCCTGTCTGAAGAGAGAGTAAGGCCAAGAATCGCGTTTGCTTTTTCAGGTCTGAAATTTATTGAGACTGCTGTTTTTGGTGTTGGAAAATTATCTACCTGCCCATTTGCTACCGACCCGTTTGCAAGTTGAGCAATAAGGCTGGCGGCACGGTCTAGAGCTTTGGGCACCATTTGAATGTCGGCACCACGCTCAAAACGGTGGGATGATTCTGTATGAAGGCCAAGCCGTTTGCTGGTTCGCCTGATGGCTGGGGGATCAAAGAATGCACTTTCAATAAGAATATCTGTTGTGGCATCGGTGATCTCTGAATTTTCACCTCCCATTATCCCTGCCAGGGCAACGGCCTTTTCTTTGTCGCAGATCATCAGATCCGTTGCGAGAAGAGTTCTTTCCTGCGCATCAAGTGTACGGAATATTTCACCCTCTTTTGCTCTACGGACTATTATTTGTCCTCCTGCAACCTGTGTATAGTCAAAGGCATGCAATGGATGTCCAAGCTCAATCATCACCAAATTTGTGATATCAACTACATTGTTTATTGAACGAACTCCAACTGCATTGAGTCTGTTAACAAGCCACTTGGGTGACGGCGCAATCTTGCAGCCAGAGATATAACGTGCTGCATAACGAGGGCAGCCCACAGGATCTTGAATCATCACTGATATCCTGCTGTTTACCGGCTCTCCATATTCAGGAACCACAACAGATGGATATCTGACTCGTTTCCCGAGTTTTGCCGCTATCTCCCTGGCTATTCCTACTACGCTGAGACAATCTGCTCGGTTTGGAGTAAGCCCTATCTCAAAAATAGTGTCTTTTATGCCGATTGCCTCAAAAAAAGGAATGCCAAGCGGGAGAGAGTCGTCAAGTACCATGATTCCCGAACTCTCCTCAGCCAATCCCAGCTCTTTTTCGGAACAGAGCATTCCACAGGATTCTTCGCCACGTATTTTTGAACGTTTAATCTTGAAATCACCTGGAAGGACGGAACCAACCTGGGCAAGGGCTACAGTGTCTCCCTGTTGGAAATTTTGGGCTCCACAAACAACAGAGATGATCTCTTTGCCGTTATCAATCCTGCACAGAGATAGCTTGTCTGCATTGGGATGCTGGTTTTTTTCAACTACCCGGGCTGTGACAAGCTGATCCATGCCACATCCAAGTGCCTCTGTCCCCTCAACCTCAAGGCCTAGCATTGTAAGTAGGTCGCCAAGCTCTGCAGGTGGCAAATCAAAATCAACGAATTCTTTTAACCAGTTATAAGTAACTTTCATTGTTTCACCAGACTAGAACTGTTTTAAGAAACGGACATCATTTTCAAATAGAAGTCGCATATCGCTGATGCCATACTTCAGCATCGCAATACGCTCAATCCCCATGCCAAATGCAAATCCTGAAATTGTCTCAGGATCGTAGCCAACATGTTTGAACACCTCAGGATCAACCATGCCTGCGCCAAGAATTTCAAGCCATCCGGTATTTTTGCATACACGGCAACCTGCTCCACCGCAAATTACACAGGCGATATCAACTTCTGCAGAAGGTTCCGTGAACGGGAAAAAACTGGGACGAAGCCTTACGCCTGTTTTCTGGCCAAAAAGCTGATTGGTAAAGGATGTAAGTATACCTTTCAAATCTGCAAACGAGACCTGAATGTCAACCATCAAGCCTTCTATCTGGTGGAACATCGGAGAGTGTGTTGCGTCAGAATCGCAACGATAGACGGTTCCTGGTGCAATAATCCTTACAGGCGGTTTCTGTTTGAGCATTGTGCGAATCTGAACCGGAGATGTGTGAGTACGGAGCAGGAGTTCATTTTCTACAAAAAACGTATCTTGCATATCACGAGCTGGATGCTCAGGAGGGAAATTTAATGCCTCAAAATTGTACCAGTCATGCTCAATTTCTGGCCCTTCAGCAACAGAGAAGCCTAATCCGGCAAATATTTCACTGACCTCTTCTATCACCAGTGTTACAGGATGTTTGCTTCCCCTGGAACTGCTTCTGCCAGGTAAAGTTATATCAATCTTCTCCGTGGCAAGTCTCTTGGCGGTGGCCTCTTCTCGAGCCCTAGCCAGTCTTTGTTCAATAAGGTTTTCAACTTCATCCTTGACAGTATTAACCAACTGTCCGACCTTGGGACGTTCTTCAGAGGGCAGTCCCCCAAGTCCTTTCATAAGACCGGTTAGCTCACCCTTGCGCCCAAGATACCGGACTCTTACTTCATTCAGGGCATCCTCTGTAGTTGCTACAGCAATTGCGTTCACCGCCTGCTGCCGCATCTGTTCAAGCTGTTCCCGCATATCAGTATCCTCTGAACTTCTTCCAATAATGGGAGTTAAAACGGAAAAAGGGAACAGGAGTTCCTGACTCCCATCCCCCCATTTTTAACGGCAGACAGGTTTTACAACTGTGATTTAGCCATTGCCGAGATTTCAGCGAATCCTTTCGGATCTGATATGGCAATATCAGCGAGAACCTTCCGGTCAATCTGAACATCAGCCTTCTTCAGGCCAAAGATAAACTTGCTGTATGACAGGCCGTTAAGTCGTGAAGCAGCGTTGATCCTGACGATCCACAATGAACGAAAATCTCTCTTCTTGACGCGGCGATCACGAAAAGCATAATTCAATGCCCTGTCTACCGCCTCAGTCGCGCTCCTGAAGAGTTTGCTTCTTGCACCACGATAACCTTTGGCCAGCTTCAGAACTTTGTTACGACGCTGGCGTGATTTGAAACCACCTTTTGCTCTCGGCATCTTAAGACTCCTTTATTTTAAATTACCCGATCCGCAAGAGGCCGTTTCTCGCGGTTCTGGGGCGAAACAGCAGTTGCTGTTTCTGGTTACATATAAGGGATTAAGGCACAGATGTTTTTGTGATCAACTGCTGCCACGGTGTTTCCCTGACGTAGATTACGCTTACGCTTGCGGGTTTTCGGGGTTAATATGTGACTGGTAAAGGCGTGGGAACGTTTTACCTTGCCTGTGCCGGTCTTCTTGAAACGCTTTGCAGCACCACGGTTTGTCTTGATCTTGGGCATTATCGTAGCTCCTTCTTATAGTTCGGTATACCGGTAATATTCAATCAATGCTTTTTGAGTTTGGGGGCAACAATCATAAACATCTGACGTCCATCAACCCGTGGTGATGATTCAACCACAGCAATATCTGCCAGTTCAGCTGCAAATTTTTCAATTACGGCTCGTCCAATATCCTGATGGGTAATCTCTCGTCCACGGAATACCAAGGTAACCTTGGCTTTATTTCCTTCTTCAAGAAAACGTCGGACATGCTTAATCTTGAAGTCAAGGTCATGGTCATCGGTCTTGGGTCTGATCTTGACCTCTTTAACCTGAACCTGAACCTGTTTTTTCTTGGCTTCCTGCTGTTTCTTACTCTGCTGATACTTGAACTTGCCGTAATCCATAATACGGCAAACAGGCGGTGTTGCCGTAGGTGAGACCTCTACAAGATCAAGCTGGCGTGCCTCAGCAGCCTCCAGCGCCTCGCGCAGCGTCAGAATTCCTAACTGTTCGCCATCATGTGCTATTACACGTACTTCTGAAGCACGAATGGCATGATTTATGTTGACTGTTGCGGTTTTGGTGGGGGCAGCTATGACGGCACCTCCTGAAATATTAGTTCGTTAATTACTTGTAGGCCTTTGTTTCTGCTTCAACAAAAGCAATAAACTCATCCGGTTTCATCGCATGCATATTTTTTCCATCTCTGTAACGGGGGGTTACGGTTCCCTGTTCCATCTCCTTGTCCCCAATGACAAGCATATAGGGGATTTTCTGCAGCTGGGCTTCACGAATCTTGAAGTTCAGTTTTTCGTTCCTAAGATCTTCCTGGACGCGAATACCTGCTTCACGCAGTTGTTTGAACACATTTTGACTATAGCCTGTCTGGTTATCTGTTACGTTAAGAACAATAGCCTGTACCGGCGCAAGCCATAAAGGGAAGTTGCCGGCAAAATGCTCAATCAAGACACCTATGAACCGTTCAATTGAACCGAGGATAACCCGATGCAGCATGACAGGGCGTTTCCGCTCGCCGTCACTTGCAATGTATGTAAGATCGAAGCGCTCGGGCAGGGTAAAATCGCACTGGATAGTAGCACACTGCCACCGTCTGTCAAGACAATCACGAAGCTTGATGTCAATCTTTGGGCCATAAAAAGCGCCATCACCCTCGTTTACCTCGAATGGACGGTTTGTATCCTTTAATGCGGCAAGCAGGGCGTTGGTGGCACGATCCCAATCTTCATCAGTGCCAATTGACTTTTCAGGCCGTGTTGACAACTCCATTTCATATTCAAAACCAAAGATCCCCATTACATCTGAAACGAATTTAAGGACATCCTTTATTTCAACATCAAGTTGTTCTGGAGTACATAGTATGTGAGCATCATCCTGAGTAAAACAGCGCACACGCAAAAGTCCATGCAGAACACCTGCTCTTTCATGGCGGTGCACGGTGCCCAGTTCAAAGTAACGCTGGGGAAGGTCACGATAACTGCGTAATTGTGATTTATATATCATCATATGGGAGAGGCAGTTCATTGGCTTGACGCCATAACTTTGCTCATCCACTTCAGTAAAATACATGTTTTCGCGGTAGTTGTCGTAGTGTCCGGAACGTTTCCAGAGATCTGTCTTAAGAATCTGGGGGCCAACAACTATTTCATAGCCGCGCTTCAGATGTTCCTTACGCTCAAAATCCTCAAGCAATGTTCTAAGCATCGCCCCTTTTGGATGCCAAATTGCAAAACCGGCCCCCACTTCATCCGAGAAGGAAAAGAGATCAAGTTCACGTCCCAGCTTGCGGTGATCACGACGTTTTGCCTCTTCCATACGATGAAGATAGGTTTCCAGCTCTTTTTTGTCGACAAAGGCAGTGCCGTATATCCTTTGAAGCATTCTGTTCTTTTCATCACCGCGCCAATAGGCGCCGGCAATGGAAAGAAGTTTGAATGCCTTTAGTTTATTGGTGTTTGGCACATGTGGACCGCGACAGAGATCTGAAAAGCCTCCCTGTGTGTAAATTGAAACAGTTTCAGCACCAAAACCTTCAATCAGTTCTTTCTTGTATGGCTCACCCATCTGTTCAAAAAAGGATATTGCCTCGGAAGCGCTCATAACGGTACGCTCAAGTGGATATCCTGTTGCCGCCAGCTCGTACATCTTCTGTTCTATCCGCTCCAGATCTCCAGGTGTAAACGGAGAGTCAACGTCGAAGTCATAGTAGAAGCCGTTTTCGATTGAGGGGCCGATGGTTACCTTGGCTGCAGGAAACAGCTCCTTTACAGCCTGAGCCATCAAATGTGATGTGGAATGGCGAATTATATCAAGTGCTTCCTGGCTTTTTTCTGTGATAATGGCAACTGAATCTCCGTCTGAAAGTTTGGCAGAGATATCAAGCAGATTACCATTTATTTTTCCAGCTATTGCGGCCTTGGCCAAGCCAGCACCTATTGATGCGGCAAGATCGGCGACTGTTGAGCCTTCAGAAAGTTCTTTTATTGAATTGTCCGGTAGAGTTACCTTAATCATGTAGACAGTCCCTTTATTTTAAAACAGAAAAGGCATCGGAAGATGCCGATGCCGCACTCAGTTCAATGGTAGGCGCGGGCGGTCTCGAACCGCCGACCTCTACCGTGTCAAGGTAGCGCTCTCCCCCTGAGCTACGCGCCTCCAGCAAGGAATAGGTTTCATAGCAGTTACTGTTAGAGGCTGTCAAGCTGTTTTTGGCCTGTTTTTTAAATTTCTTCTAATCTCACATTGCTTGTTTACAACTTTATATTAGGCTATAGTCTCGTACCTCTATGGAACGGCTTAAACTGTCACTAAATATCGCTTTGTCATTTCTGATCCTTCTGCTGGTTGCCAGATTGTTGGCGGATTATGCTGCCTACAGGCTGGAAACCTCGACCTCTTCTTTGTCTCAAGCTGTTGCTTCAAAACGACCAGCTCCATCTACAGAGCAGGATACAACGTTGCAGTTCAACTCAGTGATTCTTGAAAAAGGGCTCTTTGGTCTGCAAACCAGAGGGGTTCTGACTCCTATTCTCCATAACTCTTCCAATAAAATAGCTGCGATATCACAAAATGATCTGATTATGATTGGTACAGCTGCCGGAACACCTGGCAGTAGCTTTATCCTTGTAAGACGTATAAGTAGCAATGAAGAGAGGGTGTTCAGGCTTGGCCAAAAGGTCTTTGATGTTGGTGTTTTGACCAGTGTTAGCAAAGAGTCGGCTGAATTGCGTTCAGGTACAAAGATTATAGTTCTGCGAACTCCCTCTGCTGCTGCAGAAAATTCAAGACCAGGTATTCCGCAAATGGAAACTGCCGGAGTGATCAAGCCATCAGCCAGCAGCGCTGGTGTTATTGAACAGCGGGCACTGAATTTTGCACTTGAAAATATAGGCCAGGCTATGAGTGATGCCAGGCTTCTACCATATTTAAGGGATGGGAAAGTAGATGGTTTTACCTTGTCAGAGGTAAGACCCCGCGGTGTTTTCGGATCTATTGGTCTTAAAAATGGTGATGTCCTACAGATGATAAATGATTACAAGATAGATTCGCCCGAAAAGGCAGTTCAGTCATTTATGACGCTTAAAGGTCAGACAAGGATAAAGCTTGATCTGATAAGAGATGGGTTACCTATATCTCTTTTGTATGATATCCGCTAACTGCCGGAGGCCTGCGTGAAAAGAATCATCATAATTATAATTACCAGTCTGCTGATCTCCATATCCTTGCAACCTTCCGTTGTCCATGCATCTGGCAAGGGGGTTGTTATGAATTTTTCAGATGTGGAGATAGCCACCCTGATTAAATTTATAAGTGAGCTTACCGGCAAAAACTTTGTACTTGATGAACGGGTGAAAGGGAAAATATCGATTTTTTCTCCATCAAAACTAAGCAATGAAGATGCTTTTTCCCTGTTTACCTCCGTTCTGGAATTAAAAGGATTCACACTTGTCCAATCCGGAAAGATCTACAAGATAGTGCCGCTTGCAGCAGCAAGACAGGCTGCAACCAAGCTGACAGAAGGGGTAGGCCACCTTCCGGTTGGAGATGCCTACAATGCAAGGCTCTTCTCCCTTTCACACATCTCTTCTCATGAAGCCCTCGCATTTTTGCAGCCACTTGTGTCCAAAGATGGGCATCTATCATCCTTTGGCCCTGGCAATATGTTGCTTTTGGTGGATACAACATCAAACATAAATAAAATTAATGAACTTCTTGGAAAAATAGATGTTGCTTCGCGTGATGATTTTAACTCTAAAAGTGGCAAGATTTCAGTTTATTATCTGGAGTATGCTGATGCCACTGAGGTCGCAAAGGTGCTTGAGGGGGTTATCAAGGGATTGCCGGTTCCCTCGGCCAATCCTTTAAACAGGGGGCAGTCTGATCTTGCCAAAGCATCAGTTACTCCTGATAAGTCTACAAATTCTCTTGTCATAATGGCCTCACCTGAAGATCAACAGCATCTGCTGAAGGTTGTAAAGAAGCTGGATATACGGAGGCGTCAGGTCTTTGTGGAGGCAATAATAGCTGAGATCTCTCTGGATAAGCTTGATGAGTTGGGTGTCCAATGGGGAGTTATAGGTGGAGGTTCAAACGGCACTGTAAGTGCGGCTGGAGTTTATGATCCACTTAATACATTCTCCCCGCTTCTGACCGCCTTGCAGGGGATGAAATCAGGCGGTTTTAACATACCGGATCTGACGGGGACGGCGATCAACTTCTCTCTGCTAGTCAATGCGCTCCGTTCTGCAGGTGTCATCAATATACTTTCTACACCCACCATTCTTACCTCTGATAATAAGGAAGCAGAGATCTTTGTTGGTGAAAATGTACCTTTCAAGGGAAAGATTGAGGTTTCAACAACTACCAACCCCAGCCTGCAGTCTATTGAGCGAAAGGATACCGGCATTACCTTGAAACTTACTCCGCAGATAAGCGAAGGAGAATCAGTAAAACTGGATATCTATCAGGAAATATCAGCTGTAAAACCACTAAAGACAGGAGATACAGATCTGACTACTACCAAGAGGACAGCAAAGACTTCTGTGGTGGTGCAGAATCAGGAAACTGTTGCCATTGGTGGTCTGATTCAGGAAAAGGAAAATGAGACCATATCAAAGGTTCCCTTACTTGGAGATATCCCGGGGCTTGGCTGGCTCTTTAAAAGCACCACCAAGTCAAGGGAAAAAACAAATCTGCTGATACTGCTGACCCCCAGAATTGTTAGAAATGCTGATGACATGCGTAAGATTACAGAGAAACAGCGCCAGGATTTTGGCAGTAAATCGAAAGATTCAAAATTGGGTTCGCAAAAAGACAATCCAACGGCAAAGCCCAATAAGTTGCCATGAACAAAGAACCTCGTATCATTGCCGAACAGCTTGGCATGCCTTATATTGAACGGATAGATGAGTCTGCCTGTGATTTGAGCCTTTTGGCAAAGCTTCCGCTTGCCTTTGCACGTTCCCGCCGTCTTTTACCTGTATCAGAGCAGAATGGAAAACTGTTGCTGGCTGTAGGCAATCCTCTGGATTTGCTTTCCCAGGATGAGGTTTCCCAAAGGTACGGGATGCCGGTTTCTGTGATTGTTCTCCCAGCCAAAGAGATCCTTGCTGCCATAAATCGACTCTATACCCTTACTGCCGGTAATGCGTCTGATGTAGTGGAGAACCTTGTTGCAGAGGATCTTTCAGTAATTGCAACGGAACTGGCTCATCCCCGGGATCTGCTTGATCTGACCGATGAGGCTCCTGTTATAAGGCTGCTGAACGCAATGCTTTTCCAGGCTGTGAAGGAGAGGGCTAGTGATATACATATTGAGCCGTTTGAACGAAAGGTTGAGGTGCGTTTCAGGATAGACGGGATCTTGCGCCTCAGGCTGGAACCTCCAAAATTGCTTCAGGAAGCGCTTATATCTCGCGTAAAGATAATGGCTTCGCTGAACATAGCTGAAAAGCGTCTGCCACAGGATGGACGTTTCAAGGTGCTGGTGGCAGGTAATGAGATTGATCTGCGTGTCTCGCTTGTTCCAACTATGTATGGAGAAAGAACCGTTCTGCGTCTGCTGGATCGTAAACAGGGGGTTCTCAGCCTGGGTGAAATAGGGTTTGCTCCAAATGATGAGCAGATTATGCAGCGGATGATACAGAGAACCAGCGGTATAATTCTGGTTACAGGTCCTACAGGCAGTGGCAAGACCACTACCTTATATGCAGCGCTTTCCGGCATAAATCGTCAGGAACGTAACCTGATAACCATTGAGGATCCTATTGAGTACCAATTTGCCGGAGTTGGTCAGATCCAGGTCAATTCAAAGATTGATCTGACATTTGCTACCGGACTTCGTTCAATTCTCCGTCAGGATCCGGATGTTATAATGGTTGGAGAGATAAGGGATTCTGAAACTGCCGAGATTGCCATGCAGGCTTCACTTACTGGCCATCTTGTGCTTTCCACCTTGCATACCAACGATTCTGCAACCGCCATAACCCGTCTCGTAGATATGGGGATAGAGCCTTTTATGGTGGCCTCTTCCCTGACTGGAGTCCTTGCACAGCGACTTGTAAGAACTATCTGTCCACACTGTAAAGAAGCATACCGACCGGGACTGGAGCTGCCAGGATTGCCTGAAATAATCTATCGTGGTCGTGGATGTGAACGTTGTTTTGGCGAAGGGACATTCGGGAGGACAGGAATTTATGAGCTGCTTACCATTGATGCAGAACTGTGTGGCATGATAACCCGAAGGGCAACATCTGGTGAAATAAAGGCTTACGCCCGTACGAAGGGGATGAAAACCCTTAAGGATGATGGCTTTGAAAAGGTTGCTGCCGGCATTACCACGATTGAAGAGGTTCTGAGGGTAACCCAGGACGAGTATGCCGACCTACCAATATAAAGGATATAACCCTGATGGCAGGGAGATCTCAGGCAGCTTGACTGCTGATTCACTGACTTTGGCAAAGGAACAGCTTAGACAGCAGAATTTTCTTCCCTCATATATAGCCAGCAAAGAGTCTGAACCGGATAAAGGGTTTGCAGGATTTATGAGGCGGCGCATTTCTGTATCGCTTCTGGCTATGTTTACCAGGCGTCTCGCAACGCTGGTGTCCGCATCTGTCCCTGTCTATGAAGCCTTGCATGCAGTGCAGCAGCAGGAAGATCATCCTGCCTTGCGCTCAGTTCTGGAGAGGTTGAAAAACAGGTTGGCAGAGGGAGCCACTCTTGCTCGGGCAATGGCAGCAGAACCGGCTGTTTTCAACACCGGATACGTAGCTATGGTGGCTGCAGGTGAGGCTGGTGGTGCACTTGATACCATACTTGAGCGGCTGGCCGATTTTCAGGAACGTCAGGAGGAGATCCGGCGTACAGTCTCTTCATCCCTGGCTTATCCGCTACTTATGGCGCTGGTTGGAAGTGGGGTAATGCTCTTTTTGCTGGCCTTTGTCATCCCCAAAATTACCGGTATATTCTCAGATAATAATGCGGCATTGCCTTTTTTGACAATAGTCCTGCTTAAGCTGAGTTCTCTGATTCAAAAAGGGTGGTGGTTGATTTTGTTGCTATCTGCCACAGTTGTTTTTGTATACCGCAGACTTTTGCGGCAGGAATCTTTTATTGCTGTTCGCGACGGATGGCTCTTGCGTTTGCCTTTGATTGGAAGGTTGTTGCAGACTCATATTCTTGCAAGATTTTCCCGTATTCTTGCGTTACTTATCAAGAGTGGTGTCCCTCTGCTTAAAGCCATTAAAATAAGTTCTGAAGCGGTTGTAAACCGTTCTTACAGGGGGGTGCTTGATGAAGCGGGTCTAAGGATGGCAGAGGGGGGAAGTTTGTCCTCTGTGCTTGAAGCTTCTCATCTCTTTCCAGCGCTGCTTACTCATCTTGTACAGGTTGGGGAAAAAAGCGGAAACCTGGAAGAAAGCCTTGAAACAGCAGGACGGAGCTTTGAAAAGGAGTTTGAGATATCTGTGACCCGCTTTCTCGCACTTCTTGAGCCGATTATGGTGTTAGCTATGGGGTTAATGGTTGGTCTTGTCGTTATTGCCGTTCTGTTGCCGATATTTGAGCTGAATCAGCTGATAAAATAAATTCCAGAGGTGTCATATCTCATGCTCTCCAGACAGAATAATATCCGAGGATTCACCCTTATTGAAATTATGGTGGTCATAGTTATCCTTGCCCTGCTTGCCGCTCTGGTTGCGCCCAAGATCATCGGACGATCTGATGATGCCAAGCTGGCAGACGCAAAGATCCAGATACGTAACCTGGAAACAGCATTAAAGTTGTACAAGCTTGATAACGGTATCTATCCATCAACTGAACAGGGGCTTGATGCGTTGCTGACAAAGCCTGCTATTGGACAGATCCCGCGTAACTACCGCCAGGGAGGCTATCTCGAAGGTAGTAGGCTTCCCAAGGATCCCTGGGGCACTGAGTTCATATATCTGTCCCCCGGAGAGCATGGTGACTACGATATCTGTTCATTCGGGAGCGATGCTCTGAAAGGTGGCAATGAAAAGGCTGCCGATATCTGCAACTGGAATATGCAGTAGCATGTCTGGCCGGCATACTCGCCGGAACGGCTTCACCCTGCTTGAAATCCTGGTGCTGCTGGGATTGTTGGGGGTAGTCGCCCTTATCATGGTTCCAAAACTGCCATCTCCTCAACGCTCTGAATTGAGTAACTCGGCTCACAGGCTTGCCTCTTTATTACGGTCTCTGGATGAGAGAGCCATCTGTGGCAAACAGTTTTACCGTTTGAAGATTAATCTGGATGAACAGAGGATAGAGTCGGTCAGGAGAAATAGCGCCGGTGAGGAGCTGTCCCCTGGAGATCCATACCTCCAGCGCAATCCGCTTTACAAGGGGATAAGGATAGATTCAGTAACTACAGAGAGACAGGGTGTTGTAAAGAGTGGCGCAGTTTTGATTGATTATGGAGCGGGGGGGCTCCCGGAACCAATTTCAATAATTATCAGGATCGAAGGAGAAGGTTCAGGTTTTTTGCTGCAGGCCTTCCCTTCAGGCAGCCTGGTGAGGGTGAGTGAAATAAAGAGGGAGGGGGGGCTATGAGCCGCTCCCGAAAAGGTTTTACACTGCTGGAAGTCCTTGTGGCTCTTGCCATTCTGGCTGGCAGTCTGACAACTCTGGTTCTGGTTTACAACAATCATCTCTCAATAGTTATAAGGGACAGGGAGGAAACTACTGCTCTTCTTCTGGCGCGAGAGATGATTGATGACCCGCTTTTTCTCTCTACTTCTGAAACAAAAGGTGATTTTGCCCCTGATTACCCTGGTTTTACCTGGCAGAAAGAGGTAACCAGAGACAAATACCCAGGTGTTGACCGTTACCGTTTGAACGTTATTTGGCAAAATGGCAGCCGTAATCTTTCTTTGGTGAAATATGAGAAGCGCTGATTGCAGGGGATTTACCCTGCTTGAACTTTTGATAGGAGTTGCGATTGCTTCCTTGATAATGACATCGGTCTATACGGTATTTTTTACCTTCAAACGAACTCAGGCCAATGCTTCAAGCCAGATGGAAAAACAAAGAATGCTCCGCTCTTCTCTGGATCTTATCCGTCGAGAGTTTTCTTCAATACGTTTCAAAAAAGATGATAAACAGCTCCGTTTTCTGGTTGAGGATCGAGATTTCTATGGAAAACCTGCATCCAGTTTCAGTTTTTCAACCATTGCACCACCCCAGGCAGGTTCTGTTTCTGACCAGTTGCTGGTTTGGTACAGCGTGACAGAGGATGGAAAAGGGGTGTTGCTTCTTAACCGTAAGGCTCGTGATCTGTTCAATGTTTCAGATTCATCTGTTGAATATCCTCTGATTGAGCAGCATGAAGGTGTTCTTGTTGAGTGTTTTGACGGAAAGGATTGGAGAAAAAGCTGGGATACAGCCATTACCCCGTCCTTGCCTTTGATAATAAGGGTCACAATATCTATTCGCGATTCCGGTAGACTGGTTTCGCACAGCATTTCTATCAGGCCGAGGATTCAGGAACAATGAGACGTCAAGGAGGTTTTGTTCTTGTTGTGGTTCTGCTTGTTGTTGCTTTACTTACAGGTATGACGGTAACTTTCATTAATGATGTCTACATTGAGACCGGCTCAAACCGTGCTTCTGTTGAGGCGACACAGGGCAGTCTGTTTGCCGATAGCGGGATCTCACTCGGATTACAGTTGCTGATTAGAACCCTTGAAGACAGATCATACAGTTCACTGAACGATCTATGGGCAAAACCGGTGTATCTGGAGGAAGAGCATGGGAGTTTGAAGCTACTGATTAGCGAGGAGAGTGGCAAATTGAATCTTAATATGGTTGTTCTCCCTAACGGAACCGCTCATCCGGTTTATAATCCGATAGCCACCAGACTGCTGAAGAACCTAAATCTTTCACCAGATCTGCTGGATGCCCTGTCGGACTGGATTGACGTGGAAGAGACCCCTAACCGTGGCGGAGCTGAGGCTGTCTGGTATCTTGCCCAGATGCAGCCTGTACGGCCAGCAAATGGCCAGTTGGTAACTATAGAAGAGTTGGGTCGTGTAAAAGGATTTGCCGGTGAGCCTATTAATAAACTGCGATCTTTTATTACCGTATATGCTGAAGGCGCAAGACCCGTTACAGCTGCGCCGGTTAATATAAACACAGCGCCCAGGGAGGTACTGGAGGCTCTTGATGAACGGATTACACCTGAACTGGCTGATCGTATCATCGAGTACAGGAAAACTACTCCTTTTCAGCATCCCTCGGAACTTGGTCGCGTAACCGGAATGAGCGATATCATGCCTGCCCTTTTGACTTGTATAAGCGTTAAGGGGACGGTTTATCGCATTCTGTCAGAGGCAACCGTAAATGGAACCATTCGTACTATAGAGGCTTTTGTTCGTCTATCCGGTGCAAAGAGCACAATACTTTACTGGCGTGAATACTAAAATTCTGCAGGAAGATAACAGAGAGAATAAAAAGCCATGATCATAAGGGTCATACAGCTTGACAAGAACGAAGTCACCTGCGCCTGTTTCAGGAAAAAAGGTACTGGACTTCATGCTGTAAGCGGTTTTTATAGCCGGTTTAAAAACGATGAAGAGCTGATTTCGGTTTTACAGAGCCATCAGCTTTATACAAAAGAAGAGACAAGAACTCTGCTTGCTCTGCCTCCCTCATTTTTGTCACTGCGTGAACTGCAACTTCCATTTAAAGAACGTAAGAAAGTTCGCGCTATCTTGCCTCTTGAACTTTCAGGAGAGATAGCTATTGGCGATACCGAAATAGCCTGCGATGCTGTCCCGCTAGCAAACGGCAATCTTCTTGCCGGATGGGTAAAACTTTCAACCGTTAAGGAATTTATAGCCCTGTTTTCTAAGGTAGGGATGGAACCCGAGGTGATAACATTTGCCTGTCTGAATTGGCATAGGTTGATTCAGGATATTCAAAGCGATCAGATGGTGCTGTTTTTTGATAAATCAGCCATGCTGGCAGTAAGGGACGGGAAGCCTGTTTTATGCAGAGCCCTTGATCTGGAGAGTGAACCTTCTCTGTTTGCACGGACTATTGCAGCATCAGAGATATTGCTTGAAGACAGGTTCTCAAAACTTTACCAACTTGGCCCGGAAGGGGAGCCTTCCATAAAAGATGCTGTTCTGCCTTCCATAACTGGAATCATCAGAGATCCTTCATTTGATGGTGACATGCCAACAGAACTTTTGATGTCGCCACTTGCCACAGCTTTGGCATTTAATGACAAAGAGAACTTCAATCTGCGTCATGGCTCAATTGCATGGACTGGACGTGCTTCGCAACTGCTTGGCTCCTTTCGTCTGCCAATGGTATTGGCCACTATAATCGTTCTTCTGCTGTTTGCGCGTCTTGGAATGCGCTACTGCCAGCTTGATAGAGAACTGAAAGATATAAATGTGGCTATCTCAGGGATATACAAAAAGGCGTTTCCAGGGAGGAAGAAGGCTGTTGATGAAAGCGCAGAGTTAAAGGCCGAGATCAAAAAGCTTGATGGTTGCACACACTCTTCACAAACCCTTCTCTTTATGAATCAGCTTTCCGTGGCAATGGGAACAGGAATTACCGGCATTACAGAGATGGAGTTTGATGGAGAGCAGTTCCTTTTGAAAGGTAACGGGTGCAGTTCTTCAGATATAACTGAGTTCGTTAAGCAGCTCTCTGTAAAGGGATGGATTATTTCTCCTGCAGATCTTACTACCAGACCAGATGGAACTGTTTTATTTACTCTGCGTGGGAAAAGCGGGGAAATTGCAAAATGACTTTATCTGCCAGGATTATGGAACAGTTTAAAAGGCTTGATGATATAACCATTCGAGTTGTGCTCAGGGCTTTTTCACTTTTTCTGCTGCTTGCCATCTGCTACGTTTTTTTGTCCGGCAGGGTGGCCAGTCTTGAACGTTCCAGGACAGCCCGTGCTGCAACCCTGCATGAACTCCTTGCCCTTCAGCAGAGGTTCAATGATGTTTCATCAACTTCCGGGCGGTTTATGAACAAGATGGCAGCTGCAAGCCAGGAAGATACCCCTGTTTCAATAGTTGAACAGACAGGTATAAAAGGCAGTTCCGGTATTCAGGTCAAGCCGCTGCCTCGCAGGGAGGAAAGCGGAACAGTAATGGAAGGGGCAGAGCTCAGATTTCAGGGGCTAAGCCTTAATGAGCTGGTAAACCTCTTGTATCAACTTGAAAATCATAGAAAGCCGGTTTTTGTAAACAAGGCAGTGGTACGGAGTTCATATACTGACCCATCCAGGCTTGATCTCGCTTTGACCATCTCCCTTTTGCGTCCTCCTTCACCGTACCCTTCCAGATGAACTGCAGAAAGTCCGTAATAACTGCACTCTCAATACTTACCGCCTCTGTTTTGATCCCTATACTGGCATGGAGCATGTTATCTGCCAGATCTATTGAAGATCTTTTAAACCGAAAGCTTTTGACTTCAGGAATAATTATGCATGCAGAGCGGTTTGAAACTGCCTTTCCGTTTCGTATTGTCGCTAATCAGGTTATTTTTAGTGATTTGGAGACCAAGCAGCCTCTGATAAAGATAGACCGTCTTTCAACACGTCTCAGATTGATGCCGCTTTTTGCCGGCAGGTTTAATTGCATCGCTGAAGGTAGGAGCGGTTCCGGCATCCTCTCTGCGGAGGCGAACATCTATCCTGAAAAGAGAGGAAACTTGATGATTCGGGATCTTTCACTAGAAATGATTCCATTTGTTTCCCAAGCATTTAACGGTAAAATCAAAGGTCTGGCAAATCTGGATCTACAG
The DNA here is from genome assembly GCA_002328035.1 of Geobacter sp. UBA2189. GTDB lineage: Bacteria > Desulfobacterota > Desulfuromonadia > Geobacterales > Pseudopelobacteraceae > Trichlorobacter. The sequence continues at coordinate 42,062 of DCVL01000014.1, forward strand.
TACCGTCAGACTAGAAACCTAACTTCCGGTGAAGCCAGACTGAAGATTGACTCACTAATGTTGCAAGGGGCGCGTCTTGCAACCGTGTCATTGCCTGATATTACGATTCCAGAAACCAGAGGGGTATTGAAACTGGAGGGGAACAGCCTTGTCGTCAACAGTCTTGCTATGCAGGGAGATGATATATATCTGCGTACTTCCGGCACAATACAGATCAACGGTTCATTGCCTATCTCCCTGATAACGGAAATAATGCCAAAAGCCGAGAGCATTGAACGAAACAAGGCTGTATTTCTGATGATGACGCGTTATCAGGTTGCTCCCGCTGTTTTCAGGCTTAGAATCAGAGGAACTCTGGCCAATCCTAGCCTTGCAGAATAAAAACAACCATCATTTGCTAGGCAGACGTTCCATTAAAGCAACATTTTCAAGATGTGCTGTCTGCGGGAACATCTCAACCGGCTGAACCTTTATGCAGCGATATCCTTTGCCTGCAAGGATATCCAGGTCACGAGCCAGTGTTTGGGGAGAGCAGGAAACATAAATAATCTTGTCCGGTTCAAGTATAACCAGTTTTTCCAGAACCTCTCTGGTGCATCCTTTGCGTGGCGGATTAACGAATACAAGATCGAACCGGAGTTCGTCATCAATAAGCTCATCCAATAATTCTGATACATCCCCTGATTCAAAGCGACAGTTTCTGACATTGTTCAGGCGGGCATTCTTCCTTGCATCGGCAACAGCTTCCGGATTCAGTTCAATTCCAAGTACCTGCTCTGCTAATTTTGCTATGGTAAGGGCTATGCCACCTATGCCGCAGTAAAGATCAAGCACCTTCTGGTTTCCGTCAAGAGCTGCCCAGTCTCTCGCTGTTTCATATAACAGCCGGGCACCGTCATTTTGAGCCTGCAAAAATGATCTGGGAGAGATCAACAGTTCGATATCCCCAATTCGTTCTTTCAAGCTATGCTGCTTTGATATGAAATGATCGCTTGTCCCGAATATTACATTGCCTTCACTGCTGTTTACGTTCTGGCAGATAACAGTAATCTCTGGCAGATTTACCTGAATAAACTTCGCCAGGTGATGAATCTCGTTAAACGCACGTCTGGCAGTAACAAATGTAACCATTGCTTCTGTTGAAGATTCAGAGATCCGTACCACCAGATATCTCAGGATGCCGGTCTTGTTTTTATCCTGCCAGATTGGCACCTTAAGTTTTTTAATCCCCTCACTCACAAACTTTATAACTCTGTTTATCAGTGGATGATGCAGCGGACAATCTTCCAGATCAACAACATCATGTGTGGAACGTCTGTATATGCCGATATATGGATCAGTATGAGTTCCTGCAAGCGCCAGTTTGGCGGTGGTTCGATAGTGAAGGCGGCGTTCCGGCAGTAGCAGTCGTGGGACAACAATCCCTTTGAGTGAAGAATAAGCGTCAAAGGCTGATTGAACCTGAGCCTGCTTCCACCTCAACTGCTCGCCGTAGCGCATTGGGATAAGCGGGCAGCCGAGGCAGATGGCTGCATCAGGACATGGACAGCGGTGAAGGCGTAAAGGGGAAGGCTCAAAAATCCTGACCAGATCGGCATGAACTGCACTCTTGCCAAAGTGGGTAATACGTGCCAGACAACGATCCTGAGGGATTGTGCCTGGAACCAGAATCTCCCGTCCTTCGGTATGGGCAATTCCTATCCCGTCAGTATCCAGATCTTCAATAGTCAGCTCAACAGCCTTGCCACGATTAAGGATTGATGATGTTGAAGCTTCTTTTGTTTGTGATGTGTTATTATGAGATCTCTTCTGCCCTTTAAACGACTGTTTCTGTTCAAATTTCATCAGTTGTGCCTCTGTCTTGCCGCTTCAAACATTACAATTCCGCCAGCCACAGAGGCATTAAGGGATGAAACCCCGCCATATTGGGGTATGGAGAGCAGAAGGTCGCAATGTTTGCGTACCAGTGGCCTGATACCTTCCCCTTCTCCACCTACGACCAGAGCCAGGTTGCCACTGTAATCGGGATTATATATGTCTCTGTCCGAATTTCCATCAAGTCCGAATACCCAGCAACCGGCCTTTTTAAGCTGTTCAAGAGCCTGTGCCAGATTGGTTACCTGAATAATAGGGACAGTTTCAACTGCTCCTGCAGAGGCCTTTTCAACAACCGGTGTCACACCACAGGCACGATCCTTGGGTATGATGACCGCTTGCAGACCTGCGCAGGCAGCTGATCGGATTAAAGCTCCGAGGTTCTGGGGATCCTGAATCCCGTCCAGAGCCAATACGAAGATGCTTTCGCCTGAATCCTTTTTGCCCGAGAGATATGTTTCAAATTCAATATATTCAAAAGGGGCTACACGCAGTACTATTCCCTGATGGTGAGGATTTCCGGCCAATCTTTCAAGATCAGCTCTTTCTCTGCGGCGTACAGGTATCTGCAGTTCTTCTGCAAGGGCTGCAAGTTTGGCAATTCTCTGGTCTGTTCCGGCATTCTGGATAAATAACTCAAAGGCTCTGCGGTTGCCGCGCAACGCCTCCCTGACCGGATTTATCCCGTAAAGTACATCTTCTTTCATTACGCACCTGCCAATATTTCGTCTACAATCGTATCAGCAGCCTGTTTAGGGTTTGAAGCTTTTGCAATCGGCCTGCCTATTACAAGATAATCGGCTCCGGCCTTAACTGCCTCTGAAGGGGTCATTATCCTCTTCTGGTCATCCGCTGCCGCAAATGATGGCCTTACCCCAGGGGTTACAATCAAAAAGTCAGAGCCACAGGCGGCGCGAATTGCCTGGATTTCGAGAGGGGAAGCAACAACGCCGTCCATACCACTCTCTTTGGCCAGTTTTGCCAATCTTACCACCATCTGCTCTATCGGATATTCAATTCCTACTGCCTTCAAGGTCTCCTGGGTTGAAGATGTCAATATGGTGACTGCCAGCAAATGGGGACGCTCTGTTTCTCCAAACTCTGAACGTACAGCCTTGACTGCTTTTTCCATCATTTCAGGCCCACCCAAGGCATGGAGGTTGGCCAGCTTCACTCCAAGCCTTCCTGCTGCCAGCATTGCCTGAGCTACAGTATTTGGAATATCGTGGTATTTGAGATCCAGAAAGACCTCGCCACCATATTGCTTTACAGCTGATACTGCAGCAGGACCGGCGGATGTAAAGAGTTCTTTGCCCACCTTGAACATTCCGACCTTATTGGACAGCATTTCAGCCCAACGGTCAATTTCATTAATGTTATCAACATCCAGGGCAAATATTATCTTGTTTCTGGCTTGTTCGCGAGTCATGCTTTTCCTTTCATATATGGTGTAACGAGATGCTTGAGATTAAAAACAATTTTGCAGTCATTTTTTAAAAATACAACCTAAAAAGGATCTTTGGGTGTTATTAAAGCAAAATCAGTGTAAATTCAGTATTGAAAATTTGATAAATTCTGAACTGGATGAAAGATAAAATCCAAATTGACGCATATACCGATAACAGCGTATTGTCATAATATTCCTTAATAATAATGTGAGGCTGGTTAATATGTCTGAATCTGAAAACGAAATGATGGTATTTGAATACTATCGAACCCTTCGTCACAGAATAATTTCCAGCGTTACCCTTTTGTTGTCGGCGCTGGTTGCCATAACTATATGGCATAGTTACACCGGTTACAATGTTGCAATATCCAATGCTGAATATCAAACCAAAAGCTACGCCCATGCGTTCAAAGAACATGCTGAACGTACATTTTCTGAAACGGATCAGGCTCTTACCAACTTTGTTCACCAGATAAACCAGAGAGGCGGTATTGACAGGATCAATTATACCCAACTCCTTAATCTTGCCAGGCAGAATGCTGAGTACCTCCCTCAAATCAGTTCTATTGTTATAATAAAGCCAGACGGAAAGCTCCTTGTCTCATCAACCGGTAGCACTGTAAAACAACCTGACCTCTCAGACCGGCCATATTTTCTTCATCACAAAAACAATCCAAAAGACGGGCTCTTTATAGGCCCACCTATTAAGACAAGGGCTGCCGGAATCTGGTGTTTTACTCTTTCCAGGCGTATAGATACACCATCTGGAGAGTTTGGCGGCGTTGCTATGGTGGCTCTCAAAATAAGCTATTTTGAAGGGCTTTACGGTTCAATTGTAGCAGGCAGGAATGGTCGCTTTACCCTTGCGACCACTACGAACGGTGATTATCTGGTGCTTGTCCCTTCTGATGAAAAAATCTACTTTAAGGGCAATAAGACAGCCGCTTTCTTCCGTAAATATCTCGAAGAATCGGCCTCAGGAACTTATCATAACAAAAGCTCAAACATAGCTGGAGAGTCTCGCATAGTTTCCTACCATAAGCTTGATAACTATCCTGTAGTGGCAATAAGTTCTTTTTCTAAAGATCAGGCTACTGCTGAATGGTTGGCCAACACTGTCAAGCAGGGGATAACCACAGCAATCTTGTGTATTCTGGTTGTTATTCTGACCAATGTCCTGCTCAAGCATATCAAGCAGCTTGACCTTACAAACAGTCTCTTGCACAAGCAGCAGATAGAGCTTAGAGCGGCTAAAGAGGCTGCCGAATCAGCCACACTTGCCAAAAATGAATTTCTGGCCAATATGAGCCACGAAATCCGCACTCCGATGAATGCAATTATTGGTCTTACCCAGCTGACTCTTGAAACAAAGCTTGATCAACATCAGAGAGACTATCTTAAACGACTCAGCTTCTCAGCGGAAACCCTGCTTGGGATAATCACTGATATCCTTGATTTTTCAAAGATTGAGGCGGAGAAACTTTCAATTGAAGAACGGGAGCTGGAAATCCATGAACTGTTGAATCAGGTTGTTAACCTTTTTGAACCGACTGCTGCAGAAAAGGGGATCTCTCTGCAGTTGAGCATAGCGCCAGATACACCAAACCGGCTTATAGGCGATCCTTTGAGGATTACTCAGGTCTTGAGTAATCTTATCAGCAATGCCCTGAAATTTACCGAACATGGTTCGGTAATTGTGCATGCAGAGTTGGCAGATCATCATTATAGAAAGGCTCTGCTTCGTTTTCAGATTACAGACACAGGCATGGGTATTGATTCCCTCCAGGCAGAGCGGTTGTTTCAGCCCTTTACTCAGGCCGATGGTTCTATTTTAAGGCGTTTTGGAGGGACAGGGCTTGGACTTTCCATTGCCAAAAAACTGGTTGAACTTATGAATGGCAGTATAAACTTCAGCAGTACCCCAGGCAAAGGAAGTACCTTTGCATTTACCGTAATGGTTTCAATACCAACTGAAGAAATCCCCATAACTGAAGAGAAAGAGGAAAATCCACTTGTAATCTCTGAACCTGTGCATGGTGCCAGGATTCTTCTGGTTGAGGACAATAAGCTTAACCAGTTCGTGGCAAAAGAATTTTTGACCAAGGCCGGTTTACTGGTAACTATTGCAAATAATGGTGATGAAGGGGTTGAACAGGTTCGCAGCGGCAGCTTTGACGCTGTATTGATGGATATGCAAATGCCAGTAATGGATGGTATACAGGCTACACGTATGATCAGGAAATTACCAGGTGCTGAAAAGCTCCCGATTATAGCGATGACTGCGGCCGCCCAGGAATCTGACCGGCTGGCCTGTTTTGAATCTGGTATGAACGATTATATTGCCAAACCTATAGTGCCTCTTGAACTTCTGGACAAGTTAGTCCGTTGGATAAAGGCGACCCGGAAGGCATAGCCGATGCCGGGCTGCCAGGAGAATATATGAAACCGGTTATACTTAAATATCTTATTCTGATAAGTCTTGGCGCGGTTGTTGGCGGAGTCTTGGGCTGGATGTCACGCTGCGCCGGTGGCGGTGCCTGAGCAATGATGAGCAACCCCTGGTCAGGGGCTTTATACGGCGCGGTTGGTGGTTTGGCTTTATCGCTTCTTCCCAGTGAAGCAGAATCGCAGAAAACAGAGGATAAAGAATGACAGAACGTCTGCAGAAAATTATCTCCGCTGCCGGAATTACATCCCGGCGAGCCTCCGAAGATTTGATCATTGCTGGGAGGGTGGCTGTTAATGGTGTTGTGGTTACTGAACTTGGGAGCAAGGCGGATCCTCTCAAGGATCTTATAACCCTGGACGGTCAGGCCATTAAACCTGCGGAGAAGTTCTATTATGTTCTGCTTCATAAACCTGCCGGTTATGTCACAAGCCTTAAGGATCCGCAGGGTCGTCAGCTGGTCACAGAGCTTGTAAAGGATATTGGCGAGAGGCTTTTCCCTGTTGGGAGACTGGACTACAACTCTGAAGGGCTTCTGCTCCTCACAAATGATGGAGCGTGGGCCAATCGTCTTATGCATCCACGTCATCAGGTGGATAAAGAGTACCATGTCAGGGTGCGTGGCAAGGTTGATCCTCAACAGATAAAAAAACTTGCTGAAGGGGTGGAGCTGGAGGATGGCCCTACGGGAGTAGCCAGTGTAAGGCTACTGAAGAATGATCAGAGTAATGACTGGCTTTCTGTCACAATAAGGGAAGGGCGCAACCGCCAGGTTCGCAGGATGTGCGCGGCAGTAGGGCTTTTTGTTGTAAGGCTCCGCAGAATCCGTTACGGAAACCTTACGCTTGGCGGTCTTCAGCCTGGCGAATACCGCCTTCTTGCAAAGTCGGAGGCAGAGGCTCTGGATGCACAGTTACCAGCAGAAAAAAGAGAAAAGGGTTCTGGAAAGCGAAAAGATGAAACGGGGATTGCTGCCAAACGCCCCCCACGCAGGAAGATTATAGGATAGTAACCGGAGCAAGATAATGTCTGAAAATATCAGGATTGTAAAACTTTTAAATACTCCAGAAGCAGGAGGGGAGTACACCGTTGCAGGATGGGTTCGTTCAACACGTGCTTCCGGTGATATCGTATTTATCGTCCTTAATGATGGTTCTAATCTTTCAGGAATCCAGCTTGTTCTTGAAAGAAACGATATTCCGGATTTTGAGCGTTTCAGCAAGATTGCGACAGGAACAGCTATACAGGCAAACGGGAGGCTTGTCCCTTCTCCTGCTGCCGGCCAGCAATATGAACTTGCTGTAATTAAGCTTAAGATAGTCGGTGAATCCAACCCTGACTATCCACTACAGAAAAAACGTCACAGCTTTGAATACCTGCGCAGCATTGCCCATCTGCGTCCCCGTACAAATACATTTGGCGCTATGTTCAGGCTCCGCTCAAAACTTGCTCAGGCCATTCACCGTTTTTTTGCAGAACATGACTTCCTTTATGTGCATACACCTATTATCACGGCCAGTGATTGCGAAGGGGCTGGTGAGCTTTTCAGGGTGACGACATTGCCCCCCAATTCTGCACCACGAAATGAAGGGGGGAGCATTGACTTCGGGCAAGACTTTTTTGCCCAGAAGACCGGTCTTACCGTTAGCGGACAACTTGAGGGAGAACTCTTTGCACAGGCATTTGGCAACATATATACATTTGGCCCAACCTTTCGGGCTGAAAACTCAAACACCGCGCGTCATGCTGCAGAGTTCTGGATGATTGAACCGGAAATGGCTTTCTCCGATCTCCATGATGATGCGGATCTGGCGGAGGAATTTGTACGCTATCTCTGTCGTTTTGTACTGAATGATTGTGCAGAGGATATGGCCTTCTTTGATCAGTATATTGAAAAAGGGCTGATAGAACGGATACGGACTGTTGCAGAAGCGGATTTCGCCAGGATGGATTACGGTGACGCCATTAAATATCTCCAGAAGGCAAATACCAACTTTAACTTTCCGGTTGAATGGGGACTGGATCTTCAGACAGAGCATGAACGTTATATTACGGAACAGGTTGTTGGCGGCCCGGCCTTTGTCATGAATTATCCCAAGGATATCAAGGCATTTTACATGCGCCAAAATGACGATGCCAGGACTGTTGCAGCTATGGATCTCCTTGTTCCCAAGGTGGGCGAGATAATTGGTGGCAGTCAGCGGGAAGAAAGACTGGAACTGCTTGAAAGACGTATTGGTGATATGGATATACCAAGGGAGCCGCTATGGTGGTATCTGGATTCCCGTAGATGGGGAAGCACTCCACATGCCGGATTCGGGCTTGGTTTTGAGCGGATTATCATGTATCTCTCAGGAATGGAAAACATCAGGGATGTAATACCGTTTCCACGTACACCACGACATGCCGAATTTTGATGATTCGGAAATAGTAACAAATGAAAGGATACCTTTACAGAAAATGCTGACAGGAAAACAGAAACGCCACCTGAGGGGACTGGGACATGCTCTTAAGCCGGTTATACTTATCGGAAAAAAAGAGATCGATGAGGCTCTGATAGCCGAAACAGATGCTGCTTTGGCTCATCATGAGCTTATAAAAGTGAAGGTGCTTGAAAATTCGATGCTTGAACGGCACGAAGCTTCTGAAGCCCTCTCAGTGGCAACAGGTTCAGAGGTCGCTCAGCTGCTTGGGAAAACCTTTCTTCTGTACCGTGTTGCTGAAAAACCGGTTATCACGCTGCCTGAAAGGCAGGATTAGAATCGAGCGTGAAGTCCACTTTAAACGGATACCTGTTGCGTGTTGATCTGACTTCCGGCAAATGCAATCGTGAGCCCCTTTATGATTCCCTGCTTGAGGAACGTATTGGTGGCCGAAGTCTTGCTGTTGCCATTCTCCAGAGTTACGCAAATCTGGAACCACTTGAACCTGATATGCCGTTGATTTTCTCTGTTGGGCCACTCTGTGGCAGCCAAGTTCCTCTCTCCTCACGTTCTGTTCTTACAGGTCGGTCTCCACTTACAGGAACCATCTTCAGTGTTACAAGCGGTGGAACTCTGGCTCGTTGCATGCTTGGAGCCGGACTTATGGCCATTCTGATTCATGGGCAAGCTGGTTCTCCAGTTATTCTGGAGATTACCCCATCAGGTGATTGTCTGCTGCCTGCTGATAAATTATGGGGGTTTGAAACCGATAAAGCCCTCAGGCTATTAGCTCCAGATGCCGGTTCCGTTGCCTTAATAGGCTCTGCGGGTGAACGTGAGGTTCTATACGCATCCATTGAGACATCAGCAGGCGAGTCGTTTAGTCGTGGTGGTTTCGGCGCAGTAATGGGTGCCAAAAGGCTTAAAGGGATTGTGCTTAAGGCAACACCTGCAGTCAGGCAGATTGCTGATCCGTCAGGCTTTGATAAAGCGATGGAAGATCTGCTTAGATTGTTCAGAGCCTCTCCGTTTTTGATGGGACCATTTGGCATTCGGGAGAATGGCACATCTGCTCTTGTGGATCTGTTGTTTCAGCGAGGTATGTTGCCTGGCAGAAATTTTACTGATTTCTCTGGTGAACCCGCCAGTTTTAATGCTGTTGCTATCAGAGAACGCTACAAGCCGCTAAAGGGAGGTTGCGACGACTGCCTGATTGCCTGCAAGAGGGTTGTTTCTGATGGCTCATGGCTCCCTGATTACGAGGCATTGGCTGCCTTCGGGGCTATCTCTCCTTTTGACAGCATTGATGAGATAGTTTGGTTATGCAAGCGGTGCGGAGATATAGGCGTAGATCCTGTCTCATTCAGCGCGACCGTTGCAACCTTTTGCGAGATAAGTGGTAACTCTATTGAACCGGTTTTTATCAGAAATCTTCTGGAGGAACTGGGCAAAGGAACAATCAATGGGCTTAAGCTGGCTAAAGGAGCCGCAAGGCTTGCGTCAGAATCAGGGGTCTCTGAACTTGCAATGACGGTCAAAGGGCTGGAACTTCCTCCATTTGACCCGCGTGCCTCAACAGCTCTTGCTCTCGGGTATGCGACATCGCCCCATGGTGGCAGCCATTTGACTTCATGGTCGATCGCTTCAGAGATCCTGAGAAAACCGGTGCCTACCGATCGTTTTTCCTTTGATGGCAAGGCGCGGATTGTTGCCATGTTTGAGGATGCAAATGCTCTGGTTGATTCTATTTTACTATGCCGCTTTGTTTCTGTTGCTGCAGAGCTGCAGGAGCTGGCGGCCATACTTACCGCAGTGACAGGCAGGGTATACAGCCCTGCGGATCTTCAGCAGATTGGACGTAAGACGATCCAGGATGAAAGGTCATTCAATTGTTCGTGCGGGTTCACCGAAGCTGATGATACCCTGCCGCTACGCTTTTTCACCGAGTCTGCAAACGGACGGCCTCCTGTTGACCGGAAACGGTTTGAACAGGAACTTTTAGCCTACCATCGGATCAGGGCTGCTCAATGTCAGTAAAAAATCAGGGCAATAAAGCTGTTGGTGAGGCAGGAGAACAGAGAGCAACCGAATACCTTCAGAAATCAGGGTATACGATACTTGAGCGTAACTTCAGGAGCCGTGGCGGTGAGGTGGATATCGTAGCCAGAGACAGGGATGGCTGCATAGCTTTTGTAGAGGTAAAGACCCGACAGAATCTAAATTATGGGCTGCCTCAGCTTGCGGTAACCCAAAGAAAACAGCACCAGATAAGCAAGGGAGCTCTTTCCTGGCTTACCAGAAACAGGATGCATGGCAGAACGGCAAGGTTTGACGTGATAGCTGTTTTGCTGCAAGATGCCACAGATCCAAAGATAGAACATATAATCAACGCCTTTGAACTGGCTTATTAAACGGAGGTTTATATGGATTTCAGCGTTGCCATGCTGCAGATAAAACCCAAACTGGGCAGGGTTGCGGATAACCTTTCGCTGCTTAAGGAACAGGTTGAAATGGCTATTGAACAGAAGGCTGATCTGGCTGTTCTGCCAGAGCTGGCGCTTACCGGTTATTTTCTTAAAGATCTGGTGCCGGAGGTTGCGCTGGGTATTGAGAGTCCTGAACTTGCCATTTTGAAAGAGCTATCAAAGAGGATCTCCATTACTGTTGGTTTTGTCGAGGTTACATCCGATTACCAGTTTTATAACAGCGCCGCCTGGTTTGAAGGCGGTGAGCTGAAGCATCTCCATCGCAAGGTTTATCTCCCTACTTACGGGCTTTTTGATGAACAGCGATATCTAGGCAGGGGTGACCGCTTCCGCGCATTTGACACAAAATTTGGCAGAGTGGGACTACTGGTCTGTGAGGATATGTGGCATCTCTCCGCACCTTACCTTCTTGCAATGGACGGAGCTACAACTTTGGTATGTCTCTCCAGCAGCCCGGGGAGGGGTGTGGATCACGGAGAACTTGGAACTGCTACTGCGTGGCATAATCTGACTACTGCTACAGCAAGGTTTTTGACCTGCCGTGTGATATATATAAACAGGGTTGGTTATGAAGACGGGGTTGCATTCTGGGGTGGTTCGCATGTTGTAGCCCCTTCAGGGGAGATCGTTACGGCGGCGCCTGAATTTGAACCTTCTCTGACTCTGGCGCGCCTTGTTGAGGCTGAGTTGAGACGGGAGCGGATAGCATCTCCGCTGTTAAGGGATGAAAATATCTCGATTACATTGCGGGAACTGGCAAAGATCGACCGGGAAAGGGGTTGCTGATGTCACTATTAAACATCAATACAAAACTGGTGCGTCGTATCCTGGTTGGTTTCCTGCGGGATGAAATATTGAAGGTGGGAGCGAAAAAAGCGGTGCTCGGGCTTTCAGGTGGTATTGATTCAGCCCTTGTCTGCCATCTGGCTGCCGAGGCGCTTGGGTCGGAAAATGTCTATGCCATCTGTATGCCCTACAAGACGAGCAATCCGGAGAGCGAGGCTCATGCCAGGCTGGTGGCTGAGGCCAGTGGCGTCCGGTTCTCTGTGCTTCCGATTACCCCAATGGTTGATGCCTATTTTGAACAGCTTCCGGATGCGGATAATATGAGGCGTGGAAACAAGATGGCGCGTGAGCGGATGACAATACTGTTTGACCACTCAGCGTTGTATGGTGCGTTGGTTCTGGGTACAAGCAACAAGACGGAGCTGCTTTTAGGGTATGGCACACTTTACGGAGATATGGCATCAGCCCTGAACCCGATTGGAGACCTTTACAAGACCCAGATCTGGCAACTTTCAGAAGAGGTAGAGGTGCCAAGACCTGTTATTGATAAAAAACCTTCCGCCGATCTCTGGGCGGGTCAGACCGATGAAGAGGAGCTGGGCTTCACATACCGTGAGGTGGATGAACTGCTCTACAGGATGGTTGATCAGCGGGCAGGGGTTGACGAACTGGTGTCTGAAGGCTTTAACCGTGAGTTTATCGGCAGCATATACAACAAGGTTCAAAATTCGCACTTTAAACGCCGCCTGCCGGTCATAGCAAAGGTCTCAGGTCGCACAATAGATCGGGATTTCCGTTACTCTCGTGACTGGGGTAAATAGCAGGAGTCAAACATGCCACTTCATGTCTTTGATGCAATCACTCCCACCATATCCACCTTGCTAGGTGGAGCTTCCGTTGATCTATGCTCATACAGAGAGAATGAGAAGCCTCTGGAGGCTGGACTAAAGCAGGTGATCAGTGTTGAGGGACGTCACTATCTGTTTTCGGCAACAAGAGAAGGGCTGCCTTTTACATTAGCTGAGACCCAGTTCTGTATTGAGCTGTTAACAGCCTTTTCCGGTCTTTACAGTGGTTTCAAGCTTGAAGGTTATGCCGCGCACTTCCGCACGGCGCTTCTCGCCTCCATCATGGATATAACGGTTGCCCGTTTCCTGCGTGGTGATAAAAGCAAAGGCTTCTGGCCGATTCAACAGCTGATACAGTTGCTAAAGAGCCTTTCTTACCAGCGTTATGAAGGCAAGCCGGCCACAACAGGATTTCTTGTGCACCGTACAACGGAACCGGCGCTTAAAAAGACCATAAAAGACAGGGGGCATAAACTTATCCCTCTGCAACCTCATCAGAACGTCAATTCCAACTTCCTGGACAACCCGCTTGCATACCGGTTCATAGATGGTAACAACCTGTTCTTTATTGCAAATATTCAGATGCAGGTGGTTGGTGTTCTACGTACTGGAGGGGTGGCTGCTCATACCGATATTGAACGTCTTACCCAGCGGGAGCTTTTCTCAATGGTAAGAAGAAGTGGAAATGGCGCCTTTGCAATTACAGTAAATGAGGTCTCGGAGATTGAAGTACTTATAAGTCCGGCCAAGCTCCTTATCCGTCGAAAAGGTGTCTGGGCTATCTTTGACCCTGATATATTCAGATCCTTTCTCTCTGACAGCATTGACGCCTCGGCCGTGGATGACCTGCTCTGGACTCTCTATGCTGTCTCCAAACAGCGTCACGGGACGGTTATACTTATTCATTCCGGCACTCCGCGCCATCTCGCAACCCTGAAAAAAGGTTCTGTCGGTGGAGATGATCCGATCGGGAGACTGCTGATCAGCCAGGTGAAGGGGCAGACCATTGCAGAGCTTAAACAGTCCGGCATACTTCTCAGGATACTCTCCTCAGATGGCATGACGGTTCTGGACAACAAGGGTAAGCTGCTGGATGCCGGATTTATAATTGATACTTCGCATGCCAGGGAGATGGTTACAGGTGGCGGAAGAACAACCGCTGCCATTGCAGCCTCGTTTTTTGGCAAGGTTATCAAGGTCTCACAGGATGGACCTATAGAGCTGTATCAGGATGGCAGGCTTATTTACCGGTTTGGATAGAAAGGTTCCGTTTTATGGATGTTATTGATGATGGTCGCTGTTTTATCTGCGGCAAGGACAATCCTATAGGTTTGAAAGCCAGTTTCATAATTGATTCTGAAAACCGTCGCGCAGAAACTACGGTTTTTATTCCGGAACATTTTCAGGGCTGGCAGGGGATCACACATGGTGGAATAATCTCTGCCTTGCTTGATGAGATCTGTGCCCAGGCATGTATGGGGGCAGGAATGCAGGTGGTTACCAGTGAGCTTAAGTTAAGATATCGTGCGCCGGTTCCAACCGGTTCAAACATTACGGTAAAAGGTGAAGTGACAGGAGAACGGCGTCGTCTCGTTGATGCCAAGGGTATTGCAGAACTTGATGGAAAGGTGGTTGCAGAGGCAGAGGTTATAATGTTCAGGGTCGGGTAGCGATATGTTTATAACAATGACGACTTGAGTTTACTGGAGATTATATGAAGCGGATTAACTGGCTGGAGGCTATATCAGTCCTGTTGCTCCTTATTATCGTGACAACGCTTATTGCTGTTACCGATGCTGACCTCCAGATCTCATCGCTGTTCTACCAGTCGGGGGGCTGGCCGGTTGGTGAGCGGTTTCCCTGGAAACTGCTGTACAGGATTGACCGCTACCCTGGTCTTCTGCTTGCGATATTTGGTCTCTGCGCTGCTATCTATGGCAGTTATAATCCTGAATTCCGCTCATGGCGTCGTAAGGGCGTTTTCCTTGTCTTTCTGCTGGCACTTGGTCCTGGTTTAATGGTAAATGCTGTTTTCAAGGATCACTGGGGTCGTCCCCGCCCTAGGGAGGTAACCCAGTTTGGCGGTACCAAACAGTTTCTGCAGCCCTGGCAGCCAGCCATTAACCAGCATGGTCGTTCTTTCCCTTGTGGTCATGGCTCTGCGGCTTTTTACATGGCAGCTCCATATTTTATCTATCGCCGCAAAAGACCAGTTATTGCTATGGGATGGCTTGCTGGTGGTGTTCTGTTCGGAATGATGATGAGCTATGCCAGGATTGCTCAAGGTGCCCATTTCTTTAGTGATACAGTCTGGAGTCTCGGAATGGTTTATCTTGTTGGGGTAATACTTTCCGGTTTGCTCTTGCAGTACAGGGAAACCGGCATTATTCCGCTTTCAGACAGGGATTAAAATCTCTGATTAATCAGCAGAAGTTATCTCAAGAGCCTTTAATACATGTTCTGAAAGGGTGTTGGGTGAAAATTTTGCTACAAAATCATCTGCTCCGGCTTCTTCAGCCTTCAGACGATTACTGGGATTGCTCATTGAGCTGTGCAGAATAACCTTGGTCTTATGGTATGAGGGGAGATTCCGCAGTGAGCGGGTGAATGTAAATCCGTCCATCCCAGGCATCTCTATGTCAGATATAATCAGGTCGTATTCGCCATGTTCCCCTTTTTCTTCTGCTGCCTCCAGCGATGCCAGAGCCTGCACTGCAGACAGGTGAGAGGCATGTTCAAAGCCTAACCGGTCAAGTGTCTGCTCCATCATTGTAAGGGCTGTTCTTGAATCATCAACCAGTAGAATTTTCCTTCTTTGAGCCTGTTCACGATACGTTTCCAGCTTTTCATCAACCTCTGTGTTATATCCGATAACCTTTGCAAGTATACCCTCAATATCAAGCAGCATAATCGCTTCAGTGTTGTCAGTATATGCCACAGCTACAAGCGAGGCCGAGTTTACACCATCCGGTTTATGAATCTCATCCCATCCCCTTGTAAGAAGCGTTTCAGGTGCGGCGATAAGAAATGCGTTAAGCTGCTGGCTATACTCGCAGATGATCAGGTAAGCCAACTGTTGCTCAAATGCAATCGAGGGCATTCCAAGCGCTTCGGAAAGGTCTATGACCGCTATTGGTTTACCTCTGAAATCAGCCGCGCCTTTAACTGCCGGATGGCTGTGCGGCATACGGTCGAAACGACGAGGGCTTTCAATAATCTCAATTATCTTGAAAACATTGATGCCGTAAAGTTGGCCGTCGCTTAAACGAAAGGTGAGCATCTCCATCTGGTTTGAACGGGAGAGGCTGGTGCGCTTAATCGCTTCATCAATTGCTGTAGCCATGACAGGCTCCTAGGGATAATCCGCTTTGTTCAGTTTTCCTGTTAGCTGTCCATCCAAAGTTCCATCTACTTGTACCATAACTTCACAGTTTAACAACTCTGCTTCTGATGAATATGATATTTCAAGATAATTGCGGGAAAGCCCTGTCATAATGCCGGTTTCCTTGTTGTAACGCTGTCCAAGAACAGGAATTTTAATATTTACAAATCGTTCCTTGAATGCACTGTTCTTTGTTCTTCCGATAATGCGTAAGATTTCCGCTCGTTCTTTTATTATTGAAGGCTGAAGATGGCCATCCATTTCAGCTGCTTTGGTGCCGCTACGCCGGGAGTAGGGAAATATATGGAGACCTGAAAATGGCAGGGATTCTGTTAAATTGCATGTTTCAATGAATTCACGCTCTGTCTCGCCAGGAAATCCTGCGATCAGGTCTGCTGCAATGAAGGTGTCAGGAAGTTTTTCATATATCAGCTCAATCCGGTTTTTATAGAAAGCGGTGTCATATTTTCGTTCCATCCGTTCAAGAACGGTATCTGAGCCACTTTGCAGGGGGATATGCAGATGTGGGCATATTATGGATGAACTACAGAAGAGCTGAAGCAGCTCTTCTGTAAGTTCGTTAGGCTCTATGGAGCCCAGGCGGAGTCTTTGTACAGACTTTTTTGAATCAATCAGGCGGAGAAGCTCATAAAGGTTTGTGCGGGGCGAGAGATCAACGCCATATTCTCCAAGATGGATACCGGTGAGTACCACCTCCTTGTATCCGGTTTCAGCAAGCCTGCTTATAGCCTTCAATACCTCATCCGGTGGTACAGAACGATATGGGCCTCTGGCCAGCGGTACGATGCAATAGCTGCAGTATGCCTCGCAGCCGTTCTGAATCTGTAGAAATGCGCGGGTATGTTGGGCAAAGCTGGTAAGACGTAAAGAATTACTTCTTTTAAGGCTGTTCAGATCCGTTACCAGATGTCTGTTTGACTGAAGATTATGGATGATTTTACGTTTTTCCTCATTCCCAAGCACCAGATCAACCTCTGGCATGGATATAAGCTCATCAGCTGCAACCTGTGCATAACAGCCGGTGGCAACTATCCTAGCTTCCGGATTTTTTCTCCGGGCACGTCGTATAAGTCGCCTTGATTCCGCATCGCTTCTTGATGTGACAGTGCAGCTGTTTATCAGATACAGATCCGCAACCTCTGAAAAACTGACCTGCTGCCAGCCGTCTCCTTGAAGCTGTTCAACCATCTCTGCTGATTCAAACTGGTTTACCTTGCAGCCCAGTGTCGCAATGGCAAAGGTTTTTTGCTGTCTTTTTTCGTCCAGGCTCATGAAGCGATCGGATTAAGTTCTACCCTGCTTGCAGGGGTCTTTTCCTGTTTGGGTGGTCTCAGTGGATCATCCTGCTTCTGGAAAAGTCGCTGTGATTCAATCTTACCTTTGTTTATAAGGTATTGACGAACCAGTGCTGCGCGTTTGGCAGCCAGTTGCTGCAGTTCCTGCTTTCCAACCTTGGTGTTTGCAATTATAAGTTTCTTCATCTCCGGATCAGGCAGATCCTTTACCATACCTATCATATTCCGTGGTTTGGGGAACTTTTCCTTTTTGTAGACCGTTTTGAGATAAGTTGAATACTCAGAAGGTTCAATCACTACTGTCTCGGCTGTCTGACCTTCCTTGACCAGCCCTTTTCTTGACATTACAAGATATTTTTCATGCTGCATCTTCTGAAGCAGTAGTTCAAAGCGGTAACCTTCAGGATCCTTTATATTATCAACATAGCCGGACAGTTCGACCTTAAGTCCTGGCCTCTGGTTCAAGGCCGTGGCAAGAGTGTCCAGTTTCTTCTCTTCCGAAGGTGCCAGAATCGCTGAACCGGGTGCAAAGCTGACGCTGCTCAAGTCTTCACCTGAGCCGAACATTGAAGAGAGCAGTGCAAATGGAGAAGTAGCTGCCTTTACGAATATGTTCACAACCACTTTCCAAACAACACCCCAGATGCTGAATTTGGGGTCATCGGTACGGCCAGTAAGTGGAAGATCGAGGTGTATTTCACCCTTGCGATCCTTTAGCAGGGCGATTCCAAGACGCATCGGCAATTTTGTTGCCTTGTCACTTTCAACGGAATTACCGAATGTAAACTGGTCTACAAACACCTTGTTTGATGCCTCAAGGTTCTTGTTTTCAATATGGTATTTAAGATCAAGAAAGAGTTTTCCCTTGTCGATCTCATAGCCAAGATAGGTACCGGAATATGGCGTTGCTGGTGACAATTCTATATTTTTGAATGATATTGTAAGATCTACAAACAGGTCTTCACGTAATGGGTTGACTGTGCCGGTTATCTGCAGCGGGGAATGGTTCTCCAGATTGCCACGCAGATCTACCTCGGCTCTGGAATTCATATCCGATGACAACCCACTGACCCTTCCTCCAAGATTGTGGAACCTGGTATGAAATTCTTTTGGCAGGTGGGCATCACTGAAGTCCATAGTGCCATCCTGAATGGTGAGGGCATCTATCTTTATCTGTGCCTTTTCAGGAGATTTCTGTTGAACTGTTGCCGATACCTTGGCGTTGACTTCCTTTAGAGGAGCTTTGTCTTTCTGTTTTTCCTCTCCCTTCGCGTTTAAAACCTCTCCCTCTTTTTTCTGGTTTTCCTCTTTTGTTACAAGATTTTGAAGGTTTAATCTGCCGTCCTTGCGGATTGCAATCCTTGAATAGACATTGTTAAGGGCTATCTGTTTTATGGACAGTGAAAATGGCGCCAGATTTCCGGTTATCTGATCCAGTTGCAGGCTTTCCCATTTAAGCAGATCTTCTTCCATTACAGTATCAACAACATGGAATCCACGCAGGCCGGCCTTTCCTCTGAATGAGCCTTTCGGTTTTCCATCCTTGCCCAACGCGACATCAAGATTTATGTTGCTGTCAAGGGTGCCGCCAAGTAAGAAAACATTAATATTTTCAGGAATATAACTTTCAAAATCCTGTATTGGCAGTTTTGAAAAGCTGGTATCGCCTTTAAATCTGAATGGTTGTGGGTTGACAGTCCCTTTCAGCTTTAAAGGTGCGTTTTTGCCGTATAATGCACTGAAGGTAACCGGCATCTTTGAGAGGGTAGGTCCTGTGATATCAGAAACATTCAGGTTTATCTTTGAAAGTTTGAAAACAGGAGGTTCAGTAAATATCTTGTCTTCAAATATCGTTGTGAGACCACTGATATTTACCTTTGCGATCTGCCATGCAAGAGGTTTTTTATCTGTTTTTCGAACGTTTACAGCTCTATTAGGTTTAGGTTCTACAGGATTTCTGTTGTTCGTATCTTTTGGTTTTAACATCAAGAGAGGGGATATCTTACCATCTGACTCACGAGAGATTTTTATGGTTCCGCCAGCAAGTTTTATATCACCGACAGATGCCTTGTTTTCCCTATGATTGAAGCTTATACCTGTGAGATCAAGAGCCGTAAGTCTTGTCATGTCTTTTTCACTATATTCCGCAATAATATCTTTGAAATGTAGCCCAAAATCCTGAACAGAAGCTCCATCCTGAGCATTCCAGGCTGCCTTCCCTTCCAGACCCATAATCCCCTTTACAGGTGATTTCAGTAGGTTTTGCAGGTAAGGCCATCCTCTTTGCAGCGCTACGCCTGTCAGTTTGAACTGGCTGGTTACGGAAAGAGGAGAGAGCATTGCGGTGCCGGAAGATGAAAAGGCCTCATTTTTGTCACCGTTAAAACTTACCTCATATCTGCTTTCTGCTTTCGGTGCCGTAGAGATGTTTGAGAGTTTTGCGTTTATCGCCTGTATCTTTGCCTTAAAACCGTTTTCAGGCATTTTATCGACAAATTCGATAGAACCGTCTGTCATGGATACTGATTCTAGTAATAACTGCAGGGTTGGGGCAGACTTCTTTTTTAACCCTGTATCTACTGCCTTATCATTTTTATTCCCGGCTGGTATGATACGAAAAAAATTCAGTTTTCCTGATGGATCACGTTCAGCATGAATAGCCAGATTATCAAGAGCAATCTCCTGAACTATAGCCTTACGGCTGAACAGCTCCATCTCTTTCATTTTCAGTACGAAACTCTTGAAAGAGGCGAGGGGGGTATTATTTCTTTCCTTAATATTTATATCATCCAGGCGGCTGAGTCCTTTAAACAGCAGCTCTGGTTTCCTGTTCTTGTAAATCAGGTAGGTAAGGTTAATGTCAATTGAGAGCCTGCCGCTATCAACCTTTATCGGCAACTCTGAAGGGATGTAAGGCAGATAATAAGGCAGTTCCAAGTCTGCAAGTTTTATATTCAGGTCTGTTTCCATTGATTTGGCAAGAGGTTTGGTCTTGCCGTTAAATTCAAATTTAGCGCCGTTTATCAGCGCTGCAAATTTGGGGTCGGAATATCTTTCAGCCAGATAAGGTATGCTGCTTATAAACGGAATTGAAAGTTCCATATTCCTGATTGTATGCTGTTTTCCTCCTGAGACAGCCTGATCATCGAAAACAATGCTGCCGGCCTTGATAGAAATATTGTTGATTGAAAAGCGGGGCGTGACTGTCTTTTCTTTTTTTGGCTGTTTTGCAAGATGCGCAATAATATCAGAAAAATTATAGTGGTTAGCTGAGGTGCGAATTAGCTGTAGCTCAGGTTTTTCAATAGTCAGTTCATCAACAACCGGCGCAAAACGGAATAAACTGCTGCTTGAAAGTGAAACTTTAATGTTTCCAAGCTGTGCAAACGAAGATTTTCGGTCAGCTTCAAACAACTTGAAATTTTGGATCGTCAAGGTCATGCCAAACGGATTGAAGGTTATCTTCTGAATACTGGCTGTTCTACCTGTTGCCTTCAGGATCGCTTTTTCAGCCTGACTCTTTATAATCCCAGGGAGAATGAGCACGGAGAACAGGATGGTGGCCAGAAACAGTCCGCCAATCCATAACCCCAGTTGTTTGCGGTGGTTCTTTAGCCACACAAACAGTCTGTTCATAAAAACCTCCTAATATCCTGATTTCATGCTTTGAGATTGTAACATAGAATTTAACTTTATAAACAGGCATTGGCCTGTTTTAAATGCTCACACTTTGAAGTATACTGAAAGAAAGTACTGGAAGGCTCAATGTCACTACGTATTTATACCGGTAACAGGATGGAAAAACTGGTTGATGCCCTGGCCTCTGTTCTGGCAAGGCCGCTTTCTTCCCCTTTTGTTACCGAGATGATAGTGATGCAAAGCAAGGGGATGCAGCGCTGGCTTTCGATGGAGCTGGCTGCAAGATTTGGTGTCTGGGCAAACTGCAGTTACCCTTTTCCTAATGCGCTGGTAAAGTGGTTTTTCAAGAATACATTCCCTGATAACAGCACTGTTGATCAATTTTCTCCTGATCAGATAACTTGGAGGCTATACGACCTGTTGCCTGAGCTTGCTGAAAGGGAACAATCCAGCCTGTTGTATAGCTATCTGCTTGATGATACGGATGGACTCAAGCGTTTTCAACTGTCAGCCAGAATTGCGGATCTCTTTGATCAGTACACTCTCTATCGCCCTGATATGCTTGGCAGATGGGTAGATTCAGGGGGGGCTAAAGAGGATGAATTATGGCAGGCTCTGCTCTGGAAAGCGCTTTATGAAAAGCAGGATGGAGTTCACAGAGGGGAGTTAAAAGAGCGGTTCTGTAGTAGAATCCTTTCTTTTAAAGGGGCTGAATGGGTTCCTGAGAGGATTACTTTATTTGGCATTTCATACCTGCCTGCCTATCACCTTGAAATAATTGCAGCTATCTCAAAGATAACGGATGTTCATCTCTTTCTTTTAAGCCCTACACGGGAATACTGGTCAGATATAGAAAGTGCGAGGCATCTGGCAAAGATCTCTCCGGAAGAGCGAGAGAGGCGTGTTGAGGGTAATCCTTTGCTGGCATCTCTTGGGAGGCTTGGCAGGGAGTTTTCAGACCTTACGGTTGAACTTGGCTGTATTGCAGAAAAAGAGCTGGATCTGTATGCGGAGCCTGAAGGGGAATCCCTGCTTTGCCGGATTCAATCTGACATCCTGAATCTTACCGGCGCCGAAGAGGGGAGGGTCAGGCAGATAATTTCTTCAGATGACCATTCAATAGAGATTCATTCCTGTCATAGCCCGCTTCGTGAGGTTGAGGTTCTGTATGATAATCTTTTGGCGATGTTTGAGGGCGATACCGCTCTTGAGCCGCGAGATATCCTCGTAATGACACCTGATATCGAGTTGTATGCCCCTTTTATTACGGCCATTTTTGAAGGGCAGCAAGAACCTTCAAAACGGATTCCTTATTCTATAGCGGATCGTCATATCGCAAGTGATGGAGAAGTGGCAAGGGCTGTGCTGCAACTTTTAGCCTTGCCAGGCAGTCGTCTGACTGTGCTTCAACTTCTTGATCTGCTTTCGATCCCATCCGTTATGCGCTGTTTTGAGATTGCCGAAGATGATTTGCCACTTATACGTGATTGGCTGGAAAAGACCAATATTCGCTGGGGGGTGGATGAATCTGACAGAAAGAGGTTTGGGCTTCCGCCTTACAGATCCAATTCATGGAGAGCCGGCCTTGACAGGTTGTTGCTGGGCTACGCTGTCTCTGATTCAGCAGGGCAGCTTTTTGATGGGATACTCCCATATAATGATATGGAAGGTGCATCTGTTACTCTGCTTGGCAGACTGATTGATTTTATTGACAGGATAGAACTTTTCTGCAACCGGATTGACAGAGCGCATTCTCTGGCTGCGTGGTGTGAGGAACTGCTTGCCGCCTTGAATCAGTTTGTTGCGATAGATGATGAGAGCTTACAAGAATCTTTGGTTGTCTCAGATATCCTCAATGAATTGGCTGAGTTACAGAAAGTATCAGGATTTGACGGAGAAGTAACCCTCGCAGTTATACGTTCATGGTTTTCTTCACGTCTTGGGGCTGAGGAAAAGGGGATCGGTTTTATGACAGGCGGGGTTACCTTCTGCGCCATGCTCCCAATGAGGAGTATCCCATTTAAGGTTATCTGCATGATAGGTCTCAACGATGGTTCATTTCCCCGTCAGAATATTGCATCAGGTTTTGATCTGATTGCATCTCATCCAAAGGTTGGAGATCGCTCGCTCCGTGATGAGGATCGCTATCTTTTTCTTGAAACGGTTCTTTCAGCCCGCTACTCTCTTTACATCTCCTTTATAGGCCAGAGTATCAAGGATAACAGTGAAATTCCCTCTTCCGTGCTTGTATCTGAGCTGATTGATGCAATTGGGCGTGGATTTGTTGCTGAGGGGGGGGGGCAACCTGAAGAAAGGCTTGTTACAAGACACCGGCTACAGGGTTTCAGCAGAGATTATTTTGATAAGGATTCGGCTCTGTTCAGCTTTTCTGAGGAGAATTTTGCCGCTATTACAGATCGTTATAACGGAACAGAGATCAAAACGGAATTCATGCCTGAAGATATGTCTGAGCCTGATGAACTGTGGCGCGAACTTTCCATTTCAAGGTTGCTCCGTTTTATTGTTAACCCATCAAGGTTCTTTCTTGAAAATCGCCTGGGGATTCGCCTTACAGGTGTTGCAGAACCGCTTGAAGAGCGTGAACCTTTCGGGATGAATGCTCTCACCGCATATTCATTGAAGGAGGATATTGTCAAACAGGTTTTAAAGGGGGGCAAGAGTGATGACCTGTTACCAGGGGTTCAGAGTATTGGAAACCTGCCTCCTGCTGTACATGGTGAACTGATATTTAAAGATAAAGCTGCTGAAGCAACAGAGTTTGCAATTAGGCTTGCAGCAGAACTGAATGCCTCTGAGCCTCTGCCAGAGATGGAGGAAGAGCTGATTATAGATGGTTTCAGGCTGTATGGTACTCTTAAGCTGATTTATCCCTCTATGATGTACCGGTATCGTTGCTCAAAGTTGAAGGCTGCGGATCAGTTGAAGGCCTGGATTGAACACCTGATAATGAATGCAGTCGCCAAAGAAGGTTACCCTGTTCAGACAAGGCTTATTATGTCTGACAAGGTAGTGACTTTCGGCAAGGTAGATGAGCCGATTGATATTCTGACCTCAATACTCAAACTTTACTGGCAAGGGCTTACAAAACCGCTTCCATTCTTTCCCGCATCCTCTATGGCCTGTGCAAATGCAAAAGGTGGGTGGGATATCCGGAAGGCTTATACTAAATGGGAAGATTCATTTATTCCTGGTATCGGAGATATACCTGGCGAAGGTAAAGATCCTTATTTTAATGCCTGCTTTGGAAAGGTCGATCCGTTTGATGAACAGTTTGAGACGGTTTCACGTACATTGCTGGAGCCGATGCTGCGGCACCGGATATGAGAATGCTGCCAAGCTGTTTTGGCTGAAGCGCTGTAAAGTTCTCGATTGAACCCAAAGGTAATGTCAGTTATTGTCGGTTGCATAACTTAAAGATAAGAATTGTTGACTTTAAAGCAGCATGTTTTGAAGAGTCGTATAACCTGCCTGGAATCATGCCGATGAGGAGTAAGGATTGTATATGCATCCATCAGACGCAGTACGAATACTGTTTGGTGAGGCCACTGATCTGCGGCGTGTTACCGCTGCCGAGGTAAAATCGGCATTTCGTCGGCGGGTGCGCATGCATCATCCCGATGCTGCTCGGGGAGGGGCACAGCGCTGCGGAGAGGTTGTAAGTTCTCTCGTATCGGCACGAGATATCCTGATTGAACATCTTGAGACAGCTCGGAAAAGGAGTTCCGGAGCTGCGCCAGTCGAGTCATCAAATACCTTTAAAACCTATACCGGTCCGACCGTTGTCAGGCTGGTTCGCCCTGTTGTGGAAAAACTTCCAAAAAAAGAGCATGAACGCTATTACACTGGGGTATTCCCTACCTACAAGTTGAAATTCGGCCAGTTTTTGTATTTTGCCACTGAGATCTCCTGGCAGGATTTGGTGCGCGGCATGCGCTGGCAGCGGGATCAGCGGCCACCATATGGAGAGATTGGCAAGGCCTGGGGCTGGATGACGGACAGGGATATTCAGATGGTTCGTGCAGCCACAGAGATTCCGGGTATGTTTGGTGAAAAGGCTGTTGCACTTGGCCTGCTGACGCACAAACAGGCCGCCTTTCTGGTCAGGCACCAGCACCACAGCCAGCCAAGACTGGGTGAGTACTTTGTAAAGGAAAGAATCCTGCTGCCCAACGAAGTGACACAGCTGCTTAAGGCAATGGAGCGACATAACAGCAGTATCGAACGTGGCAATGGACCATTGCCCCCCTTCAAGCCGGCAGGATTTGTGAGACATTCCTGAATAGAATTGGCTGCCTCTTGCGGAACTATGTTTGATGCCTCCTTTTTTGAGCTGATCTTCCCTTAAATGTATCCGATTCAGAGTCTGTATCTTATGAACGAACTTGACCATCTACGCATTGAAATCCAAGGCAGGCACCTGATTGAGGCAAGTGCCGGTACAGGCAAGACCTTTGCCATTGCGCTGCTCTATCTAAGGATACTTGTAGAGCAGAGGCTTGAGCCGGCTCAGATCCTTGTTGTCACATATACAGAGGCGGCTACAAAGGAGCTCAAGGGCAGGATAAGAGCCAGGATACGGGAGGCGCTTTTACTCTTTGAAGGGGGAAAGAGTGACGATCCTCTTCTCCAAGGGTTGTACAACAATGTAAACGGGCTTTGGGGGGAGAAGGCGGATGTCAGGTGGTTGCTTGACAGGGGACTCAAGCTTTTTGACACCGCTTCAATATTTACAATCCACGGATTCTGCAGGCGTGTGCTTCTGGAAAATGCCTTTGAAAGCGGTTCTCGCTATGATACCGAACTGATTACAGATCAAAAACCTCTGTTGGGCGAGATTGTGGATGATTTCTGGCGTCGTTCATTCTTTTGCTCCTCCTCCAAAATGCTTCATCATCTGCTTGAAAGCGGTATGTCATCCGATTCACTCAGGCAGTTTGCAAGTCGACTGGCAGGAAACAGATGGGTTAAGATCATCCCGCAGTTTGACGCTGCCGCCATTGAGATTATTGAAAGCGAATCCTTAAAGATCTACCAGGAGCTGCAGTCTCTCTGGAAGAAGAGACGCAATGAGATAGTTGATCTTATATCTACAGATAAGGGGCTTAAAAGGGCTGAAAAGACTTATCGTGCGGATTTGCTTCAGGACTATTTCGAACAGATGGACGCTTTTACTGCCGCAGAGAACCCGTTTGATCTGCCAGCCGATTTTGAGAGGTTCTGTAGTTCAGGGATAGCAAGAGGGACAAAACCTACAGGAACCGTACCACAACATCCCTTTTTTGATTGCTGTGAACTTCTGAAGAACAAGGTTGATGAACGATTGCTGGCCTTCCGCGCCGAGCTGATAGATTTTTGTAATAAAGAGCTTCCCACCCGTAAAGAGCAGAGAAATGTCCGGTTTTTTGATGACCTTTTGAATGATCTCTCTGACGCCCTCTCATCTGAAAAAGGAACTTTGCTTGCAAAGAGATTGCGAGGAACTTACAGGGCGGCGCTGATTGATGAATTTCAGGATACCGATCCGGTTCAGTACAGGATATTCGACAGGATCTATGACAATTCAACTCTGCCGCTTTTTCTGATTGGCGATCCCAAGCAGGCGATCTACAGCTTCAGGGGAGCCGATATATTTGCGTATATGCGGGCTGCCAAAGGGATGCCGGAAGAAAGGCGGTTTACGCTTACCAAAAACTGGCGCTCTACCCCTTCCCTGCTTGATGCATTCAACAGGATATTTTCCTCAGAACGCAGCCCTTTCATCTATGACCAGATTCAATACCATCCTCTGGTATCCGGAAAGGAGACAGGGGCGGAGTTTACGACCGGATCAGAGAGTCAGGCTCCGATGCAGATCTGTCTTCTGCCAGCAAATGACCTTAATGTTACAAAGGCGCAGAAGATCATCCCAAAGCTGGTAAGCGTTGAGATATCCAAGCTGCTTGATGAAGGACTTAAGGGCAAATCCTTGATAGGTGATAAACCTGTTGAGCCTGCGGACATTGCCGTTATTGTCAGAAGTCATCGTCAGGCAGGGGAAATTCGGAATGCCTTGAATATGCTTGGAATACCGTCTGTCTTGCGAAGCGAGATGACGGTATTTGATACGGGTGAGGCAACTCAACTTTCCGTACTTTTAAAGGCTCTGCTTGAACCCTCGTCTGAGTCGGCAATAAGGGCTGCATTGATATCTGACCTTTTTGGGCTTTCAGGCAGTAATATAGCCAGGCTTGTTGATGATGAGGCAGGCTGGGATAATTATCTTCAGCGATTTCATGAATATCACCAGATATGGCGTGACAAGGGTTTTATTCTGATGGCTCGTCTGCTCCTTAATAGGGAAGGGGTACGGGGGCGTCTTTTAAAATATCCGGACGGGGAACGGCGTTTGACCAACCTGCTTCACTGTCTTGAAATAATTCATGCCAGGGAACATGAAAGCAGCGCCGGTATGGAAGCTCTTGCAAGCTGGTTCAATGAGCGAATTTGCTTAAAACAGGGAACTGATGAGCATGAGATACGGCTTGAAACTGACGAAAAAGCTGTAAAGATACTGACCGTTCATATAAGCAAGGGACTTGAATACCCGATAGTATTCTGTCCGTTTTTATGGAACGGTATAATTGATGATAATCAACTGATAAGCTTTCATAATGACTATGACCTTGTCAAAGATTACGGCTCTGCCGATTTTGAGTTAAACAGGGTTTCAGCAAGAAAGGAGCTCCTTGCCGAGAGCCTCAGGTTGCTCTATGTGGCTGTTACAAGAGCCAGATATCGTTGCTATCTCTATACTGGAAAGGTGATTGCCGGTTCTGGTGGAAACCGTCCCGAGACCTCTCCGGTTGCATGGTTGTTGCATGCATCCAGAACCGTCCGTGAAGAAAAGAGGGATCTGGTAACCGCTCTGGCCGATCATTTTAAGGGGCTTTCTGCAGAGTCAATTGAAGAACAACTTGAAACCATAGCCCTTGAGAGTGACTCATCCATATCAATTAAAAAAACTGATTTCGAAGAGGAAGGAATAAACTGGGGGGGTAGCGTTGCTGCTGAACAGCTTACCTGTCGCAGATTTAAAGGAACTATCCGAAATGACTGGCGTGTGACCAGTTTCACTGCATTTGCTGCGCACGATCCGAAAAGGGTTGAACTTCCTGATCGTGATGAATCTGCCTCTGTATTTGAGAAAGAAAAACGAAGGAGCGACTCTTCTGACAATAGCCTTGGCATATTCAGTTTTCCAAAAGGAGCCAGAGCGGGCGTATTTCTGCATTCAATTTTTGAGAAGATTGATTTTGTTAACAGTTCTGAAGATGTTGTTTCAGAGATTGTTCAGGAGGCTCTTCTTAACCATGGTTTCGACAGGAAATGGCAGATAGCTGTTACTGACATGATTTGTGGTGTTTTATCAACCAGACTCCCATCCATAAATAAAGGCTTTAGTCTTTCTGAGATAAAAAGAGGTAGATGGCTGCCGGAGCTTGAATTCTTTTTTCCACTTAAATTTATCAGATCAGAATCGCTGGGCGGATGCTTGAGACGTTATGGACACTCTTATACTGCGGCGGATCTTGAGGCGGTCTCATCGGCTCTGCAGTTCAGGCCTGTAAGGGGTGTTGTCAGAGGTTTCATGGATCTTGTTTTTGAACATGAAGGGCTCTACTACCTGCTGGACTGGAAGTCCAACCATCTGGGGTATTCAGTTGAGGATTACGGCAAAGAGGCTTTAAAGCGTGAGATGGAAATGAATCTTTACCCCCTGCAGTATCTCCTCTACACAGTTGCTCT
This sequence comes from Geobacter sp. UBA2189, assembly GCA_002328035.1. Classification (GTDB taxonomy): domain Bacteria; phylum Desulfobacterota; class Desulfuromonadia; order Geobacterales; family Pseudopelobacteraceae; genus Trichlorobacter. Next base: position 70,516 of record DCVL01000014.1, read on the forward strand.
TAACCGGTTCCTTGCTATTCGCCTTCCTGAATACAATTACGAAAAGAATTTCGGAGGAGTCTACTACCTGTTTCTGCGAGGCATGAGCAGTGCGCAATCCGAATCTTTCGGCATATTTTATGATGTCCCACCTTTGAGGCTGGTTGAAGATCTTACCGCTTTATTTGTTGAGTCTGAATACCAGGTTTCTGTATGAAGATTGAATTCAGAACGATTGATTGCAAATTTGCCGATTTTATCTGCAGAAAAGCTGCTGCCGGAACCGCAGTTGTTCTATGGCCTGTAACTGCGCTTTTAAGCATGACTGTCGGGCAGGGGAATATCTGTCTTGTTCTTGCCGATATTGCCGGCTCTGATTATTCAATTAACGGTTCAGAGTTCAGTATTCCGGAGGAGGATAAACTCGTTTCCGTTTTAAGTTCATCTCATCTGGTTGGTAAACCTGGTGATTTTTTCCCCCTGATACTTGATGAAAATGGACGTATTTATCTGCATCGCTACTGGCATTATGAGCAGGATCTTGCCAGGATTATATTGAGAATGGCCTCCTTTACCGAGTCTTTATCTGAGGAGAGGCTGCGTAGCTCTCTTGAACGCTTATTTCCGGTAAAGGATAAAGGTGAGACTGATTGGCAGTCGGTGGCTGCCATAGCCGCCTTGAGAAAACGGTTTTGTCTGATTTCCGGTGGTCCAGGAACTGGCAAGACAGCAACCGTGATCAGGATAATTGCCATGCTGCTTGAACAGTATCCCGAAAAAAAACTGAGGGTTGCCCTTGCTGCCCCGACAGGCAAGGCTGCCGCAAGGCTTAAGGAATCAATTCTAAGGATTAAAGAGACCCTGGAGTCTCCTGATGATATCAGGCAGCGGATTCCATCTGATGTATCGACCATACATCGTCTCCTTGGGACAATACCCGGTTCTGTAAGATTTAGTTACTGCGCCGAAAATCGGATGCCGTTTGATCTGCTGGTTATTGATGAGGCTTCAATGGTGGATCTGCCTCTTATGTCAAAACTACTTACCTCTCTCAAAAATGATGCCCGTCTCATACTTCTTGGCGACAGGGAACAGTTGGCTTCAGTTGAGGCAGGTGCTGTGCTGGGAGATATCTCAGGCAATGGAAGGCCAGAGATATTCTCTTCCGAGTTTTGTAAACTGTTTGCAAAGCTGACCGGAAGAACTATTTCTTCTGGCTGTTTTGATGAAAAAGAGCCGAGGCTTGCCGATACCATGGTTCTACTCAAAAGGAATTATCGTTTTAAGTCTGAGAGTGGTATTGCTCTTCTTGCCTCTGCCATAAATAAAGGTGATGGCCATAAGGCTATGGAATTGCTGGATGATGAGAGTCTGCCCCTGATAAGATGGCACTCCGTACCGTCGCCGGAGCAGTTGAAATCTCTTATTAAAGGACAGGTTCTGAATGGTTACCGTTATTGTCTGGAAGCGGAGACTGCTCTGGAGGCTCTTTCCCGCTTTGATTCGTTCCGTCTGTTATCTGCGCTGAGAGAAGGGCCGTTTGGAGTAGCGGAAGTTAATTGTCTGATTGAGGAGATACTTTCTGAACATGGTCTTATAAACCCAACCAGCCGCTGGTATAAGGGGCGTCCGGTGATTGTTACGACAAATGATTACAATTTGAAGCTGTTTAACGGTGATATCGGACTGATCTTTACTGATGAAAATGGCAGACCGAAGGCCTGTTTTCCTGATTCTGCTGGAGGAGTGAGGTCGGTATCCGTTTTCCGGCTGCCAGAGCATGAAACGGTATTTGCGATGACGGTTCACAAAAGCCAGGGAAGCGAATTTGACAATGTTCTGATGGTTTTGCCTGATCATGCTGCATCTCTACTCTCTAAGGAGTTGATCTATACAGGGATTACCAGAGCCAGAAAATCCGTTTCTATTATTGGCAACAGAGAGCTGTTTATTGCTGCTGTCTCACGCAGGGTTGAGAGAAAATCAGGTCTGGCGGATGCCCTCTTTAATATCGGCGGTTAAACTTGGGAAGCCGTTCAGACAGATCCGAAGCTGTCTATAAGAAACCTGGCAATGCTGCGTTGAGATGGTAGTCTTGAAGGCAGTGAACCGATTGTAAACCATCTGGCATCGTCAACCTCCTTGCCATCAACCTTAACCTCTCCTGAAGCGTAATCTGCAACAAAGCCTACCATAAGTTGAGATGGAAAAGGCCATGCCTGGCTGGCAACATATCTGACATTCTTGATCTTTACCCCTGTCTCCTCCATTGCCTCACGGATAGCGCATTCCTCGAGCGACTCCCCGAGATCGAGAAAGCCGGCAACGAGGCTGTAACGCCCTGCAGGCCATTCCGGCTTGTGTATCATAAGTAGCTGGTTATCTCGTCGGATAACTACTATGGCGCATGGGTGGATATGGGGATAATGTTCTGCCCCGCAGCCATTGCATTTTTTCCCCCAGGTTTCCGGTAGTTCTAGAAGGCTCCCGTTGCAGATCGAACAGAAACGGCTTGTCTTTTGCCAGTTGAGAAGTTGCTTTCCAACTCCGGCAAGGCTGAGTAGATCAGGAACAAGCTTGTCCTGAAAGACATTGAACGGTTCAAGTATGAATCCGGATGGTGGCTCTGTATCATCAGATATGGAGAGAGCCCTTACAGGTTGTCCATTAAGTGACGCAAAGGTGAGAGGCTTTACCTCATCTAAAAGCCAGTCAGGTAAGGTGCCGGTTGGCAGTCTAAAGTTATCCCCTTCTTCCTGCAAAAGGATATTGCCCCCTTTAAGAATTATCCAGATCCCTTCCGTATTATAGTTTTCCTCCTGCGGTGCAGGGTGCAGCAAAAATCCTTCCGGCATGGAAATACGGTTAAAGGGCAGGTTTACCGTTTCCGGATACGGGAGTTGAGGTTCACTCTTGTTTGCTCCAAGTTCACGTTTTATCGCAGCTACCGCCCCCGGAAGCTTACAGGAGGCACCTGAAAAAGGGCTGTGCATGTTATTTCCCCCAAACTGTTTTCTATACCTGATAGCAGACAGTGGAGAGGATTTACAGAAAAATCTAAATACTCCCAGAGTATCAAGATGTTGCTTGACGTGAGATAGAAATTCCTTACAATCCCCCAATGCCTCGTTTTCTACCTGATAATTTTCTTTCATTACGCCGTTTAATCCCCGCGGTTGGAGCTGTTTTCTTTCTGGCATTTATTGTCTGGTATGTTTTGCTCCTGTACCTGCCCCCTGGTGACGGTAAACGGGTGCATGCCCTTACTGTGGCAAAAGGGGCAGGTTTTTTGACTGTAGCCAATGAGTTGAAACAGACCGGCATGATACGTAGTGCTCTGCACTTAAGGATCCTGGCTCGCTTAGGAGGGTTTGATCGGAGGATGCAGCCAGGCGATTATCGTATATCAGACAAGATGCTTCCGTCTGAGATTCTTGAAAAAATGGCTAACGGGCAGACAGACGCATGCAGGTTTACCCTTCCTGAAGGTTATTCAATATATCAGGCTGCAGAGCTGCTTGAAAGACAGGGGATATTCAAGCGTGAAGGGTTTCTTGCCGCCTGTTCTGATGAGAAGCTGCTTGAAAGGCTTAAGATAAAAGGAAAGACGGTTGAAGGATACCTTTTTCCAGGTAGATATCAGATCGGTTTCAAGATGGATGAAGCGGCTCTGATTACAGAGATGGTTCTTGAATTCAGGCATCGTATCAAACCTTTGCAATCCCTGTTTGAACAGCATTACTTGCCACTTGGAAAGGTTTTGATTCTTGCTTCCATGATTGAGAAAGAGGCGGTTTTAGCTGAGGAAAAACCGCTTATAGCATCTGTCTTTTTAAACCGGTTGCGGATAGGCATGCCGTTGCAGAGCGACCCGACTGCCATTTACGGGGTCAAGGTCTTTGGGGGTACTGTTAAAAAACAGGATCTGCAGCGGCCTGGCGAATATAATACATATAAGATCAAGGGGTTGCCTCCCGGTCCGATAGGTAACCCCGGGTTTGATTCGATTCAGGCGGTATTGCAGCCTGCAAGGACAGATTATCTTTATTTTGTGGCCAGAAAGGATGGCACACACCAGTTTTCAATGACACTGGGTGAGCACAACAGAGGGGTTAACCGGTTTTTGAAGAAAGGTAAAAGACGCTAGCCTTTACTGAATGGATATCCCGTCAGCATCCTCGATAATGATTTCGAGTTCTGCCAGAGCGACCTCTTTAAGGCCAAGATAATGTGCCTCTGGAGCTGCAAAAAGTGACAATGATGGGTCAGAAGGATGAAGTGAGCGCCCCAGCTTTTTGCAGGCCATGTTTGAAAGCCTGACCGCAACAAGCAGTATATTTGAATGGTCGAACTCGGCAGCATGGTGGTTTCTGGCTATATCGCAGTAAAAATCAGGGAAGTTCCAGCTCGTCATAAGGTTGTAGCCAACCTCTTCATGCATCGCTTCAATAATCTCGCCTATCAACTGATCTGAAAAATGAACTGAAGTCTCATTGTTTTTAAGGATATCATCAAGCACCTTCAAAAGAGCAAGACTTCCGATATCATGCATCAGACCACCCATAAAAGACTCTGCTGCCATTCCTGCATACCCTGCCTTGCGCGTAAGCCACTTTGCGCCGACAGCGCAGGCCAGCGAATGTCCCCAGAGTGACTGCATCATCCTGTTGAGGGTGTCGTTGGATGAGTTGTAGAATTCAAACTGGGATGCCAGCATAGCCATGTTGGCAATTTCCTGGGCACCGAGCCGGATTATTGCATCCTTTATGGTCGCAATTTTCGTAAGTCCTGCGTAATAGGATGAGTTTGCTACCTTTAATACCCTTCCCGAAAGTGATTGATCCTCGCTGATTAACTCTATTATGTCGTCTATCTCGAAACTGCGCGAAGAGAGCAGTTGCTGTAGCTTGACAGCGACAGAGTTGAAAACAGGCAGTTCCTGAAGATTTCCACCAAGATGTTCCTGTATCAATCTTACCAGTGGCTTTTCTGCCGTCATTTTAACACTCCCATAATCCTGCGTAGTTCATGTAAAGGTCTTGGTTTACCAAGACGTGGCAGATCGGTGATTATCTCGCTTATTGATACAAGCCCCTGCGCCCCCTTTACCAGTCCATCCTCCATAAGGGTTACCATGCCGGATGTCTCTATACTTATCTTGCGGATATCGTAGGAGCTTTTGTGCTCAAGGATCGCATTCTTGACCATCTCGTTCATTACCAGCAGTTCAAAAATTGCGACTCGCCCTCTATATCCGGTAAAACGACAGTTTTTACAACCTCTCCCTGTTCTGAAGTTGGCACCCTGGAGGTCAACTGCCGAGATACCAAGGCGGGTCAGATCAAGCGGGGTAGGTGTGTATGGTTCGGCGCATTTCGGGCAGACCTTGCGGAGAAGCCGTTGGGCAACTATACAAACTACGGTTGAGGAGATGAGGAATGCCTCAATATTCATGTTGAGCAGTCTTATAAGGCCGCCGATGGAATCCTCGGTATGGAAGGTTGTAAGCACCTTGTGGCCGGTAAGGGCTGCCTGTATGGCTGTCTCTGCAGAGAACTGGTCACGGATTTCACCAAGCACAATTACATCCGGATCCTGTCGGACAATATGTCGTAGCGTCTCCTCAAATGTAACACCGATTTTAGGGTTTATTGAACATTGAGAGATCCCTTCTATCACATATTCAACAGGATCTTCCGCAGTAACGATGCTTGTGTTTATATTGTTGAGATAATTAACGCACCCGTAAAGAGTGGTGGTCTTGCCTGAACCGGTCGGCCCGGTCACAATCATTACTCCGGTTGGCACCTCCAGTGCATCGTAGATAAAATGTTCCAGCATCCTCGGAGCCATTCCGATCTCTTTTATATCAAGCAAGGTACCTTTGTTGTTGAGAAGCCTCAATACCACCTTTTCACCATAGATGGTGATAAAGAAAGAGACCCTTAAATCCAGGTTAATTCCATGCTTACGGCTGGGAAACATGATACGGCCATCCTGATGCCGTCGTTTTTCCGCAATATCAGCCTGAGCCATTACCTTTATCCTGGTGACAAGCTGCGGGGCAATTTCCTTAGGAAAATCCTTATGGTGTCCCATTACACCGTCCTGCCTGAAGCGAACCCTGAGCCGGTCTTTAAGCGGTTCTATATGTATGTCGCTGGCCTGCTGCTCAATGGCATCTTCAAACAGGAGGTTTATCATCCCTATGATGGTATTGTCATCTGCAGCAACGGTCTGGCCGATATGTTCTATGGTTGCAAAAGCTTCGTTAAGTGAATGTTTTGAGCAAATAGCCGGTATAAAACTGCCAAGGTGTGAAGATACGGCTTCCCTTGCCCTTTGATCCAGAGGATCGGCAAAGCTGACCATTATTTGATCACCTTGACGGTAAAGCGGCAACACGTTGTATTGGCGACAGATATTAAGTGGCAGTCTTGAGAGGAGTGTTTTGTCAATCTTTACAAAATCAGGCTCAACAAGCGGATAGCCAAGCTGATAGGAGAGGGTTTCAAGCAACTTTCTCTCTTCAATAAATCCGTTCTCTACCAGCACCTGTCCCAGGCGTCTTTGACCATCGGAATCCTTCTGAATTGCCAGAGCCTGCACAAGATCCGAATCCTTAAGATAGCCAAGCTCTACCAGCAGATCTCCAAGCCGAACATTCAACTGATACTTGCGTAACGTTTTCTGCAGCTGTTCCTGGCTAATAAGACCCAGTTCCAGAAGTGTATCCAGCATTGTCTGAGGTGTTGTAAGCTTGCTATGTACCCTTACAGCATAAACCAGCTGATCCTGTGTAATAATGCCATCTTTGACCAAGAGGGTGGGGATGACGCCGATCTTTATCTCGGTGTTTTTTGGGGTAGAAGTTTGGGGAGTAATAATCATGGAATGGCAGTTTACAAACTTTTGTAAAAAATGCAAACGATGATTGGAGATCTTAAAAAACTAAACCTTTTTTACACCTCTGAAGGTCATACGGTGAATCGGGGATGAACCGTGCTTCCTCAACATCTCAAGGTGGAGTCTGGAGCCATACCCCTTATGTTGAGCAAAGCGGTATTCCGGATAAAGCAGATCATATTCTCGCATAATCCGGTCACGGGTGACCTTGGCGACTATGGAGGCGGCTGCTATGGCTGCACTGAGACAGTCCCCTTTTTTAATGGTCTTTTGTTTTATAGAAGATTCGATTGTTGTTATGCCGTCAATAAGGAGGAGATCAGGGGTTGTCTTTAGCGATTCAACCGCTTCAAGCATCGCCTTGCGTGTTGCCTGCAATATGTTTATCCTGTCAATGATTCCGGCATCAACAATACCGACTCCAATGGACGAAGCGTTGCATATTACCTGCTCATAGAGTTTTTCACGGCGAGATTCTGAGAGTTGTTTTGAATCATTTACGTCATCAATAGTTATATCTTTAGGGAGGATTACAGCGGCAGCAACGACAGGACCAGCAAGTGGTCCACGTCCTGCTTCATCAATTCCGGCAATTACCATGAATTCAGCTGTTCTGAACTGTTGATCAAATTGATAGAGATCAAGGTTAGCTGTATGGAAGAGGTTTTGCTGCATTGGAATGAGAAAGCCCCACCAAAAGGTGGGGCTTTTGCGGTTGGATCAGGCTTGACCCGGAACGTATTTCCGCTCGCGGATTCTGGCTGCCTTGCCACGCAGTTTGCGGAGATAGTACAGCTTCGCACGACGTACGTGGCCACGGGTAACTATTTCAATCTTCTCAATATTTGGTGAATGGAGCGGGAATACCCTTTCAACGCCTATGCCATTGGAAATCTTGCGAACAGTATATGATTCGCGTATGCCGCCGTTCTGGCGGGAGATGACTACCCCTTGGTAAGCCTGGATACGCTGCTTATCCCCTTCAACAATCTTTACATGCACCTTGACGGTGTCGCCTGTCTTGAAGGTTGGAATATTTTTTTTCATCTGCTCAAATTCAAGAATGTCTATAGTGTTCATGGTTACTGCTCCTCCTCGGATATACCCTTTTCAGGTTTGTTTTCAATATGTTCCCAAAAGTCTGTCCAGCATTATGGCAAGAGCTGAACGGACAGGCAAATGATTGTAATCTCCAATACCCTGAATCGGTTCCAGGATATAATCTACCTTTTCAAAAATCTCGTCAGAAAGCCCCCATCCAGTACCCAGAAGCAGAAGATATTGCTGCTTATCCTGCTGAACCATCTGACGCATGGTTCTAAACGAGACTGCTCCGGTTCTTGATGCGGCTCCAGAAGCAATTATCTTCAGCGGCAACGGCGTTGTCTGTCTCATCTCCTCAATAACATCTGAAAGGGTAGGAAGAGTTTTTATGATTGAGAGCGCTTCACGGCGGTCGGGGTTGTAATCAGCACCCCAGCCCGTATCCCAATGTGTGACAATCCGCTGTACAAGAGCCTGCTGTTCTTCTGATGGAGTCACAAGATAATAACGTGAAAGACCATATGTTCTGGATGTTCTGGCAATATCATGTATATCCAGATTGGTAAATGCCGTTGTTACTACCTGATGATGTTTGTTGTAAACCGGGTAGTGCAACAGTGCAACTGCCAGGTCAGACATCAAAAACTCCTGTTGAGCGTAAAAAGAGCAACTCTTTATCTGTAACATTAGCCTGTTTCAAAAGATCCGGCCTGTTCTCGGCTGTACGTATGAGAGCCTGTTCTCTACGCCAGCGTGCAATTTCCGCATGATTTCCGGATAAAAGCACTTCAGGGACTTTCAGCCCTTTGAATACTGGTGGCCTTGTATACTGCGGGTATTCAAGCAGGCTATCGCTGAAGGAATCGGTTATCGCTGATTCGTCTGAACCAAGAACTCCAGGGATAAGTCTTGTTACGGTATCCACAATCACCATGGCGGCAAGTTCACCGCCTGAGAGCACATAATCGCCAACAGAGATTTCCATATCAACGTACTGTTCTCGAATCCGCTCATCAACACCCTCATAACGGCCACAGATTATCAAAAGCCCTGATTTAAGAGATAATTCCTGTGCCAGTCCCTGCTTAAGAGGCTTGCCTTGGGGTGTTGTTAAAAGAACAGTTGCTTCAGGGTTAAATCTTCTCGCCCCCTCAATACTGGCTGCAAGAGGTTCCGGCTTCATCAGCATGCCAGCGCCACCGCCGTAAGGAGAGTCATCGACAGTATGGTGGCGATCCAGTGCATAGTCACGAATCTGGTGCAGACCAATCTGAATCAGTCCCTTATCCTGCCCCCTTCTGATGATACTTTCATCAAACGGCCCCTTGAACATGTCAGGAAAGAGGGTCAGAATATCAAATCTCATAACTCAAGCAACCCCTCAAGCGGGGTTATGGTCATTGTTCTTGATTCAATATCCACTCTGGAGATGACGTCATCAATGGCCGGTATGAGGTATTCATGCTTAGTATTTTCATCACGCACCAGATAAACGTCGTTAGCACCGGTTTCCATGATATCTCTTATAATGCCAAGAAGCTGACCATCAGTGGTAATTACTTTTAAACCCAGCAGGTCATTCCAGTAGTACTCATCAGGTTCTGTTGGCGGAAGCTGGTCTCTTCTTAGTGATAGTTCAGAACCAATAAGCAAGGAAGACTGGTCAATCTCTGTAAATCCATCCAGCGTTAACAGTATCTTGCCACTGTGATTAACCGCCTGATTTATGCGAACCTGCCTGCTTTTGCCATCAGGCATGGAAAGCAGGACATCTTTTGCCTTCTGCAGACTCACAAGATTTCCCGAGTATGAATGAAATCTTATCTGTCCCCTGATACCGTGGGTTCCACTGATACGGCCAACAGGGATCAAGTTGTTTTGGGAATCATCCATCTATTCTATTATCTTCAGGATCGCTTTCTTGTTATCCCGCGTAGCAACGGCATTAAGAAGTGTTCGTATCGCTTTTGCGGTACGTCCTTCCTTGCCTATAATCCGTCCCATATCTTCTTTGGCCACGGATAGTTTGATAACCAGAGTGTCATCCTCCATCTCTTCAGAGGTAACCACTTTGGAGGGGTCGTCGACAAGAGCTTGAGCGATGGTTTCGACAAGTACTTTCATCTGGCGCACCTCTACTTGGCAGAGTATCCGGTCTGGCCGGAATGGAACAGGATTGTTGCTTTCAGGCAGCCTGAGTTGTTGTCTTTAGAATGCCTTCCTTCTTTAAAATCTGATTAACAGTATCAGTAGGTTGAGCCCCTTTGTCGAGCCAAGAAACAACCTTTTCTACATTCAGCTTGATAACAGCAGGATTTTTTGTTGGATCGTAGTAACCGAGATTTTCAATGAATCGGCCATCACGACGTGCACGTTCATCCGCTATTACTACCTGATAGAAAGGGCGTTTTTTCGCGCCATGACGCTGTAATCTGATCTTTGTTGCCATTTTTGTTTCCTCCGGCTTTGTTTCTGGATTTGATTTTATCTGAAATACAAACCTGGTTAAAAGTTGGTGTTAACGACCAAAAGGGAACTTTCCTTTGGTCAGGTTTCCAATATTTCCAAGACCACCCATTCCTGGCAGTCCGCCCATACCCTTCATAAGATTTTTTGGCCCCATCTTTGTCAGCTGTTTCATCATTTTTTGTGCTTCAGTAAAACGCTTAAGCAACAGATTGATTTCCTGTACAGTGGTTCCACTGCCTTTGGAAATTCTTAATCTGCGACTGCCATTTATTATTCCATGATCTGCACGTTCTGCCGGAGTCATGGAGCGGATAATAGCCTCTATCCGTTTCATCTCTTTTTCACTTGGTTGGGCACCTTGCATCTGCTTCATCATCTTGCCCATGCCTGGTATCATGCCCATTAACGACTCAAGTGACCCCATTTTTTTTAACTGTTGCAACTGAGCCAGAAAATCTTCAAGATCGAACTGGTTTTTCTTCAGTTTCTGGGTTAAACGGGCTGTCTCTTTTTCGTCAAGGTTAAGCTGTGCCTTCTCAACAAGGGTGAGCACATCTCCCATGCCAAGAATTCGCGAAACCAGACGATCGGGATGGAAAACCTCCAGAGCATCCAGCTTTTCGCCAAGGCCAACAAATTTTACAGGCGCCCCTGTTACAGCCTTTATTGAAAGAGCGGCACCACCTTTTGCATCCCCGTCAAGCTTGCTAAGTATTACGCCGGTTATCTGGAGTCGATCATTGAAACCGTTTGCTACTGTAACCGCTTCCTGACCGGTCATGGCGTCAGCCACAAACAGTATTTCGCGCGGTTGGGCAGCAGCTTTGATCCGCTCCAGCTCCCCCATCAGAAAATCGTCAATCTGATGTCTGCCTGCGGTATCAAGCAAGACAGTGTCAAAACCGTTCAGTTCAGCAAAGCGAATAGCAGCAGAAGCTATATCTACCGGATCTTGATCAGCTTTTGAGTCATATACGTCAATATTAAGTTGTCGGCCAACAGTCTTTAACTGTTCAATAGCCGCAGGACGGTACACGTCTGCAGGCACTAGCAACGGACGACGTTTTTGCTTGCGCAGCCAGCTAGCCAGCTTTCCGCAGGTAGTGGTCTTTCCTGCACCCTGCAGACCAACCATCATGATTGAAACCGGTGGTTTTGCAGCCAGATCAAGGGAGTTGTCCTGATCTCCGCCCATCAGGGCTATCAGCTCGTCATGCACAATCCGGATGACCTGTTGACCGGGCGCAAGACTCTGCAGCACCTCAGTGCCTACAGCCTTTTGACGGACATTCTCAACAAAATCTTTTACAACCTTGAAATTTACATCAGCCTCAAGCAGTGCAAGGCGTACTTCGCGCATTGCTTCCTTGATGTTGTCTTCAGTCATTACCCCCTGACCACGGAGTTTCTTGAAGACGGATTCCAATTTATCTGAAAGATTATCAAACATTTGTGTCAAATGGCTCACTATATCCTAAAAGGAGCAAACTATAGAGATTCAGCTTTGTGTTTGTCAAGAATTATCTGTCTGTCAGGAGATATTGCAGTTACAGCTTTATTACTGTTCCTGCAGAAAGAAGGTACTCGGCAGTGCTTAGCATATTTGTAACTTTTCCGACTGCAAGCTGCTCTTTCTTCTGAAAGTAGTCAAGACAGACTCCGCAAGCAAATATCTCTACACCTTTATTCTCAAGCTCTTTAAGAGAGTCAAGTGATTCACTTCCATTGATTGCAAGGAGAACCCCACTGTTAAGGAGCAGAATCTTGTCAGGCACAGTATCGGTCTCAAGCAATGTGGCTATGAAGTTTTTGATCAGCAACAGCCCCAGATCATCGGCTCCTTCGCCAAGAATGTCAGAGGTTATAAGCAGTATTTTATCGCCAGTGCTCTGGATTGTGCGCAATGGACTGCTTTCCTCGTTTTTAGCGTTCGCTTCCTGAATTGTGAGAGTCCAAGTATCACCATCAGCAGTTTCTGCAACCTGGTATCCCCGGTTAGTAGCAAAACGGGTGACATTGTCACGGGATGCCTTGTCGTTAACCAGCACACAGATAACTTCTGTAGATTGTTCAAGTGCCTTTTTTGTGGATATTACCGGTGCAGGGCAAGGTTGATTACGGCAATCAATTGTTTTCATGGATTTGTGCTCCTTTAAGAATACATTTATTGTCGCGGTATGATTGACAATATGAATTGAAGTTATTTAGTATGCCGAAAAGGGGAAAATCATGCAAGACTCATTTACTCTTGCCGGACTGCTGATTGTTGCGTTTCTGGTGAGTATACCCTGTGGATATCTAAGGGAATCTTTCAGAAAATATACTGTTCCCTGGTTTTTTCTTGTCCACTTGCCTATCCCTCTGGTGGTCTATCTTAGGCATCTTGCTGGTTTTGGCTGGCGCGTTGTCCCTTTTACTCTCGGTGGAGCCGTTGCCGGGCAGATAGTGGGTGGCTGGTACAAGCGGAGGATTCGTCATGGCAGAAAAGCGCCCAAAAGGCAACCCTGAAAGAATAGGCAGACTGCTTGCCGGAAAAAGTAAAAGCAATGTTTTGGGATCAAGGTTGAAAGATCTTGAGATCTGGCAGATATGGGACAAGGCGGTAGGTGAGGCAATTGCCAGACGTGCGAAGCCGTTACGCTTTATTGGCGGTCTGTTGACGGTTGTTGTGTCCGGTGGCCCCTGGATGCAGCAGCTTAGTTTTATGAAGATGGAACTTATGCAGAGGATAAATGATCTGTTAGGGGATGAGCGGGTAAGGGAGATAGTTCTTAAGGCTGGTAAGGTTGAATCTGAAAAGGAAAGTCTGGCGGAAGTGGGATATCATAATCCAAAACCTGTCTCTAAAGAGCAGGAGGTATGGATAAACAGCCAACTGGGTGATGTTGAGGATGATGAACTAAGACAATCACTTAGGGCTCTTATGGAGAGACATTATCAACGTTCGTGATTTACCTGCAGACAACCCGGTGGATATGCCGGATTGTCTGCAACAGTTATCGTTAAATTACCTTGTCAGTTTACGGTAGGTTATCCGGTGCGGACGATCCGCATCCGTCCCGAGTCTCTTTCTCCTGTCTTCTTCATATTCGGAGTAATTACCTTCAAACCAGACTACATTCGAGTCCCCCTCAAACGCAAGAATATGTGTTGCTATCCGATCCAGAAACCAGCGGTCGTGTGAGATAACTACAGCGCAGCCGCCGAAACCTTCAAGCCCTTCTTCCAGAGCCCTCATTGTGTTAACATCCAGATCGTTTGTAGGTTCATCCAGAAGCAGTACGTTGGCTCCGCTTTTCAGAATCTTTGCCAGGTGAACCCTGTTTCTCTCCCCTCCCGAAAGCATCCCCACCTTCTTCTGCTGGTCTCCTCCGGTAAAATTGAAACGTGCCACATAATTGCGGGCATTTACGGTTTGTCTACCCAGCTGGATCATCTCCTGTCCATCGCTTATCTCTTCCCAAAGTAGCCTGTCAGGGTTCAGGCTGTCTCTGCTCTGGTCTACATACCCAATCTGTACCGTTTCCCCTATCCTGATATTTCCGGTATCCGGTTTTTCCACCCCTGTAATCATACGGAAAAGTGTGGTTTTGCCTGCTCCGTTAGGGCCAATAACACCAATAATCCCACCTTTGGGCAGTTTAAAGCTCATTCCTTCAAAGAGCAGGCGGTCACCAAAGGCTTTTCCAACGTTATCGGCTTCAATTACTATATCACCCAGACGTGGGCCAGCCGGAATATAGAGTTCAAGCTCTTTTGACTGCTTGTCCACTTCCTGCGATGCCAGTTCTTCGTATTTACTGATACGAGCCTGTGATTTGGCATGACGTCCCTTGGGAGACATTCTGATCCATTCCAGTTCCCTTTGCAGGGTCTTCCTCCGTTCACTTTCCTGTTTTTCCTCTACAGCCAGTCTGCCTTGTTTCTGTTCCAGCCATGAGGAGTAGTTTCCTTTCCAGGGGATACCTTCGCCACGATCCAGTTCAAGGATCCAGCCGGCTACGTTATCAAGAAAGTAACGATCGTGTGTAACTGCGATAACGGTTCCCTGATAACTCTGCAGGTGTTTTTCAAGCCATGCCACGGTCTCCGCATCCAGATGGTTGGTCGGTTCGTCAAGTAGAAGAATATCAGGTTTTCGCAGCAGCAGGCGGCAGAGGGCAACCCTCCGTTTTTCCCCACCGGACAAAACCCTTATCGCTGTATCGCTATCAGGACAACGAAGTGCATCCATTGCAAGCTCAAGTCGGCTGTCGAGATCCCACGCCTCCAGATGATCTAGCTTCTCCTGTAGAATCGCCTGACGGTCGCAAAGCTTTTCAAAGTCTGCGTCAGGTTCAGAAAACCTGTCTGTGATGCTGTTGAATTCAGCCAGGAGATCAACCGTTTCCTGACACCCTTCCTCTACAACCTGACGAACCGTTTTGGATTCATCCAGTGTGGGTTCCTGCTCCAGATAACCTACCGTATAACCTGAAGAAAGCACTGCCTGACCGTTAAATTCGGTATCTACTCCAGCCATAATCTTAAGCAGGGTTGATTTGCCAGAGCCGTTCAGTCCAAGCACGCCTATCTTGGCGCCATAGAAATAGGAAAGCGAGATATCCTTTATGACCGGTTTCTTGTCATAGAACCTGGATACCCTCATCATGCTGTAGATTACTTTTTTGTCATCAATACTCACCGGTTATTTCCCCCTGTTGTTTTTTAAATGTTATTCAAACTATTGAGCCTGAATGATTTGAGACCCGGAATTACAGCTCCGTTATCTGGCTTCCGGTTATTTCAACATCCGGCCACCCTTCATATATCCAGTCTTCAAGACGATCAAGGGTATTGCGTGCAATTGTCTTGTCAGGGCTTACCGTGACAAAGGCAAGAACGGCAACCTGAGAGTTGTCCTGACGATCTACCTCGGCACAAGAAACATTGAATCTGTTTCTAGCCCGACCCAGTATGCTTTTTACAATTCCTCTCTTTTCCTTCAATGAAAAGGCAGGCAGAGACAGGGCTATTTCAGAACAGAAAATAAACAAAAAGACTCCTTGGAAGGTAATTCCTCTCTGCTTTTACAATCTTTTTAACAATTAAGGCAAGCCTGTTTCAGGATGGATATTTTGTAAAATTCATGTTTTTAGGGCGGCTGCAATATTAACACCTAAACATGTTAGCGCTGATTTAGGTGATATTGTCCTCTCGGTATCTGCGACGGTAGCTGATACCAAGCTTATCCAAGCGTGAGCGTAGCGTGGTCGGGTTTACCCCAAGCAGTTCAGCCGCTCCGCCAGAGCCGTGAATCTTGCCATTCGTCAAGACAAGCACCTCTTTGATATGCACCGCCATTGCCTCATCCAGATTAAGGGGATACCCCAGCCGACCGTCAATTGTGCTCTGTGGTCTATTCGTACTTTCGTTGTTCGCCAGAACAGTATCAAAGGTTAATGTCCCGCCACGGTAACGGATCAACTCACGCTCAACCACGTTTTCCAGCTCACGCACGTTGCCTGGCCAGTCATATTCCACAAGCCGCAGAAGCGCTCCGGGGGCTATGGAAGGTGGGATTGTCATGCCCAGTTCCCTGCTCTTCAGAGCCAGAAAATAACGGGTCAAGGCCGGAAGATCTTCCTTGCGCTGCCGCACCGGCGGCACGATGATGGGAAAACCGCTCAGCCGGTACCAGAGATCCTCGCGGAAACTCCCTTCCGCTATCATACTCTGCAGGTTGCGGTGGGTCGCTGCGATCACCCTCACATTGACAGGGATCGAGCGCTTCCCCCCAATCCTCTCCACCTCGTGATGCTGCAGTACCCGCAAGAGCCGTACCTGAGCCGCAGGCGGCAGTTCACCGATCTCGTCCAGAAAAATAGTGCCTTTGTCAGCCCGCTCGAAACGTCCCCTGTTCTCTACAACCGCACCGGTAAAAGCTCCCCGTTCATGGCCGAACAGCTCACTGTCTATCAGACTCTCCGGCAGGGCGCCGCAGTTAACCTTGACAAAAGGGCCGTCCTTGCGCGGTGAGGAGAAGTGAATCGCATTGGCGATCATCTCTTTGCCGGTCCCTGTTTCGCCCAACAGCAGCACGGTATTGTTCCGCGGCGCCACCTGACGCACCATCTCCATCACATTGCGCAGCCCGGTATTAGCGCCGATGATCTCGTCTGCATCTCCCAGCAACTCCCGGTTCAGGAAACGTTTGTCATCCAGCAGGACACTCTGGTAGTGCAGCACCTCTTCATGGGCAAGGGCATTGGCAAGGGCAATGGCAAACGGCTTGGCAATGCCTCCCAGCAATTGCGCCTGTTCCTCGCTGTAGCGCCCCTTTCCTTCAGCACGTAAAGCCAGCCCGCCCAGTAACCTGTCCCTGATGCGTAAAGGAATAATCAGGTCCGAGATCCCTTCAAACTTTGTAAACGGCGCAAGACGGCGAAAAATCTCATCCTCTGCATCAACCACAAATGGTTGGGAAAAATTCCGGGCTGCTATCTTCTCCAGCAGCCCTTCCGGCAACGGGATAATCTCATCAGGAAGTACGCCGCCATCTCCAACAGCCTGGGCAATCCGCCGTATCGCCCCCAACCGTTCGTCGATAATAAAGAGAGCCAACGAGTTGAGCGCAATCTGCACCTTCAGGTATTCAAACGTACTGCGTAATGACTCTTTAATATCCAGGCTGCTGCAACTTCTAAGGGTTATCTCTCTAAGAAATTCATCGTGGTTTACCATACCCTTGTTGCTCACCACGCTTGTTGAGCCTCGCTCTTCCGTTTGTGTCTTCATCTGTTATCAGTCCTCCCGCCAAAATACACGATATTTCGTAATATATTCATTTCCTCGATATTTCACAACATCAAAGCAGAAAACAGTCAAAATTGCTAAAATCCGCCATTTCAAGGAAACAGTTTCAAAACGCCCAATAATCTGCACTATTAATATTGAACTGCCAAATAAATGATGTTATTTTGCAGTTCATGATAACAACTGCCATACAACAACACAAAATCGAGCGTGACCGCACACTGGCGGCAACAACTATTCCCCGTGAATTACTGAACAAAACGCTGCTGCAGATGGAGAGTGGCCTGATCAAGGTCATTACCGGGCCGCGCCGCGCCGGTAAGTCGGTTTTTGCATTTCAGCTGCTGCGAGGGTGTGACTTTGGCTACATCAACTTTGACGATGAACGGTTGACCGGGCTGGCCGATTTTGACGAACTGATGCGTGCTGTGGTTGCCGTC
The DNA here is from genome assembly GCA_002328035.1 of Geobacter sp. UBA2189. Classification (GTDB taxonomy): domain Bacteria; phylum Desulfobacterota; class Desulfuromonadia; order Geobacterales; family Pseudopelobacteraceae; genus Trichlorobacter. Next base: position 88,149 of record DCVL01000014.1, read on the forward strand.
TACGGGGGAGTGACCACACTGCTGTTTGACGAAATCCAGAATGTCCCGTCATGGGAGCTGATCGTCAACCGCTTGCAGCGACAGGGATACAATCTGGTCATCACCGGTTCCAACGCGCACCTGCTCAGCCGTGAGCTTGGCACTCATCTGACCGGTCGTTACCTGGAGTTCCGCCTGCTCCCCTTTTCCTTTCGCGAATACCTGGCAGCCAAGGATGCCGACCCGGCGGATGAGCCGATGGTTCAACATCACTTTACCGCCTGGCTCCATACCGGCGGCTATCCCGAAGTGGTGGTCAACAACACACCCCTTGAAACCTATCTTCCAACCCTCTTCGACAGCATCCTGTTCAAGGACATCGTCAGGCGTTACCGGGTTAAATATCCGCAAAAAATTCACGAGCTCGCCCATTATCTAACCACCAACCATTCGTGCGAATACACCTGCAACGCCCTCAAGGGGGCGCTCGGCTTCCGCAGCGTCCATACGGTAGAAAATTATGTTGCCTACCTGGCGGAATCGTTTCTCTTCTTTCCGGTGGAACGGTATTCCACCAAGTTGAAGGAACTTCTGAAGGCTCCGCGCAAGGGGTACGCCATTGACCTGGGGCTGATCGAGGCGATCAAATTCAAGCAGCAGCCCGACACCGGACGTTTGTTGGAAAACGCGGTGGCGATTGAGTTGTTCCGCCAGGGTGCAGATTTCTATTCGTACAAGAGTGCCAACGGTAAGGTGACCGATTTTGTCATCCGCACCGGCATCACCACCAGCGAACTGATTCAGGTGACACTCGAAACCACCTCACTCAAGACCCTGAAACGGGAGATGAGCGGCATTCTGGCCGCGGCACGTGAGTTGTCATGTTCACAACTCACGGTGCTGACCGGCAATGAGACCTGGGAGAAAAACCAGGATGGCCTGACAGTCCGGGCGTTGCCGGTCTGGAAGTGGCTATTGAAGCGAGGAGCGTGACTTTCAAGCGGGCAAGCATATGCGATTTACGGCGGTGTGAGGTATGGACAGGAAAGATGCGATGGAGGTGTTGTGACGACAGGCGACAGGCCTGTGAAAAAAGATTGAGGGTGAATTAAGTAAGACGTCCCCCGAATTTTCTTAAGCTATCGGAGTAAAGCCATGAACACCATAAAATACAAAGGATATGCCGCCCGCATTGAGTTTGATGCAGACGACCGGATTTTTGTCGGGCATCTGGCAGGGATACGCGACATCGTTGGATTTCACGGGTCATCCGTTGAAGAACTTGAAAATGCCTTCCATGAAGCGGTTGATGATTATCTTGCCGCGTGCGCCAAGCTAGGACAAAAACCTCACGCTCCCGCGTCCGGAAAAGTCTTGTTGCGTATTCCTCCCGAAGTTCACTCCGCTGCAATCATGGCTGCCGAGAGCGAAGGCAAAAGCCTTAACCAATGGGCGGCTCACGTTTTAGAGGAAGCCGTACACTGTTGTTAAGCCTGGAAAATTGTAGGATTGGTTATGGTTAGGAGCCCAATGGGCGTTTGCAACAGAGTGCTTTACAGAGACAGAAAAGGCGACCGATAAGCCGCCTTTTGAATTGAGTAGGATGCCCCCTGAACTCCCATGAGCAATGGAGGGGGTATTGCACAGAAAACTTATATTTCAAGACCTGCCCCCGTAGGTTCGACACTTTTTAAGGACAGTTCCCTCTTCCTTCCTTGACCAGTCTTTCAGGTTCAGCCTATTATCGACACATAAATGAAATTTCCCATTCGGGAGGGACTAGATGGCTGAAATATTATTGAGAGCCGAAGGAAACGGTTTTGACGGCGGAGTATATGACCTCCGAGCAGTAGAAACCGTTATTTCAAGCTACCGCCAGATTATCGACAAAACCCTCCCCGTTTGCCTCAATCACAAGACATTAACCCCAGAATTACGAAACAAAGTCAAATATGAAATCCAGATAAAGCAGGGGTCGCTTGAAGTCTACACCAATCTTGTTTTACAGCATAAAGAGGACATTGCTGCACTTCTTGTATCTGACGGCGGAAAGGGAATAACAGAGCTTCTGGCTAAAATGATTGTCGGCATTATTGATTTACGGCGAAAATTTACTGACATGCTGGAAAAAGGCGTTAAACCGACTATCAATATTACGAACGGCAATTACATAGACAACAGCATTCATAACACGGGAACGATAAACAACCATATTTCAATCAATAATCCACGGACAATCATCGGAGCAGACAACAGCCGAGCATCGCTGGATAGGCTTATAAACGGGATTGACGGCGAGATTATAAGTTCGGTTGAAGTTACCAACACAGATAACCAGGCAAAGCTTACACACGAAGACAAGCGCATTACGGGGAAACTGAAAGAAGAACTTCCGGCACATATTGAAATAGTTGGAAGGCTCGACGCAGTAACATTTTCATCACACCGAGGAACCATAGTTTCTGGCAATGGCAGACACCCGATTACCTGGGATGACAGTTTAAGGAACAAGGTTCAAAAATTCGTAGACGTAGAAGGTATCCTGTTCAAAGCCCGTCCAATTATTGACAACCGAAGAATGAAGGAAAACACAATCGCGTTTCACCTCATTGATTGCTACAATCCGCAACTGAATATGTCGTTTCAGTAAAAAAACGTATACTGATAAAGCATCCGTGCAATTTATTTGGCTCTCTATGCCGTCAACCTTCCCAATCGCGCCACCCACTTGCTTAAATGCAAGTTTTCACTATTCCCTTGCCACGCTTCTCCCTGTAACAGGACAACCAGCTCATTCATCACAAAATCCGCAGTTTTTTGAAAATCCCACCCGCTATCTTTCAGCAGAAGCAGAGCTACACACCTGACAAAATATTTAGGCAGTCACCTGTTCCGGCGTCACACTCAGACGCAGACCGACACCATGCAACAGACTAAACAAGGTGCGGATCTCGGGATTACCGCGATGGGACAAGGTACGATAGAGGCTCTCCCGGTTCAGATGCGCTTTCTCTGCCACGGCCTTCATGCCGCCGTTTGCCTCGGCAATATTGCGAAGCGCAAGCAGGAAGGCTTCCTTATCTCCCTCTTCAAGAGCCGCATTCAGATATGCCGCTGCTTCACTGGGGTCTTTCAGGGCTTCCAGCAAATCTTTCTGATATTCCGTCATCTGTGCCATAGTACTATCTCCTTCGATGTTCCTGCAGGTAGCTGGCGGCCAAGGTAATGTCCCGTTTCTGTGTCCCTTTATCTCCGCCGATAAGAAGCAAAATCAGTCGTTTTCCTTCCTTGGCAAAATAGACACGATATCCCGGCCCGTAATCAATCCGTAATTCCCAGACGCCTTCATCAACCGGCTTATGATCTCCAAGGTTTCCCAAACGTGCACGGTCAAGACGGACACGGATTTTTGCCCTGCCGTTTAAGTCGCGCAAGGCTTCCAGCCAATCCTTGAATGGCGCTTTCCCCTCAGGGGTTTTGTAATAATCAACTTCATACGGGAATGTCTGCATGGCCATATATTAGTCTATAAGCTACAAATCAACAAGCAGAGAAATACGGAGCATCCACCCTATTTCCATAATTACGGCTCCACCCCTGTTCAGCGGTCATATGCAGGTAATAGGCGCGTGCCACTGTGTCTTTTACCATATTTAGAATCAGCAAATTCTGACCCCAGGGGATTTCTGCGACAAGCTGTCGCAGATTTGAATCGTCGCAATACTCTTCATACAAACGTCACATATCCGGCCAACCTTACTACGGAAATCTCTCTCCAGTCTGTTTTTGTCCCCATCTGCTTTTAGCCCCCCACCAAATCAACGATATTTCGTACTACAGATTTATTATTGATATTTCGTAGTTGCGTATTACGAAATATCACATATTCACAGGCGCTTTACACACAACATCTTGAAATAATTATCAATATTTATTGGCACACTTGTAGCAAAAGGACAGTACGAACTGCAATACAAAGGAGCCGACCATGTCCAACCTGCTGTATGTGACCTGCAATGTCAGACCGCTGGAACAATCCAGGACCCTGACACTGGGCAATGAATTCCTGGAAGAATACCTGCGTTGGAATCCCCAGGACGAGATTGAGATCATCGACCTGTATCGGGACAGCATTCAGCGGGTGGATCAGGATCTGCTCAATGCCTGGGAACGGGTTGAGCGCGGTGAAGCGTACATCCCGTTTTCTGACGAAGAACGACGCAAAATGAGCCGAATCTGGCGTCTTGCAGAGCAGTTTAGCAGGTGTGACAAGTACGTCTTTGTTACCCACAGCCTCAACCTCTGGTTCCCGGCAGAATTCAAGATGTACATCGACACCATCTGCGTGCTCGGTCGCACCTATTGCCTGACGCCACAGGGCGCAGAAAAGACGGTACCCGACCGCTACCGGAAATCCCTGCACCTGCATGCCAACCAGTCCTTTAGCTTTGGACACGAACCGCACCAGAGCGTTCCTTACCTGCGCTCCATGCTCAATTTTTTCGGAGTGATTGACCAGCAGACCGTACTCCTTAATGGCGACGCGCTTGAGCAAGGGATTGATGAGGGATATGAGACAGCCCGGCACCGGGTTCTGAAAATAGCACACCGCTTCTGAGATGAAGCTTTCAAGAAAGGAGCAGCACCCATGAAAACAAACTGCACAACCATTGGAAAGGCCATCTGCCTGTCGCTGTTGGGGATCTCGCTGGCTGCCTGCAACGGCGAGCACAAGAAGCCTGAGGCACAGAGCGAGGCTGTGCCCGTGACCGTAGGAAAGATCCAGAAGATTCAGGAACGTGAGAGCATTGCCGCAAGCGGTAGCATAGCCACCCCCAATGCACCGGCACAGGCAGGCTTTCTGGTGTCTGGTAAGGTGATATCGGTTGGACCGCGGGAGGGCGATTTCGTTCAAAAAGGGCAGGTACTTGCCTCCATTGAATCGATCGATTACCAGCTGCCGTTGGCAGCGGCCAGGGCGCAATCTGACCAGGCCCGCATCAGATTTGAACGGGCAGAAGATGAATTACGGCGGATGAAGATGCTCTATTCTTCAAACAGTATGGCGATTAACGACTTCCTGAAATACAAGGCCACATACGATGCTTCAAGACAGCAGTACGAACAGGCAGTTGCATCGGAAAGACTAATCAGTAAGCATCTCAGCGATGCAACCCTGCATGCCCCCATCAGTGGCTATATCTCAAAACGTTCAATAGAACCGGGTGCCATTGCCTCTCCGGGACAACCTGTCTTCGAGATTGTCCAGATGGATCCGCTGGAGGTGAATATTGGTGTGCCGGAAACAGACGTGCGCCTGGTACGGGTTGGTCAGAAGACAAGTATTACTGTACCAGCCCTGCCGGGCAAGACCTTTAACGGCACAGTACGGATCATCAATGTATCGGCAGACCCCACGACCCGGACTTACATGACCAGGATCAGCGTACCGAATCCAGAGCGCCTGTTGCGGGTGGGTATGGTGGCTGAGGCAACCATCAGCGGTGACCGAACCATTGCCATGGCAACCCTGCCTGGCGATGCCGTGGTTCGGGATCCGCAGGGTGCGCCCCAGGTCTTTGTCTACTACCCGGATCAAAAGCGTGTCTATGCCAAGCGGGTAGAGATCGGGGCGGCTGTCAATAAGGATGTGCAGATTAAAAGTGGTCTCTCCGGGGATGAACTGATTGTTCTGGCAGGTCAGACCAAACTGAAAAACGGACAGCTCGTGGCAGCAACCGAGCAAACCATTCGGAAATAAACACGCACCAGCAAGAGGATAATCCTATGAAACCGATACAATTTTCACTTCGCTACCCCCCGGTCACCCTGATCTTGACGGCAATGGTGGTCTTCATCGGCATCCATGCCTTCCTGAAGATGCAGCGCACCGAAGACCCGACCATCACCATCAGAACCGGCATCGTGGCTGCCATGTATCCCGGCGCCACCTCTGAGCAGATGGAAAAGCAGGTCACCAAGACCCTGGAAAAACATATCTTCAAGTTTCCCGAGGTGCGCAAGGAAAAGACCTATTCCACCAGCCGTCCCGGTGTGGTGGTTATTAATGTGGAGTTGGAAGACAACGTCAAAAATTCCGACCAGTTCTGGGCAAAGCTGCGCCATGAGATGAATCTGGTGCGCAGCAGCGAGCTACCTAGCGGCGTGATGGGGCCGGTGGTTGACTCCGATTTCGGCGACACCGTTGCCATGCTGGTTGCCATCCACGGTAAGCGCTACGGCTACCGTGAGCTGCGGGATTATGCCGACAAGATCCACGACGAGATGCGCACCGTCCGCGAGGTGGCAAAACTGGTCACCTACGGCAACCAGAATGAGGAGGTCTGGATCACCGGCAGCCTGGAGCGGATGACGCAGTACTTTGCCGATCCACGCCAAGTGGTGAACGCCCTGCAACAGCGGAACGTGATTGAGAGCGCCGGACATTTTGAGGCTGACCAGGCAAAGATCCCGATGCGGACCACCGGGTTATTCAACACTGAAAACGAGATCCGCAACGTGCTGGTCGATGTCTCCAAGCAAGGCCATCCGACCTACATCAAGGATTTTGCTAACGTTGAACGCCGCTATCAGGACCCGACTTTTATGGTGCGCTACGACGGCGAGCCGTGCCTGCTTTTGTCGGTGGATATGCAGAAGGGCAAGAATATCGTGGAACTGGGCGAACGGCTGGACGCGGTCTTCAAGCGCCTCAAGCTCATTCTGCCGCCTGATGTGCAGCTGGATCTGGTGGCCAACCAGCCGGAGGTAGTCAAAGAACGGACCGCCCAGCTCAGCCATGAATTCCTGCTGGCAATCATCTCGGTGGTGGTCGTCACCATCGTGCTGCTGCCGCTACGGGTCGCCTTGATCGCTGCCCTGGCCATACCGGTGACCCTCTGCGGCACCCTGGGTGTGATGAACGCCTTTGGTATCGCCCTGCACCAGGTCTCCATCGCAGGGCTGATCATGGTGCTGGGGATCGTGGTGGACGACGCCATCGTGATTGCCGACAACTACGTCGAGCTGCTGGACCACAAGGTACCAAAGGCCGAGGCTGCCTGGCGGTGTGCCAGCGATGTCCTGGTACCGGTCCTGACCGCAACCATCACCATCATTGCCTCGTTTCTGCCGCTTTTGATCCTGACCGGCTCGGTGGGCGAATTCATCATGGCGCTGCCGATCACGGTGGCGATAGCCCTGGCGGTTTCCTTTATCGTGGCGGTCTTCCTGACCCCCTTGCTCTGCAGATTCTTCATCAAAAAAGGACTGCACGACCATGATGCCGCAGAGCAGCACAACACGGAGAAAAAGAGCCTGCTGGATCGGCTCCAGGACAAATACGGGGTTCTGATCGCTCTTTTCATGAAGAAAAGATGGCTGGCCTACACCATGGGCGGTTGCGCCTTTGCCTTCGGCGTTGCGCTCTTTGCACAGGTGCCGCAACAGTTCTTCCCTTCGGCTGAGCGCAACCAGTTTGTGATCGACCTCTGGATGCCCCAGGGGACGCGGATCGAGGCCACCGATGCGGTCATAAAGCGGATCGAGAAAAGCCTGGGAGCCAGCAAAGGGGTTGAGCACTACGCCAGCTTTGTGGGTCAGAGCGCCCCGCGTTTCTACTACAACGTCAACCCGCAGCAGCCGGACGGCGCCTACGGCCAGTTCATTGTCAACACCGCTTCGGTGAAGGATACCACCAGACTGGTGAAGGAACTGCGCCCGGCTCTGGCAAAGGTGGCGCCCGAGGCAACGGTGATCGTGAAGGAACTGCAGCAAGGGGCACAGATGGAGGCACCTATTGAGGTGCGTATCTCCGGTGACGACATCGCTGAACTGAAGCGACTGGGTGAAAAAGTGCAGGGAATCCTGGAAGCTATTCCGGCATCCCAGTATGTCTACCGTGATTACTTTAACGATTCCTACATGCTGGACGTGAAGGTTAATAACGAACTGGCAAACCGTCTGGGAATATCTGATGCGTCGGTAGCGCAGACCCTGTCCGGGGCCTTTGACGGCGCTGCAGTCAGCACATTCTGGGAGGGGGATCGTCCGGTCACCATCAGGCTGCGGCTTGATCAGGCCTACCGCTCGAACGTTGCTGACATCGGCAACACCTATCTCAACTCAGACCTGACCCGCGCCCGGGTGCCGCTCCGCGCCGTTTCCACACTGTTGCCGGAATGGCAGACCAGCCGGATTGTGCGCAGAAACGGGGTACGCACCCTGACGATCCGCGGGTTCACAAAATCAGAGCAGTACGCATCAAAACTCCTGGAGGAGGCCATGCCAAAGATAAAAGCGTTGCAACTGCCAGCTGGCTACCGGATTGATTTCGGCGGAGAAATGGAAAACCAGAACGAGACCTTCCCGCAGATGCTGGCCGCCCTTGGGATCAGCCTGGTGGCGATCTTCCTGGTGCTGCTGGTGCAGTTCAGAAATATCGCCGACCCTCTTATCGTGATGGCGTCGATCCCGCTCACCCTGTTTGGGGCGATCTTTGGGCTTGTCATAACCCACAACCCCTTCGGTTTCACCGCCTTCATGGGGCTGATCAGCCTCTGCGGGATCGTGGTGAGAAACGGTATCATCCTGGTGGATTACTGCAACGAACGGGTCGCCGAGGGTGCAACGCTGGTACATGCAGCACAGGAGGCCGGATCGCGGAGGCTACGCCCGATCTTCCTGACTACCATGGCCGCTGCCGTGGGGGTCACCCCGATGATCATCTCAGGCTCCAGCCTTTGGGCTCCGTTGGCCAGCGTGATCGCCTTTGGACTGATCTTCTCCATGTTCTTCACCCTGCTGGTGGTGCCGGTCATATTTGTGGCGGTTAAGACCCGCACCATGAAGCCGGGAACGGTGGCTGCAACCGTAGCAATCTGTGCCATGATCCTTGCCGGTGGGCACGAGGCCTCTGCTGAACCGGTGAAACAGGCCCTGACCCTGCCACAGGCGGTTGAGTTGGCCTTACAGCAGAACAGCGTGCTCAAAATAGGCCGGGCAAAGGTGTCGGAGAACGATCAGAAGATCGTCTCGGCCCGATCCCAGTACTTCCCGCTGCTTTCCAACAACACCAAATATATGACCTTGTCCGAAAAACAGCAGGTCACCGTACCGGCAGGCAGCCTGGGAAATGTCGGCGGCGGGCCATTTCCCAACAACGACGTAAAGTTAAGCCAGAGCCGTTCTGACATCTTCTACAGCGAAACGACCCTGGCTCAACCGGTAACACAACTGCTCAAGATCCATGAGACTCATCAGATTGCCCGTACAGATCATCGTATTGCAAAGGCAGAACTGACCAAGTCGGAAAACGAGATCGTCCTTATGGCACACCAGCTCTATTACAGCCTGCTGGTGGCCAACAAGGAGAAGGATGCTGCCCAGGCATCACTAACTGCGGCACAGGAAGGCCTGCGTGAGGCCGAGGATGCGGTAAAGGCAGGGAACCAGCTCTATGTGGCCATAACCGCGGCAAAGGCCAACTTGCTTCAGGGCAGGCAGGCGCTTATTGCAGCGGAAAACCGGATTGCAGATGTCACCTCGGAGCTGAATGACCTGTTGGGACTGCCGAGCAATGCCATCCTGGAAGTGACCGAGACAGGTTTGCCGGTGTTGATGAAACCTGAAAAAGAGCAGTCATATCAAGAGGCCAGGATACGCAACGCTGAACTGCTTGTTGCTCGCGAAACCTTGGAAAAGTCACGCCACGCAGTACGTGCTGCAAAGTACGAATACATCCCGGATCTGACCATCTATGCCAAGCACGGCTATCAGGATGGCGCGCCGTTTACTGAAAAGAACGTCGGTATCTTCGGGGCAGAGCTGACCTGGAACATCTTTGACTGGGGGAAACGAAAAGGCGACATCGGCCAGCGGGTCGCCCAGCGGTCGCAGTCTGAAGAGAACCTGGCACGTCTGGACAAACGGATCATGATTGAGATCGACAAGACATACCGCACCCTGGAGCGCTCCAAGCAGATGATGGATGTCGCCAGTGAGGCATTGGCTCTGCGCAGGGAAAACGTACGGCTCAGCGAAAACGGGGTCAAGGCAGGAACCGTGACAGCGGCAAAGCATGCCGAGAGCGTTGCCGCGTTGAAAAAGGCGGAAATGGACGAGTTGCAGGCATCGCTGCAATACCGGCTGGCCGGGGATGAGCTGGATCGGATCAAGGGTACGCTGGCGTCGAGCCGGTAGTGGTATCAGCTGGAAGTGGAGATAAAAATATGAAATCTGCATGGACAGTCTTTATGTGTGGCTTCATTCTTGGAGCTGTCGCTTTGCCTCATTTCAATAAGTCACCAACTACTATCATGGTTTGTAGTAATGAGTCGTGAAACGCATGAGCAGACACAATGTCGCCGTATACATGATCATATATGTTTTGACTCATAAGAATCGTTGAACCGATAAATATATACGGTCGTGTATTTTTGCTGTCAATTCCTTACTAATCCTGCTATAAATCTACGAACGTAGATAATAGGGGGCGGAATGAAAATTAATACTGCGGAAAACCTCGGCAGCATCATCAGGCAGAAACGTAAAGCTGACGGACTCACGCTGGAGGAGACTGCTGCCATCTGCGGGGTAAGCTATGCTTTTTTCTCCGCACTGGAGAACGGCAAGGAAACCGTGCGCCTGAACAAGGTTCTACAGGTGCTCGCCAGTCTCGGCATTGAACTTGAGGCACATACCCGCACCTGGAGCGGATCGGGGAATGCATCATGAGCAACGGCCTTCAGGTCAGGATCGATGGATCGATTGTCGGTCGCTTGTGGCTGGACGACACAAAGCGATTCTGTTTTCAGTACGATGAGGGGTGGCTCACTACCTCACGCATACCGCTATCCCTTTCCCTGCCGTTACGCCTGGAACCATACCGTGATGATGAGTCACATTCCTTTTTCGCCAACCTCCTTCCCGAAGAAAAAATGCGGGCCGTTATTGCCCGGAACCTCGGTGTCTCCCTGAATAATGATTATGGCCTGCTTGAAAGGATCGGCGGGGACTGCGCCGGGGCGGTCTCGATCTATCCCGCAACGGACGAATCAGATCGTGAACCGGGAATCTACCGGCAGCTTTCTCTGGATGAGTTAAACGCCATCATCGGAGATCTCCCGAAACGGCCCCTTCTGGCCGGCGAAAAAGGTATTCGTCTGTCTCTGGCCGGCGCCCAGAAAAAGCTTCCCGTCTATTACGACGATGAGCATTTCAGTCTTGGGCTTGGTACCGCTCCCAGCAACTACATTATCAAACCACCCATTGAAGGTCTGGACGGCACCGTTGAAAACGAAGCGTTCTGCATGACCCTGGCCCGGGCTGTAGGCCTCGACGTGCCCGATTCATTCATCCACCGGCACGGCAGCGCACCTGGCGTATTCGTAGTCAAGCGTTATGACCGCATTGCAACTGTAGAGGGAATCAGAAGGTTGCATCAGGAAGACTTCTGCCAGGCGCTCGGGATTCCACCCGAGTTCAAGTATGAGACAGAAGGCGGGCCGACTCTGGCGGCATGTTTCAATCTGGTGCGCCGAGCCAGTGTCAGATCGGGAAAAGATCTGCTCTCTCTGTTGGACTGGGTGATCTATAACTACCTGACCGGCAATTCCGATGCCCATGGCAAGAACATCTCCCTCTTGCTGCTGCCGGAAGGCCCTGTGCTGGCGCCGTTCTACGATCTGATTTCGACCAGAATCTATGCCCATTACGGCCTGGCGTCCGGTTTGGCGATGAAAATCGGCGGGATCGGTGATCCGGATTCACTCCGAAAAAGAGATTGGGAACTGTTTGCCGAAGAGATCGGCATCAAACCCCGGCTGGTGCTAAGCCGCATTGCCGCACTGGCGAAGAGGATTGAGGACTCCCGCCTGCAACTCTTCAATGGTAGTTTTGCTCCCTATAAATCCGATGCCTTGTACCGTTTGATGGAGTTTATCGGGGGGCAGACAGAGAGAGCTGTGCGGATACTTGCATGAAGTAGGATAGCCTTTTGAGTTAAGTATGGTGCTTCTGAGACCGGACCCCCTCAGAAAAATATCTCAATTCGCATGAAACGTTTCTTGACATTCATAGAAACACAACTATAATCAAATAAAACGTTGCAAAATACGGAGGACGACATGGTCGAGAATAGCCCGATTAGCCAGATTGAGTTAGGACGGTATATCATGCAAGTTCGCGATAACGCGGATATTAAGCAAGCAGAGCTTGCCCGCAAAATGGGTTGGAGTCAAGCAGTGCTTTCAAGAGTTGAGGCAGGAGACCGTCCGCTCTCTCCGGAGGAGCTTCTTACAATTCTCTCAGCTATTGGCACACCTGAAGCATTAAAGATTAAAGAATTATGTGGAAGAGAATGGGCTGTGATTTCAAGACCACCCTTAGATCACCCCGACCAAGAACTACTTTGGAATGCTGAGCTAGTAGGAAAAGAGCTTGTTATGCTACGTGATCGCCCAGACGTTCGGAATGCTTTCGAGCGGCGACTTGTTGCATATATCACTGAAATTCAACGTGTTGCAGCACTCATCTTGAAACGCGATCATCAAGTTGCATTTATTGGCAGTATAGGTATTGGGAAGTCTACTGCAATTTGTAGATTTACAGGCATTGAGATCGCAAGTCAGGATGGAGCGCCTCCTGTTCCCGTTCTTGAAGCAGGCGCGGGAGGCATCACAATTTGTGAGGTTCATCTTCGTAAAGGTCCAGGTTACGGGGTCATAATTGAACCTCGCAGCGACGAAGAAATCAGAGCTGATGTAACCGATTTTGCCGAGTTTTTACTCAAAGGTGCTATAGGGTCGGAGCCCGATCAGCAACAAGGGCTAGAAGGTGATTCACAAGGAATATCAAAAGAGATCGAGCGTGCCGTGCGAAATATGTCGGGACTTAAAATCCGCCGCGAAAAATCTGCCGAAGGCAAGATTTCTCGCAGAGATGAGGCCAAGGAATTAGCACAACGGCTCGGTACGGTGCGAGAGCTTGTAGTGGAGATTCTCTCTCGAATGGAACTGCATAAGCGAGATCGTCGTGATCTTTGGCATGACAATATCTGCGGAAAGCCTCCTCTGGCTTGGTTAAAGGAGACCTTCGAAGAGGTAAACAATGGCCGTCACCCTGATTTTACCTTGCCGAAGAGAATTGAGGTCGTAGTTCCTACATCCTTACTCGGCACATCAGATTTTTCTGTTCGAATTATCGACACGAAAGGTATAGACCGCACGGCAGCCCGTGCTGACCTTGAAGTACATTTGGATGAACCACATACACTTGCTGTACTTTGCTCTGGATTCAACAATGCTCCAGCTGCCGAGCCTCGATTACTTCTTGAACGAGCTGGAGAAGCTGGTGTTCGTTCTCTTGAAACACACTCTAGTCTACTGGTCCTCCCCCACCCTAACGAAGCATTGGCAGTTAAAGATGAATCCGGAATTCGGGTCGATTCCGTTGAGGAAGGATATGAGCTTAAAGGTGAGCAGGTAGCAATGGCTCTACAACCTCTTGGTCTTCAAAATCTAGCTGTAGGTTTCTTTAATGCACATGGGGACGATCCAGCCCGTCTTCGGGAATTCCTTATCGAACGCATTGACAAGGTTCGCGAAACCTTTCGTTTTCGGCTTAATGAAATAATCATAAATGCTAACGCATTATTGTTGAATCATGAGCAAGCGCAGGTTCAAGAGGTTATTTCACACGCGGCGTCAATGCTTCGAAGTTGGTCAAATCAGAATATCGGCCTTCCCAAGCTGAACGCAAATGTACAAGACAGCCTCATGGGACAGCTAGCAATGGTTTATGCCAGCACGATCCGTGCGACTGTTCGCAGAGAAGGCGAGTGGATAAATCTCAGCTATTCCCATCATCTCGGTTATGGCGCTAGGCGAGTAGCAGCACTCTCGCTTGGCAAGACAGTGGATGGGTTCTCTGCGCTTTGCAAAACTATGAAAGGAAATCCCGAATATACGGAGGCACAAGATCTAATTAATCAGGCCGAGCGCGTTCTGCTTGCTGCTTATGAGGAGCTTTTACGCAAAGTTCAGTTAATGGGACAAACATCATTCCGCGAGGAACTAAAGGTAGACTCTAATTTTTGGCTTCAATGTGAAAGCGAATGGGGCAGGGGGCCAGGATATCGAGATCGCGTAACTGCTCATAATTCGGATTGGTTTAACGCTGTGCCACGGCAGCAACTTGAGAATGAATTACATGCGCTCATCGATAGAGAGTGGAAAGAAGCCTTGGCAAATTTGACTTCCCTGTTTGAGGATCAATAAGAAAGGTGATCAAAAGGGGACAGGATACTTTCTGAAAAATAGACTGTCCCCTTTTATCCAATGAACCCCTAAAGGGTCGCGTCTCAACTCCATACAGCAGATAGGCCACGCTCCGAAGCTTTTTCATCTTCCCGACGGTCAGGCCGCTCTCCTGGATGACTTTGCCTTTATCTGTATGCATCCTATTCATATGAGTTGCATAAGGCTTGAAAACCTTTTCCGGGACAACCAGTGGTGCCAGGATTGGCATTTGGACATTTCGCCCCTTCTGACAATCCCGCTCACTTACATTTATCCGAAATCTTCTTTCTCCCCGGCGGCAGAAAATTCTCCCCGGTCACCACGCTCCTGCCGGTCTTCTCCTCAAGATCAACCCGCGCCTTGCGGGCAATGCCGCCACCTTTCTTTCCTGCAACCTCATTCTCCTTCATGCCGGTGGCTTCCATTGTCTCGGCAATCTGGCGGGTGGAGAGTTCGGCCAGAGCGGTAAAAATCAGCTCCGCTTCACTCATATGGTCACGTAGATTCTGGGTCTTCAGTCCTTTGAGCTTCTTGTGCTCTTTGACGGCAACACCGGCCCATTCTTGATGAATGATGTTGGTCAGGATGGCAAACTCGCTATCCTTGTTGATGTCGTGCTCTTTCCAGTAATCGGTCAGCTTGTTGCGGGTTTCCTGCCCCATCATCCGCTGCTGGATCCATTTTTTGCTTCTGCCGTGCTGCTGCCAGTACTCCCGTGCCCGATCCAGTGACCGCGCCGGATCGGCCATATCCTGCATTCGCTCATAGCCTACCTTTGCCAGCCAGAGCTTAATCGGTTCTGCCTTGTGGCTGGGTACCGACTGGATCAGGCGCAACAAAGTTTCCGGGCTGGCAACATCAGTGGGGTATTTCTTTCCGTCAGCCGCTTCCAGTTTCAGTCGGTGACAATTTGTCACCGACTCACTTCCTTCTTTACCCATGCGCTCTTTCAGCTTGTTCCAGTACTTACGAGCCATCTGGAAATCAGGCTGCTGTAGCAACGCCCGGATGATATCAACCACCGAGAAATACCAGGTTTCAGTATCCTCATCGTAAATTCTGCGGATTTGATAATCCTCGAAAATCGCCAGCTTGTTATTCATAGCACTTGAACCTCTTGTTTGTGTTCGCTAAACCTAGCCCAGACAACCAGGGCCAGGACTGGATACTGGCTGTAACTTACTCGAATTTATCGCATTTGCCCCTTTTAAAGTCAATTATTCCAATGGATTTATTGAACCATATTCTGCGTCTCTGAAACCGCCTCACTGCCGTTTTCTCCCCATCCGCTTTTAGCCTCCCGTTAATATCAACCCTCTGCCTATTTTTTTAGCCGTTTGCAGGATTTAGGTAAACCAACTAATTTATGGTTAACATAATCACGCTCTGCGGTATAATTCAAAACTATGGAAAAAGAAAAAGGTAATACATGCTGGCATAGCATTTCATCTGAACAGGTTCTGGAACATCTCGCTGTCTCCTTGGATTCTGGACTTTCCTCTGCAGAGGCTTCCATTCGTCAGGAGCAATATGGTCTTAATGAGCTCAAGGAAAAGGAGGGCAGAACTGCCTTTTCTATCCTTTGGGAACAGGCCAGTTCGACGATGTCTCTGATACTTGCTTCAGCGGCTCTTTTGTCTCTTCTGGTAGGTTCTTACAAGGATGCCGTAACCATTATTGCAATAGTTATACTCTTTGTGCTTTTGGGGTTTGTCCAGGATTACCGTGCAGAGAAGGCGATAGCTGCGCTTAAGAAGCTGTCTGTGCCTCTTGTTCGTGTACTCAGAGATGGATTGCCAAAGGAGATTCCGGCCTCTCATTTGACAGTTGGCGATATTGTGCTTCTTGAAGCCGGCAGTGTTGTTCCGGCAGATTGCCGCCTTTTGGAGGCTCATGCCCTTAAGGTTCAGGAATCTCTTTTGACCGGTGAATCAGAAGCGATTGAAAAGCATTCAGAACCTTTACCAGAAAAAGAAATTGTATTAGGGGATCGCCGCAACCTGCTTTTTATGGGTACCCTTGTTTCGGCTGGCCGTGCAGTGGCTGTGGTCTTTGCAACAGGTATGCAGACAGAGCTCGGAAAAATTGCAACGTTGCTCCAGGGGGTAGGTCAGGAGTGGACGCCTCTGCAGAAGCGCCTGGACAGACTGGGCAAGGTATTGGCTTTTGTCTCAATTATGGTTGCAGCTCTTATCTTCTTCGTAGGGCTGCTGCGTGGTGAGCCTTTAAAGGAAATGCTGCTTATGGCGGTCAGTGTTGCTGTGGCAGCCATCCCGGAAGGGCTTCCTGCGGTCGTCACGATTACGCTTGCTCTTGGAGCCCAGCGGATGTTGAAGCGCAAGGCTCTAATCCGGCGTCTGCCTGCAGTGGAGACACTTGGTTCTGTTACTGTGATATGCACTGACAAGACTGGCACCTTGACTCAGAATCGGATGACTGTAACTGATCTTGTTTCAGCAGATGAAATACTGGAAGGGCAGGGGGAAACTGGTAGCCTTAAGGATGAGACAGATCGAGTGATGTTGATGATAAGCGTCCTTTGTAATGATGCTGTGTTAAAGAATGAGAATGGAACGGAACAGGTACTTGGAGATCCTACCGAAGGAGCCTTTTTGAGTGCGGCTGCAGTGAAAGGAATTTTTCGTCAGGAGCTTGAACAGTCACTGCCGCGCATTGCGGAGATCCCTTTTGATTCCGTTACCAAGCGGATGATAACAGTGCATAGTATTTCTGCAACTGATCAGTTCAGATTCCAGATACCGTTATCCCCTCCATCTGATAAACTTTTGGCAGCCAAAGGGGCGATTGATTCTGTTCTGGCTTTTTGTAACCATCTACTGATTAATGGGAAGGAAGAGATATTAACTGAACAGTATCGTAAACTTATTCAGAAAAAGGCAGATCTCTTATCCTCCGCCGGGGAAAGGGTTCTTGCCGTCGCAATGCGTACCTTAAAGCCTGCTGATGATTACAGCCTGGAATCACTGGAATATGGATTCAGGTTTATCGGGTTGGCTGCCTTGACAGATCCTCCTCGTCTGGAGGCAAAAGAGGCGGTTTTTCTCTGTAGATCTGCCGGTATAAGAGCTGTAATGATTACAGGAGACCATCCTCTCACTGCTCAGGCTATAGCCAGGCAGGTAGGGATTGATGAGACAGCAGGCGCCTTGACAGGACAGGAACTTGAAGCACTATCTGGCAGCGAGTTTGATGCCGCCATATCGAAAGTTTCAGTTTATGCCCGTGTTTCGCCGGAGCATAAGCTGAAGATAGTTGACTCTATCCAGAGGCAGGGCGGAGTGGCCGCCATGACAGGCGATGGTGTTAATGATGCCCCTGCACTTAAAAAGGCTGATGTTGGTGTGGCTATGGGCAAGGTTGGAACCGATGTAGCCAGGGAAGCTTCAGATATGGTTCTGCTGGATGACAACTTTGCAACCATTGTCGCCGCTGTTGAGGAGGGGCGAACTATTTATGACAATATCCGCAAGTTTGTGGTCTTCTCGGTGGCTGGCAATATAGGTAAGATACTCTCTGTACTTATACTGCCTTTTTTGGGTCTGCCTATGCCGCTTACACCATTGCAACTGCTCTGGCTGAACCTTCTTACAGATGGCCTGCTTGGGCTTGGTATGGGAATGGAGCGAGCTGAACCGGATGTTATGAAACGTCCTCCGATCGCCTCTGACAGTCAGATATTTGATTCTGCAATGATTCGATACGTTCTACTGACAGGCAGCCTGATAGGTGGTTCATGCATGTTTGTGACCATCTGGGTCTGGAGGGCGGGAGGTTCGTGGCAGACAGTCCTGTTTGCCTCCCTGGCTGTAGCGCAGGTAGCGCAGGCTATGGCCTTACGTTCTTTTCGCAGCTCCTTTTTGCAGATGGGGTTGTTCAGTAATCGGCTCTTGTCCCTAATGGCTCTTTCTGTCGTGGTTCTACAGTCTATGGCTATTTACCTTCCATATGTACAGCCTTTTTTCCGCACAGAATCACTTTCCATCAATCAACTGTCGCTGGTTTTGTTGCCGGCTGTAGCGGTTTTTCTGGTTCTGGAAGGTTGGAAAATCGTAGGCAGAATCAATAGTAAAGGTGGGGTTAGCTGATATTCAGGGTAGTAATTCCATCTTTTTCAGCTTTTTAGAAGGTTTTTAAACCATTCCATCCTCTCAACTATACTCTTCTCATAACCATGCCCTTTCGGTTCATAGAATTTTCTCCCTTTAAGCTTCTCAGGCAGATAATCCTGCTGTACATATCCGCCTTCAAAATCATGGGTGTACTTGTAGCCAGAATGATAACCCATCTCCTTCATCAGTTTGGTGGGGGCATTTCTTATATGCAGTGGAACCTCAAGTGTGCCTGACTTTCTGACTTCAGCAAGGGCAGAATCAATCCCCAGGTACGATGCATTTGATTTGGGTGCTGTTGCGAGATAGGTAACTGCCTGTCCAAGTATAATCCTTCCTTCGGGCATACCTAATATCTGAAAGGCCTGAAGTGCAGAGACTGAGATCTGCAGCGCTCTGGGATCTGCATTGCCGATATCCTCAGATGCAAGTATGATCATCCTCCTTAGTATAAACAGAGGGTCTTCACCGGCTTCAAGCATACGGGCAAGCCAGTAGAGCGCTGCATCAGGGTCACTCCCTCTAACTGATTTTATAAAGGCTGAGATAACATTGTAATGTTCTTCTCCGCCTTTGTCATAAAGCAAGGCCTTCTGCTGAAGCGCTTCTTCGGTGTCAGTCAGGGTTATTGCACGTCCGTTGCTATTTCTTGCTGATGACAGTTGGATTGCCACTTCAAGGGTATTCAGTGCCTTGCGACTGTCACCCTGCGCTGCTTCTGCAAGAAATGTTGCAGCATCCTCATCAATAGTATATCGGGACTCTCCCAGCCCGTTTTTTTCATTTTCAAGCGCTGCATGAATAATATTAAGGATCTCTTCAGTTTCAAGCTGTTTGAGGCGCAGTACCCTACAGCGGGATAGCAGTGGAGCTATTACCTCAAAAGAGGGGTTTTCTGTTGTTGCGCCTATTATCGTGATCAGGCCTTTTTCCACTGCCGGTAGAAAGGCATCCTGCTGTGCCTTGTTAAACCTGTGAATTTCATCAACAAAAAGGATAGTCCGGCTGCCGTCAGAGGCCTGTTGCTCCGCCTCCCTGAATATTTCACGGATCTCTTTTACCCCAGACATTATTGCCGAGAAGAATACAAAGCGGGAACTGGTTTCGTGGGCTATTATATGTGCCAGGGTTGTCTTGCCGCAACCCGGAGGTCCCCAGAAGATCATAGAAGGCAGACGGTCTGCCTCTATCATCTGTCTTAAGGCCTTGCCTGAGGCAAGCAGATGCTTTTGACCAAAGAACTCGGAGAGCTTTTTAGGACGCATCCTCTCGGCAAGCGGAGCTGACAGCTGTTGAAACAAATGGCTGGATACGGAGTCCATTACCAGTGATGGATCCCTTTGTGTGTTACCGGCTGTGGTTTTATTCCCCAGATTTCTCTGGCATATTCATCAATGGTTCTGTCACTGGAGAATTTGCCCATACCGGCTGTATTAAGGATTGATGTTCTTGCCCAGTCATCCGGTATCATATAGAGCCGATCCACATCTGCCTGGGCATCAAGATAGGCATCAAAATCAGCCAGTAAAAGGTAATAATCAGTATTAAGCAGATTATCCACCAGTGGACGGAACAGTCCAGGGTCACCAGGGGAGAATATGCCTGATGAGATCTGATCAAGTACTGTTTTAAGCTCTGGCAGGCGATAGTAGTAATCCTGGGGGCGATAACCGGATGCACGCAGATTGACTGCCTGCGGAGTAGTAAGGCCAAAGATGAATATGTTTTCTTTGCCTACCTCTTCCATAATCTCTATGTTGGCTCCATCCAGGGTTCCGATTGTGAGGGCTCCGTTAAGCGCATACTTCATGTTACCTGTGCCGGATGCCTCGGTGCCGGCTGTTGATATCTGTTCTGAGAGATCCGCAGCAGGGAAGATCTTCTCTGCCAGCGATACGTTGTAGTTGGCAAGAAAAACTACCTTTAACTGCTGGTTTACTGCCGGATCGTTGTTAACAATATGACCAACGCTGCTTATCAGCTTTATGATCAGCTTTGCAGTAGTGTATGAAGGCGCGGCTTTTCCGGCAAAGATAACGGTACGCGGGGGAAGCTCAAGGCCAGGATACTCTTTCAGACGGTTGTATCTGGCTATTACCTGAATGATATTAAGAAGTTGACGCTTGTATTCGTGTATCCTCTTGGTCTGGCAGTCAAAAAGTGAATCAGGAGAAACCTGTACACCGTTTCTCTGGTAAATATGCTCTGCAAGTTTCTGCTTGTTAAGGCGCTTGATATTCATCCAGCGTTTACGGAATTCGCTGTCTTCAGCCAAAGGCCTTAATTTCTGAAGCTCATCAAGATTTGTTGTCCATCCATCCCCTATGGCCTCGCTTATAAGATCAGAAAGCCAGGGGTTGCAGTGTCTTAACCAACGTCGTTGAGTGATACCGTTGGTCTTGTTATTAAACTTGTTTGGCCAGAGCTCATAGAAGTTGTGAAAAAGGTCATCTTTAAGGATCTCGCTGTGGAGAGCAGATACACCATTGACCGAATGACTGGAAATAATGGCCAGATTTGCCATTCTCACAAGTTTTTCACCTTTATCGTCAATGATTGACATCTTCTGCAGTCGTTGGGTATCTCCAGGGAAACGCTGTTCAACCTCTTCAAGGAAGCGGCGGTTGATTTCATAAATTATCAGAAGATGTCGCGGCAGAAGGCGGGAGAGCATTTGAACCGGCCAGGTTTCAAGAGCCTCCTGAAGAATTGTGTGGTTTGTATATGCAAAGGTTTTGGTGGTGATATCCCATGCTAATTCCCATAAAAGCTTCTTTTCATCAATCAGTATCCTCATGAGTTCAGGAATCGCCAGTACAGGATGGGTGTCATTCAGCTGTATTGCAACCTGATCCGGCAATTCTTGAATATCGTCATGTTTCTTGGAGAAGCGGTACAGGATATCCTGCACTGTGGCCGATGCGAGAAAATATTCCTGGCGCAGACGTAGCTCTTTGCCTTCAAGCATATGGTCTGCAGGATAGAGAACCTTTGAGATGTTTTCGGTCTTCATCTTTGATTCTACAGAACCTATGTAATTGCCCTGATTGAAGAAATTAAGGTCAAAATCACGACTTGATTTTGCGCTCCAGAGCCTCATCGTATTGACGGTGTTGTTCTTGTAGCCAGGTATAGGGAAATCGTACGCCAGAGCCATTACTTCATAGTAGTCTACCCATATGCTACGTGTTGAACCATCACGATCCGTAAAATCAACCACTCTTCCCTCATACCGGATAGGGTGCAGATGTTCCTGTCTGTCAAACTCCCAGGGGTTCTGGTAACGTAGCCAGTTGTCAGGCACTTCATGCTGTCCGCCGTCTACAATCTTCTGATAAAACATCCCGTACTCGTAACGTATCCCGTAACCGTAAGCAGGAAGCTGCATGGAAGCCATCGAATCCAGAAAGCATGCAGCAAGTCTTCCGAGGCCGCCGTTACCAAGACCGGCATCCCATTCAACTTCCTGAAGATCTTCAATGCTTAAGCCAAGTTCTTTAAGAGCCATCTCCCATTCTTCCATTACACCAAGATTTATCAAGGCGTTGCCTAATGAACGACCCATCAGAAATTCCATTGAGATGTAGTAAACCCTTTTTGCGTCATTAATGTAATACGATTGCTGAGTATCAAGCCAGCGTGTGGCCAGCAGATCACGCACTGCATATGCAAGAGCCAGGTACATATCCGCTTTTGTGGCGGAATATTTGTCTTTAACCAATGTGTGTTGTAGGTGATAAATGAAGGAACGTTGCAGATCCTTTACTGTTGGCTGTGCGACTTGATCCATATCAACCTCGCTATTTTTGGGATATGATTTGGAAGTATAACGTTAAACTGCTGATTCAACAAGGAGGGGCTATAAAAAAAGAGGAGAACTGTAATCTTCTCCTCTTTTAATGTTGGACATTGTTCAGTGTTGATTCCGGTGAGCCAGAGCTGCGCCGACAAAAGCCTTGAATAAAGGATGAGGAACGAGTGGCTTTGATTTGAATTCGGGATGGAACTGGCATCCCAAGAACCATGGATGGTCAGGAAGTTCAATTATTTCAACCAGATTGTTCTGATTGTTGATGCCGGACAGAACGAGTCCTTTGTTAATCATGATCTCGCGATAGCTGTTGTTGAATTCATAACGGTGTCTGTGTCTTTCTGAGATCTCTGTTTCATTATAGGCATCAAATGCCCTGGTACCCTTGTTAACGCTGCATGGGCAGGCTCCCAGACGCATTGTTCCACCTTTTTTATGGATTGTTTTCTGCTCTTCCATCAGATGTATGACCGGATCCTTGCAATCTGCCTTGAATTCAGTTGAGTTGGCCTTTTTCAGTCCACATATTGAACGGGCAAACTCAATGGCTGCCATCTGCATACCCAGGCAGATGCCGAAGAACGGTATCTTTTTTGTTCTGGCGTACTCAATGGCAAGCACCTTTCCTTCGGTGCCCCGTTCTCCAAACCCGCCTGGAACCAGAACACCGTCAACATCATCAAGCCATCCTGCAACACCAGTCTCCTCTATCTTTTCTGCATCAACGTATTTCAGGTATACCTTGCAGTCGTTTGCTATTCCGCCGTGAGTAAGAGCCTCCGAGAGGGATTTGTAAGACTCGGTCAGATTGACATATTTGCCTACTATAGCGATCCTTACCTCTCCGTAGCTCGGTTGACGCAGTGTTTCAACGACATTCTGCCAAGGGGTTAGATCAGGTTGTTTAGTCCAGATGTTAAGCTTGTCAACTACTTGATCATCCAGCCGTTCCTTGTTAAGCGCCAAAGGAACTGCATATATATGTTCCGAGTCTACGGAAGGAATTACGCATTCTTCAGGCACGTTACAGAAAAGGGAGATCTTTTTCTTCATGTCGTGCGGCAGCTCACGGTCGCAACGACAGAGCAGAATATCAGGCTGTATACCAATCTTGCGCAGTTCCATAACGGAATGCTGCGTAGGTTTGGTTTTCATTTCTCCTGCTGTACGGATGTACGGTATAAGTGTTACATGGATATAAAGGGTGTTGCCTGCTCCCCTGTCAAAACGTAACTGACGGATAGCCTCAAGAAACGGCAGTGACTCTATGTCACCGACAGTGCCGCCAACCTCAACTATGGCAACATCGGCACCTTTTGCATTTTCAAGGATCTTGTACTTAATCTCGTCGGTTATATGCGGAATTACCTGTACCGTACCACCCAGGTAATCACCGCGTCTTTCCTTCTCGATTACTGAAAAATAGACCTGACCGGTAGTGAAATTGCTTTTTTTGGAGAGCCTGGCTGATGTGTATCGCTCATAATGTCCCAGATCAAGGTCTGTTTCAGCTCCATCATCAGTTACAAATACTTCGCCATGTTGAAAGGGTGACATTGTGCCAGGATCGACATTTATGTACGGATCAAGCTTCTGCATCGTTATCCGTAAACCTCTGGACTCCAGAAGTGCCCCTAGTGATGCTGCAGCAAGCCCCTTTCCGATAGAAGATACAACGCCGCCTGTTATGAAGATAAACTTGGTTTTCATTGCATTGTGTTCCTGATCTTTAGCGCGTGCTGTCATGATTTTCCTTGTTTCATCTTTTCTTTAGCTTTGTTAAGGTCTTCCGGCGTGTCAACACCGATTGAATCGAAATCTGTTTCTACAACCCTTATTCTTATTCCGTTTTCAAGGGCGCGCAACTGTTCCAGCTTTTCAGAAATTTCAAGAAAGGTCTGTGGCATTGCCGCATACTCAAGCAGAAAATTACGTTGATATACGTATAAGCCTACATGCTTGTAACAGAGCAACCTGCCTGATGCAAACGCGTCATCCTTGAGATCCTGCCACTTATCCCTGAAAAAAGGAAGTGGAGAACGGGAAAAATAGAGGGCATAACCTGCATTGTCAGTAACAACCTTTACAACGTTTGGAGAGAGAAAGTCGTGCAGGCACTTTACACGAGTCTTCAGTGTTCCCATCTTCAGCTCTTTGTTGTTGATAAACGGCTCAATAGCCTCATCTATCATTGCCGGAGCAATTAAAGGTTCATCACCCTGAACATTTACAACTATATCAGCTTCAAGACCATATGCCACCTCTGCCAGGCGATCGGTACCCGTTTCATGTGTGGTTTTTGTCATAATTGCCTCGCCGCCTATCTGATGAATGGCATCGGCAATTCTTGTGTCGTCTGTTGCGACAATGGCTCTTGTTACCAGTGAAGCCTTTATGGTCTGTTCATATACATGCTGGATCATGGGCTTGCCAGCCAGATCTGCCAGTGGCTTGCCTGGAAAACGGGTTGAACTGTAACGAGCGGGAATTATGGCAACTATCTGCATGGTCGTGGATCCGAGGGTCAATAGTTTAGAGACAAACGTCCAAGGTCAAGGGTCAATAAAATAATTTGCGTTTATGCCTGAAAAAGAGAGATGAAAAATACTCTTTAGCAGTGGGGCTGTCAAGAATTCAAGAGACAGAATTCAAGAGGTAAAGCGTTGACTGTGAACAATGCTGTTGCGCCAGTTAAATGCGTCAAGCTGGGCTGACAAGAGTTGATCAAGGCTTATTTTTTGAGAGTCAAGTATCTCCTGAACTGCGTTAAAATCGGTTTTCTCAAGCTTCTCGGCCAACAGAAGCAGAATCCCTAATTGCCCTTCTCTTTTTAAAAGTGCATCTGACATATCTTCAGAGAGATTGAGGCTCTCAACAACATGCTCCATCGGTGTTTCGTACAAGGCATTCAAAAGAGAGAGTATACCGGTCAGGAATGCCGTTTCAACCAGATCTGAAGTGCGATCCTGTTTGGTTTTGTACATCATCAGCAATTCCATCAGCCGCCCGCGCACCGCAGCCATTTCAAGCAGAGGAGAATTAAGACCCCGATCGTCTTTACCGGCAAAAAGAGCCAGTTGAACCCAGCGACGCAGATGGTTTATACCCAGAATCATGATTGCATGTCTGATATTCTTGATCTTTTCTCTCATTCCTATCATTACGGAATTTACAAGTTTAAGCAGGTTAAAGGTCAGACTTGGATTTTCCCTGAAAGTATCCTCTACTTCATCAATATCCCAATCTTCGTTTAGCTGCTGAAGGAGTTTCATCATGGCCAGGCCTGATGGATCTATACGCTTTTGACCTATGATTACGGGTCGTTCAAAGAAGTAGCCCTGAAATAGTTCAAATCCGTACTCCATGCACTTTTCAAAGACATCAACCGTTTCAACACGTTCAGCGAGTAACTGTACTGGATATTTACGAAGGTTTGCAGCTATTAGTGGAAGCTCGAGAGGGTCGGTTGCCATTATATCTACCTTTACAATATCAATAATCTTGTAAAAGGCAGAATGCTGCGGGGCATAGATATGGTCATCAAGTGCAATCTTGAATCCCATTGATTTAAGTTCGTTGCATCTAAGTCTTACATTATCGTCTAGTTCAATGGTTTCAAGTATCTCAAGGACTGATTGCTCAATCGGGAGTAGCTCAAGCATTTCAGAATGTAGAACTTTTTCAGTAATATTCAGGAAGCCGAACTTGTCTCCAAGCACATCCTGTAGACCAAAGTCCGAAAGGGCTGTTGAGATAACGGAAGCAGATGCCTGTGCCTGACTCTCAAACTGAGCGGTAGTATGGTCTGCAGCAGCCCTAAAAAGTAGTTCATAACCGTAAATTTCCTGCTTACGGTTCAATATCGGTTGACGACCGATAAAATATTGTAGTTCGTTGTCAGGACTCATATTTTCTGCATTCTCTTCTTTTAGAGTTTTTCAGTCAAGAGATTCCATCTTTTACCGGATTGATTAGTATATATTTCCATAACAACCTGTATTAAAAATCCGAATGAAAATTTTATTAAATTTGCAGGTCAGCATACCATGGTTATTGAGTATTGATGCGCCCGTAAATTTTCACCGTCATCCCAAAATCCCTTAATCGGGGATCCATGGTTTCATTAGCTTACAAACTGGATTTCCGATCAGAATTGCTTGAGGAATGATAAATTGTGAGGGCATCAGTCATTTAAGGAATCAGTTTTTCAGTATTTCAAGAAGCTCCTTTGGGTTAACCAGTTTAATAAGCCAACTGTATTCCTAAAATCTCCTATTTGAAGAGGTTTGTAGTTTAAATCATCAATAATATTGACTTTGAATAGGAAGCGTGAATTTGAAGCACGCTCCCTGACTGGATGGGCTTTCAATCCAGATCTTTCCGCCATGAGATTCAATTATTTTACGGCATATAGAGAGTCCAAGTCCTGTGCTTTTTTCGCCGGATGCAGCCTTGTGGTGTGTTTTTCCAAATGGTTTAAAAAGTTTGTCAATCTCATCTGGCGGTATGCCAGGACCGCTGTCCTGAACTGATACCGTAGTTTTTTTGCCGTCTGATTCAAGCCGAAGAACAACCAACGAGCCCGGCAATGAAAACTTTATCGCATTATTTGTCAGGTTGTTAAGAACCTGACGGATTCTATTAACATCAATCCTGACGTTACCGGGGTCATTTAAAACATCAAGGGTTATAATAATGTTGCGGGTCTTTGCCAGTAAACTCTGCATTTGCACTACCTGGCCTATCAAGTCTCTAAGATTGACCTGCTGAAAATCCAGTTCAAGGTGTCCCTGTTCGATTACGCTGTAATCCAGTAGATTTGAGACCATATTGAGCATAAAATCAACTTCTCTGTTGATCTCAATCAGCGGTTCAATAATCGCGGTTTCTTTTGTTGAAAGAAGGTCTTCCTTCAACAGTTCTATATAGGCATAAACAGATGCGAGGGGGCTGCGAAGGTCATGGGCGGCTATTCCAAGAAACTGATTTTTAAGGTTGTTCGCCTGCTGAAGCTGTATGGTTTTTTTCTGAAGTTCTCTGGATACGTTGTTAAGATCACTGTTAAGCCTGATAAGTGTATTTTGAAGTTCCAGAGCCTCCTGTTCGTCATGCTCTCCCAAAAGGAAGCCACAGCTTCCGAATGGTATGAATGTGACCTGCAAGCTTGTCGGCACTCCGTTTGATAGCGAGAAGCTTAAAAGTCCCTTGTCTTTATGGGTTTTAAGTTGCTCAAGGGAAAAGCTGCCTCGGAAATCGACAAGATGCCTACCTACAAAGGTTCCAAGGCATTCCTCTCCGAGCAGTTTAATGGCGTGACTATTTGCTTTGGAAATATTTCCGTGCTGATCAAGATCAAGCAGCATTATCGACGCGTTCTTGTCCAGATATTCTGCGAGCAGTGTATTTCGTATCTGCTGCTGTTCAGTCATTGCCGATAATTTCTTCAAGCTCATGGAGCGATGAAATGTATCTTACACCCTCAAACTGCTCAAGATCGGTGGTGGAGACCCGCCTGAAGGCCTGACCGCCAACGACTATCGGTAGCAGAGGAATGGAACTCCGAACCTGGGATATGGTTTCAATCATACTCGGAAAGTTTATTTGGGTTGAGACTGAAAGGCACAAAAGTTCAGGATTAAGTTCATGCAAAAGGCTGACAAGGCTTTCAACCGGGGTGTTGGCGCCTGAAAAATAGCTGTCCCATCCATGCATCTCCATGATGTCGGCTACCATCCTTGCCCCAAGTTGATGAAGCTCATTAGCTGTGCAGGCAACTACTACCTTCTTGCCGGAGGGGGATGAATTGCAGATCAGAGGAAAACTTAAGGAGAGAAGGGATTCGACGATGGATGTGGCGATATGTTCACGCGCAACCGATATCTTGTTCTGCTCCCATAATTCACCTATATGGTACAGGGAATTCTGGTAAACATCCTGGTAGAGCGAGAGCACAGAGATGCCGTTTTCAAGCAGCTCTTCAGCAACGGAGCGGCAGGCCGAGCGGTCACCAGCCAGCAGATAGCTGGTAAAACGTTCCAATTCAAAAACAACATCTGAAATTTTTTGTCTATCATCTGGCATAAAATCACACTTTTAAAACAGGTTTGTTAATTTTGCCCAAAAATGACTGTAAATATAGTGTAAACGGTCGTTTCAGTCATTTAAAAACTAATGGTTTCAAAATTTGTCATTTCCGAATCGATTATAATCGGGAATCCAGCTTGTAAATTGCTGAAATAATAAATCCCCGCTAAAAGCATTAGGGGATGACAAAGAGAACTTGCTAGGCCATCAAATTCGTATTCCAGCTTAATGAGCCCGGTAATGGCGTAATCCAAGAGTTTTTTAAATCGCTGTCGTCGTCAGTCCAAGCAAAGTCTCAACATCTCGGCCGCTATCTTCTCCAGTGGCATTATCTTGTCAACTCCGCCAAGTTTTATCGCCTCATTGGGCATACCAAAAACTACGCAGGTAGCTTCATCCTGGGCTATAGTCTTTGCACCTGCATCATGCATCTCCTTCATTCCCTGGGCGCCGTCATCCCCCATCCCTGTAAGGATTATACCAACGGCATTCTTTCCGGCATAACGAGCGGTTGAACGGAAGAGAACGTCTACCGAAGGGCGGTGACGTGATACCAGAGGTCCTTCCTTGACTTCAACGTAATAACGTGCGCCGCTACGTTTTAAGAGGGTATGCTTGTTACCTGGGGCTATAAGAACATGTCCACGCACAACAGAATCGTTGTTTTCAGCCTCTTTGACAGTTACCTTGCAGATGGAGTTAAGACGCTTTGCAAACGCTGCGGTAAAATTTTCAGGCATATGTTGGACAATTACAATGCCAGGAGTGTCTTCCGGTAACATCTGTAGAAAGAGCGAGAGCGCTTCGGTTCCGCCGGTTGAAGCGCCAACTGAAACGATCTTCTCTGTTGTCATTATCATCGCTTTTGCGTTTGGGGCTTCCATTATGACATCAGCAGTATATTTGGGGGTTACCTCTCTTATAGGTCGTACATTCCTTAATTTAGCCGATGCAGCTGCTTTTATACTATCGCAGATCCTTATTCTGGATTCCTCTATAAACTGCTTTGTTCCCATCTTCGGTTTTGTAATTATTTCAATGGCGCCGTATTCAAGTGCTTTAAGGGCTGTTTCATTGCCGCTTTCTGTAAGGCTTGAGCACATTACAACCGGTATCGGGTGCTGTGACATCAACTTCTGCAAAAAGGTGATGCCGTCCATACGTGGCATCTCCACATCAAGAGTTATGACATCAGGAATCTGTTCCGCTATTTTTTGAACCGCTACAATAGGATCCTGAGCCATTCCGATCACTTCAATTCCAGGGTCACTCGAAATTATATCGGCAAGGGTTTGGCGAACAAGAGCGGAATCATCAACTATCAGGACTTTTATTTTAGACATGAAATCAGGGTCAGGGGGCAAGGCTCAATACAAAACTGATTTTCTTTGCCCCGGTAACAGTTGACCCTACTCCTTTCTGTATACAGTATTGGCTACCTGGGTAAATGGAACTCCAAGTCCGTTCAATGTCTCTGAATGGCCTATAAAAAGGTAACCTCCGGTAACAAGTTGACGATGGAACTTCTTCATAAGTTCTGCCTGTGTAGATTTATCGAAATAAATTACAACATTTCGGCAGAATATAACATCCATCTTCTCATTTATTCCAAAATGGTCATCCATAAAATTGACCCTTTTGAAATTGATGGTTGTTCTGAGCTCAGGGGCAATTCTTATCAGGCTTTTACTCCGATCCTTGCTTCTTAACAGATATTTCTTTTTCATTGAAAGTGGAATGGTATCAATCCGATCTTCAGTATAAACACCGGATGCGGCCTTTTGTAAAACCTGTGTACAGATATCTGATGCTAGTATTGAAAAACGGAAACCATGGTTTGCAGCGGTATAATCGCTTAGAACCATAGCCATTGTATAAGGTTCTTCACCTGTAGAACATCCTGCAGACCAGATTCGAAATGGATTAAGCGATGATTCTCCTGCGCCTCTTAACTGTCTCATAGTTGGGATAGCTTCACGAACGAGGAAGTCAAAATGTTGAGGTTCTCTGAAAAAATCAGTCTTGTTTGTCGTTACTACATCAATAAGGTGGATTAGTTCCTGCTCACGGCCTGTAGACGAAAATATAAAGTCAGCATAATCCTGAAAAGTTCGCAATCCCAATGCTTTCAGACGTTTCTGCAGCCTTGCCTCAAGCATAGTCTTTTTGGTAGAGGGCATTTTTATCCCTACCTCATCATAAATCAAATTGCTGAACCGTTCAAATTCCTTTGCGCGCATGCTGCACAACGGTGTGGTTGAACTGTTTCCGTTATGCTGCATCAGTGACTCTCCCTTTCATGAAACATCTTTTTTCTATGGTAATTTATAGATACAGGAATGGTTCTTGGTGATTTTAAATTCCCCTTCTGTTTGAGAAGGGGAATGAGGTTAAAAAATATCTGCAACTATCTCAATCTGTTATCACTCTTGAGCTGATCCTGACTGAAGAGCGGCTATTTCCTGTTCTGAAAATACTCTGTCAATATCCAGGATCATGACGAAATGTTCTTCATGCTTACCCATCCCCTTAATAAACTCAGTATTTAAGCGTGTTCCGATATGTGGAGCAGCCTCAATCTGCTCCGGTTCCATCTCAACAACCTCCTGCACAGAATCGGCTAGAGCCCCAAGGATAGTTGTATCTCCGTCAAGAGTGACCTCCACAACTATTATGCATGTATTTATTGTCTGCTCAGTCTTTTCCATGCCGAACTTGAGTCGCATATCTATTACAGGAACAACACTGCCTCTAAGGTTTATAACACCACGCATAAATTCAGGTGTTTGAGGGACTTTTGTAATGCTGGTAAATTCAAGTATTTCTCGTACCTTTGCCACATCAAGAGCAAAAATCTCATCTGCCAGCTTAAAGGTAAGATACTGAACTGTTTCGGTTATCGTTGAAACACTCATGCACGCCTCCATGTATTGACAGTCGAAAGCTAACCCCCTTCAGTCCCCCCTTTACTGGGGGGAAGCCATTAAGCCTCCCCTGTCAAGGGGAGGCTTGGAGGGGTTTTAGAATTTTTCAAATTCATCATCCAGATGATCTTTTGCCTTTCCGCCTAAATCAATATGGATGCCACCGCCGCCTTTGGCTGGTTTGGGCACTGCTGAATTAGTGGTTACCATGGCGCGGTTTTGCGTAGGAGGTTGATGATGGATCGGTGCCTTATGTGGAAGTGCACGTTGCTGTCCACCATGAGTATCAAGTGCAAAGAAAGCGATGGTACTCTTCAGCTGTTCTGCCTGTCCTGCCAGCTCTTCGGTTGTCGAAGCCATCTCTTCGGCTGCGCTTGCATTCTGTTGGATGACCTGATCAAGCTGTTGAATAGCGCGGTTAATCTGGTCTGCGCCGGCATCCTGCTCTTTGCTGGATGCGCTGATTTCCTGTACCAGTTCGGCAGTGCGCTGAATATCAGGCAGTATTGCTGTAAGCATCTGACCTGCAGCTTCAGCAACCTGAACGCTTCGACCAGAAAGTTCTGATATCTCGCCTGCTGCGGTCTGGCTACGCTCAGCAAGTTTACGGACTTCAGATGCAACAACGGCAAAACCTTTTCCATGCTCTCCGGCTCTTGCCGCTTCAATAGCTGCGTTAAGAGCGAGCAGGTTTGTCTGACGGGCGATCTCTTCAATAATGCTGATCTTTGTTGCAATCTCCTTCATCGCATCAACAGTCTGGTTTACAGCTTTGCCACCTTCACGTGCATCTGTGGCTGATTTATTGGAGATCTTCTCAGTTTGCGATGCGTTGTCAGCGTTCTGTTTAATGCTTGATGACATCTCTTCCATGCTTGAAGAGATCTCTTCGGCGCTGGCAGCCTGTTCTGTTGCCCCTTGTGAAAGTGACTGAGCAGTTGCCGAGAGTTCCTGGCCTCCTGTTGCTACGCCATCGGCTGCAGACTGAATCTCACGTACAATCTCTTTCAATTTCTCTACCATGTAGGCTAAAGATTCCATCAGATCATCTTGTTCTGAACGTTTTTTTAGTTCAACCATCAGATTACCCTGGGAAACCTGCTTTGCAGCATCTGTAATCCCTTTAAGGGCAGTTATGTTCTGTTTGATAGCAGAATTAATCTGCTCAAAGTTCTGGGCTATGGTTGTGGTATCCTCATCGCTGTTTCCAACAACTGTATTAACGTTAAGGTCGCCTATAGATAGTTTTTCAAGGTTGCTTAACAGTTTGCCAACTTCTGTGTCCTGGAACTTTGCCTGTTTCTCTGCAACACGTGCGGCCTTTTTAACAGCAGTCTGGTCGGTTACAACCTCAAAGGCGGCAATAATGGTGCCGTTGTCATCTTTGATTGGTACGCCTGTGTAGTCAATATCAAGGTTGAGAGAACCAGGATGTGCGTCAGTGGAACTGTTTGTAACCTGTCCTGATACCATGGCTCGCTGACAGGCGCACTTATCGGTTTTACATTCAGAGGTGCGGAAGTGGTCATAACATTTTGTACCGTTGACCTGTTGCTGCGTTTTAGCACCCACTTCGGCTCCCAGTTTATTCATATATAGTACATTGAAGTCACGATCTATAAGCATTGCCGGAGCAGGCATTGCATCAAGCAGACCTACCAGTCGCTCTATTGTGTTGTTTACGCCTTCTACCACTTTGCGGAAATCACCAATATGTTTTGTCGCATCTGCACGGGTGTTTAAACGCCCTTCCATTGCAGCCTTTGCCAGCATGTTGGCATCGCCTACCAGTGCATTAACCGCATCAATGCAACCGTTCAGGTTGTTCTTAATCTCGTTAAAATCACCATTGTAACTGTCTGTAATACGGGGTGGAATATCCCCTTTACTGATGCGATCAACATATTCTGCTGCTACGTTTAGTGGACCGATTACGGAGTCGAGAGTGTCGTTGACACCTGAGACAACAGCCCGGAAGTCACCCTGATGTTTGGTCGCGTCAGCACGGGTGGCCAGCTTACCTTCAAGAGCTGCATTGGCCAGCATCTTGGCATCGGCTACCAGTGCATTAACGGAATCAATGCAACCGTTCAGGTTGTTCTTAATTTCGTTAAAATCACCATTGTAACTGTCTGTAATACGAGGTGGAATGTCCCCTTTGCTGATGCGATCAACATATTCGGCTGCTACGTTTAATGGCCCTATTACGGCGTCAAGGGTTTCATTGACACCGGATACAATCTTGCGGAAGTCACCCTGATGTTTTGTAGCATCTGCGCGTGTGGCCAGTTTTCCTTCAACTGCCGCCTTAACAAGGCTGTCAGCATCACTCACCAGTGCATTAACGGAATCAATGCAACCGTTCAGGTTGTTCTTAATCTCGTTAAAATCACCATTGTAACTGTCTGTAATACGCGGTGGAATATCCCCTTTACTGATACGATCAACATATTCGGCTGCCACGTTTAGTGGACCGATTACGGCATCAAGTGTTTCGTTGACGCCGGATACAATCTTGCGGAAGTCACCCTGATGTTTTGTAGCATCTGCGCGTGTGGCCAGTTTTCCTTCAACTGCCGCCTTAACAAGGCTGTCAGCATCACCCACCAGTGCATTAACCGCATCAATGCAACCGTTCAGGTTGTTCTTGATCTCGTTAAAATCACCATTGTAACTGTCTGTAATACGAGGTGGAATATCTCC
This sequence comes from Geobacter sp. UBA2189, assembly GCA_002328035.1. Taxonomy (GTDB): domain Bacteria; phylum Desulfobacterota; class Desulfuromonadia; order Geobacterales; family Pseudopelobacteraceae; genus Trichlorobacter. The sequence goes on from DCVL01000014.1 coordinate 122,077, forward strand.
TTTACTGATGCGATCAACATATTCTGCTGCTACGTTTAATGGACCTATTACTGCGTCAAGTGTTTCGTTGACACCAACCAAAATCTTCTGATAATCGCCCTGATGTTTTGTTGCATCAGCACGAGTTGCCAGTTTACCGGCTATTGCGGCATCGGATAACATTGAAGTATCCTTAATTAGAGCCTGAATAGCTTCAGCCATCTTGTTCATGGCTGCCTGCAGGGTGCCGGTTTCATCATGTGCTGTTGTGTCGAGGTGAATATCGGTGTTTCCTGCAGCAATCTTGTTGGCAGCGTCAACGCAGGCATTGATAGGGGCAACAATGGATTTGGTTATGAACCAGCCCATAAATATGCCGATAAAGAGAGCGGCAAGACCCATTACAACTATAAGTGTTTCGGTCTGGCTGGAGAGGGCGGTGTTCTTTTTTCCTATCTCTTTAACCAGGTTCTTCTGATAATCAATAAATTCATTAATGGCTCCAAAATATTCAGCCTGCGATTGACGTACCTTGGTTACCATTAAATGAGTTGCTTCATCAACTTTTCCTGACTTGGCAAGTTCTATTACATACTTCTGCTGATTCCGCATGACTTCTCTCTTTTCCTTAAGAGTAGCCATCCTTTTTTTTCCGTCTTCGGTATGTATTATCTTTTCGAAATCTTCGATATGCTTTGTCACTTTGTCAGCGGCTTCAGTAACCCTTGCAAGTTCTTTCTGACGCTCATCAACGTCTTTTAAAAGGAGGAAGTTTCGAATTGCACGTGCAGAGGTGTTTGCATCATTTCGCATTGCAGCCAGAAGATCTGTTTTTACGATTTTGTCATTGACTAGATCATGCAAACCAGTATCAAGCTTTGCAACATTCAGATATGCAATGACTGAGACAATCGTCAGCAGTACCAGTACCGCCGCAAAACCAACTCCCAACCTTTTGCCAATCTTCATATTTTTCAACATACCCATACCTCCTTCTGGTTTTTGAGATCTTATTCAATCTCGCTATTTCTTACGTTTTGAAGCGTATTGAGGATTATTGATCTGACAT
>DCVL01000027.1 GCA_002328035.1 Geobacter sp. UBA2189
TGGTTTACTGAAAACCAACAATTACTCTGTTATCGGAGGTTCTGATGTTGTTGGTGACCTTTACAGATGGGACGGCAAGAAATACGTAAAGGTTCCCGAGAAAAAATAGAAGTTATGACAAAAGGGGGAGCCCCAAAATGGCTCCCCCTTTTCAAAACAGTTGTACTGGGATTTATTCAAGTGAAAGCACTAATCGCTTACCAAGAGCCGCAGCTAGTTTATCCAGTTGACGAAGGGACGGCCAATGTTTTGGATCTTCCAAGCGAGATACAGCAGGCCATGAAGTGCCGAGCGTGCGTGCAAGGTCTGAGAACTTTTTCTCTCCTCGGTTTAACTTGACAAGAAGAGCCGCCTGAATATTAACATCCGGTGCAATCATATGCACGTTAGCGCCTGATTCGGAGTGAGGAAGAGGAATAAGCTCGTTATCTTCCATCCTTGATTTAAGAGTTAGGTCTAAAACCTCTGTGGCGTTGTAATTGGCTTCTTCAAGAGTATCCCCTTCGCTAATGGCTTCAGGGAAGTCAGGGAAGGTAATTGAGTATCCGCCCTCGTCGGCAGCATCAAAAATGGCAGGATATTCGATTTTCATTTTAGCTTTACCCCCGATTGCTTCTCTATGGACAGTAAGGTCTTGATTTTAACGTCATGTGTGCCGTGAACCGGCACAGTGACCTTCACGCCATCTTTAATCATCTGGTGATGGCTGCCGTTGATGGACTTGATTTCCCATCCCAGTGCTTTGAGCTTTTTTATTATTTCTTTACCGTTCACTTTTATATTGATATATCATTTTAGGTAATATTGCAAAGATTTTATTGTGTGGAAGTGCAACAAAAGCGAGAGTCCAACAAGGCTTACGACCTGCCCTAAAACCCGGCAGGTCAAAGCCATAGCCGTTATCTGGATTGCAAGAGAGGAATAATCAGCCCAATGAATATCGTAATGCGCAAAACTGATAGGACAGAATGTTTGCTGTTCAAGGAGGCAGATCTTCCACTCGAGGTGGTGATCCTGATAATCGGCGGCATGACTCTGCTGATTACAGGGATACTGTCGTTCCCGGTATCAGTCGGGGCACTCCCGTACTATGAAAACGGTTTGTATGGATTGTACCTGGTCATCTTCGCCCTTCAAGCCATAACGCTCGGAAAAACTCCTTTTGGCGACATGAGCAAGTCGAAGTCATTGCTCACGGCAGGTGTGGCAGTTGCAGCCGTCGGCATAGTCACCTGCTTCATCCCGATTTTAAGCCGTATTCCCCGCCTGCTTTTGTTTCTGTGCTTTGGCCCGGGTGGCTTTCTGTTGCTTCTACAGATGTGTCTATCCCCCAAAAAGCTTAGAAGTTGGGCAAGCCATGGGAGGATATTCCGGCATCTGATTGTTGGATGCGTCACAGTCTATATTCTTTCGATGCTGACTGGACTTCTCATATGGGAAGAGAGCCTTTTGACGACGGATATGACGGCAGTCGTGGCCATGGCCTTTGGCGTGGCGATCCTTTACCTGGCAGGGGTTCTGCGGAAGATATACAGCGAATACCCTGAGGTGGAAACGCGACCCGGCGGCAGCGTCGAGCTTTCCACGGACCAGGCGATGCTCATGCTGATGGGTATTTTCATGTTGCTCCTTGGCGTGCTGCTTGTCCCGGTGGGCCTGGGTCTGCTTCCCTTTTCGGGGAGCGCACAACTGGGTCTTCTGATGGTGATTTTCGCGGTTCAGATGCTTGCGTCCGGAAGCACTCCAATCGGCACCTTCCCCCGCACATGGCTTGTGGTCGGCTTCGGTCTCTTGTTTGCGGCACTGGGAATCGTGTCCTGCATCATTCCGGAAATTCTGATCCCGGCGTTGACGGTTCTCGTGGGGGCACTGAATGTTCTGGGCGGCGCCATAGCACTCATGAAACTCTGGGTTTCCAGGCCAAGACGCTCTGAAATGCCCCGTGAACCGCCCCCCCCCGGTGCTTTCAAGGCTTTTTGCCGCACAGGTGACCATGAACCTGTTGACAGTCATGTTCGGCACATCGATGCTCGTCCCGGGTTTGGTTCCCACGCCGATCATTGGCGTGATTCTCGCCGCGAACGGATGCGTTCTCTTGTACCTTTTGGACATCCTGGTTGCGCTGGATAAGTTACGTTGTACCATGGTGAAGGTCACATAACCTCACGCGTCGAAGCAACAACCCCCCAACCCTCCATGCGGACGTGAACTCATTGGGGTGGCGCTATATTCCGAAAGTGGGCGCTCCGGGAGCGGATTTGAGCCAGCCCGCACTCTTTCCCATGCGAAGTGAGCCGAATGTCGCCTGGACGGGCAGCGGATCGGTCAAATGGACGGTGCTGACGTGGGATCAAAACCCCACACAGTTTCAGATCATCAAGGCGCTAGCGGTGTTACCCATTCTTGATCTGTCTCCCGTCATGATGACGCAGGGCCGCGTAATCCTGATGGAAAACCGTGGGCGCGTACTCAGCTAGCAAAAATAGACAAGAAAGGAAGCGTGAGACATGAAAGAATATTACGAAAACAAGGTCGCAGTGGTTACCGGCGGAGCGTCGGGAATCGGTCTGGCTCTCGCGGAGACGCTGCTCTCCTGCGAGGCGAAGCAGGTAGTCCTCGCCGACCTCAACGATGAAAACCTCAAACAGGAGACCGAGCGGCTTGACAGGGTCTATCCCGGCAAGGTGCTCGGGCTCCACTGCAATATCACTAAGGAAGGAGACGTGCAGGGGATGATCCGCAAAGCTGTCGAATTCGGCGGGCGCATAGATATCCTTATTAACAATGCGGGCGCCGGCTTGGGCGGTCTTTTCGACAAGCAGACGAATGAGGATTGGGAGAAGGCCTTCGCGCTGAACTTCTACGGCGCGCTCTACGGCATTCGCGCCGTGCTGCCGATTATGCGCAAGCAGGGCAGCGGGCATATCGTCGACATCATTTCCGGCATCGCGTTCTCGCCGATGGCTCAGCAGACGATGTATTCCGCCACCAAGGCAGCACTGAATGGACTGACGCTCGCTCTTCGTTACGAGTTGTGGGACGAAAACATCCGCGTGACGTCGGCGACGCCAGGCACGACAGCCACCCCGATCTGGAAAACTGGCGGTTGTGAGCCGCCTCCAAGCGCGCAATCACCGGAACAGTCCGCGCAGACAATCCTCGCTGGGGTGGCCAAAAACGAGCGGTTGGTCCTAGGTGATCAGGATGACGTCTCGGGTGCGAAAAACTGCTTCAACCCCGACTACGCCGCGGGAATGGACGATTACTTTCTGAACGTCGCCCGCAAGCGGCGAAGCGGCGAGTGGGTCGTGTAATTAAACAAGCCAATGGGGAGGAGAAAGGTTCAGCTCTCCATTTTCCATTTTTAGGAAGTATATGGGGTCACCCATTAAAAGGCTGCTGTCAACGGCAAAAACGTTCCCTATGGAAGAAAATAAAGATTTTCAAGCTCTGTTAATAAGTCACTAACATCGTTGCCATTACCGTTATTTCTTTTGTTTCGATGTACTCAGCCCTTGGCTGCATCAGTCACCCATCAGGATCAAGGCTTGTTGTGGCGGTTTTGGAAGATCAAAAGCCCCTTCCGCGATTCGCGGACCAGAAAAACTTCGGTTCCAAGCCGTGTCCAATTGGTTGCTTCAGGTCTCATGGTTGTTAACCAGCCCCTTAGTGGCTCACGACGTGGGCAGCAAAGACGTCAATAACTTTATGTAGTGCTGGGTGGAGCGGCTGCCAATCAGGCCTCGTGGTTTTACCAACCCCAATGCAAGCTCACCACTCCAGCCAGTTCCTATGTGAAGATTTTTTCCGGCATGAAATCAACCCCGTCTTTCATTACATGGTACGCTGCTCGTGCCAGTTTATGAGCCAGCGAGGCGTGTGCTATCATGAAGTTGGTCTTTCGCAATTTACGGTTGTAAAAAGCTCTGGCCTTGTCGTCGTAACGCCTTGCAAATTCCGCTGCCTCGGAGAACGCCCAGGAAAGGTACTTGTTGCCGTTTTTCTTGTTTCCCTTCCCCTTGGACTTGCCGTTGCTGATCCATTGCGTGGAGACCGCCCGGCAGTATGATGCGTAGTTGCCGACTTTCTCGAATCGCTCAATGGGGCCGGTTTCAAGCATAATAGTTAATCCCAGGATTTTTCCAATGCCAGGAATTGTGACCAGTTTTTTGTAGGCATCCGTAAGCTCAAGCTTCTTCTCAAGAAAACCCTCAATGGCGTAAATCTGCTTTGTGAAGAAATCGATGGAGTCTTTGCTTACCTGACCGGCAAGAGCCAAATCCTCGTTGTCTGCCAGATATGGCTGAACACGGTTTTCACGCAACCGCTTTATGTCGTTGGTTTTCATCTTAGTGCCGCAATTTCTGGTGATAATGTTCTGAAGGCTGATCAGGAGCGATGATCTCAGCGATACCAGATGCCCTCGTTTTCTGAGCAGGTCGCGGATCGGTCGTGTGTCCTTCGGATAAATGTATCCGGTCGGCAAAATATTAAGTCGCAGCATCTCGGCCAACCAAAAGGCATCGTGTTTGTCGTCGGCATACTTCATGCCGGAATATTTCTGGATGGCTGAAGGATTCGCCAGGTGTAGGGCGAATCCTTCAGCCATCAGCCCATCGACGAGCCAGTACCAGTTATAGGTGGATTCTACGACAATACCGACAAGATCATTTCGAAACGGTTCAAACGACTGGACGATTGCCCTTATGTCGTTTGGAGCTTTCTCCTTGAAGATACGCTTGCCAGTTTCATCAACAATTGCCAAATAGCTGTTGCTTGAATGCAGATCGATTCCAGAGTACAGTTTCATTGGGCACCTCCTGAGTGTGCTTGCAAGATTGGATCTCTTTCCAAGCATATCGGAAGTTTTTGCATCCGTTGATTCAGGGGGTGCCTTTTAGATGATTATCAGGTCTTGAAAGTGGAATAATTGGATATACGATTCCCAACCACGTCCTTGGACACCAACCGCCCGAAGAAGCCGGGCGGGCGGGTCAAGGCCGCCCCCGTTGGGTGAGAAAATATGCCAGGAAAAAAGAAGAAAGAGAGGCTGAAAAGTAACATCGGTCAGTTTGTGAAGGAGTATGGCAGAAAGGCGCAACGGGGCGTAGAACCAAACGACCGGCAATATGACAGAAAAGTCGAAAAGCTAATCAAGCGGATGAACCCACAAGAATTGAGCAAACTTCTAAACGAGGAGTCCTCTCTTGAGTCAGAAGACGATGTAGGCGATGAAAAAGAAAAAACTAATGGGCAGTCTCTGCATGAAGTTTGAGTCCAAGCGCTGAAACAATTTTGAGAATTGTATCAAAACCCGGAACTCGCTCCCCTGAAAGCGCCTTGTAGAGACTTTCACGAGAAAGACCGGCGTCACGAGCCACCTGTGACATGCCCTTGGCACGGGCAATATCGCCTAGCGCCTTGGCAATAAAAGCAGCATCGCCATTGGCCTCTTCTAGGGAAGCTTCAAGATAGGCTGCCATTTCTTTCGGAGTACGGAGGTGCTCCGCAACATCATAGCGACTTGTAGTTGTTTTTGACATTTTCAACTCCTAAAGATTCTGTGCAAGCCGGATTGCTGTCTTGACATCCCGTGGTTGGCTGCTCTTGTCACCACCAGCCAGCAGGACAATCAATTCGCTGCCTCGTTGAATGAAATAAACACGATAACCGGGGCCGTAATTAATTCGCATCTCCGAAACGCCTTCACCAACAGGCTTGACGTCCCCCGCATTTCCCGATGCAAGGCGCTCAATCCTGATAAGGACGCGAGCCTTGGCCTGGATGTCGCGTAAGCTCTCAAGCCAGTTGGCAAAATGTTCAGTTTTACGAATTTCTATCATGACCATACTGTAGCCCTGCGGATACACTCTGTCAATAGCCGATACCCAACAATCGGCAAGGCCCGCCGAGGGCGGGTAAGCCTCACAACCGTTATACAACACACCGAAAAACCGAATTAAAACCGAGAACCGAGCGCCATTGAGGGTCGCAAAAAACGAAGGAAGAGCAAAGGCTATACCGCATACTCATTGACCTGTCCCGTCAATAGTGGACTGCTACGTAATGCTGGTTTGCCGAAAGAGAAAAATTTACAGTGCCCATCCTGTTTGGATAGGCACTAAATATTTAAAAGTAGCTTACAACGTTCTTCCATCTGCCTCGGCAAAGAGGCGCAGTTTCTGCATCATTGCAGCAAATTTCTTTGGTTTTAGAGATTGCGGGCCATCACTTGAGGCATGTTCAGGGTCGGGATGAACCTCAACAATAAGTCCATCTGCCCCTGCGGCTATGGCTGCATAGCACATCGGGGCAACGTAGTGGTAATTTCCAGTGCTGTGTGATGGATCAATAACTATAGGCAGATGGGTCTTGCCCTTCAGAACAGGAACGGCAGCAAGGTCAAGAGTGTTGCGGGTTGCTGTCTCAAAGGTGCGTATACCACGCTCGCACAGTACAACTCCCTGGTTTCCCTCGCTCATTATATACTCTGCACTCATCAGGAATTCCTGGATGGTCATAGCCATGCCGCGCTTTAAAAGCACAGGTTTTCCGCATTGCCCAACCTTCTTTAGAAGCGCAAAGTTCTGTGAATTGCGCGCTCCTATCTGCAACATGTCTGCATAACTGGCCACAAGATCTACTGTTTCAGGGTTAATTACTTCAGTTACAAACGGCAGGCCGGTAATCTCTCTAGCCTTTGCAAGCAGTTTCAACCCTTCTTCTTCAAGCCCCTGAAATGAGTATGGAGATGTACGCGGTTTGAATGCCCCTCCACGCAGCATTACAGCTCCGGCATCCTTAACCAGTTTGGCTGTCTCGATAATCTGTGCTTCACCCTCAACAGCACAGGGTCCGGCCATCATAACAACCTGTTTGCCGCCGATTACCACGCTATCGCCAACCTTGACAAGGCTTGGCTCATGCTTTAACTCGCTGGATGCAAGCTTGTAAGGTTGGAGTATAGGAACAACATTCTCAACTCCGTGCATGTTCTCAAGCGACTGCAAAATCAGCTTTCCTCTTTCATCCCCTATGGCTCCGATAACATCCCTGGTTGTGCCGTGGATTACATGAGGCTTGTAGCCCAGCTCTTTAATCCGTTTTACCACTTCATCCCTGTCTTTCTTGCCTGCGCCTGCCTTCATTACGATAATCATCTTCAGCTCCTTTTTCCCAAAAGCAAAAAGGCCTGGAGGAGCTCCGGCCTTGTGTCATTTTTCTCTGAGCGAGAACGAAAAAAGCCGGGAGACTCATTCCGTCTGCCCCGGCTTTTGGTTGTGTAATCGGTTTTTTTCTTCCTTAAACCGCGTACAGCCTCGCCCGGGCAGACGGCGTAAAATAAAAGCCGTACCAGAAAAACCCGAAAAAGGATGTAAAACGGTAGAAAGAGTTCATGAAACGGATAAAAGCACAGGTTATAAGCAGGTGTCAAGAGGAGAAATGAACTACCCCGCAGCAAGCTAGGGGGTATCACTTCAGTAATTGTTTTCTCTCATGGAAGCAAGCTTAGGGAAATTGCACACGGAGAGATTAAATTCCAGTAACATTGTAACCGGCATCAACATAGTGAATTTCACCGGTAACACCACTTGCCAGATCACTGCAGAGATAGAGAGCGGACTTAGCGATCTCATCCTGAGTTATGTTACGGTGCAGCGGAGCACGTTCTTCAACAGTCGAAAGAATCTGATTGAATCCGGCCACTCCAACTGCAGCCAGGGTTTTTATAGGCCCGGCAGAAATGGCATTGACACGAACGCCGTCAGTCCCCATACCGGCAGCGAGATAACGTACGGATGCTTCAAGCGCGGCCTTTGCAACCCCCATTACATTATAGTTGGGGAAAACCTTTTCAGCACCATAATAGGTCATTGCGAGGGCGCTACCGCCACGACCTGCCATTAACGGCTGTGCAGCCTTTAATAATCCGATAAAAGAATATGCACTGGTGTCAAGGGCATTGGCAAACCCTTGACGGGTAGTGGAAAGTATATTCCCCTTAAGCTCTTCCTTGTCTGCAAACGCCACCGAATGGATCAGTATATCAAGCCCACCCCAGCAAAGTTTAATCTTGTCCATGAGAGTGGATATTTCTTCATCACTATTAACATTACAGGAGGCAACATCTGCATTTATTGAGTCAGCCAAAGGGCGAACCCGTTTTTCTATAGCCTCACCTGAATACGTAAGAAACAGTTCTGCTCCCTGTTCACGGAAAAGCCTTGCAATAGCCCAGGCAATACTCTTTTCATTTGCAACGCCCAGAACAACTACCTTTTTATCTTGCAGCAACCCCATCAACTCCTCCAAAACCAGATTGTTTTATTAAGGTGTAAGCCTATAGCATAATGAAGGGGAAATGGCAAACATGCAAAAGAGGTGAAAAAACAGGTTTAATATGCTACAAAAAGCATTATGCATAATCTTATTCCTATTGAATCACCTCTTTTTCTATCTGCCGAAGATTTAGCCGAACGACCTGACTGGAGCGCTGTATTTGCCAACAACAACCCTTTGGCTCTTGAGATCGGCTGCGGAATAGGCGACTTTGTTGTTGACATGGCCACTCATAATAAAGAGTGCAATTTTATCGCCCTTGATTTTTACAACAAGGGTTGTATTAAGAGTTGCAAGAGGGCAGAGCGGGCAGAGTTGACTAATGTCAGGATAGTCAGGGATGAAGCGCGTTCTTTTATTCGCAGATGCCTGCTTCCATCATCACTTAAGGCAGTTTATATCAACTGTCCGGATCCCTGGCCCAAAAGGTACCAGCGCAAACGCCGCCTGGTAAATCAGGAATTCATATCTCTTTTAGAATCTTATCTAAAGCCCGGGGCATTTTTTACATTCAGCACCGATTTTGATGATTACGGCATTGATCTGGCACACCTGATGAGCCGTCAAACCGGATTTGAAAACATGCTTGCCCCTGACCTCTGGCGCCACGATATTGAAGATTATCCAAGAAGCAAGTATATGCTTAAATTTATGGCTGAGGGAAAAGAGATCTATTTTGTGCAGTATCGCAGAAAGGCCTGATCTATACGGGAGAAGTTATTATGACTGTCCATGACAGAAAAAAACGAATCATGATATTCAACCCGCTGCCGGGAACCATGAGGGATGAAGTATCAGTCATCGCCCTGCTGATGTTGGCATGGTTGACAGCTGTCGTTGGAACACAGATCGGAATCTGGTTCCTTGAGAGTTCCATTAAAGGGTTCTGGCTTACTGAACTTATCTTCTTTAATCTACCTATTCACTTCTGGATATCCGGGCAGTTTCTTCCGCTTCTATTCATTGTTCTCTGTCTGGTTTTCAACCTCTGGATGGATCGCCATGAGACCAGAAGAATGGAAAGCAGCATCCGGTTCAGATCTCATGGACGCAAGAAAGGTGAGGTGGACTGATGAAGCCTACCGAGGTTCAGTTCATTCCGCTTCTGATGGTTGCAGGCATGTTTCTGCTATTTATCATAAGCGGACTTGGCAGCAAGATGCGTCAGGCAAGCGATTATGGATTTTCAGGCAGTTACAGTGGCAGGGTTGGAAGCGGCGCTGCCATTGCCAGTAACTGGATGAGTGCTGCGAGCATAATGGGGCTTGCAGGTCTCTTCTACACCAAAGGCTATTACGCAATGGCCTTTGTTATTGGATGGACGGGCGGATATGTTTTACTATTGGTTCTGATGGCAACCCAGTTGAGGCGCTTTGGAAAGTTTACAGCCCCTGATTTTGTGGGCTTTCGTTATGAATCAGGTACAGCCCGCATGCTTGTTGCCATAATATCAATTATGATATCAACCATATACTGTGTAGCCCAGTTTAGAGGAGTGGCGCTGCTTGTTTCGTGGCTCTTCGGATTGGCCTACAGAGAAGCTCTACTGATAGGAGTGGCGCTTCTTGTCACATTTGTAGTTCTTTCAGGGACTTTAGGGGTTATACGTAATCAGCGCCTTCAGTATTTTGTCCTTATAACTGCTTTTATACTGCCATTGATGTACATAAATAAAAAACTTGGTTATTTCTGGGTATTACCACAATTCGGATACGGCAAAGCGATTGTAACACTTCAGGAACAGTTCGGATTTTTCTGGTCTGAACCGTTTGCATCCATTTCGCTCTTCAAGTGGCTTGCTCTATGCTTCACACTTATGTTTGGAACTGCCGGACTGCCGCATGTACTTTCCCGCTTCTATCTGGCTCCCAGCATGCGTGATGCAAGATGGGGGGTAGTATGGGGACTCTTCTTCATCTCTCTTATCTACTGGTCTGCTCCGGCGTATGGAGTTCTTGCTCGCCTCTTTGATGCCAGGGCAGGTAACACCTTCAAAGTTCCAGATCCGGCAACTGCAGATCTTGTAACACTGACTACGGCAACCCAGGCAGGTCTTCCGGTATGGATGCTGGGGCTTCTTGTGGCTGGAGGCATGGCTGCGGCATTCTATGCAGCAGGTGGGCTGTTACAGTCAGGGGCAGCTGCTTTTGCCTACGACGTTTATCCACGACTAATCAATAAGAATGCGAGTGACAGTGACAAGGTACATGTTGCAAAAGGTGTGTTTCTTGTTCTTGCGCTGATAGTGCTGCTGTTCTCTCTTAATCAGGCAGGAATGATTGCAGAGATTGCAGCAGTTGCCTTTGCCCTGGCCGGAAACACCATATTCCCGACATTTCTTCTGGGGATATGGTGGAGTAGAACCAACTCAAGCGGCGTTCTGGCCGGCATACTCACAGGTCTTTTGATAACAGCCTCTTCACCACTGTTTGGCAACATCTTCCCCTTTATAAAAACTATCTTCCCGTTAACTTCATCCGCATTTATTGGGGCTCCTATAGTTATTGTTGTAATGATAACCGTTTCGCTTTTAACAAAGCCTCCTTCAGACGAAATTGTTGAGTTCCTTATTAGGGATGTACACGACAGCGGAGGTAAATAATGGCGCTTCTACTGGCAAAAGGGGAAGACTTTGCATCATGGCGTGGCGTTGAAGAGTTTGCTGTCACATTCAGGGATGCCTCTGTAAAACTGGCATCAAAGAAGCACCCTGAAGGTATTTCGCAAATGCTGGAACTTGTAGAGGATCAGATTAACACCGTTGCAGCAGAAAACAAACACCTTAAAACAGAAGTTGAAAGACTGGTTCTTGAACTTGAGAAAATATCAGATCCTGGCGAGTTAAGAACGGTTCTTTTCAGTTTTTACAGATACAGCTATCAACACTTCCGACGTTTCAGGTCTGCTACAGCCTTTTTTAAAATGTCCGACAGCATTCTCTCCGCAATGCTTAAAACTTGTCTGAAGTTGGCGAAACAACAGATAGACTGTAACTTTCCACCTATGGCACTGGTAACAATGGGTCCTGTTGGCAGAAGGGAGACAACCAGATTTTGCCGATTACACCTGGCTATTATCTGGGACGGCAAGACACCTGAAAAACAGATGGAAAACCTTGGCAAAGAGCTAGTTGCCTGGTTAAGGGTTACAGGGATTGCTATTGAAGAATTTATAACCCCATTAAAACCTGAGTGGTGCGGAAATCTGCAAAAGTGGCATAATCGGTTTGAAACTGCTTTGCTTAAAAAAGATCGCTTTGAATTTATTGAGCTAATACGTTTGGCCGACAGCTCAATAATATTTACGGAATATGGCGTTGGAGAACGTTTTTCTAAACTCTGCACCAGCTATCTGGAGAAAACTGAATTTATTGCAAATCTGGTTGAAAGATGCCAACAGCTCTCAAACGGCATAAGCATGATGGGAAATCTGCGGTTAGAAAAGACAGGGCCACACCGTGGAGCCTTCCCTCTGCTTGATCACGCCTTACTTCCTCTTTCCGCTTCAGTTTTGGCAATATGCTTGATAAACGGTGTAACAAAAATCGGCACTCCGGAACGGTTACGTGAACTTGTAAGAATAGGCAAACTGGATGTGGATCTTGCAGAGCGGGCGGTACATGCATGGCACTGTTTCAGCGAACACAGAATCAGACTTGAACAGCACGCTTCTCCAGGTCAGGATTGTAGGGATATCCTTCACCTTGTCCCTACAGATCTCGAAACAGCCGAATATGAACTTCTGTTTTCTTCTCTCGAGACTGTCGGGGATCTGCAACGCTATATGCAAATAAGTTTTGGTATGCATGAATGAATGATAGCTTGAAAATAACACTTTCAAGCGGTTCACTTTTCACTCTGCCGTTGAGAGAAGCATTCGAGATAGCCACTGAAGCCGGTTTCGATGGACTGGAATTGATCATCAATCAGGATTTTCAGCGTGTAAATCCGGTAAAGGTAGTTCGCTCTCTACAGGAAATTGCCCCTATCCACTCCATTCATGCCCCATTTATGCTTCTTGACGGATGGGGTGGACCGATACAGTCACTCTTCCACAGCGTTGAACTTGCAGCAGAAACTGATATCCCGTTGGTAAATTTTCACCCTCCTTCCTGGAGGGCATTTGAGATTGCCTTCTGGCGATGGTTCTACAGAATAAGGGATTTTCAGAAAGAAGTAGGACTTGACGGACAGATAATGGTTACTGTGGAGAATATGCCATGCATGGGACGCTACAAGATAAACCCGAATATCCTGTCATCCACAAGTGAAATGGTATCTTTTATACATGAGCACAACCTGTATCTAACTTTTGATACTACCCATATGGGATCTGGCAAAGCTAATTTCATAAATGATTTTTATATGTTTTATGAATCTGGACGGATAAGAAACATACATTTTTCCGATTACGGTTTTGGCAAGGAACACCTTATACCCGGACATGGATACCTCCCTTTAACCCGCTTCCTTAATCACCTTAAAAACACCGATTATAAGGGAACCGTCACTTTGGAGATCGATCCACGCGAGTTTCCCGGAAAAAACAAGGGAATTATACTTCAAAGCCTGAAGGAACTGATTACTTACATGAGAGTGGAAACCGGTCAACTTTCAACTGATGCCATGCAGATTTTTGACACCCCGCCATCGATATGCAACAATGAAGAACTCCTTAATCCCGAATAGATATTGCTGACATCATAAATCAAGTTATAGCAAAAAAGCCGAAATTCATTAGTAGATATCGAGGCTCAGCTAGATCTATAAGCAATCCTGGAATCGAATGTCCCTTTTGTCGTACTAAATCTGGTTTACTGTTAAAGGCATATTTGACATAATGCAATCATTAGTAACAATTCATGAAGATAAGAACTTTCATCTCTCTAAAATTCAGGAGGTATAAGCAATGACACTGATAGATCAACTCTTTGCTGTTGCAAAAGAGCAGAACCAAGATGCAGAGCTTCCTGACACTATCCTCTCCCGGATTCTAAACCTCACAGCAGAAACAGATCTTTCAGACAAAGAGGAACTTATAAAAAAGTTGATTGAACAACTTAGAATTTTCGATCTTTATTCAGGATCTGGCTGTTTTGATGAATCTTGCGGAATTCAGGATATAAATAATACTCTGGACAGGATAACAAAACAATGAGCATGGATAACTTTCGCCATCTTTATGGGCCAGTACCATCACGCCGTCTAGGTCGTTCACTCGGAATAGATCTGGTTCCATATAAAGTCTGTAGTTATGACTGTATATACTGTCAACTTGGCAGCACCGGAAGCACCACTGTTGCCAGGAGGGAGTATGTTCCAGTTGATGAGATTATGGAGGAACTAGAACAGAAACTGGCAGCAGGTATAGCTATTGACTATATAAGCCTTGCCGGTTCCGGTGAGCCAACCCTGCACAACGGTATTGGAGATATAATCAGGCGTATAAAATTAATAACCTCAATACCTGTTGCTGTATTAACAAACGGGTCTCTGCTTTGGATGGAGGATCTCCAAGACGCTCTTATGCCAGCAGATCTGCTTATACCCTCGCTCGACGCTGGAGATGAAGCTGTATTCCAAGAGGTTAACAGACCAGATAGCAGCATTTCATTCGACAAGATGGTTCAAGGACTTATCGATTTTTCCAGGCGTTTCAAGGGAGAAATCTGGCTTGAAGTCTTTCTGCTATCAGGAATAACAGATAATGAACAGGCAGTTAAGAAAATAGCTGAACTTACGCAACGTATCACTCCAACCAGAGTTCAGCTGAACAGCGTCTATCGTCCACCAGCTGAAGATTATGCCTTTGGACTTACAAGCGAACAGATGGAAAAGTTGAAAAGTTATTTTCCTGGTACAGTGGAGATTATCAGCGAATCGGCACTACACTCTGTTGAGCCTGCTTCATTTGATCTTTCCCGTCAAGAAGATATAATTTCGCTTATCAGCAGACGTCCCTGTACCGTGAATGATGTTGCTGTCGGATTGAATATGCACCAGAATGACTCACTGAAACAGATAGGACTCCTTGTCTCATCCGGTAAACTTCAACCTGCCCCTGGGAAAAGCGGGTTCTACATCATATCTCAGCACTGAGGCTCAAAAAAATGAATGATAAAGAGGAAGTCAAAAACTATCTTGATTCATGTACCAGCAGTTTCTGGAAGGATGTTTTTAATGCTGAGCTGAACTATTTGCTTCAATACCTTGAACCTGGTGACAGGATCTTGAGTGTAGGCTGCGGACCTGCTCATATTGAACAGGCTTTGGCAAACAAAGGTTTTAACGTAACAGGACTTGATGTATCACAGGAGGCTATTTCCTGCCTCCCTGACAGGATCAGGGCAGTTGTCGGAAAAGCTGAGGAAATGCCTTTTTCAGCCGCAACCTTCGATGCTGTTACATATATAGTCTCGCTCCAATTCATAGAGAATTATCAGGAAGCTGTTAAAAAGACTGCGGAGGTTTTGAAACCAGGCGGCAAACTGTTCATTATGCTTTTAAATCCGGAATCTTCTTTCTTTAAAGCCAAACAGAAAGAACCGGAATCTTATATAAACAAGATACGTCATACTGATATAAAAGCTATTGAGAAGACCGTAGCCTCCTACTTTTCCCTCCAGACAGAATATTTCCTGGGTTTGCATGGAAATGCAATGGTAACTTCCAGAGAACCCTCAGATGCAGCCCTATACATAATAAGAGGTACACAGACAGCAAATTTGGATCTTCAATAAAACAAAATTAAAAACAGTAGCTTTGAAAGGCAAATTATGAATATCAATATTCCCGGCTTTGGAAATCTTGAAATCAAACACTTGGTCTTTGACTACAACGGAACTATAGCCCGTGACGGAAAACTGATGTCCAACCTGGACAGAACCATTCATGAACTTTCAGAAAAGATAACTGTACACGTTCTTACCGCTGATACAGGTGGAACCGCAGCCAGCGAACTTGAAGGTCTTCCGTGCACCCTGAAGATATTAACAGGAGAGGGAATAACGGAGCAGAAAGAGCAGTATGTCGTATCGCTGGGAACTGAAAATGTTATCTGTATTGGAAATGGAGCAAATGACCAGAAAATGCTAAAGGCGGCACGTCTTGGAATTGCCGTACTTGAGGGCGAAGGAACAGCGCTCTCTGCAATCCAGAATGCAGATATAATTGCAAGAAGCAGTTACGATGCATTCGGAATGCTGATGGTGCCTTTGAGAATTGTGGCAACTCTCAGAACATGAAGCAGTAAATTACAAGGAGAAAGCAGAATGAAACATTTCACGAAGCAGCTATCTGTGATAATTATCCTGATTCTTGCAGCCTGTGTTGTCGCTTTTGCAACATCGTCCCAAACATCAACTACCTTTCCAGTAGATAAAGAACTCTTTAAATTTTACCCTTCACTAATGGTTTACGAAAAGACCAAAGCCAATTTTACGGAACCTGAAACCTGTGCCGGATGCCATCAGGACAAATATGACGAATGGCATGGCTCTCTGCATAGTCTGGCATTCATTGATCCTGTCTATCAGGGAGAATACAACAAGGCTGTAAAGGCAGTAGGTAAAGAGATAGGAAGCCATTGTGCAAGCTGTCACACTGCCGCCGCAACAGTGACCAAAGAGGTAAAAGGCCCTGGCCTTGCAGGACGTTCAGCAATTGCAAAAGCTGGCGTCTCATGCGATATCTGCCATTCTGTAAGCAGCCTCAATCACTGTAAGACCCCCAGCAGAGAACCTGAAAATGGTTCACTTGTCTTACGCCCAGGTGAAGATGGAAAGGAAAACCCAGTTCTTGTAAAACGTGGTCCTCAAAAAGCCGAGGATGGCTGCGGTGGTGGTTTTCATGACTGCAAACAGACCGATTTCCATGCCAAAAGCGACCTTTGTGCCTCATGTCATCAGGTATATCATTACGATAAACACTACCCGCTTGAATCAACCTATCTGGAATGGAAACATAGCCATTATGCCCAGAAAGATATTCATTGCCAAGACTGCCATATGGTGGGACATGAAACCTTTCTGAAAAGTGCCGACACGCTGACCAAGCCTCAAAGAAAGGAATACCGCCACTACTTTAATGGAGCTAACTACCTCCTTTATTACCTGGCATCGCAGGCAGCAGAGAAGGCGGGGGACAAGGAACAGGCAAAACGCCTGATGAATCAGTATGATATGGCAGTCAAACGTTTACAGAAAGCAGCAGAACTGGAACTTTCGCCAATATATCGCAACGGAATTCTTGCAGAAGTCAAGGTTAGGGTAAAAAACATCAGAGCAGGCCACAATCTGCCTACATCACTTACAAACGTTCGCCAAATGTGGCTTGAACTTATTGCCAGAGATGAAAAAGGTGCCATCATAATAATGAGCGGAACGATAGAAAAAAACGGTTCATTATCAGAAAATTCACGTAAATTCTCTACCGACGGTATGGGAAACGATATGCACTTTGCAATAGATCCATGGGTTATAACGGCTTTTGCCAGCCACGAGACGATTCCTCCAAAAGGGTATAAGGATGCCTACTTTGCAATAAATCCTACAAAAGGAAATAAAAAGGTAACAATTGAAGTCAAACTGCGCTATCGCCAGGCAGAACAACAAATAGCCGAAAAACTGCTCAAGGCAGTTCCTGCTGACATTGACCTGGCAAGAGATTACGGAATTACAAAGATACCGGCGCTACCTATAGTAGATATGGTTACCGCAAAACAGGTTCTTTCTGTAAAAAAATAAGGCTACATACATCACATTGGAATGTATTTATTCTGTATACACTTAAAATAACCTTTATAATATCGGTTTATTAGATTTGGAATAGTTGATTTATTAACATCAGGAAACCATTTTATGTATACAAATAATATACACCAATCAATCAATATAAAACTGTTCTAATATTTGTAACAAAAAAAATGTCGTTATAATTACAGCATATTAAAGGCATTTTTTAGTTCATCTTTATTACTGGCACGATGAATGCTCTGGTATACTGAATGATCTTTATTAGCTATATGCCCGGATCATCTGGAGACAGGAGTGAGAACAAGCATAAAAATACTGCCAATGTTTATTGTGGCTTCAAAAAATGCTTACGCTGCCTCTCCTGCTGGAGCAGAGACTAAAACTGGTGTTTTGATTTGGTTGTTTTTTGGCTTTGTTGTAATTGTTCTAACGTTTCAAGCTGTTCCAGCCATAGTAATGTTTTTTTACATGCTGAAAGGCAAATTTCTCAAAACTCGTTCAGAAACTATTCGTCCATTACGGAAAGACAATAAGTAATAAACAGGCCTCTTCAGGTACAGGAACTTCACAAAAATAAAGGTGGCTTTTATGCAAGGTGTCCTGATAGCTGATGAAAATGTTGAAACACGAAAAATGCTCGCAGATCTTTGTATTGAAGCTGGTTATAACGTAACAGTAACCACCTCGGCGGCAAATGTGCTCCACGGAATACTAAAAAAATCTGCACAGGTAGTACTTTTAAGCAATGAATTTGATGAACTTGCAGCAACAGAACTGATACCTCTTTTAAAAAAATGTAATCGCGATCTGACTGTTATACTTGTTTCAGACGAAACTTCACTCCCTGTTATTCGCAAAATGCGGAAAGAGGGTATATTTTATCATTCTTTAAAGCCGATAGCTCCTGAAGACCGTGAAGAGTTGCGTCAAGCTGTAGCCTGTGCTTTCGAGAACATAAAAAACTCGCAAAGTTCAATAACGGCAAAAAATACACAGTCGGTAAAAACCGACAATAGATAAAAGGGGGAAACAGTTATGGCGGGCATATTCAGCTCAATTGGAGAAATCAGATCTGTATACACACTGGTGGACTTTTATCAGTACATCAAAACGGTTGAATATCTCATCTGTGTCGCATTCTTCGTAGGCTTTCCAATGTACTACATGTATCTGAATCGTTCAAAAGACAAGAAGGAAAACTCCCACTAAAATCCTGAGATTTTCGTAATTACTACCGGTATCCATGCCTATTCTGGTACCGGTCATCTTTTAACAAGGAGAGGGCTATGCATGCAGTAAAGCGACAGATGATCATGCTGATAATTGGCACCCTGGTACTCCTGGCATCAAGCGTTTGCTTTGGTACCGGCATTCCTGACAAAATCAACATCAACGTGATCCAGAAGTATTATGCAGGCGTTGAGTTCAACCATGCCTCGCATATTAACAGCCTGAAAGACTGTGGATTGTGCCACCACCATACCACAGGCGCCCAGGTTAGCGATCCTAACTGTGCCCGTTGTCATAAAAACAGTGGCGCTCAACCGGTAGTTAGCTGTAAGGGCTGCCACAATGCAGACCCATTTTCGCCTGAATCACTCAAAGAGCAGAGAGATCAGCAACCTCCAGTCTATCACCGCGATAAACCTGGTCTTAAAGCTGCATACCATATGAGCTGCCTGGGCTGCCACCAGAAGATGGGAGGCCCTACCGGCTGTGAAGACTGTCACAAGCGGAATGAAAAGGGTGATGAGCTCTTCCGTGCCGGAAAATTCGCACCTAAAACACCTGCAAAACCCAAAAAATCGCACCACTGAACCGATATCCACGGGAAGGAGAACGTGTACCATGATTGAACGTCGAGATTTTCTGAAAGGATGTCTGGCCTGCGGTGTGACTGCTGCCTCTATTGGTGTTGCCAGTAATGACGCCTTGGCTGCAGGCTCATTTGAAGGGTATCCAGACGCTATGGGGGTTCTGGTTGACCTGACCCGTTGCGTGGGTTGCCGTAGCTGCGAGGCAGCCTGTAACAACGAGCAAAAGCTCCCTGAGCCAGACCTCCGTTTTGATGACACTTCAGTATTTGAAGAAAAACGCCGGACAACAGACAAAGCATATACGGTCGTTAACAAGTATCAAGTTGCCAACAAAGAAACCTTGTTCCGTAAAATTCAATGCAATCACTGTACTGAGCCAGCTTGCCTCAGCTCTTGTTTCGTCAACGCCTATACAAAAACAAAAGAGGGTGCTGTTATTTACAAGGCCAGCGTCTGCGTTGGTTGTCGTAACTGCATGATTGCATGCCCCTTCAATATCCCTGCTTACAGCTATTCAAGTCCACTCAAGCCATTGGTTAAAAAATGTATCTTCTGCTACGACACACGTCTTAAAGAAGGAAGACCACCAGCATGCGTCGAGATCTGTCCGCAACAGGTAATGACCTTCGGTCGCAGGGCAGACCTTGTTAAACTCGGACACGATAGAATTCAGGCCAATCCGGCCAAGTATGTGGATAAACTCTATGGTGAAAAGGCTGTAGGTGGAACAAGCTGGATGTATTTGAGCAGTGTTGATTTTGGTCAAGTTGGCATGGACGCCCATATACAAAATGAGCCTATTATTGCTAACGTTAAAGATTTTCTGGGATTCGTGCCGATGGTTCTTGCCATCTGGCCAGCCCTGTTCACCGGCATACATCTGCTGGCGACCAAAAACAAGGACGGCCACCATGACCATGAGGGAGGGGATCACCAATGAAATTGTTTATGGCACGAAATCCCAATACTGAAATTGTAGACAGTTTACGCAAAGACAACGACAGGGGTCGTCGCTGGACTCTGATGGAGAAGATCTTTCTTGGTCTTACACCTAAGCAATATATGTCTCAGGCAATCAGCAATCCCCTTAACTGGGTATTTGCCATCATATTCCTGATAGGTTTTCCTGTTCTGATAGGTCGCTATATTTTTGGCCTTTCCTGGGTAGTTGGTGATCCATATGACAACGCTTGGGGTCTATTCCTCGGTTTTGGTCTTTTTGGAATGGTTCCGCTATCATCATCTGGATTCCAGCTTGGTTCTGCAGTTGAGGTTTTTGGACGCCATGATCTGGAACCACTTGAAAGGCTAGGCATACTTAACGGTATTTTGGGTTACTTCTTTGCTGTTATGTTCCTTATGGTTGACCTTGGTCAGCCATGGCGTCTCCCCTACCCTATGATCGTTTCATGGGGTCCCGAGGCGGTTCTGTTCCTGGTTGCCTGGCACGTTGCCACCTATCTTTCAGTACAGGCTGCCGAGACATCTACTTCATTCTTTGAATGGATGGGCTGGCCAGCTGGAAAAACCTTCATCAAAAAGATGGCTCTTGGCCTAGCAGTCTCAGGTATTATTCTTTCGACACTGCATCAGGGTGCTTTGGGTGCACTTTCCTGTTATGCACCTGGTAAGATCCATCCACTGTGGTATTCTGCATCATTCCAGTGGCTCTATTTCTTTGTTTCTTCACTTCCTGGTGGCCTTTGTATGGTTATAGTTGTCAGTACCATTGTTATAAAAACAATGGACTGGCGTTGCGATGACAACTACAAGAACAATCTGAACAAGCTTCAGATCACTCTGGCAAGAGGCGCCTGTTATGGACTTCTGACCTATTTTGTAATTCGCCTTATAGGAGTTGCTCATGATAACAAGTGGGCGTACCTTGCTACAGGATGGGGCGCATGGTGGCTATTTGAGATAGGCTTTGGAGTTATTCTTGCCCTGATTCTGCTTACAACAGGAGTTAGAAACAATAATATCACATTAATCCGTCTCGGTGCATGGGTAACAATTATAGGAGTTGTACTTAATCGCCTTAACGTCTACATGTTTACCTTTAACTGGCAGAACGGTCATGTCCATGTCCCGCCACTTAAAGAAATCATTATTACTGCTACCGTTTATTCAGTATACATAGTTACCTATAGGGCAATACTGTATCGCTGGCCTATTTTGTTCCAGTGGAAAACAAAATACAGTGATTATGGAGTTCTTGAACCACAACCTGCAGAGCAAAAAAAATCACACTAATGCAAACAAGATGATATCACCTGACCTCCTTCCTGTTCTGATACAGGGAGGAGGTCTTTTAATAACCAGATAAATCTATGAAAGTGCCACAAATTAGTGATATCAAGATCTAAACAGTTGCTAAAATTCATTTTTTTAGTGTATACAGTTTTATTAAATTTTTTACTTTCAATTTTTTGCTTCCGGTAGAACCGAGTCAGGAGATGATTATGAGATTTGCAGCAACAGTTCTTATGACAATAGCTATGCTCTGTCTGATTGCAACAAGCTGTCTTGCTATTAGCCTGAAGGACATTACCTACAACACAAAAGATGCCGGAAAGGTTGTATTCAGTCACAACAAACATCTTGCGAAGAAATCAGCACATGGCACGCCTACTTTCAGCTGTGCATCATGCCATACCGGTAACAAGTCCAAAAAACATTATACTATGGCTGATATGTATAAAGGCCAATCGTGCGGAGCCTGCCACAATGGCAAGCAGGCTTTTGATGCACATGAGTGCAGCAAGTGTCACCAAGTCAAAGAGATTGTATATCAGGTAAAAGAAACCGGCCCTACACCATTTAGTCATAAGAAGCACCTCGCAAAGATTAAAGATTGTTCAACCTGCCACACGAAGATTTACAAGCTTGGTAAAAATCCAACTGTAACAATGGCTGAGATGGGTAAAGGCAAATCCTGTGGTGCTTGCCATGATGCTAAACGAGCTTTTGGTTTAAACAAGTGCGCCAAATGCCACAGAAGCCCTGAGCTTACATACAAGACTCCACCTGTACCCAAGGCCAAATTCAGCCATGCATTCCATACGGCAGCCTACAGTTGCAATGATTGTCACTCATCAATTGTTAAGCCAGATATGAGTAAAAATAAAAGAGTGTCAATGTCTGAGATGGAAAAAGGTAAATCATGTGGCGCCTGCCATGATGGCAAAACTGCTTTCCCTGTTACAGGTGATTGTGCAAAATGCCATACTGGTTTTAACGTACCGGCCAAACTGACCTTTAAAAACAAAAAAGGCAGCGTAATAGGTCACTTTAGTCATGAATTTCATACATATGCATACAACTGCAATGACTGCCACACGAAAATATATCCATATGGAAACGGAAAAAGGATTACAATGAAACAGATGGAAACGGGGTTGTCTTGTGGCGCTTGCCATGATGGAAAGACAGCATTTTCTGTAAAAGGTGATTGCTTGAAGTGCCATAAGAAGTAGTAGTGGCTCTTAAAAACTAAAAAAGCCGGTAAGGTTAGACCTTGCCGGCTTTTTGTTATAATAGGGAGCGCTATACAAATAATTTTTGCCAGAGAGCCATTATGATCTCAAACGCTATAAGGATAATGATAATCCACTCAAGCCGTGCTGAACGGCGTGCGTGCGAAAGACCTGAAAAGACATCGGTTATATCAAGAAGTGTTTCAGATTTGTGTTTTATTTCCTGATAGCGTGGTGTTAGTTCAAACAGATTTGAAATAAAGAGATAAAACCTGTCGGCCTCTTCATTGTCCCAAGTTATCTCCGGTTTATCAAGTACCATTATGTGAGCTATTGATTTGTATTTAAAAGCTAGAACCGAAGAGGCCAGTTTAGCAAGCTGTTTGTCAGAAAGCTCCAGCACTCCATGTCCTAATCGGGCAATCATGCCACCAACTTCATCAAAAACAGAGTCCACATCTTCCTCAATCCTTTCCAGTGCAACTGACTTGGCTATAACGAAACATATTATCTCAAGCAGATCCTGATTAAATAATGGCATTATGGCACAATCATTTGTAATTGATGGTTCAGCGGTAGGATTTATCAGAAGTTCATAATCTTCACGAAACGGGAGCTGAGGCTGCTCCTTTAATTGAAAGAGATGCTGTTTTAATCCTTCAATACAACGTGCAACAATATCATCGCGACAGTTAAGAAACACAACACCGCCAAAATAATAGAGATATACCCATACAACATCGCTGGGATTAGAAGGGGTGAAAGTAACAGGATTGAGCCTCATAGGCTCTTCCCATCGATATTTTCGATCTATTCCGAGCTGTAGCGCAAGGCGGTTTAAATCCAGAACTCCACCTATGGCAAATGCTGTAAAACTATAGAGGCTGGTTTCCGCCTCAGACATATAAAAGACTCCTTATTCCATTTCTAATTCAAGAGCG
>DCVL01000067.1:0-2475 GCA_002328035.1 Geobacter sp. UBA2189
TATTGAAATCATGGATCCCCGATAAAAGCATTCGGGGATGACAGGTAGGGTTTGCGAAGGCATCAAATATAACCATTCCCCGTTATATGTTGACATCCTCTAATTTTCAGCTATAGAAAATCTATGCCGAGACAATATGACATAGCCGCTATATGGAATCCTCAGTTTGTTAACAACATTATTCAGGTTCTTGTGGAGGCACTGGAAGCAAAAGAGACCTTCATTCAGGGGCACAACCGCCGTGTGTCTGAGATCTGTCTTGCAATCGGTTCAAAAATGGGTATGTCACAGATTGAACTGCGGGATCTTTACACTGGAGCCATGTTGCATGATATCGGGAAGGCTCTTGGCACAACGGAAGAAACCCTTAACAAGGCTGACCCACTAAACCAGAGTGAAGAGATAATTATGAGGGAACACACCTTTAAAGCCGGACTTCTGGTAGTAGGTCTTGAAAATCTCTCTCATATACTTCCAACAATCATGTACCATCACGAACGATGGGATGGTAACGGTTATCCGGCCAGATTGCGAGATGAGTCAATACCTTTACACGCAAGAATCGTCTGCGTTGCAGATTCTTTTGACGCGATGATCTCTCCACGCTCATACCGACCTGCCATGAGCCGTGAAGAGGCAATAAAAGAGTTAATATCAGAAAAAGAGAAACATTTTGATCCTGATATTGTAGATATCTTGATCGAATGCCTAAAAGAAAATCCACATGAATTAAATGACTTCAGTTATTACTTTTAATCTGTAACTTTAATCATTAACAGCTAAGTATCCAACTCCTGCTCGTTAGTACAAGCCGTGCAATACACCGCCAACTCTGGCCATTTCATCAATCCTTTTGCAAACCTCCGGATCCTCCTCCAAAAGCGGCGCATGAAAAGGTTTTCTACGGGCATCAATTAGTAAAGTACCTTTACAGCCCCAGTGTTTCTGTCTTGAATCAGCCCCAACGCCATATATATCAGATGCGGGATTTGAACGGGTAAAGGTCACCCACAAAAAGTTGTTAAGGCTGCGGGAGCAAAATTCCGTATCATCAACAATTACTATTAGAGCTATCCCTTCAGATAGAGGCGCCTCTTCCCAAAAATGACACAGAGCCATAATTTCCTGATCCGGTTCGCCGTTTGCTGGAACAGAGGTTCTACCCTGAACAAGAAGTACCCCAGGGAGAGCCAGAGCAGGCTCTGACCAGCCATCAGGCAGAGGGATCATACCTGGCAATTCGGCTGTAAGCTTCCGTAAAACAGGCCCAACAGCAGCCATTACAACCTTTGAACCGCTGTTAAAGCAACCTCCTGAATAATCCAGAGTATCAATAGTGGTTGCTGTCTGAAAATGCAGATCCCTCCTCCAGTCAATCCTCTCAAGCAGATGGACAAACATCGCCTTTATATCGTGGATGTCCAGATTGGGATTATCCTGTTCAGCCACAATAAGAAGATATTTGGCAAGAGAAAGCTGTCCCTGCCCCAGGATGGCGTTTGCCTGTGTCAGAAGCTCCAGAGGACGGCTAAGTTCATCGTACGGCGTATATCTCTCGGAACCTATCGCCAGAAGCAAGGGATGGACTCCGGCAGCATCCACAGCATGAACCGCCTTGATTCCAGGAAGCACGGTCGGAATAAGCTCTCCTGTCAACTCATGTATGAATGCACCGAATGAGGTATCCTCTTGCGGAGGACGCCCCACGCTTGTAAATGGCCAGATGGCATCAGCACGGTGATAAACCGCCTCAACATCAATAAATGGAAAAGGGTGGGTAAGGCTGTAATAACCCAGGTGATCTCCAAAAGGCCCCTCTGGCAGGGTGGCGTGAGGATCTATGGAACCTACAATACAGAAATCAGCTTCCGCAGGCACAGGCAGATGCCCGGGAATTTGAGCCATTGCAATCCTGTGTCCCCCCAGAAGCCCCGCAAAGGAGAGTTCCGGCATCCCCTCAGGCAGCGGCATTACGGCAGCTACAGATATCGCCGGGGCTCCGCCGACAAATACGTTAACCTTAAGCCTCTCACCACGGGCTATCGCCTCCTTGTGATGGACACCTATACCGCGATGTATCTGATAGTGGAGCCCTGCCTGTTTATCAGACTGATACTGATTGCCGGATATCTGTACTCGATACATCCCCATGTTGGATCTTCCAAAACCTGGCTTTGCCGGACTTTCGGTGTAGACAAGCGGAAGTGTTATGAATGCACCACCATCCCTGGGCCAGGATACAAGCTGAGGCAGTTTGGACAACACGGTTTTACAGGCAAGAGATGGCGCAGCTGCTGATGAAACAGACTTAGGGAGCAGATGCAACGCTCCAAGGGGAGCCCCAAGCAGACGTCCTGGTTCTTTAATAGCCTGAACAGGATTAACCTTAAGCTTAACCAGAGTTTCAATAGTACGGAGTGTATCTCTAAATATAAAACGTGTCCGTTCGAGAGTTCCAAAAAGATTACCAAGCAT
>DCVL01000067.1:2617-14623 GCA_002328035.1 Geobacter sp. UBA2189
GGTTATACATGATCAGACCCACCATCTTCAAAAAATTTCTTATTGCCTCATTGCTTATCACACTGCTCCCTCTTCTGGCAGCTGCCCTCTTCCTGTTTTCCGGTCTTGAGCAGGTGCGTGATCGTCTGGCTTTGGAGATAGGAAACAGTGCAGAGAAACAGGCAACTGAAGGGCTTCAGATGCGTGCCCGTCAGGTGGCTGACACAATTACCGAATACCTGTACCGTCGTGAGGATGACCTTAGATTTTTAAGCCGTTTTGCGGATAATCCACAGGTACTGCTTACTTTCTGGAAACAGCAAAGGGGTGAAGTATGGGAAAGGCGACCTGCGTCTAAAGATAAATTTGAGGAAGTGCGTGAAATGCTTCCAATTTATAGCTCTTTTGCTCTTATTGATGCAAAAGGCAGGGAAATACTGGTTTTGAAGGATGGGAGTTTTCTGCCCGAATCCAGACTTAGAAATGTTTCTAATCCGGAAGAGACTGAATATAAGAGAGAGACGTATTTTAACGACATCAAAAATCTAAAGAAGGGTGAGATACATGTTACTCACCTTACAGGGTTTCATATTAACAAAAGGCAGCAGCTTGCGGGAGCCTCAGAACCTGAAAACGCACTTGGAAAGAGCTATGAGGGTGTTGTAAGGTTTGGAACCCCTCTTTTTACCAATGAAGGACGATTCAAAGGCGCCTTTGTCATCTCCCTTAACCATCGTCACCTGATGGAATTTACACAGCATATTGATCCAAGCCCACGTTTTTCTACAATATTTCCATCATATAAAAGTGGCAACTATGCATTCCTTTTTGATGATGAAGGCTGGATCATCACACACCCGAAACTGTGGGACATACGTGGGGTAGACAGAGAAGGCAGACTGGTTGCGCCATACAGCGAAACATCAATCCAGCAGGATATTGATGAGGGAAACATACCGTACAACCTTGACCATGCCGGTTTCATACACCCTAACTACCCAAAGGCATCGGCATTGGTAAGAGCAAGGCAAAACGGTGTAGTTGAACTGACAAACGTAGGTGGAGCCCGTAAGATCATGGCTTACGCTCCCATCCTTTACGATACCGGCTCATACAAAAAATTTGGGGTATTTGGTGGAGTAACAATAGGTTATCAGGTAGATCAGCTTCAACAGCAGGCCAGCGCCAGCAGCCATCTTATAACAAGAAAACTCATAGAATATCGTCAGAAAAGTTCAATATTCATAGCGCTTACAGCGCTGTTAGCATCCGTATCAGCATGGTTGCTGGCTCGCGGAATCACACGTCCACTAAAGGATCTGAGCGATGGAGTTCGAAAACTGGCCGAAGGGGAAAACAGCGGTATTGTGTCAATAAAAGGGAACGATGAACTGGCTGAACTTGCCGATTCATTCAACAGCATGACCAAAGAGCTTGAGCAGCGCAAAGCAACTCTCACCGCCACGCTTCAACAGTTGCAGGAATCACGCAAAGCAATTCTGGATGAGAGGAACTTCAAGGAAAGCATTCTCGAAAGTATCTCCAGCGGAATTACAACCTTTTCTGATAATGGCGAACTTACCTCCTGCAACAGCACCGCATATCGTTTTCTTGGTCAACAATGGTCATTTGGAAGTCATTACGCAGCAGTTTTTGAGGGCTGGACACCTTTACCGGCAAGGATTGCAAACGTATTTACGGAAGGATCAGGCTATGGCCGTGAGCTATTGAAAAAAGAGATAAACTCTCAGGAACGACATTTTGACGTTGGAATTTTTCCAATCGGAAAGGATGGTAAAAAGGGTCTTACCGTAACACTGCGGGATGAGACCATACGTGAGGAACTTCGTGAGGAGACAGTCAGACTTGAACGTCTGGCCTCTTTAGGAAAACTGGCTGCAGGGATATCACACGAGATTCGCAATCCACTGACCGGAATATCCCTCCTGCTTGATGACCTTCACGACAGGGCTCAACTTGCAGAGAAAGACAAAGAGATGTTAGCCAAGGCTCTGACCGAGATTGAAAGGATGGAGCGTCTCGTTTCAGCCCTGCTTACATTTGCCGCTCCTCCACGCTCAAATTTTTCAAAAGGGGATCCTGCCGAGGCTATTGATGATCTGCTGATGCTTATGCAGAGGCAGTTTCAACGCGGCGGTATTCTAATAAGATACGATAGAATCTCAGCTCCTAACTGCCTGATAGATGCTGAAAAGATCCGTCAGGCAGTACTTAATATCCTTAAAAACGGACTGGAGGCTCAACCTTCCGGAGGCAGTATTTCAATAAGTATGACCGAAGACGGGACAGATCTCTTAATCAGCATTAAGGATGAGGGAGACGGCATACCAACCAAGGATCTGCCTCTTATCTTTGAACCATTTTTTACACGTAAGGGAGCAGGAACCGGTCTTGGACTTTCAATCACCCGCCAGATAATAGAAGAGCATGGTGGAACCATCACAGTCGAATCAGAACCGAAAGCAGGGTCAACCTTTCAGATAAGGCTTCCTCTTAACCCCTAAGATGGCTCATTAATTGCAGATAAAGGGACAGCAGACAGATGAAGGTTAAGGATATACAAACATCAATGATTAAAGAGACCATCCTTATAATAGATGATGAAGCCTTTATCCGTGAAAACGTCCAGAGGATACTGAACGAAGACGGTTACCGTGTGCTTGAGGCTGAAAACAGCAAAGAGGCTCTTGAACTGATAAACCAGGAGGATATTGATCTGGCTCTGCTGGATCTTAACCTTGGCTCTGAAAACGGGATTGATCTTCTGGGTGCAATAAAAGAGGCAAATCCCGGGCTCCTTGTAATTATCATAACAGGCTACGGTTCTGTTGAATCAGCGGTTGACGCACTTAAACTTGGCGCCTTCGATTATATGAAAAAACCGTTCAAGGCGGATGCCTTGAGGGTAATTGTAAAGCTTGCCCTTCAGACGCAGGAGCTAAAGCGTGAGGTCAGAACCCTCCGGCGTTCAAGCGCTCTCGGAGTTGATGTCCCGTTACTGGGAGAGAGTCCGCTCTTCAGGCAACTTCTTGAACAGCTGCGGGAAGTGGCTCGTATACCTACGGCAACGGTTCTGATTACAGGCGAATCAGGCACAGGCAAGGAGCTGGTGGCACGTGCCATACACTCACTTTCCGACAGAAAGGAACATCCGTTTGTAGCCTTCAACTGCGCCTCCATCCCCTCAGAACTTATGGAAAGTGAACTGTTCGGACACGAAAAAGGTTCATTTACCGGCGCATCAATACGTAAGACAGGTCTTTTTGAAGAAGCCCAGAACGGCACCATATTTCTGGATGAGATAGGAGATATGTACGCATCTCTTCAGGCAAAGCTGCTTAGGGTATTGCAGGAAAGAACCGTTCGCCGTGTAGGAGGTTCAAAAGACATTCCGGTCGATCTCAGGGTTATTGCAGCAACCAACCGTAATCTGAGGCAACGTATGCAGGTCGGCACCTTCAGGGAAGACCTCTTCTATCGCCTTAATGTGGTTCCTCTCCATCTTCCCCCTTTAAGAGAACGGTCTAACGATATACTGTTGCTTGCAAAGTATTTCCTTGCACAGTTCAGCCAGGCTTTCGGCAAATCATTTACGGGGATAAGCAAAGCAGCTGAACAGATGCTGCTCGCCTACAACTGGCCCGGTAATGTGCGTGAACTTAAAAACATTATTGAGCGGATCTGCATAATGGCAAGCGGCCCCTTGCTTGAACCTGTACATCTGCCACCTGAACTCCACAAGGCAGAAGAACATGCGACACCATACACAGCTTCAACCGATCTGTCTCAAGGCCTTGAAAACACGGTTGCTGTATTTGAAAAACAGCTAATCATTCAGGCACTTGAAAAATCTGAAGGCAATGTACTTAAAACCTCACTCCTGCTAAAGATCCCTCGTGGTACCCTCCGTTACAAGATGGAAAAATATGGGCTGTGACAAGCAGGAGGAATGGACGACAGACAGTGGGCAAGAGGCGATCACCATTGGCTCAAGCCGTTATCGCCAAGCCAATATAGCTCTCTTCTGTGCAGGTTTTATAACTTTTGTAACCCTTTACGATATTCAGCCGCTACTTCCGCTATTCACAAATGAATTCAATATCTCACCCGCCATAAGTAGCCTGCCTCTCTCAATAAGCACAGGTACCCTGGCCATAGGGCTCTTATTCTCAGGCCTTACATCCGACAGCTTAGGCCGTAAACCTTTGATGGTTACAGCGCTTATACTTACTTCAATCCTTGCAATAGCCACCTCTTTTACAGATGGATTGATTCAGCTTCTGCTGATCCGATTTGCACAGGGAGCTGTACTGGCAGGCGTACCATCGGTTGCCATGGCTTATCTGGGTGAAGAGATGGACTCATCAGCAATTACCTCTGCAATGGGTCTTTACATCAGTGGTAATGCGGTTGGAGGGATGAGCGGGCGTGTCATAACAGCGATCATGGCCGATTCTATCCCCTGGAGAACGGCAATCGGCATTATCGGCCTGACCAGCCTGATACTTTCAGTATGGTTTATAAAGCTGTTGCCACCTTCTTCCCGTTTTCAGAAAAAACCCCTTGATCTAACGACATTGTTTCCATCACTTCTTTATCACCTTAAAGATCCGGGTATGCTTTGCCTTTTCGGTACGGCGTTTCTATGCATGGGTGGGTTCATCTCCCTTTACAACTACATAGGGTTTCGTTTGCTGGCAGCTCCATATTCACTCAGCCAATCCGTCATAAGCCTGATCTTTCTGGTCTATTTCCTCGGCTCGCTAAGTTCAGCCTTGATGGGTCGGATAATACAACGTTTTGGACGCAGGACTGTGATAAGAAGCACTATAGCTTCAATGGCCATCGGCGCAGTTCTTACACTCCCTGATTCAATCATCTGTATAGTAGCTGGAATAGCGCTTTTTACCTGCGGTTTCTTCGGTGTGCACAGCATAGCCTCCGGCTGGGTGAGCAGACGTGCCACTACATACCGCGCACAGGCAACCTCAATCTATCTCTTCTCATACTATCTTGGCTCCAGCATTTCAGGCACTTTAGGCGGATTTTTCTGGGTAATGTATGGTTGGTCAGGCATATCATTGATGATCTGCATTCTTTTGACAGCCGCCCTGACCTTAACAGAACTTCTTCACGTCTCCTTCAGAGAAAATTCTGCATAAACTGGCTGAAATCAGCCACCAGTGTCTGGCTAAAAACCGCCACTAAAATAACTGGCAAGAGTCAGCGTTGTAGTGGGTTAAATAAATAAAACCCATGTTTATACTTGCTACTTGACCCCTAAGCATTGACCCTTAGATTCCGGCACGCTGTTTGCTATAGAACAACATCTCACAATTCTGTCAACACCACTCCAAGGAGGAAAACCATGTTTAAAAAGATTCTTGCAGCCGTCGTAACCCTGGCTTTTGCCCTGCCTATGGCAGCACAGGCCGCTCCAATCGTTATCAAATTCAGCCATGTGGTCGCAAACGAAACACCAAAGGGACAGGCAGCCAACTACTTTAAAAAACTGGCCGAGGAACGCACCAAGGGGAAGGTAAAGGTTGAAGTCTATCCAAACAGTCAGCTTTTCAAAGACAAGGAGGAGATGGAGGCTCTTCAGATGGGTTCTGTCCAGATGCTCGCTCCGTCACTTGCCAAATTTGCACCTTTGGGTCTTAAGGAATTTGAACTCTTTGATCTCCCGTTTATCTTTGACAGCTACGAAGAGCTACACAAGGTAACCCAGGGACCTGTTGGCACCAAGTTATTGAAAAAACTGGAAACCAGAGGACTTATCGGTCTGGCATACTGGGACAATGGTTTCAAGGTAATGTCAGCCAACAAACCACTTCGCAAGCCTGAAGATATGCGTGGACAGAAGATGAGAATTCAGTCATCGAAGGTGCTTGACTCACAGATGCGTTCCGTTGGGGCAATACCACAGGTACTGGCATTCTCAGAGGTATATCAGGCTCTGCAGACCGGCGTCGTAGATGGCACAGAAAACCCACCTTCAAACCTCTACACCCAGAAGATGCATGAAGTTCAGAAATATGTAACCATGTCCAACCACGGATATCTGGGCTATGCTGTTCTGGTAAACAAGAAATTCTGGATGGGACTGCCTGCTGATATCCGCGCAACACTTGAAGGCGCGATGAAAGATGCAACAAACTATGCTAACAGCGTAGCAAAGAAGGATAACGATGATGCTATGGCAGGGGTCAAAAAATCCGGTAAATCACAGATAATCAACCTGACCGCACAGGAAAAAGCTGCCTGGAAAAAGGCTATGGACAAGGCTCACCAGCAAAATATAGGCCGTATAGGTGCTGCAACCGTCAAGGAAGTATATGCCGTAACCGGCTACAAACCCTGATTTATTGGATAACTTACAATCAGCCGCTGTCTTGATCGCAGCGGCTTTTTTACGACTTTTTTTCAGGAGAGACCCAAATGATGAAATACCTAGACCATCTTGAGGAATGGATCATCACCTTCCTTATCGGAGCGGCAACCCTGGTCATCTTTGTGGCCGTTGTTCACCGCTACACGTCAGGCCTTCCGATTCCAGGCCTTCAGGACTGGCTACTTACCATAAACCTGAGTTGGGCTCAGGAACTCTGTATATACATGTTTGTCTGGATGGCCAAGTTTGGCGCTGCCTACGGCGTGCGCACAGGTATACACGTTGGGGTGGATGTCCTGATAAACCGCTTGCCAGCAAAGTGGGGGAAGACATCAGTTTTGATAGGTCTTTTCAGTGGCGCTCTTTTTACCGGCATCATTGCAACTCTGGGTGCAAGCTTTGTCTGGGAAAACGGAATGCATTATGCCGTATTCAACAAGTTTGGCATGGCTATTCCGGAAGATCTGTATGAAGGCCCTATAACTCCTGACCTTGAATGGCCAACATGGATTGTATATATGGCAATACCACTCGGTTCATCTCTAATGTGTTTCCGCTTTTTACAGGTAGCCTGGAACTTTGCCCGCACCGGCGAACTGCCAAAACATGACCACAGCCATGTTGACGGACTGGACAAAGAAATTATTGATGCAACTGATGCATTGGAAGAATATGAATCTCATAAATTTGACAAACAGGTAGAAGAAGGGGGTGTCAAATGAGCGCACATTCAGGAACAGTCGAGCTTATGACACCTAAAAAGGCGGCAACCTGGGTCATCGGGCTTCTTGTAGCGTTAGGGGCTATCGCCTCCTTCGGAAACGCCGGAATCGTATTTGCCCTTTTGATTGGACTTATGCTGACCGGCATGCCGATCTCAATCTCTCTTGGTTTAACCGTTCTGACATTCCTTTTCTTTATGTCTCATGTCCCTGTTGAAACCGTAGCAATGAAGCTATTTACAGGGATTGAGAAGTTCGAAATCATGGCTATTCCATTCTTTATACTGGCAGGCAACTTCCTTACACATGGTGGTGTAGCCAAAAGGATGATCAATTTTGCCACTTCAATGGTTGGGCACTGGCACGGTGGCCTGGGTCTGGCAGGCGTTATGGCATGCGCTCTGTTTGCGGCTGTTTCCGGTTCAAGCCCTGCAACAGTGGTGGCTATCGGATCAATCCTGCTACCTGCAATGGTAAAGGCAGGTTTTCCAAAGAACTTCGGCGCGGGAGTAATAGCGACTTCCGGTTCGTTAGGCATCCTTATTCCGCCTTCAATAGTAATGGTTATATATGCAGTTGCCACAAACTCATCTGTCGGTGCCCTGTTTATGGCAGGCGTAATTCCTGGTTTGCTGCTGGCAACCCTTCTTGGTTCTGTTGCATGGTATCGCGCCCGCAAATTTAACTATCCCCGGATGCCAAAGGCCACCACAAAAGAGCGTTTGAAGGCCTTCAAAGAGAGTGTATGGGGGCTCATGCTGATAGTCATAGTGCTTGGCGGTATCTATTCCGGCATGTTCACCCCTACCGAGGCAGCCGCAATGTCTGCAGTATATGCCTTTTTTGTGGCAGTCTTTGTGTACAAGGATATGACCTTTAAAGGGATACCCAAGGTATTGCTTGATTCGGCCAACATGTCAGCCATGCTGCTCTATATAATAACAAATGCCGTACTGTTCTCTTACCTTATGACATCAGAGCAGATCCCTCAAATAATGGCAGACTGGATTATTAACCATAATCTGGGTGTAGTCGCTTTTCTGGCAGTCACCAACGTTCTGCTTCTGCTTGCAGGCAACGTAATGGAGCCATCATCAATACTCCTGATCCTGGCGCCTATCCTTTTCCCTGTGGCAATGCAGCTTGGCATTGACCCGATTCATTTTGGTATCCTGATGACGGTAAACATGGAAGTTGGTATGTGCCATCCACCGGTGGGGCTTAACCTGTACGTTGCCAGCGGAATCACCAAGATGGGAATATCTGAACTTACCATGGCAATTCTGCCCTGGCTTATCGCAATGGTCGGATTTATGCTGCTTATTACCTACGTTCCGATCATATCCCTCTGGCTGCCCAGATTACTGGGATACATATAATCAAAAAAGTTATTTTAATAAGTTATTTTCA
Source organism: Geobacter sp. UBA2189 (assembly GCA_002328035.1). GTDB lineage: Bacteria > Desulfobacterota > Desulfuromonadia > Geobacterales > Pseudopelobacteraceae > Trichlorobacter. The sequence goes on from DCVL01000067.1 coordinate 11,144, forward strand.
GGAGAACTGGATAATGACTCTAACCAAGAAAAAAGCTATGAAATGGATAGAAGCCCAGGATGCATTACCCGATGAATCAGAACGGGTACTGCTCTTCACTCCCTATCAGGTTTTGGGAGAAGACCACACCTGCGTTGGCAATAAAGAGAGCATCGCGACCTGCATTGCAACAGTAAACTGTAAACAGGTTCAGATATTTACACATTGGATGCCACTGCCACCAACGCCGAAACAGGTGTGTACAGGGTCATGAAATTCATTTAGGAAGATCTAGCAACTTAATACAACAGAACTCGGAATTTACCAAAACGCCGTTTATGGTGTTCAGGGGCGAAGCGGATAATCTGCTTCGCCCCTGAACGTATTAGCAGTTTTGCCGGTTTGAACAAGACAGTTGATATGGAGCTGTGGCATTATCTTAAATCAACTCTGGTTTGGAGGAATAGAGAATGTTTAATCGGTTAATGACACTACTGCTTTTCGTACTGACTCCTGTGTCAGCTTTTGCCAGCAGTGGCAATGAAGTAGCAGACCTGACCCGTACCGGTTTGGGCATCTTGGCGGCAGTGCTGTTTATAGCAGCCTATACACTTGTTATTATGGAAGAAAAGTTTCACCTGCGCAAGAGCAAGCCGGTGATTGTGGCGGCCGGTCTTATGTGGGTACTGGTTGCCCTCTCCTACCAGGCTCTGGGCAGACCGGAACATGCCCATACAGCCATCTTGCATAATCTGACCGAGTATGCGGAGCTTTTCCTTTTTTTACTGGCTGCCATGACATATATAAATGCCCTGGAAGAACGGGATGCCTTTAAAGCGCTTCGCTCCTGGCTGGTAAACAAGGGCTTTACACTGCGAACTCTATTCTGGCTGACCGGTCTGCTGGCCTTTCTTATCTCACCTGTGGCTGATAATCTGACCACAGCCCTGCTGATGGGTGCGGTTGTCATGGCGGTTGGAGGCAGCAACAAAGACTTTGTAGTGGTGGCTTGCATTAACATCGTTGTAGGTGCAAACGCAGGTGGTGCTTTCTCACCCTTTGGCGACATAACCACCCTGATGGTCTGGCAAAAGGGTAAGGTGGATTTCTTTGAATTTTTTGCCATCTTTATCCCGTCGTTGCTCAACTGGATCATTCCTGCGGCCTTGATGAGTATGGCTGTGCCAAAAGAAAAACCGGAAGTAACAGATGAAGCTGTCAGTATGAAATTAGGAGCCAAGCGAATAATGGCTCTATTCTTGGCAACCATCGTCACAGCTGTATCATTCCACAATTTTCTGCATCTGCCACCTGCAGTAGGTATGATGCTGGGTCTGGGCTATCTTTCCTTTTTCGCCTACTGGCTGAAGAAAAAAGAACACCGCTTGATGACTGGCGACAACCCTTTGGATCTAACTGGTCATCAACATGAAACCTTTGACCTGTTTCGCAAGGTTGCCAAGTCTGAATGGGACACCCTTTTATTCTTTTACGGCGTTATTCTCTGTGTTGGGGGATTGGGGCAATTTGGATATTTGGCCAGTCTTTCCAGGTTCATGTACGATGGACTTGGACATACAACGGCAAACATACTGGTAGGACTGCTTTCAGCTGTTATTGACAATATTCCGGTCATGTTTGCAGTGCTGACCATGGATCCTCAGATGTCCCATGGTCAGTGGCTGCTGGTAACCTTGACCGCTGGTGTTGGAGGCAGCCTTCTCTCTATTGGCTCCGCTGCCGGAGTCGCTTTAATGGGGTCTGCCCGTGGAATTTACACCTTTGGTGCTCACCTGAAATGGACATGGGCTGTTGCCCTTGGCTATGCAGTCAGTATTGCTGCTCATCTCTTCCTTAATGCCAAATATTTTACCCATTGATGATCTGTTAGACTTGAACTCCAATTAAAGTACAGTACAGTTGCAAAGTGAATGCTGCCTCCTTGGAGCAGAACTGCGTATCACCACCCTGCTCAGCATCGAGTACGCCATGCGGTGTTTCTTTACACTATGCTGACCGTGGTGGTGTTTGTAGGCGGCCTGATGTACCTGAGGCGATATCGCCCCCAGGACACCGCCGGGTCAACTGGTGGCATCGTTGCTGATGGCAGTCGGTTATGGCATAATAGCTGTGCCAACCGGTATAGTGACCAGCGAGATGATGCACCCCCCAAAACCTGCTGCGGGTGAAAATTGTCCCTGCTGTGGCAGGAAGACAGATGCTATTAAGATTACGGAGATAGATGATGCAAAACAGCATTGATTTAGGACTTATAGGAAATGGATGCATAGGTGCGTTGATAGATGAACAGGCTGAGATCGTCTGGTGCTGCCTGCCCAGGTTTGATGGGGATCCCGTATTCTGTTCGTTATTAAAGGAGCATACGGATCGTGACGGTTTCGGCTACTGTACCATTGAGCTGTTGGAACAGATTGAGGTATCTCAGCAGTACCTGCCAAATACAGCAGTTCTGGTAACACGACTGACCGATGCAACAGGTGGTATTATAGAAATTACCGATTTTGCGCCAAGATTTCGTCAGTATGGTCGAATGTTCACTCCTGTTATGCTGTTCCGCCAGATAAAACGGTTAAAAGGAAGCCCCAGAATGCGTTTGTCTGTACGTCCTGCAAGCGATTATGGACGGGAGCGCTGCCCAGTTACATTTGGAAGTCACCATATCAGATATCTCTCTCCAGGATGGACTCTCAGGCTTACTACCGATGCTTCAATCACAATGATCTTGGAAGAACTTCCTTTTTTTCTGGATGACAACATAACTATAATATTCGGTGCAGATGAAACTATACCGAGCAACATTCAAGAGCTTGCCCGTCGTTTTCTTGATGAAACCATAAATTATTGGCACGAATGGGTACGCGATCTGGGGATACCTTTTGAATGGCAAGATGAGGTAATCAGGGCTGCAATAACCTTGAAGTTGAATACATTCGATGACACCGGTGCTATTGTGGCTGCCATGACAACTTCAATTCCTGAAGCTGCCAATACCCAGCGTAATTGGGATTATCGCTTTTGTTGGCTGAGGGATTCCTATTTTGTAGTCAATGCCTTAAACCGGTTGGGCGCTACAAAGACGATGGAACGGTACCTTGGTTATCTGGCCAATATTGCCGCCTCTTCACCGGCCGGAAGATTACAGCCTGTATATGCCATTGATGGCAAGGCAAGGCTTGAAGAGATAGTAGCAGAGACACTGCCTGGATATCGCGGCATGGGTCCAGTCAGGGTTGGCAATCAGGCATTTGAACAGATACAGCACGATGTTTACGGTTCGGCAATCCTAGCTGTTACCCATATCTTTTTTGATAAACGCCTCCTCCGCTGCGGAGATACGGATCTTTTTCATCGCCTGGAACCTCTGGGAGAAATAGCAAGTCAGGTATTTGATCAACCTGATGCCGGACTCTGGGAGCTGCGCGGTTCGGCAAGAGTTCACACTTTTTCAAGTGTCATGTGCTGGGCTGCCTGTGACCGTCT